>NZ_LQPI01000022.1 GCF_002101775.1 Mycolicibacter nonchromogenicus | reverse complement strand
CGGGCCACCACCACGTGGACGTGTTGAATCCATGTACGCATTCTCCCCGGCCACAGCCGGGCTGGAAATCGTCATCTCCGAGTTGATCCGTATCTCGCCCTGCAAGCGGGTTGCTATGAACCACTGGACTCAACTCACCCTGACACGCAGGGCGGCAGCAGCGGGAAAACCGGGATAGGGATCGAACCCGAATGTTGCGGCGATTGCCTCCCATGCCTGACCGATTAACCCCGTCGCCCAGTCGTATAACAACCCGACTGGAGAAAACAACACAGCCACAAAAAAACCGCCGAAAAGTTGCCATTCGCCTGGGAGCAACCGGACGAAAGCGCCGTACCACGAGCCCATCGTTTGCTGCCACAAATACTGCCAGAAAGTGGTGGTCTCCGCTGCGCCACCGGGCAGACCGTCGGCGAGTTCCCCGGGGACCTCGTCGAGGCCGAGCAGCCCCCCGGGGTAGTCGGCTGCGACGTCGGTCAAGCTCGCCAGGTCCAAGAGGTCCGCGGTGGCGGTCAGCGCGACCGTGGCACGTTCGATATCAGGTCTCGGTACGGGATCAGGTCTCGGTACGGGCGTGACGACGATCAGACCGGCGCACACCACGGCGATTCCGGCGATTGCTGTCGAGGTAGCCCGGGTACGGGTTGCAGCAGTCATTGCATTGAGCTCCCTATCTGTGTCCGCGCACCGTGCGCGACTGACGATGTCCGGATGCTTGGCCAGCAAAGAACATCCTCAGTCGCGCACGGTGCGGCGGACTCAGTAGTGCACTACTGCAATGTCGGCCCACTCGGCCGGCTCACGGCTGCTGCTGCCCCTGAATCGCTGAGACGGACTTCACCAGCAGGTCTGACATCAGCCGCTGCGGATCCAACTCCTCAGCCGCGCTGCCCATGACGACCACCGACGTTCGGTCGTCGAGCGCCGCCGTGTACAGATAGTCGGGATCGGCCTCCGGGTCGGCGACACTCAGCTTCACCCCGGTTGTGGTGACGCCGGCGATGGCGGGCGCCGCCACGCGCTCCACCGAGCCGCTGGCCTCCGGCGAACCGGACAGCGAGACCCGGTCGCAGCCGGCCGGATCGGGCGCGGGAGCGATGGGCTCCGGTGATCGCAGCGCGACGACATACATGTTGCCCTGGTCGCCCTGCCCGATCACTCCGGCAGCTTCGGTTCCGACCTTCGGGTCGACATACGGCGGGATGACCACCGACCGGCACTGCGGCGGATCGACCACGGCGTTGGTGAACGCGGCTACCGCAGACCCGTCGATGTCGGACTGCCCCAAGGTCTTTGCCGGGTGCGCCTGCGCGGTGAAGTCCGCCGGAAAGTCATCGACGACCGCACCGACCCGAGAGATGTCGTAGCTTGGCTGCGCGACCGGCTGGGCCTGTTCGGCGGCGGGCGAGGAGGGCGCGGCCGATCCCGCCGGAGTCACTTCGGCACTCGAACCGCACCCGGCGAGGGTTGCCCCGACGCCGAGTGCGGCCAGCAGTGCCAGCCCGGTGCCAGCTGTGCCACGGTCCCGCCGCGGCTTAGCCGACATCTCGATCACCACCACCACCACCAGCGGTGCCAGAAGTGGTGATGGTGATGCCACCAGTGGCGATGCTGGGCCCACGTGGTCTGCGGCATGGGCGCCGTGTGCCACGTCGCGGCGAACACCGTGTCGGCACGGTCCCCGAACGCGACGGGGAGGTCGGCCCGCGTGCCGGCCATCTGGACCGCCGCAGGCGGTGGTGTCAAGGCCTGCTCCGGGGCGGCCTGAGCCGGTCCGGCGGCACCGACCAGCAGTGCGCCCGCCACTGTGCCGGCACCGAGCGCTCCGGCGGCCATACGTCGGCACGAATTCCGTGAAATCAACATGATTTCCTCCCTCGTCAAGATTCCCGAAATTATCTTGATATTTCGAAGGCTAGCACCGGCAAGGCCGCTCAACAACTGTCGAATCAACAATTTTTCGGACTCCCAGAGTTTCGACAGCGGCCCGCGGATGGAAGCAAGTTAGACCATCATTTTCCCAGGTCACAGGCCATCTACTGATCTACTGATTCACTGATTCACGGATTTCCGTATTTAATGCAATCATGATCGATCGATCCGGTCTAACATTTCTTTAATCTTGCATAAACAATAGCTCGGATAATTAGTGTCCGCCGGGTCCGCGTGCCTGCACCCACCCAGCGCGTTCCACGCAGCACCCGAGCGTGCGACTATGCGGGACGTGAAGCAGCTATACGAGCGCCATAGCGCGGCGGTGCCCCCCGACCGCCTCGACACCACGCTGCTCGCCGCGATCGAGGCCCATGCCGAACAGCACCAGCTCGGCGACGTACTCGCGAAAGTCACGGCGGCCTGCGAAACCCACAGCGTGCGGCGCCACCGCAACGGACTCATCGCCACCATCACCGGCACCGGCGACCCGGACCGCGAGCACCGCACCCTGGCACTGCTGACCCCGCACCACCTGGTGATCGCCGTGACCGGCGAACGGCGGGGAATCCATGTGCGATCGGCACGACTCGAGACGATCACCGTGCGCACGGACGTCGTCGGGACAATCGACTCCGGCATCAGCCTCGCGGCGCGGTGGTCAGGCGCAACCGCTGATCAGGGCAATGCCGAGTTCTACCTCGGGCTCGGCGACGACCCGATCGGGCACACGTTCACCACGCGCCTCCTCGCCGCTGTCACCAGCGCAAAGGCGCACTGAGCCACCGAGGGGCGATCGATTGTCGGGTTCGAACCCCAAGGTTGACGGGCTACTCTGGCAGGAACACCAGGGTGAGGTTCCACCGCAACCGAAGGTCGACACGATGAGAGCTGCCAGCGATCCCCTCGACAACCGCGGTTTCGCGTCCAATGGCTGGGCGCCGGCGCGCGAGCCCGGCATGAAGCCGACTGAGCCGATCCCGCTTCGTCAGACCCGGACCCGGCGCACCGTTGATCTGTCGCCGGCCCAGCATCGCGGTCTCGACCTGTGGCAGCGGGAAGCCGCCGACCGGGTCGGATGTGCGCGTATCACCGGTCAGGAAGTGATGACCGCACTGATCGACCAGCTGCTCTCCGACCCGGAACTGTCGGCACAGATCATTCGGACCCTGAGGTCGCGGCGCTAGCAGCCACCGCGACCCCAGGGTCCAAACTGTGCCGATCCGTCACTCAGCCAGGATCGCGCTGCAGTTCGAGTGGGTCGGCAACCCGTTGAAGCGATCGCTGACCCAGGCCATACTGCGCTCGCCATCGACGAACTGCGGCAACAGGATGTTGATGTCCATCTTGTTGAACAGCGGCGGCTGCTCATTGGTCCACAGTTCGACATCGGCACCCTGCGTGCACCAGTCGCGGGCCGTGTCATGGGCAGCGCTGTACGGCGCCAACGGGTCCCAGCGGTTGTGCGAGATGTACACCGGCCCCTTCGGCTTGATGTTGCCGACCCGCTGCGAGGCGAAGATCGTCTTGATGGGCTCGGAGGAGGCGATGGCGTTCAGGTCTTCCTTGAACCAGAACTCCAGGTGGCGGAAGGCGTAGTCGACGCCGCCCTGCACCAGGCAGGTGTGCCCGCTCCAGTCCAGCATCTGGGCTCCGCGAGGGGTCAGCACATCCCAGATGGCTTGTTCGGTCTCGGGATAGGACGCCTGAATGCCGCGCAACAGGTAGCCGGCGAGCACGGCTAGGAAGTTGCCGTCGACGGACGGGATCGCCTCGACCACGTTGGTCAGCGGCGCGTTGGCGTACGTGCCCACGATGTTGAGCTCCGGCGCGTAGGTCGGTGCCAGCTCGGCGGCCGACAACGACGCCTGCCCGCCGGATGCCCAGCCCCAGAAGGCAACCGGACCGTGCGGATCCAGCGACGTGCCGGGCAGCTTCTGGGCTGCACGCGCCGCGTCGAGCAGCGCCGTTCCGGCAGCAACTCGATTCAGGAACTGGGGCGAGTGCGGGCCATGCGTGCCCATCCCGACCCCATCGGTCACCACGATGGCGAAGCCGCGCGCCAACAGCGTGGCGATGAAGCCCTCTTCGTAGTTGAAGGTCAGGTCGAAGCCCTGGGAAAAGTGGATGCCCTGGTCGAGCAGTCGCGACGGGGCGCACTGCTCACCGACCCCGTACGGACCGGTCGCGTAGGCGATCAGGGGACGCGGACCGTTACCCGGCCAAGGCACATCGGGCTCGATGTAGGCCCCGGTGACCGCGACCGGCTGCGCCTGAGCATCCGTGCTGCGGTACATGATTCGCGTGCCGGTTCCGACGAAGGCGCCCAGCTGACCCGACGGCTCCAGCACCAGCCGCAGCGGTTCGGTCCGGATCAGATCTCCCGGCTTCCCGTCCGGCAGCGGTGCCGGCGGTGTGTAGAACGCCTCATATTTGATGTCGTCGGCATTGGCCACCGGGTCGTCCACCAGGGTGAACGAACCGGCAGCCAGGACCATCGCCACCACGGCCGCCACCGCCCGGCGCGGCGACCGCGCGCTGCAGTCGGTGCGCGTCCGCCACCGATGGACCACCCTGGACAAGTCATCACGACTAATCGAAACCCTCATTAACTCTTCCTCTTTGGGGACGCTGGGGACCGGCCACAGATCAAGACGCGCAACATCGCCGTGCGTCAGACGGTGATTCAGGAAGGAATGAAATGTCAGTCCCCCACTGGCATGCAACAGGCTTCGCAGGAGTCAACACAGGTCACAAAGCTGTGAACAGCGGCTAAGCGTTTGATAACAATTAGCTCCACGGCGATCCAAAATTAATGCCCTCGTTAGTTTTCATCCCGGGCTTGCCCTCCCACCGCCCGGCCGCCCGTCGCGGAGCGCACCTCCGGCGGGCCGGTTCGGGTGCCCTACCAGGCGGATATTTCCGATCAACGTGCTTTTTTAACGGGACCGGAGCCATCGGCACTGCTCAGCGACCGGTTGGGCCGGTGCGTCCTAATTCCGACCGTGTTGTCCGCCGACGAGCCAGCCGCGTTGTATCCGTGACAGCGCCAGACATCCGGTGTGCCACTTACGTCTCTCCTAGGAGTCCCCCATGACCGTCGTCACCGAGCGGCCGGCCGCCAGCGGCCAGACCCTCGCTCACGTGCTCGCCACCGCCGACCGGGTTGCAGAGGAGCTGCGCCAGACCGCGGCCGAGCGCGACAAGGCGAACGCGACCCCGCGCGCCGAGATCGAACTGCTGCGCGCCAACGACCTGCTTCAGATCCAGGAGCCGGTCGAATACGGCGGATCCGGGCTGAACTTCGCCCAGGCCTCTCTGGTCACCCGGCGGATCGCCCGAGGCGACACCTCGATCGCCCACCTGCTCGGCTACCACTACGCCCAGACCCGCGTCGCCCAGCTGTTCGGCACCCCCGCCCAGGCGGACGCGCAGTCACGCCGCAACGCCGCCGAGAAGTTGTTCTGGGGCGGCATCCAAAATCCGCGCGGCAGTTCCGGATTGGTCTTGACGCGCGACGGTGACGGCTTCCGGCTCAACGGCAGCCGGACCTTCGCCAGCGGCGCCAGCACCGGCGACCAGCTCTCTGTCACCGCACTGCTGGACGGATCACAGGTCTTCCTGTCGCTGGACGCCCGCGGCGGACGACAGGGCTTCACCTTCCTCGACGACTGGGACAACATCGGTCAACGTCTGACGGACTCCGGCGGTGTCCGCGTCGTCGATGCCCGCATCGAGCACCATGAGGTACTCGGTGAGGAGCCGTTCATCGGTGGCACCCTCACTCCGTACCAGACCCTGATCACCCCGCACTGGCAGCTGGCGTTCGTCAACTTCTACGTCGGCACCGTCGAGGGCGCCCTCACCGAGGCGCTGGAGTGGACCCGGGAGAAGGCCACCCCGTGGGAGTCCTCGGGCGTCGAGCGCGCCACCGACGATCCCTACATCCTGCAGACCGTCGGGCAGTTGGTCAGTCAGATTCGCGCCGCAGCACTGTTGGCCGACCGCGCCGGTGACGCACTGCAAGAGGCCGTCAACATCGGTCCCGCACTGACCGAGGACCAGCGCGCCGAGGCCGCGATCGCCGTGTACGAAGCGAAGTACCTGTCCACCGAGGTCGGCCTGCAGGCCGCCAGCCGGCTGTTCGAGATCCAGGGCGCCCGCGCCACCACCAGTGCCTACGGTTTCGACCGGCACTGGCGCAACCTGCGTACGCACACCCTGCACGACCCGGTCGCATACAAGGCGCGCGAGGTCGGTGACTGGGTGCTCAACCACCGGCACCCCGAGTTCTCGCTCTACCGCTGATGGCTATCACACTGCACTGGTTCCTGCCCACCAACGGCGACTCCCGCAGCGACCTGAGTCTGGGGAACGCCGTCGGTGCCGCAGGCAGCCGCGTGAATCCCTATGGCGCCGACCGCGCCCCGGACCTGGACTACCTGCGTCTGGTCGCGGGGGCGGCGGAGCAGTTGGGGTTCACCGGGGCGCTGACCCCGACCAGCAGCTGGTGCGAGGACGCGTGGGTGTTCACCGCCGCGCTGAGCCAACTCACCAAGCGGTTCAAGTTCCTGGTGGCCTTCCGTCCGGGTCTGCAGGCGCCGACGCTGGTAGCCCAGGCGGCCGCGACCTTCCAGCGGGTGTCGGGAGGCCGGCTACTGCTCAACGTCGTCACCGGCGGCGACGACGCTGAGCAGCGGCGCTTCGGCGACGACTTGGACAAGGACGCGCGCTACGCCCGCGCCGCCGATTTCCTCACGATCTTCCGGCAGCTGTGGACTGGGGATCCGGTCACGTTCCACGGCGATCACCTCTTCGTCGAGGATGCGACCATCGTGCCCGCCGAGACCTGGCCGGAGATCTATCTCGGCGGGTCCTCGGCCGCGGCTATCGATGTGGCGGCCAAGCACTCCGATGTCTACCTGACCTGGGGCGAACCACCTGCCCAGGTCGCCGAGAAGCTCGACGCGGTGCGCCGGCGGGTCAAGGACCTGGGTTCGGCCCGAGTGGCCTCCGGTGAGCTGCGGTTCGGCATCCGGCTGCATGTGATCAGCCGACCCACCGCGGAAGAGGCGTGGGCCCAAGCCGACAAGCTGCTGGCCGGACTCAGCCCCGAGCAGATCCAGCGGGCCCAGCAGATCCAACAGAAGTCCGGGTCGGAGGGCCAGCGACGGATGACCGCGCTGCACGGCGGTCGCACCGACCAACTCGAGGTGTCACCGAACCTTTGGGCCGGTGTCGGTCTGGTCCGTGGCGGCGCCGGAACCGCGCTGGTGGGCAGCCACGAGGAGGTCGCCGACCGCATCGAGGAGTACTACCAGCTGGGATTGGACGAATTCGTCCTGTCCGGCTATCCGCACCTGGAAGAGGCGTTCTCGTTCGGCGAGGGTGTGGTGCCGATTCTGGCCGAGCGGGGACTGCTCGACCACCCCGTTACCTCACTGACAACGTAAGGAAGACAAGGCAATGCCGACCAATGCCCCCACGCCGCTGAGTTTCGCCTACTGGGTTCCCAACGTCAGCGGTGGACTGGTCACCTCAACGATTGAGCAACGCACCGACTGGAGCTACGACTACAACGTGGCCCTGGCCCGGATCGCCGAGGAAGCCGGCTTTGAGTACGCCCTGACTCAGGTCCGATACACGGCGAGCTACAGCGCCGAATACCAGCACGAGTCAACCAGTTTCAGTCTGGCCCTGCTGCTGGCCACGCAGCGGCTCAAGGTGATCGCCGCGGTGCACCCGGGCATGTGGCAGCCGGGAGTGCTGGCGAAATGGCTGGCGACCGCGGACCATCTGTCCAACGGGCGGGTGGCGGTCAACATCGTCAGCGGCTGGCTCAAGGACGAGTTCACCAAGCTCGGCGAACCGTGGCTCGAGCACGACGAACGCTACCGGCGCAGTGCGGAATTCATCCAGGCGCTGCGGGAGATCTGGACCAACGATCACGCCGAGCTGGCCGGTGACTTCTACCGCATCCGGGACTTCAATCTGCAGCCCAAGCCGCTCTCCTGGGAGGGGCGACCCCACCCGGAGATCTTCCAGGGTGGTAACTCCACGGCGGCGCGCAACAACGGCGGACGCTATTCGGACTGGTACTTCTCCAACGGCAACGACTTCGACGGGGTCACCGCGCAGTTGGCCGACCTGCGCCGGGTCGCGGCCGATGCCGGTCGCGCCGAGCCGCCCCGCTTCGGCCTCAACGGCTTCGTCATCGTGCGCGACACCGAAGCGGAGGCCAAAGAGGTGCTGCGCGAGATCATCGCCAAGGCCGATGTTCCCGCGGTTGAGGGGTTCGGCGCTGCGGTGCGCCAGGCCGGCGCCTCGACCGCAGACCGGCGGGGCATGTGGGCGAACTCCACCTTCGAAGACTTGGTGCAGTACAACGACGGCTTCCGCACCCAGTTGATCGGCACCGCCGAACAGGTCGCCGAGCGCATCGTCGCCTACCGGAAGCTGGGCGTGAACCTGATCCTGGCCGGGTTCCTGCACTTCCAGGAAGAGGTCGAGGCATTCGGCCGTAACGTGCTGCCCCTGGTGCGCGAACTGGAAGCACACGCCGGGCTGGCGCCCGTCCCTGAGCCGGCACTGCCGTGACGGCAGGCACCGCGGTGCGACTTGACAGTCACGCCGAAGCCGTCGCGGCCGCAAAGTCCTTCGCCGACGCGGTACGCCCCGGCGCGGCCGACCGGGATCGTGCAGGGCGCGTTCCGCACGCCGAGCTCGCCGAGTTCGACCGATCGGGCCTGCCGGCGATCACGGTCCCCGTCGCCGACGGCGGGTCGGGTCTGGGGCCGGTGACGCTGGCCGAGGTGATCACGACGATCGCCGCCGCGGATTCGGCACTGGCGCAGATCCCGCAGGGCCACTACCTGGCGATCGACATCCTGCGTCTGCTGGGTACCGCCGACCAGCGCGCGACGCTGCTGGGCGCGGTGACCGAGGGCGGCCGCATCGCGCCGGTGCTCGCCGAGCGCGGCGGCACCCACGCCCTGGACCTCAAGACCCGTCTGGTCGCCGACGGACCGGGCTGGCGCCTGGAGGGCGTCAAGTACTACAGCACCGGCGCCATCACCGCGCGCTGGCTGGCCGCCAGCGCGCTCGATCCCGACGGCCGGCTGGTACTCGCCCTGGTCGAGCGTGACCGGGCAGGGGTCAGCATCGACGAGGACTGGGCGGCGATGGGACAGCGTTCCACCGTCAGCGGCACAACAACATTCGACGGGGTACGCGTCGATGCGGGCTTCGTCGTGCCGTACGGGACGGCGTTCGACGGGCCGCAGCTGCTCGGGGCGCGCGCGCAGCTGGTGCACGCCGCCATCGAAGCCGGGATCGCCCAGGGAGCCCTCGCCGATGCCGGAGAGTTCGTCCGCACCCGCAGCCGGCCGTTCTTCGAGGCGTACCGGGCCGAACGTGCACCGACCGCCGCGGAGGATCCCAACATCCGGTTGCGGTTCGGCCGGTTGGCAACCCGCACCCGTGCCGCCGTGCAGCTGCTGCGCTGGGCAGCTGACGTCCTCGATGAGTTGGGCCTGGTCCCGGCCGGTCCCGACACCGCCGCACACGGGTCGATCGCGGTCGCCCAGGCCAAGGCGTTCGCCAGCGACGTGGCCGTGGACGTGACCAACGAGCTGTTCGCGTTGACCGGGGCCAGCGGAACCGACCTCAAGCACGGATTGGACCGGCACTGGCGCAACGCGCGCACCCACAGCGTGCATGATCCGGTCGATTGGAAGTACCACCACATCGGAGCTTGGGAACTCGCCGCTGTTCGGCCGCCCAATCACGCGCAGATCTGAGCCGGCGGGCCGCTCAGCCGACGGTGTCGCGGACCCGGGCGGTCACCGCCTCGAGATCGTCGTCGGTGAATACCGGGGCGCCCAGTTCGGGGTCGGCGATCGGTAGCTGCACCCAGCTGGCACAGCCGGCGTAGTCGGGGCTGCGGGGCAGCCGCACCGGCGTCGACAGTGGGAACACCTGGATCACCAGCGCTGTCAGCCGGTGTTTGGGCCGGAAATCCAGCCGATCGGCGCGCACCGATTCAGTGGTCCAGATGTGCAGGTCCGCGATGTCATCCAGCGCCTCGGGCCGCTCGACGGGCAGCGCGGCAAGGACTTTGGCTGCGGCCCGAACCAGCACCTGATCAGCGGTGGAATCGGCGGCCGCCGGCGCGAGCAGGTCGCGGTGTTGTGGACGGACCCGCTCGGCGTGGCTGTGCACCGCGGTCGGGAACAGCAGGAACTCATCTGCGCTGACGGCGAACCGCTTCTCGTGAATGCCACCTTTGCGCAGCAGAATTCGTTGCCGGCCGGCCAGCAGCGCGGCAATGACAGCGCTCCACTCCTTCAACGCCATACCGTGCATTCCGTTCAGGGTAGTCGGGGCTACGGTGAACCGGTGAGCGATGACATTCTGCTGGTCCAGACACAGGACCGAATCCGCACCCTGACCCTCAACCGCCCGCAGGCCCGCAACGCGCTGTCCGGCGCGTTACGTGATGCCATCTTCAGCGCACTGGCCGATGCTGACGCCGACGACGACGTGGACGTGGTGATCCTGACCGGCGCCGATCCGGTGTTCTGCGCCGGGTTGGACCTCAAGGAGTTCGGCGAATCCACCGGCATACCAGACATTTCCCCGCAGTGGCCCCCGATGACCAAACCCGTGATCGGCGCCATCAACGGCGCAGCAGTCACCGGCGGGCTCGAGTTGGCGCTGTACTGCGACGTCCTGATCGCCTCCGAGCAGGCCCGGTTCGCCGACACCCATGCCCGCGTCGGGTTGCTGCCGTCCTGGGGCCTCAGTGTCCGGCTCCCCCAGAAGGTCGGCGTGGGCCTGGCCCGCCGGATGAGTCTGACCGGCGACTACCTGTCGGCGGCCGACGCGCTGCGGGCCGGGCTGGTGACCGAAGTGGTGCCCCACGCTGAGCTGCTGCCCGCCGCGCGCCGCACAGCGGCCACGATCGTCGGCAACAATCAGGCCGCGGTACGTGCGCTGCTGGCCTCCTATCACCGCATCGACGAGTCGCAGACCGCCACCGGACTTTGGATCGAGGCGATGGCGGCCAAGCAGTGGTTGAACACCGTGAGCGGCGCCGACGTCGCCGCCAACCGGGCGGCAGTACTGGAACGCGGACGCGCCCAGGTGAAGTGACACAGAACTACCCGCCTTCTCCCCCATGGCCCTATAGCCCCGGGCCGCCGCCGCGCCGGCGGCCCGGGGATGTCATCGCCGCGTCGCTGCTCGCGGTGCTGCTGCTGGGGGCCTGCGGGCTGGGTCTGCTCTTTTCGATGGTCGCCGGTATGGCGACCGACGGGTGCTCGGGCGCGCAAAGTTGCAACGACAACCTGATCTACGCGGCCTACCTGGTGGCGTGGGGCGGTATGGGCGCTGCCCTGCTCACCGCGTGCGTGGGCATGAGCCTCAGCGCACGCCGACGCAGCCGCATGGTGGTCTGGCCGGCATGGGGCTGGTTGATCTTCGTCACCACCTTCGTCATCGGCGCTCGCCTGCTCAATGCCGGCGTGGGCGGCGCAGGTCTCTTGGGCTAGCCGATCCGCCGAAGCACCCGGCATGGATTTCCGGCCGCGAGTACGCCGGCCGGCAGGTTCCGGGTCACCACGCTGCCGGCCCCCACAACCGTGTCGGCCCCGATCGACACGCCGGGGCACACGATCACACCCGCTGCCAGCCATACGTTGTCGCCCAGTGTGATCGGCGCGGCCGATTCCCAGCCGGACCGCCGCGCGTCGATGTCATCCACCGGGTGCAGCGCCGTCAGCAGCTGGGCACGGGGGCCGATCGACACGTGGTCCCCGACGGTGATGGGCGCACAGTCCAGAAAGACCGCGTCGTAGTTGACGAAACAATGGGCACCAATGTTGATGTATTTCCCGTAGTCGCAACAGAATCGGGGCAGAATCTCTGAATTGGCCCCGAACGATCCGAGCAGTTCCCCCAGCAGTTCGCAGCGGGCGTCGGTGTCGTCGGGCCCGGTCGCGTTGAACGCCGCCACCAGTTTCTGGCAATCCCGTCGGCCGGCCACCAAGTCCGGGTCGTCAGGCCGATAGGGTTCCCCGCGCAGCATCCGCTCTCGCTGACCGCTCACACCAGCCGATCCTACGGTCGTCCGGCCCGCACCCAGCGCCCAGACAGCGTCCGCCATCCGACCAACAGCAATCGCAGCACCAGAAAAAGTGTCAGCCCCGACCAAATTCCGGTGAGCCCCCAGCCGAAGGCCAACGACAACCACACCAGCGGCAGGAAGCCGACCAGCGCGCTGATCAACGTGGCGTTGCGCATGAACGCCGTGTCACCGGCGCCCAGCAACACCCCGTCGAGGGCGAAAACGATTCCGGCAACGGGCAACTGCGCCACCAGAAACCACCACGGCACCCCGACCGCGGCCAGCACCGCAGCATCGTTGGTGAACAGGCCCGGCAGCAGGCGCGCACCGAGTCCCAGTCCGGCTGCCAGCAGGGCGGCAGCGGCCACGGAGAACACCGTGACCCGGCCGGCCACCACCTTGGCGTGTCGGACGTCGGATGCGCCCAGCGCCGCACCCACCAGCGCCTGCGCGGCGATCGCCAGCGAATCAAGCACCAACGCCAGGAAGTTGAACAGCTGCAACACGATCTGGTGCGCGGCCAACGCCGCGGCCCCGAATCGCGCCGCGACCGCGGCGGCCGAGACGAAGCTGGCCTGAAACGCCAGCGAGCGGGCGATGAGATCGCGGCCCATGACCAGTTGCGCGCGCAGCACCGCACCGTCGAGCCTGAACGACACCTGCTCCGAATGCAGGGCACGCAGAAACAGCAGCGCGGCAAGCCACTGGCCCACACAGTTGGCCACCGCCGACCCGGCCAGGCCCAGACGCGGCATACCCAGCGCACCGAACACCAGCAGCGGGCACAACAGTGCCGAAAGCGCGAATCCCGCAACCACATAACGCGGCGGCCGCGCCGTGTCCTGGACCCCGCGCAGCCATCCGTTGCCCGCCAGCGACACCAGAATTGCCGGAGCGCCCAGGATGGCGATCCGCAGCCACGGCAAGGCGACTCGCGCGATGCCGTCTCGCCCGGCCACGGCCGAAACCAGCGGCTCCGCCACGGCCTGAACCACCAACACGATCAGTACGCCGAGGCCAAGGGCCAACCAGGTGGCCTGCACACCCTCGGCGACCGCCGCGCAGCGATCACCGGCACCGAAATGCCGCGCCGAGCGCGCCGTCGTACCGTAGGACAGGAAGGTGGCCTGCGAAGCGACCAGATTCAGAATCATCCCGCCGATCGCCAGACCGGCCAGGCCCAGGGCGCCGAGTCGTCCGACGACGGCGGTGTCGAACAACAGATACAGCGGTTCGGCGGCCAGCACCACCAGCGCCGGCAGGGCCAGCGCCGCGATCTGGGGGTACTTGCCGCTTGCGGGGGATGCTGTCCCGCCGGCGACCGGCTCAGCCAAGGCCGGCGACCAGCGCGGCAACCAGGTCCTCTGCCGTACCGGTGCCACTGTATCCGGCGGCCAGCCGATGTCCGCCGCCGCCGAAAGCCACGGCCACGGCGCTCAGGTCCACCGCCGACTTGGCGCGCATCGACACCGCCCAATATCCCGGCGCGGTCTCCTTGAACACCGCCGCCACCTCCGCCTGGTCGGTGGTGCGCACGATGTCGACGATGCTCTCCACCTCCTCCGGCCGCGCCGCGGTCCATTCGGCATGGTTGACCACCGCATAGACCAGTCCACGCCCGCCCGCCGCGTCCGGCAGCAGTCGCGCGCCCGCCAGCACCCGCGACAGCATCGTCAGCCAGCCGAACGGGTGGGTGTCCATCACGGTCCGGCTGACCGTTGCGTTGTCGACCCCGGCGTCCACGAGTCGCGCCGCCAACCGGTGCGCGCGGGGACTTGCCCACCGGAACGAGCCGGTGTCGGTGGCCAGCCCCGCATAAAGACAGTGCGCCACCTCGGCATCGATCGGCTCACCCCAGGCGTCGATCAGTTCTGCCACCATCATCGTGGTCGAATCCGCCGACGCATCAACGAAATTGGCGGTGCCGAACAGCTGATTCGACGCGTGATGGTCGATCACCAGCAGTTCGCGGCCGGCGACCAACTGCCCCAGCTCCCCGAGCCGGTCCGCGCTCGAGACGTCGACGCTCACCACCAGATCGACGTCGCGACGCATCACGTCGGGATCGACCAGCAGGTCGGCGCCGGGCAATGACTGCAATGACTGCGGCAACACCGCCGGCCGGGCGAAACTGACTTCGACCGCCTTGCCACGCCGTCGCAGGACCGACGCCAGTGCCAGACCCGCGCCGATGGTGTCGGCGTCGGGGTGGACATGACAGATCACCGCCAGCGTGCTCGCGCCGCCCAGCAGTTCCACGGCCCCGGCGGCGTCGACCCGCCGGCCCGTGGGCAGCGGGTCAGTCGCCCGGCTGCTCACCGTCACCGCTGTCGTCGGCGCCCGCGTGTCCGGGTGCCTCGCGATACGGGTTGGGGTCGCCGACCGGTTGCTTGCCCTCGCGTATCCGGGCCAGGTCGGCGTCGGCAGCTTGGGCTGCGGCCAGCAATTCCGACATCCGGTGGGCGGCGTCGGGCACGGTGTCGCGGACGAACGTCAGGGTTGGGGTGAATCGCACGCCGGTGCCGGCACCGACCTTCGACCGCAGCACCCCCTTGGCCCCCTCCAGCGCGGCGGCGGCGCCGCCGTAGTCGGGGTCCTCGTCCAGGGAGCGCCCCAGCACCGTGTAGTACAGGGTCGCGTCGTGCAGGTCAGCGGTCACCTTCGCGTCGGTGATCGTCACGCCGGCCAGCCGCGGATCCTTGATCTCGTACTCGATCGCCGAGGCGACGATCGTGGAGATCCGCTTGGCCAGCCGGCGTGCGCGTGCCGGGTCAGCCACGACTAGGTCCGCGCCTTCTCGACGAGCTCGTAGGTCTCGATGACGTCGCCTTCCTTGATGTCGCTGTAGGTCAGCGTCAGACCACACTCGTAGCCGTCGCGGACCTCGGTGACATCGTCCTTCTCCCGGCGCAGCGAAGAGACCGTGACGTTCTCGGCGACGACCACGTTGTCACGCAGCAGCCGTGCCTTGGCATTGCGGCGGATGAGACCCGAGGTGACCAAGCAGCCGGCGATGTTGCCGACCTTGGAGGACCGGAAGATGGCGCGAATCTCCGCGCGACCCAGCTCCTTCTCCTCGTAGATCGGCTTGAGCATGCCCTTGAGCGCGCTCTCGATCTCTTCGATGGCCTGGTAGATGACCGAGTAGTACCGGATCTCCACACCCTCGCGGTTGGCCAGCTCGGTGGCCTTGCCCTCCGCACGCACGTTGAACCCGATGATGATCGCGTCCGACGCCGACGCCAGGTTGACGTTGGTCTCGGTGATGCCACCGACACCGCGGTCGATGACGCGCAGCTGCACCTCGTCGTCGACCTGGATACCCATCAGGGCCTCTTCCAGCGCCTCGACGGTACCGGCGTTGTCGCCCTTGAGGATCAGGTTCAGCTGGCTGGTTTCCTTCAGCGCCGAGTCCAGGTCCTCCAGCGAGATCCGCTTGCGAGAGCGCGCCGCCAGCGCATTGCGCTTGCGCGCGCTGCGCTTGTCGGCGATCTGGCGAGCGATACGGTCCTCGTCGACCACCAGCAGGTTGTCGCCGGCGCCCGGCACCGAGGTGAACCCGATGACCTGGACGGGACGCGACGGCAACGCCTCTTCGACGTCTTCGCCGTGCTCGTCGACCATGCGCCGCACCCGGCCGTAGGCATCGCCGGCCACGATCGAGTCGCCGACGCGCAGCGTGCCGCGCTGGATCAGCACGGTGGCCACCGGACCGCGACCACGGTCCAGGTGAGCCTCGATCGCCACACCCTGAGCCTCCATGTCGGGGTTGGCCCGCAGGTCCAGAGCAGCGTCGGCGGTCAGCAGCACCGCCTCTTCCAGAGCCGCGATGTTGGTGCCCTGCTTGGCGGAGATGTCGACGAACATGGTGTCGCCGCCGAAGTCCTCGGCAACAAGTCCGTACTCGGTGAGCTGCCCCCGGATCTTGGCCGGGTCGGCGCCCTCCTTGTCGATCTTGTTGACCGCCACCACGATCGGCACATCAGCCGCCTGCGCATGGTTGATCGCCTCCACCGTCTGCGGCATCACACCGTCGTCGGCGGCCACCACCAGGATCGCGATGTCGGTGGCCTTGGCGCCACGGGCACGCATGGCGGTGAACGCCTCGTGACCCGGGGTGTCGATGAACGTGATCAGGCGCTCGGTGCCCTCGAAGTCGACCGACACCTGGTAGGCGCCGATGTGCTGGGTGATGCCACCGGCCTCGCCCTCGCGGACGTTGGCCTTGCGGATGGTGTCCAGCAGTCGGGTCTTGCCGTGGTCGACGTGACCCATGACGGTGACCACCGGCGGCCGGCTCTGCAGATCCTCTTCGCCGCCCTCGTCCTCGCCGTAGGTC
The DNA here is from genome assembly GCF_002101775.1 of Mycolicibacter nonchromogenicus. Lineage (GTDB taxonomy): Bacteria > Actinomycetota > Actinomycetes > Mycobacteriales > Mycobacteriaceae > Mycobacterium > Mycobacterium nonchromogenicum. The sequence continues at coordinate 82,741 of NZ_LQPI01000022.1, read as the reverse complement.
AGATCGAAGGACTCCAGCAGCTCGCGGTCCTCGTCTTCGGGCGAGACGACCTGCACCACGAAGTTCATCTCGCTGCCGAGCAGCTCCAGCGTCTCGTCACCCACCGACTGGGTGGCGGTGACCATCTCGCCGAGGTTGAACAGCGCCTGCACCAGGGCAGCCGGGTTCGCGTCGATCTTCTCTGCGAAATCGCTCAGCGATGCGCCGCGAGCCAGCCGGATGGTCTCGCCGTTGCCGTGCGGCAACCGCACACCACCGACGACCGGCGCCTGCATGTTCTCGTACTCGGCGCGTTTCGCCCGCTTCGACTTGCGTCCCCGCTTGGGTGCACCGCCGGGCCGGCCGAACGCGCCGGCCGCGCCACCGCGCTGGCCGGGACGACCGCCGCCGCCGCCGGGACGACCCCGGAAACCTCCGGCGCCGGCGCCTGCGGGGGCACCTCCGCCACCGGGACCACCGGCCCCGCCGCCGCGGTAGTTACCGCCCGGACCGCCACCGGGACCGCCCGGACGACCGCCTGGAGCGCCTGGACGGCCGCCACCGCCGGGGCGAGGCGGACCGCCGGGACGCGGCGGACGGCCCTGCGCACCGAAGTTGCTGCTGCGTCCGGGCATGTTGCCCGGTGTCGCGCCGCCGCCGGGCCGCGGCATGCCGGGCCGGGGCGCTCCGCCCGGCCGGGGGGCCTGCGGGTGCGGACGCGGGATGGCGCGCTCAACGGGCTGCGCCGAGGAGAACGGGTTGTTGCCGACGCGCGGGGTGCGGGCGCCGGGCTTGGGGCCCGGTGTTGCCGGTCGCGGGCCGGGAGCGGGCGGAGCCGCCGGGGAGGGCGCCGCAGCTGCCGGTGCCGGGGCCGGGGCCTCGGCGGCGGGCGCGGCCGGAGCGGCAGACGCCGCTGGAGCCGCGGGCTTGGGGGCGGCGGGAGCGGCCGGCTTGGCAGCGGCGTCAGCCGCAGCAGCCGGTGCCGGCTTCGCCGGTCCCGGAGTCGCCGTCGGGGCCGGAGTGGCCGGAGTGGCCTTGGCGGGTGCCGGGGCCGCGGGCGCTTCGGCCTTCGGGGCGGGCTTGCCGCCACCGAAGGACTCGCGCAGCCGCCGCGCTACGGGGGCTTCCACGGTTGAGGACGCCGATTTGACGAATTCGCCCTGTTCGCTCAGGCGAGCGAGGACTTCCTTGCTTGTGACACCGAGTTCCTTGGCCAACTCGTGTACGCGGGCCTTTGCCACTACATCTCCTGTCTATGAGGCGACAGCGGTGGTGGGCCGCGCCTCGGGTTTAGCTATGACGCATGGTCATCGGGACTTCACGGTGTGCTCATGTTCTTCGCTACCTGTTCTGTTGACCGGGGCGGCGAGCCGATCTTCGAATCCTTCGAAGTACTCCTCCACCCCGGATACATCCGGAGAACCGCTGATCCGCAGCGCGCGCACGAATGCCCGTTTCCGAATCGCCGCGTGCAGGCACTCCGTTGCGGGGTGCAACCACGCACCCCGCCCCGGTTGGTTGCCCGCGTGGTCAATGATCACAGCACCGTGGCCGTTCTCAGTTGACACCGCGACCACCCGAAGCAATTCGATGGTCAACGCACGGTTCCGGCATCCGACACACGTGCGCACCGGTCCATCTGGGGAACGGTGCGACCGCGAGGCGGTTGTCGAAGTCTCGCGCTGGATCACGGCTCAGTCTACCCATACAACGGCGATCACCCGAACCAACCGAATACGAAGCCCGCGGGGCGGCCACCGGCGCGCTGGTCGGGTCGGCGTTCAGTGCTCGTGGCCGCGTTCCCCTCAGGCTTCGTGCGCCACGCCTTGACCGGCCGTGCGCTCGGCGCCATTGGCACCGGGCTCGGGGACGTCACTGCGGATATCGATGCGCCAGCCGGTCAGCCGAGCCGCCAGCCGGGCGTTCTGGCCTTCCTTGCCGATGGCCAGGGACAGCTGGAAGTCTGGGACCACCACTCGAGCGGCGCGAGCCGCCTGGTCGATCACGGTCACCGACATCACCTTGGCGGGCGACAGTGCGTTGCCCACGAAGCGCGCGGGGTCTTCGTCGTAGTCGATGATGTCGATCTTCTCGCCGGCCAGCTCGCTCATCACGTTGCGCACCCGCTGGCCCATCGGGCCGATGCAGGCGCCCTTGGCGTTGAGCCCGGGAACCTGCGAGGCCACCGCGATCTTGGATCGATGGCCGGCCTCACGGGCGACCGCGACGATCTCGACCGACCCGTCGGCGATCTCGGGCACCTCCAGGGCGAACAGCTTGCGCACCAGGTTCGGGTGCGTACGCGACAGCTCGATGCGCGGTTCGCGCAGACCCCTTGTCACGCCGATCACGTAGCAGCGCAGCCGGTCACCGTGCTCGTAGGCCTCACCGGGCGCCTGCTCTGCGGGGCGGATGACGCCGTCGAACCCCTTGGCCTCGGTGCCCAGCCGCACCACGACGACACCGCGGGCATTCTCGCGGGCATCGCGCTGGACGACTCCGGCGACGATGTCGCCCTCGCGTGCGGAGAACTCGCCGTAGGCCTTCTCGTTTTCGGCGTCCCGCAGTCGCTGCAGGATCACCTGGCGGGCCGTGGTCGCCGCGATACGCCCGAAACCCTCGGGGGTGTCGTCGTACTCGCTGATCACGTTGCCGTTCTCGTCGGTCTCACGGGCCAGCACCCGCACCACGCCGGTCTTGCGGTCGACGTCGATCACCGCATCGGCCTGATGCCCCTCGGTGTGGCGGTATGCGGTGAGCAACGCCGATTTGATCGTGTCCACGACCACGTCAACCGAGATGCCCTTGTCCGCCTCGATCGCGTGCAGCGCGGCCATGTCGATGTTCATTGGCGCCACTCCTTTCTGTCGCTACGTCCCGCCTCGTCGCCGGCGCGGTTCATGCTCCGCCCTCCGTCGTCGCGTCCGGGGACGGTATACCCGCCAACTGCAGTTCACGTTCGTTCGGCGGCGAGAATTCGACTTGTACCACCGCTCGGCTGATCTCGCTCAGCGGCAGACGGCGACGGTTCCAGTCCCGCCCGGCACGCACCACCAGCGCCAGCACGTCGTCGTCATCGACCACGCCCACGCGACCGGTCAGAGCCGATCCGTCGGTCAGGGTCAGCTCAACCTTGCGACCGTGCGCACGCCGGAAATGCTTCGCGGTGGTCAGCGGTCGGCCCACGCCGGGTGAGCTGACCTCCAGCACGTATTGGCTGTCGAATTCCAAGGTGTCGAGCAGTTCGGATGCCGAGCGCGCCAGCGCCGCGGCAGTGTCCAGATCCAGTGGGGTGTCGCCGTCGGCGATCACGGTGATCCGCGGCTGTGGGGCCTGATCGTCGACGATGACGTCTTCGATCTCGAATCCGGCGCGGGTGAACTCAGCATCGAGCAGCTCGATCACCTGTGTCTGGGAAGGTAGCCCGGTGGCCACGGCGAGCTCCTCGTCTTGAGTTGTCCTTCTCGGCGCGTTCCCACGCGCCAGCGGCGGCCGGGAACCAGCTATCAACGATACGCCGTGGGAAACACAGCCACAGCAAACCGGCAAAAGCGCGCGTCAGCCTACCGCGGCCCGCCGGCGGCCACGTCGCGTCCCTGCCGGGCGGTCGCAATGGCAGGATGTCAGGGTGCCAGGCCCCCTGTCCGCCATCGACCGACGGCGCGTGCTCACCGGCGCCGGGATGCTCGCCCTGCTGGCCGTCGCGGCGCCGGCCTGCGGCTCGGGTCCGACGGCGCCCGCCGTCGATGACCTGGAGGCGCAACGGGAGGCGGCCCAGCACGACAGTGCGCTGGCCGCAGCGGCCGCCGCGGCACTGACCGACCCGGAATCCAAGGCGCTGGCCGCGGCATTGGAGCAGGTGTCTTCGGAGCGAGCTGAGCATGCCCGGGCGCTGGCAGCCGAGATCGCCCGCGCCGCCGGGAAGACGCCGGCCTACGACGGCGAAACCACTAAGCCCAGCGCCGCGCCGGATGCGCCCGCTCCGACCGCCTCCCAGGTGATCAACGCGCTGCGGACCGCCGCCGACAGCGCCGGGAAGCTGGCGGTCACCTCGTCGGGTTACCGGGCCGGCCTGCTGGCCTCCATCGCCGCCGCCTGCACGGCCTCCTACGCAGTCGCCCTGGTGACGCAGGCATGACCTCGCCCGAACCCAGTCCGGCCGCCGGCCCCGACGCAGCCCTGATCGATGCCCTGGCCACCGAATACGGCGTCGTCTACGGCTACGGGCTCGTTTCGGCCTACTCGCTGCCGGAATTCAACCCGCTGGTGGTCACCAGCATCCGTCAGCACCGCCAGCGCCGGGACCGCATCATCGCGATACTGACCAGCCGCTCGGTGGCCGTCCCGCCTGCCGCGGCCGGGTATCAGGTGCCCATGCCGTTGACCACGTCCAACGATGCCCTGCGGCTGGCCGTCCGGATGGAGAACGACACCGCTGCGGCCTGGCGTGCGGTCGTCGAGCAGGCCGACGAGGACACCGACCGGGAATTCGCGGCGAACGCGCTGGGCCAGAGCGCCGTGCTGGCGGCGCACTGGAACCGTGCGCTGGGGAATTGGCCGATCACCCAAGCCTTCCCCGGCGGCGCGGACTAGATCCGAGGGCGGTGACCTGCCCCGCCGCTAGCGCCCCAACGCTGCCAGGATCTGGCCGGCCAAGTCCGCGCCGACGGCCAGCTCGCGGGTCTGCCCGGAGAACCGGTCGCGCAGTTCGACGACGCCGTCCGCCCAGCCGCGCCCGAGCACCACGACCCAGGGCACCCCGAGCAGTTCGGCGTCTTTGAACTTCACCCCCGGCGAGGCCTGCCGGTCGTCGAAGAGCACCTCCAGGCCAAGCCGGTCCAGTTCGCCGGCCAACTCGGTGGCCCCGGCACGAGCGGCCTGGTCCTTGTTGGCGACCACCACGTGGACGTCGAACGGAGCGATCTGCGACGGCCAACGCAGACCCAGCTCGTCATGCTGCTGCTCGGCTATGACCGCGACCAGCCGGGAGACGCCGACGCCGTAGGAACCCATGGTGAGCCGCACCGGACGGCCGTCCTCGCCGAGGACATCGACAGCGAACGCGTCGGTGTACTTGCGGCCGAGCTGGAAGATGTGAGCGATCTCGATGCCTCGGGCGCTGACCAGCGGGCCGGCACCGTCCGGCGAGGGGTCGCCGTCGCGGACCTCGGCCGCCTCGATGGTGCCGTCGGCGTGGAAGTCCCGCCCTGCGACCAGTCCCACGACGTGCTTGCCGGGGGCGTCGGCGCCGGTGATCCAGCTGGTGCCGTCCACCACACGCGGATCGACCAGGTATCTCACACCGTTGCCCTGGAGGGCCTTCGGGCCGATGTAGCCCTTCACGAGGAACGGGTGCTTGGCGAAATCCGCGTCGGTGAGCAGGGCGTACTCGGCGGGCTCGAGCGCCGCGCCGAGCCGCTTCTCGTCGATCTCGCGGTCACCCGGAACCCCGATGCCCAGCAGCTCCCACTCGCCGTCCGGCTGGCGGACCTTGAGCAGCACGTTCTTGAGGGTGTCGGCGGCGGTGACCGTGCGGTCCAGCGCGCCGTTGGCCCAGTCCACCAGGGTGGCGATTGTCGGAGTGTCGCCGGTGTCGTAAACCTGCGCCTCGGGCAGTCCGTCGATCGGCAGCGGCTCGGGCCGTGCGGTGGTCACGGCTTCGACGTTGGCGGCGTAGCCGGACTCGATGCAGCGGACGAATGTGTCCTCACCGACCGCGCTCTCGGCGAGGAACTCCTCGGAGGCCGATCCGCCCATGGCACCCGAGACCGCCGAGACGATCACGTACCGCACCCCGAGCCGGTCGAAGATCTTCTGATAGGCCACCCGGTGCGCGTCGTAGGCGGCGGCCAGGCCGGCGTCGTCGACGTCGAAGGAATAGGAGTCCTTCATCACGAACTCCCGGCCGCGCAGGATGCCGGCTCGCGGCCGCGCCTCGTCGCGGTACTTGGTCTGGATCTGATACAGCACCACCGGGAAGTCCTTGTAGGAGTTGTACTCCCCCTTGACCGTCAGGGTGAACAGTTCCTCGTGGGTGGGCCCCAGCAGGTAGTCGTTGTCCCGTCGGTCCTTGAGCCGGAACAGGCCGTCGCCGTATTCGGTCCAGCGGTTGGTGGTCTCATACGGTGCCCGCGGCAGCAGCGCGGGGAACAGGATCTCCTGGCCGCCGATGGCGTTCATCTCCTCGCGGACCACTCGCTCGATGTTGCGCAGCACCCGCAGGCCCAGCGGCAGCCAGCTGTACAGCCCGGGTGCGATAGGCCGGATGTAGCCGGCGCGGATCAGCAGCTTGTGGCTGGGGACTTCGGCATCGGCGGGGTCGTCGCGCAGGGTGCGCAGGAACAGTTCGGACATCCGGGTGATCACAGCGGGGAGCCTATCTTCAGCGGCGAGCAGACACGGAATCGCAACGGCAGCGCCGTGCGAGCAGCGATCGCGAGCCCGGGCGCGGGACCTCTGGCGGGGCTACAGGGTGCCGGCGCCGAAGGCGTCCTGGACGTCCTGGGCGTGCGCGACCTGCCGGGCGGTGTAGCCGATCAGCAGCGAAATCGCGCCGACCAAGACCGCCACCGCGGCGACCCACAGCAGACCGTAGGTGTAGCCGGCGTCCAGCGCGTCGATCTGGGAGCCGGTCATGTTGCTCACCGGGCCGGTGATGCCGCCGTTGTACAGCGTCCGGGAAGTGATGACGGCCTGGATGATCGCCAGCACGATCGGACCGCCCAGGTTCTGCAGCATCAGCGCGATCGCCGAGGCCGGGCCGATCTGGTCGAAGCCCACGCCGGTGATCGCCGAGAGGGTCAACGGCACCACGATCATCCCGATTCCGAGACCGCCGAGCACGATCAGCGTCACGAAGTTCGGGAAGTACGGCAGGTTCCGGTCCACGGTCGAGCCGTAGATCATGGCCCCCAGCACCACGACGCCGCCGGCGATCACCAGCACCCGCGGCGGGAACCGGCGGACCAACTGGGACGACGCCGCCAGGCCGATCCCCAGGCCGATGACGAACGGGATGAACCCCACCCCGGCGCGCAGCGCCGAGTAACCCATCAGATCCTGCACGTACAGGCCGATCGTCACGGTCACGGTGAACAGCACCCCGCCGGCGAGGAAGATCGCCGCGAAGGTCGCCACCCGGTTGCGCTCCTTGAACAGGGTGAACGGCACCACCGGGTTCTCGGCGGTGCGCTCGACGATGGCGAACGCCAGCATCGCCACGACCGCGACCGCCCCCGAGCCGATGGTGATGACCGAGATCCAGCCCTTCTCGGGACCGATCGTGAAGGCGAACACCGCTGCCGTGCAGCCCAGGGTCGCCAGCAGCGCCCCGGCAGCATCGAGCTTCATCCGCTCCCGGACGGTCTCGGTCAGCGCGGTGCGGGCCAGGTAGATCATCAGCAGGCCGATCGGCACGTTGACACCGAAGGCCAGCCGCCACGACAACTCCGTCAGCGCACCACCGACGACCAGGCCCATCACCGACCCGACGGCGGTCATCGCGCCGAATACCGCGGTGGCGGCGTTGCGGGCGGGACCCTTCGGGAAGGTTGTTGCGATCAGCGCCAATGCGGTCGGCGAGGCGATGGCCGAGCCGACACCCTGCAACAGTCGAGCGATGACCAATGTGGGGGCGTCCCAGGCCACGGCACACAGGACCGAGGCGATGGTGAACAGCGCGACACCGCTGATGAAGGTGCGCTTGCGGCCGATGGTGTCGCCGAGTCGGCCCCCGAGCAGCATCAGGCCGCCAAAGGTCAACACGTAGGCGCTGATCACCCAGCCACGACCCGCGTCGGACAGGCCCAGATTGTCTTGGATCTTAGGAAGGGCGACGATCGCGACAGTGCTGTCCATGGTGGCCAGCAGCTGCATGCCGCCGATGGCGATCACGGCATAGATAAAACGACGAGACGGGAGCCGGGACGACACGTACTTGCTGGTCCAGCTCACAAGATCGGAGCCGGTGCGCCCTCGGGGAACCTCCGCGGCCGCACCTTCGGACCACTGCGCGGTCACCCGTCCTGCATCATCGAGTGCAGTCATAACCGGCTACCCTACAGTAATATTAAGAGCTGTTTAAACCTCGAAACCTGCGACGGCGCCGATAATCACGATCGCGGGAGGTCGGATGCCCTCCGCACGGATCTTTTCGGGCGCGTCGGCCAGGGTGGCTCGCAGCGTCTGCTGGGCCGGTGTGGTGCCGTGCTGAACCACCAGAACGGGCGTATCCGCAGGTCGACCGCCTTTTTGCAGAACCGCGCAGAACTGTTCGATGCGTTCGATGGCCATCAGCAGCACGATCGTCCCGCGCAGTGCTGCCAGGGCATCCCAATTCACTAACGATTCGGGATCCTCGGGCGAAACATGCCCGCTGACCACCACGAACTCGTGATTCACGGCCCGATGGGTGACCGGAACTCCGGCCAGAGCCGGGACCGCTATGGCACTGGTCACACCCGGTACCACCGTCACCGGAATCCCGGCCTCGGCGCAGGCCAGCACCTCTTCATAACCACGGGCGAACACGAACGGGTCCCCGCCCTTGAGCCGCACCACGAACTTGCCGGCCCGGGCACGTTCGATCATCAACGCATTGATGGCCTCCTGCGCCATGGCCCGCCCGTAGGGAATCTTGGCGGCGTCGATGACCTCGACGTTCGGGGGCAGTTCGGCCAGCAGCTCAGGCGGGGCCAGCCGGTCGGCCACCACGACGTCGGCGTGCGAGAGCATGCGGCGGCCGCGGACCGTGATCAGTTCCGGATCGCCGGGGCCGCCGCCCACCAGCGCCACACCTCCGCGCACGACGTCGGAGGTCGACGCTGCCTCGCCGGTGATCAGACCGTTCTGCAGGGCGTTTCGGATCGCCGAGCGGATAGCCGCCGACCGACTGTGCTCGCCGCCGGCCAGGACGCCCACCGAGAGTCCGGAGTAACCGAAGGTCGCCGGGGTGACCGCAGATCCCTCGACGGCGAGATCGGCACGCACGCAGAAGATCTGGCGACGGTCCGCCTCGGCCACAACGGCGGCGTTGACGTCCGGATCATCGGCGGCCGCGATCGCGTACCAGGCATCGGCCAGGTCGCCGTCGCGGTAGGTACGCGAGACCAACGTGATGCCGGGCTTGCGCTCCCGCAGCGCTTCGACCGCCGGGGTGGCGCTGGGAGCGATCACCAGCACCTGCGCGCCGCTGTCCACCAACAGCGGAAGACGTCGTTGCGCGACACTCCCCCCGCCGACGACAACAACCTTGCGGCCGGCCAGCCGTAACCCGGCCAGGTAGGGGTTCTCGGTCACCCGATAACTCTAGTGGCGATCGTCAGCCAAGCTGCAACTGTCGGCTGCCCCACTCCCACACCTGCTCGAACAGCGCGGGTTCGTCAGACAGCCGCGTCCCCAGCGAGGGCACCATCTCCTTGAGCGTCGGCATCCATCCGGCGAACTTCCCCGCGAAACAACGTGCCAGCACCTCCAGCATGGCCGGCACCGCGGTCGAGGCACCGGGCGAGGCACCGAGCAGGCCCGCGATGCTGCCATCGCCGGCGCTGACGATCGTGGTGTCGAAATCGAGGGTTCCGCCGCGAATCACCTGCACCCGCTGACCCGCCCGAATCTGATGCCAGTCCGCCTGATCCGCACCCGGCAGGAACTCGCGCAGCGCCTCGACACGGGTGCCGTGCGTCTGCCGCAGTTGCCGAAGCAGGTAGCCGACCAGCTCACGCTCCCGGATGCCGGCGCCCAGCAACGACCTGACGTTGTCGAATCGGACCGATCTCGGCAGATCCGTGGCCCGGCCGTGCTTGAGAAATTTCGGCGACCAGCCGGCAAAGGGACCGAACAGCAGCCACGACTCACCGTTGACCATCCGGGCGTCCAGGTGCGGGGCGGTCGTCAACGGCGCACCCGGGACCGGGGCGCCGTACACCTTGGCACGGTGCGCGGCGGTGAGCTCGGCGGCTCCGCAGCGCAGGAACACCCCGCCGATCGGGAACCCGCCGAATCCGCGGACCTCGGGAATGCCCGCGCGCTGCAGCAGACCCAGGCTCGCTCCCCCCGCGCCGATGAAGACGAATTTGGCGTTGAGTCTTCGGGTTTCACCGGTTCTGCGGTGGGAGAGAGTCAACGTCCAACTGCCGTCGGACTCCCGGCGCAGTGAACGCACCTCGTGGCCGAACAGGACCGCGGTGCCGTGGCGCACGCCGTAGGCCAGCAGCTGGCCGGTCAGCGCACCGAAGTCGACGTCGGTGCCGTGCGCAGTCCAGTCCAGGGCCACCGGTACGCCCGGGTCGCGCCCGGTCGCCATCGCGGGCAGACGCGCGGCGAACTCACCGAAGTCGGTGATGAACTCGGTGCCGGCGAACAAGGGGTTGTCGGCCAGCGCGCGATGCCGCCGTCGCAGGTAGTCCACGCCGTCGGCGCCGCATACGAAGCTGACGTGCGGGATCGGCCGCACGAAGTCGCGCGGTTGCTCCAGCAGGCCGTTCTCCACGGCATACGCCCAGAACTGCCGGGTCACCTGGAACTGCTCGTTGACCCGCACCGCCTTGGCCGTGGCGATCGAGCCGTCGGGCTGCTGCGGGGTGTAGAACAGCTCGCACAGGCCGGCGTGGCCGGTGCCGGCGTTGTTCCACGGATCACTGCTCTCGCCCGCGGCGGAATCCAGCCGTTCCACGACGGTGATCGCCGCATCCGGCTCCAGCCGGCGCAGTATCGCCCCCAAAGTGGCGCTCATGATGCCTGCGCCGATCAGCGCTACGTCGGTCATCTCGGTCTTCACCGATGGGGACACGCCATCAGCGTAGGCGGCGCCGCGCCTGCGATCACCGCGGGCCCCACCCACCGTTTAGGCTGACGCAATGGAGAGCTACGACCTGGCCATCATCGGAACCGGTTCGGGCAACAGCATTCTCGACGAGCGCTACGCCGACAAGCGGGTGGCGATCTGCGAACAGGGCACTTTCGGCGGCACCTGCCTCAATGTGGGCTGCATCCCGACCAAGATGTTCGTCTACGCCGCCGAGGTGGCCAAGACGGTGACCGAGGCATCGCGCTACGGCGTGGACGCCCACATCGACGCCGTGCGCTGGGACGACATCGTCTCGCGGGTGTTCGGGCGGATCGACCCGATTGCCGCGGGCGGCGAGCAGTATCGCCGCAGCCTGCCCAACGTCGACGTCTACGGCGAGCACACCCGGTTCGGCCCGGTCGGCTCCGACGGCCGGTATCTGTTGGTGACCGCCGGCGGTGAACAGTTCAGCGCCGATCAGGTGGTGATCGCGGCCGGGTCGCGCTCGGCGATTCCACCGGCCATCGCCAACAGTGGCGCGCATTACTACACCAGCGACGACATCATGCGGATCGCTGACCTGCCCGAGCATCTGGTGATCGTCGGCGGCGGCTTCATCGCCGCCGAGTTCGCCCACGTGTTCTCCGCATTCGGTGTCCGGGTCACGGTGGTGATCCGCGGCTCCACATTGCTGCGGCACTGCGACGAGACCGTTGCAGAACGCTTCACCCGGATCGCCGCCGCCAAGTGGGAGCTGCGCGCGCACCGCAACGTGGTCGCAGCGCGCAACGACGGGGACGGTGTCGTCGTGGAGCTCGACGACGGCTCGGCCCTGCGGGCCGATGCGATGCTGGTGGCCACCGGACGGGTACCCAACGGCGACCTGCTGGACGCCGAGCAGGCCGGTGTGGCCGTCGCCGCCGGGCGGGTGACCGTCGACAAATACCAACGGACTTCGGCGCGTGGCGTTTTCGCGCTCGGCGACGTGTCCTCACCCTACGAGCTCAAACATGTCGCCAATCACGAAGCCAGGGTGGTACAACACAACCTGCTGTGCGACTGGGACGACGTGGACTCGATGCGGATCACCGACCACCGGTATGTGCCGGCCGCGGTCTTCACCGATCCGCAGATCGCCGCGGTCGGATTGACCGAAACGCAGGCACTGGCAAAGGGTCTCGACATCTCGGTGAAGATCCAGGACTACGGGGACGTCGCCTATGGCTGGGCCATGGAGGACACCACCGGGTTTGCCAAGCTGATCGCTGAGCGCGGCACCGGACGGCTGCTCGGGGCGCACATCATGGGTTACCAGGCGTCATCGATCATTCAACCGCTGATACAGGCGATGAGCTTCGGCCTCACCGCGCCGGAGATGGCCCGCGGGCAATACTGGATTCACCCGGCACTGCCTGAGGTCGTCGAGAACGCACTGCTTGGGCTCCAGTGAAAGGTTCGCCAGATGAAGTCCCTGCTGCTGTCGCGGAAAGACCTCGACTTCTTGCTGTTCGACTGGCTGCGTGTTGAAGACCTGATCAGCCGCGACCGGTTCGCCGAGCATTCCCGGGAGACCTTCTCCGACACCCTGGATCTGTGCGAGCAGCTGGCGACTCGCTATTTCGCCCCGCACAACAAGAAGAGCGACGCTCACGAGCCCACGTTCGACGGGACGAAGGTCACCGTCATTCCCGAGGTCAAGGAGGCACTGGCGGCGTGCGCCGAGGCTGAGCTGATGGGCATGGCCATGGATTACCGTCTCGGCGGTGCACAGCTGCCGGCGACCGTGGCCCAGGCCGGATTCGTCTGGCTGATGGCCGCCAACGTCAGCACCGCGGGCTATCCGATGTTGACCATGGCGAACCTGAACCTGCTCGCCAAATTCGGTACCGAAGAACAGATCGACGCCTTCGTCAAACCGATGATCGCCGGTCGTTTCACCGGAACCATGTGCCTGTCGGAGACTCAGGCCGGATCATCGCTGGCCGACATCACCACCCGCGCGGAGCCGCGCGCCGACGGCACCTTCCGCTTGTTCGGTTCGAAGATGTGGATCTCCGGTGGCGACCATGAGCTGAGCGACAACATCGTCCATCTGGTGCTGGCCAAGATCCCCGGCGGTCCGGCCGGCACCAAGGGGATCTCACTGTTCATCGTGCCGAAGTATCTGGTGAATTCCGATGGCACGCTGGGTGAGCGCAACGATGTCGTGCTGGCGGGTCTCAACCACAAGATGGGTTATCGCGGCATCACCAACACCGTGCTCAACTTCGGCGAGGGTGTGCACCAGCCGGCCGGCGAGCCGGGTGCCGTCGGCTATCTCGTGGGCGACGAGCACCGCGGCCTGAACTACATGTTCCACATGATGAACGAAGCCCGCCTCGGTGTGGGTATGGGTGCGATCGCGCTCGGCTACACCGGCTACCTGAAGTCACTGGAGTACGCCCGCAGCCGGCCGCAGGGGCGACCGGCCGGCAGCAAAGACCCCGCCGCGCCGCAGGTCGCGATCATCGAGCACGCCGACGTCAAGCGGATGCTGCTGGCGCAGAAGTCCTATGTCGAGGGAGCGCTCGCGCTGGCGCTGTACTGCGCGCGGCTCGTCGATCTGGCGAACACCGCCGAGTCCGATCAGGAGCGCGAGCATGCGACCGCACTGCTGGACATCCTGACCCCGATCGCCAAGAGTTGGCCGTCGCAGTGGTGCCTGGCCGCCAATGACCTGGCGATCCAGGTGCACGGCGGCTACGGATACACCCGCGAGTACGACGTGGAACAGCACTATCGCGATAACCGCCTCAACCCGATCCATGAAGGCACCCACGGCATCCAGAGCCTGGACTTGTTGGGCCGCAAGGTGGTGCAGCGCAACGGGGCCAGCCTGGCCGCACTGCACGCCGTGATGACCCAGAGCATTGCGGCGGGGCATGGGGCCGGGGGCGAATTGGCCGAAGCCGCGGCGCAGCTCGATGCGGTGGCCCAGCGGCTGGTGGCGGTGACCGCGGGGATGTTCGCCGCCGGCGACATCGATGCCGCGCTGGCCAACAGTGCGATCTACCTGGAGGCCTTCGGCCATGTGGTGATCGCCTGGATCTGGCTGGAGCAGATGTTGGCTGCCCAGGGGCGCAGCGGGGACTTCTTCGACGGGAAGCGCCAGGCGGCCCGCTACTTCTTCCGCTACGAGTTGCCGAAGACCGGACCACAACTCGACCTGCTGGAGAGCCTGGACCGCACGACTCTGGAGATGCGTCCGGACTGGTTCTGACCGGCGCCTGACGGGAGAGGCCAACCACTTTTTTCACTTGTGCCTCTGTGGTCGCACGCCGCCCCGGGGGCCAAAGTCCCCTGGTGCCCCGATGTGCACCCATGCCATCGTCTGGTCCAGACTGTGACATGACACCTGTCAAGTTTTCGATGACCGCGAGGAGTGCCAAGTGAGCGCGCCGACCACCCACCGCAACAGCAGCGAGCACGGCCGAGTACTCGCCGACCCCCAGGCCTACACCGATAATGAGCGCCTGCACAGCTCACTGGCCTGGCTGCGCGCCAACCAGCCGGTGTCGTGGGTGGACGCCCCGCCGTACCGGCCGTTCTGGGCAGTCACCAAGCACGCCGACATCATGGACATCGAGCGCGACAACGAACTCTGGATCAGTGAACCGCGTCCGATGCTGCTGCAGGCAAAGGTCGAGGACCGGGTCAAAGCCGACCAGGATGCCGGCATCGGACTGCGCACGCTGATCCACATGGACGACCCGCACCACCGGGACATCCGCAAGATCGGTGCGGACTGGTTCCGCCCCAAGGCCATGCGCGACCTCAAGGTCCGCGTCGACGAACTGGCCAAGCGCTACGTCGACCGGATGGCCGAGATCGGCCCGGAGTGCGACTTCGTCAGCGAGATCGCCATCAACTTCCCGCTGTACGTGATCCTGTCACTGCTGGGCCTGCCCGAGGAGGACTTCCCGCGCATGCTCAAGCTGACACAGGAGATGTTCGGTGGCGAGGACGCCGATCACCAGCGCGGCCAGGGCGGCGCAGAGGACATCATGGCCGTGCTGCTGGATTTCTTCAATTACTTCTCCGCCCTGACCGCCTCGCGGCGGGCCAACCCCACCGGGGACTTGGCCTCGGCCATCGCCAACGGCCGTATCAACGGCGAACTCATGTCCGACATGGACACGCTGTCCTACTACGTCATCGTCGCCAGCGCCGGCCACGACACCACCAAGGACGCCATCTCGGGCGGGCTGTGCGCGCTGGTCGAGTACCAGGATCAGCTCGAGCGTCTCAAGAACGACATGAGCCTGATACCGCTGGCCGTCGAGGAGATGATCCGCTGGTCCACGCCGGTCAAGCAGTTCATGCGTACCGCCACCCGCGACACCGAGGTGCGCGGCGTGCCGATCCCCAAGGGTGAGTCGGTGCTGCTGTCCTACGTCTCGGCCAACCGCGACGAGGACATCTTCGACAACCCATTCACGTTCGACATCGCCCGCGACCCCAACAAGCACCTGTCGTTCGGCTACGGCGTCCACTTCTGCCTGGGCGCGGCTCTGGCCCGCCTGGAGCTCAACAGTCTGTTCACCGAACTGGTGCCGCGCCTGGAGTCCATCGAGTTCGCCGGCACACCCGAACTGTCGGCGACCACGTTCGTCGGCGGTCTCAAGCGCCTTCCGGTGCGGTACTCGATGCGCTGAGATTGGGGCTTCCTGCCGTCGACGTGCAGGAAGCCCTCGACCGTGGCGCGCGAGAGCCCTAGCCGGACCTCGCCACGTGCTTACAGCGGCGTGACGTAGGCGGAGCTGATCCCGCCGTCGACCAGGAAGGTCGAGCCGGTGATGAAGGATGCGTCATCGCTGGCCAGGAATGCGACCGCGGCCGCGATCTCCTCCGGCTCGGCGAACCGGCCCACCGGTACGTGCACCAGCCGGCGCGCGGCGCGCTCGGGGTCGGCGGCGAACAGCTCCTGCAGCAGCGGGGTGTTCACCGGCCCGGGGCACAGCGCGTTGACCCGAATACCCTGGCGGGCGTACTGGACCCCGAGCTCTCGCGACATCGCCAGCACGCCGCCCTTCGAGGCGGTGTAGGAGATCTGGGAGGTGGCCGAACCCATCACCGCCACGAACGACGCGGTGTTGATGATCGATCCCCGGCCCGCGGGCGCCATGTGCCGCAGCGCCGCCCGGCAGCACAGGTACACCGACTTGAGGTTGACGTCCTGAACCCGTTGCCAGGCAGGCAGTTCGGTGGATTCGATCAGGTCGTCGTCGGGAGGCGAGATGCCGGCGTTGTTGAAGGCGATATCCACCGAGCCGAAAGTCTGCGCCGCGGTGTCGAACAACGCATCGACCTGGTCCTGATCGGAGACGTCGACCTGAACGAACAGGCCGTCGAGCTCATCGGCGGCCGCAGTGCCCGCCGCCTGGTCGAGGTCACCGACCACGATCTGGGCACCCTCGGCGCGCATCCGCCGCGCGGATGCAAAGCCGATTCCACCACCGGCACCGGTCACCACGGCCACCCGTCCGGCCAGGCGTTGGGTCAGATCGGTCACTGCGTCTCCTTCACTGCGATGAATACGTTCTTGGTCTCGGTGAATGCCAGCGGTGCGTCCGCACCCAGCTCCCGGCCCAACCCGGACTGTTTGAAGCCGCCGAACGGCGTAGTGAAACGCACCGAGGAGTGCGAATTCACCGACAGATTCCCGGCTTCCACCGCGCGTGAGACGCGCAGCGCCCGGGACAGGTCGTTGGTCCAGATCGAGCCCGACAACCCGTAGACGGTGTTGTTGGCCATGGCGATGGCGTCAGCCTCATCGTCGAACGGCAACATGGTCACCACCGGGCCGAAGATCTCCTCGGTGACGCATCGATCGGTGGCCGCGGGCGTCAGGACCGTCGGCGGGAACCAGAAGCCGGGGCCGGTGGGGGCCTGACCGCGGAAAGCGACCGGCGCGTCGTCGGGCACGTAGGAGGCCACCTTCTCCCAGTGCGGGCGCGACACCAGCGGGCCCATCTCGGTGTCGCGGGACGCCGGGTCGCCGACCACGACACCGGCGACCGCGGGCTCCAGCAATTCCATGAAGCGGTCATAGACGCTGCGCTGCACCAGGATCCGGCTACGCGCGCAGCAGTCCTGCCCGGCGTTGTCGAACACACCGTACGGCGCGGTGGCCGCCGCCTGCTCCAGGTCACAGTCGCCGAACACGATGTTGGCGCTCTTGCCACCGAGTTCCAGCGTGATCCGCTTGACCCCGGCGGCACCGGACTGCAGCACCCGGGTGCCGGTTGTGGTGGATCCGGTGAACACGATCTTGGCCACGTCCGGGTGGGTGACCAGGCGCTCCCCCACGTCCGCGCCACGGCCGGGCAGCACCTGCAGCAGATCGTGATCCAGGCCCGACTCCACCGCCAGCTCCGCCAGGCGCAGCGTGGTCAGCGGTGTCCATTCGGCGGGCTTGATCAACACCGCGTTTCCGGCGGCCAGGGCCGGCGCGAAACCCCACGCGGCGATCGGCATCGGGAAGTTCCACGGGGTGATGATCCCGACGACACCGAGCGGCTCGTGGAAGGTGACGTCGAGCCCGCCGGCGACCGGTATCTGCTTGCCGGATAACCGCTCCGGACTCGCGGCATAGAACTGCAGCACGTCACGGACATGTCCGGCTTCCCATTCGGCAGCCGATACCGGATGACCGGAGTTGGTGACCTCCAGCGCGGCCAGCTCATCGATGTGGGCGTCGACCACCGCGGCGAAGTCCCGCAACGCGGCGGCTCGCTCGGCCGGGGCGCGGGTGGCCCACCGCTTCTGGGCAGCCTGTGCGCGGCGCACCGCGTCGTCGACCGCTGCGGCTTCGACGTGCTCGACAGTGGCGAAGACCGCACCGGTGGCCGGGTTGATCAGTTCGTGGATCATCTGCTCACCTGAGCCTGCTCATACTTCACCGCCGCCTGCACAACCGCGGCGAACAGCCGCAGGTCGTCCGGGGATTCCTCGGGATGCCACTGAACCGCCAGCACGAAGTCCTCTCCAGGTAGTTCGATCGCCTCGATGACCCCGTCGTCATCGCGCGCACTGACCCGAAGTTTCGCACCCACCTCGGCGATCGCCTGATGGTGGTAGCACTGCACCTGGCAGGTCTCGCCGACGAGTTCGGCCAGCCGGCTGCCGGGCACGGTGCGCACCGGCATCGGGGTGAAGACACCGTTGCCCGCGCGGTGCCCGGTGTTACCGATGACGTCGGGCAGGTGCTGGTGAAGCGTTCCGCCGAGGGCCACGTTGAGCACCTGGGCGCCACGGCAGATGCCCAGCACCGGCATGCCGCGCCGTAACGCCTCGGTCAACAGGGCGAACTCCCAGGCGTCCCGGGTGGAGTCGGGCCGATCCGTCTCTTCGTGTGGCGTCTGCCCGTAGGCGATGGGGTCGACGTCGCGACCGCCGGTGACCACCAGGGCACTCAACCCGGCGAGCACACGTGCGGCGATCTCGGGCGTGACCGGCTGCGGCGGCAACAACACCGCGATGCCGCCGGCGGCGGTGATGCCCTGGATGTATTGGCCGGGAAGCAGACCCGCCCGAACATCCCAGACCCCGAACTTGGCTCGGTCGAGATAGGTGGTCAGTCCGACCACGGGGCGTGGGGGGTCAGAAACGTTCAAAGCCCCGGACCCTCTCCCAGTCGGTGACCGCGGTGTTGAACGCGTCCAATTCGACGCGGGCGCTGTTGAGGTAATGCTCGACGACCTCGTCACCGAACGCCTTGCGCGCCACCGCCGATTCGGCGAACTGTGCCATGGCCGCGCCCAGCGTCGTGGGCAGGTGCGGCAGCCCCGCCCGGTAGGCGTCACCCTCGAAGGGCTCGGGCAGCGAAAGGTCGTTGTCGATGCCGTGCAGCCCCGCCGCGATCAGCGCCGCCACCGCCAGATAGGGGTTCACATCGCCGCCGGGCACCCGGCACTCCACCCGCATCGAGTCGCCTCCGCCCAGAACCCGCAGCGCACAGGTGCGATTGTCCAGGCCCCACGCGATCGCCGTAGGCGCGAAGCTGCCCCCGACGAATCGCTTGTAGGAGTTGATGTTCGGCGCATAGAACAGGGTCAGGTCGGGCAGCGTGTCCAGCACCCCGGCCAAGAAGCCGCGGAACAGCGCCGACATACCGTGCGGTGCCGCCGGATCGGCGAACACCGGCGCTCCCTCGGTACTGCGCAATGACAGGTGCACGTGGCAGCTGTTGCCCTCGCGCTGGTCGAACTTGGCCATGAACGTCAGGCTCTTGCCGTGCTGGTCGGCGATCTCCTTGGCGCCACTCTTGTAGACGCTGTGGTTGTCGCAGGTGGTCAGCGCCTCTTCGTAGCGGAAGGTGATCTCCTGCTGGCCGTTGTTGCACTCTCCCTTGACGCCCTCACAGCGCAGGCCTGCTCCGGTCATACCCAGGCGGATGTCGCGCAGCAGCGGCTCCAGCCGAGTGCCGGCGACCAGGCCGTAGTCGGCGTTGTAGTCCGTGCCCGGTGTCAGCCCGCGATACCCGCTGGCCCACGCCTGACGGTAGCTGTCCTCGAAGACCAGGAACTCCAACTCCGTTGCGGCATAGGCCACCAGCCCGCGCTCGGTCAGTCGAGCGATCTGGCTTGCCAGAATCTGGCGGGGTGCCACCGCGACCGGGCCACCGTCCGGCCAGTGCGCGTCGGCCAGCACGTGCGCGGTGCCGGGCAGCCATGGAATGCGGCGCAGCGTGGCGAGGTCGGGTCTGAGCACCAGGTCGCCATAGCCGGTTCCCCAGTCCGCGATGGAGTAGCCCGGGACGGTGTTCATCTCCACGTCGACGGCCAGCAGGTAGCTGCAGGCTTCCATGCCGTGTCCGGCGACCTCGGCCAGGAAATGTTCGGCCGCGACCCGCTTACCGACCAACCGGCCCTGCATATCGGCGAATGCCACCACCACGGTGTCGATCTCGCCGGAGGCGACCAGTTCTTGCAGCTCTGCCTGGGAGAGCATCGCGGGCCGGGTCATTGTGCTCCTTCGCCGACGACGGTCGTCCCTGACATTTGAGTGCTGTCAGGCTACCCGCCCGCGCTCAGCCGACGATCTCCAGCTGACGAAAAGTCACCAGGTGCTGGCTCGCAACACGATCTCCATGGCGAACTGCGCGGTGAACTCACTCGCGCTGCGCCGGCCGGGCAGTGTCACCAGGCGGTGATCTCCGTAGACGAACCGTTGGCTGGCATTGGCCACCGACGCCGTGGCACGGGTACTGACCAGCACAGTGGTGTTGATCTCCACCGGAGGGCACCGCTCGTCGCGAACCGCACCGTTGAGGTCCGGCGCGCGGGGATGACCGCGGTCGAGCGCCACCAGGCCGGTGAAGCGATCCGGGCGCGTCGCGGCAAGCTCCCAGGCATTGTCAGCACCGGTGCGATCTCCCACCAGCACGCCGCACTGCACGCCCAGCGAATCGAGGATGCCGATCACCGACTTGGGCGTCAGACGCGGGTCGGCACCGATCACGATGGTGCGCAGTGACGCGGTGTGCAACCGCTGACAGACCGCGTCGTACGCGGTGAGCGGGTGCTGGGCCGCGGCGAGCACGACCACGACCGGCCCGTTCTGCGGGCCTGCCACATCGACCGGGATCGGGAACCCGTCGATGGTCATCATCGTGCCCGGCATCTGCGCAACGCTACAGGCCCTCGCGCGGCAGGGGGCGCTTTTGGCAGGCCCCTCAGCGGGCCAACAGACAACAGCCACCGGTCATGGCAGGGTCAGTATCTCGGCTCCATCGTCGGTGACCACCAGAGTGTGCTCGA
Organism: Mycolicibacter nonchromogenicus; assembly: GCF_002101775.1. Classification (GTDB taxonomy): domain Bacteria; phylum Actinomycetota; class Actinomycetes; order Mycobacteriales; family Mycobacteriaceae; genus Mycobacterium; species Mycobacterium nonchromogenicum. Next base: position 62,176 of record NZ_LQPI01000022.1, on the reverse strand, counting down.
ACTGGGCGCTCCACTGCCCGTCACTGGTGACCACGGTCCAGTCGTCGTCCCAGATCTCGTAGTCCAGGCTGCCGAGGTTGATCATCGGTTCGATGGTGAACGTCATCCCCGGCTCGATGATGGTGTCGACTTCGGGTTGGTCGTAGTGCAGGATCACCAGGCCATTGTGGAAGGTGGTGCCGATCCCGTGACCGGTGAAATCCCGGACCACGTTGTAGCCGAACCGGTTCGCGTAGGACTCGATCACCCGACCGATCACCGACAGTGCGCGGCCCGGTTTCACCGCCTTGATGGCGCGCATGGTGGCCTCGTGGGTGCGCTCGACCAGCAGCCGGTGTTCTTCTGAGACGTCCCCGGCCAGGAAGGTGGCGTTGGTGTCGCCGTGCACGCCGTCGATGTAGGCGGTGACGTCGATGTTGACGATGTCGCCGTCGGCGATCACCGTCGAGTCCGGGATGCCGTGACAGATGACTTCGTTGAGCGACGTGCAGCACGACTTGGGAAAACCCTTGTAGCCCAACGTCGATGGATATGCCCCGTGGTCGATCATGTACTCGTGGGCGATGCGATCCAGCGCATCGGTGGTCACCCCGGGCGCCACAGCCTTGCCCGCCTCGGCCAGTGCACCCGCGGCAATTCGGCATGCCACCCGCATCTTCTCGATCACCTCGGGCGTCTGCACCCACGGTTCGGACCCCTCGGCAGCCGTGGCACGGCCGACGTATTCCGGACGCGGGATCATGCGGGGTACCGGCAGCGTCGGAGACAGCACGCCGGGGGAAAGCGGGGCACGAACAGGCATCACGCCAGCTTAACGGAGCTGGTCAGTGCCGCCAGCGCAGCTTGCGCCGAGGACCCCTGATGTCCACCGAGCCGCACACCACGCGGCCGGTCAGCACCAGGTGCGGAGTGCCTTCGGCGGGCGGGTCGGTGCGGCGATCGCGGGCGCTGCCGCCGTAGACCTCGACATCGTCGATCGAGGCACTGGCACCGTCGGGCAGGCGGATGTCGACCGAGCCGAATCGCATGTCGAGTTCGATCACCACGACCGGTCCGGCGAACCGGGCCTTGGTGAGGTCGAGGTCGACCGAGCCCAGGCGCCGCACCAATGCCAGCCGGGTCGGCACGATCCATTCCCCGTGACGTCTGAGCGACCCCGCCCAGCCGCGCAGCTCGACACGGTCGGCGGCCGAGGTCACGATGGCGCGCGGGCCGGGCAGATCACCGATCAGGGTGTCGAGCTCCGAGCGCATCCGCGCCTGCGACACCTGGGCCGCGCGCTCCTCGAACTCCCCGATGTCGATCAATCCGAGGGAGACGGCGTTGTGCAGGCGGCGCAGCGTGCCGTTGCGGTCCGCATCCGAGATCCGCAGGGCCATGTCGGCCATGTCGTCGCTGAGACCCGTCACGGCTTCTCAATTTACCGGCGTCGGCCGGGCCGTGCCGCACAGCGGTCAGAGCAGGAAGTTGTCCGGCAGCGAGTCGAACATCACCTTGGTCATCCGGACCGCGTACTGCGAGCTGCCGCCCCCGACGATCAGCGATGCGAAGGCCATGTCGCCGCGGTATCCGGCAAACCAGGAATGCGAGCCGCCGGCGAATTCGGCCTCCCCGGTCTTGCCATAGACCGGGCCGCAGCCGGCGATGTCCCGTGCGGTTCCGTCGGTGACGACCAGCCGCATCATCTCGCGCAGCCCGTCGAGTATCTCCGCGCTCACCGGGGGCACCGCCGGGCCGTTGACCGCCGTCGGCCGGCCTTCGATCAACTGGGGCACCGGGGTGCGTCCTGCGGCCACCGTGGCCGCGGCCAGGGCCACACCGAAGGGGCTGGCCAGCACCTTGCCCTGACCGAATCCGTCCTCGGTGCGCTCGGCCAGATCCACTGTCGGCGGAACCGAACCGGTGACGGTGGTGATGCCGTCAACCAGGTAGTCCACCCCAATCCCGTAGCGGCTGGCCGCCTGCGACAGCGCCCGCGGCGGCATCCGGCTGGCCAGCTCGGCGAAGGTGGTGTTGCACGAATTGGCGAAGGCCCGCGACATCGGCACCAGGCCCAAGTCGAACCCACCGTAGTTGGGGATGGTGCGCTGACCGATGTCGAGCTCACCGGGACAACCCACCATGGAGTTCGGCCGCACCATGTCCCGTTCGATCGCCGCACCCGCGGTGACCATCTTGAACGTCGAGCCGGGGGGATACAGGCCGCTGGTCGCCACCAGACCGTCCGCATCGGCGGCGGCGTTCTGTGCGACGGCGAGCAGTTCACCGGTCGACGGCTTGATCACGACGATCATCGCCTTGTCGCCGCGGGTGTTGACCGCGTTCTGGGCGGCGCGCTGCACCGTTCGGTCCACGCTGATGGTCAGCGAGGGGGCCGGGGCCGGATCGACCTCGTGCAGGACCGCCACGTCGACGCCGTTCTGGTTCTCGCTGACGACCCGCCAGCCCGCGGCACCTTCGAGCTGGGTTCCGACCGCCTTCTTGACCTCGCTGAGCAGCATCGGCGCGAAGTGGTCATCGGTGGGCAGCAGGTCGGCCTGCGGGGTGATCACGACTCCGGGCAGCGCGCCGATCGCTGCCTCGACCCGGTCGTGGTCGGCTTTGCGCAACGTGATCAGGTCGAGTGGCGTCGCCGAGGAGCTGGCCTGCTCGGCCAGTCGCTGCGGATCGCCCAGTGCCTCGTCGAAGCCCCGCAGGGTGTCGACCACCGCACCCGCGGTGCGCATCAGGTTTCGTCCGGCCCGGGTGGCGTCCAACTGGTAGCGGTACACGTAGCCCGGCACCAGCACGTCGGTGCCGCCCGCCTCGTTGACGGCGGCACGGCGCGGGGGGTCGGCGCGTAACGCGAAGGTCTGGTGCTCCCCCAACTTGGGGTGCAGGTCGGTCGCCGTCCAGCGGACCATCCAGCGGCCTTCGTTACGGACCATCTTGAGCTGGCCATCGTAGGACCAGGTCCGGTTCTTCGGCAGCGCCCAGGTGTAGCGATAGGCGACGCTGCCGGTGTCGTCGTTGTAGCGCGCGCCGAGCAGTTGGGCGTCCAGATGTTCGGCCTGCAAGCCCGCCCAGGCGGCGTTGAGGGCACTGCGGGCCGCGGACGGGTCGTCGCTGAGCTCGGCGGCGGCCGCGGTGTCGCCGGCGCCCAGTGCGGCGAAGAACAGCTCTGCGACAGGCCCTGGGCCGTCGGGGCGCGGTGTGCAGGCGGCCAGTCCGGCTGCGGTCAGCAGCACTGTCACCAGACCCGTGACGCGTGTGACGAATGAGCGTGCAGTTGTCATTGGGGCTGATGTTACGAAACGGACACGGTCGCCGGGCGGAGGCGCACCGCGCCGGCGGTCATAGTGTTCGCCGCACGAACTTTTGCCGCGCCGGTCGCGGGGATTTGGAGCCCCGCAGATCAGTCGAGCAGCACGGTCGCGAAGGTGCCGACCTGGGTGAAACCCACGCGCTCATAGGTGGACCGCGCCACCTCGTTGAAGTCGTTGACGTAGAGGCTGGCAATGCGCCCGGTGCCGACGAGCACCGCTGCCAGCATGGCGGTGCCGCCGGCTCCCAGCCCGTGTCCACGTCGGTCCGGATGTACCCACACACCCTGGATCTGCCCCACCGTCGGCGACTGGGAACCCACCTCGGCCTTGAACACGACCTCGCCCCGCTCGAATCGTGCCCAGGCGCGGCCCGCCGCGATCAGGTTGGCCACCCGGCGGCGGTAGGCGCGGCCGCCGTCGCCGGCCCGCGGATCCACCCCGACCTCACCGATGAACATGTCGACGGCGGCCACCAGATACGCGTCGAGCTCGTCGGGACGGACTTGGCGCACTTCGGTGTCCATCGGGCACGCGGGCATGGAGTGCAACGCCATCAACGGTTGACTCTCGCGCACGTCACGGGCCGGACCCCAGGAGTCGGCGAGACGCTGCCACATCGGGACCACCAATTCGGCTCGTCCCACCAACGACGAGCAACGCCGGATGGCACCCACCGCCTTATCGGCGAAGGCGGTGAGATCGGCTGCGGTGCCGCGCAGCGGGATCAGGTTCGCGCCCGCGTAGCACAGGGATTCCGCCACGCCGCCGCGCGTCCACAATTCGCCGCCGATCATCCGGGGATCGACCCCGTGATCGGCGACCCGGGCGGCGACCATGCACGAGCCGATCGGATCCTCTTCGAGCACCCGCCAGACCGCAGCGGCGTCGCGCGCCACAGACACCCGTCGCTGGTCGAGACGGAACTCGGATGGAGCCGACATAGTGACTCTTTCTGGCGAACTCAACCGTCGCGCGGGTACGGCGATCCGGCTGCGTTCAGCTTACGGCGACGGTGGGCGAACCGCCGGGAGATCCCTCCCCCATCTCGGCGGCCAGGCGCATGGCCTCCTCGATCAGCGTCTCGACGATCTGCGCCTCGGGAACGGTCTTGATCACCTCACCCTTGACGAAGATCTGGCCCTTGCCGTTGCCCGACGCCACACCCAGATCCGCCTCACGAGCCTCACCGGGGCCGTTGACCACACAGCCCATCACCGCGACCCGCAGCGGGACGTCGATCCCCTCCAGCCCGGCGGTGACCTCGTTGGCCAGCCGATAGACGTCCACCTGAGCCCGCCCGCACGACGGGCACGACACGATCTCCAGACCACGCGGCCGCAGGTTGAGCGACTCCAGAATCTGGTTGCCGACCTTGACTTCCTCCACCGGCGGCGCCGACAGCGACACCCGGATCGTGTCCCCGATGCCGCGCGACAACAGCGCGCCGAACGCCACGGCGGACTTGATGGTGCCCTGGAAGGCCGGGCCCGCCTCGGTGACACCCAGGTGCAGCGGGTAGTCGCATCGCTGCGCCAGCAGCTCGTAGGCGGCCACCATCACGACCGGGTCGTTGTGCTTGACGCTGATCTTGATGTCGCCGAAGCCGTGCTCCTCGAACAACGACGCCTCCCACAGCGCGGACTCCACCAACGCTTCCGGAGTCGCCTTGCCGTACTTGGCCAAGAACCGCTGGTCCAGCGAACCCGCGTTGACGCCGATCCGGATGGGGATGCCGGCGGCGCCGGCCGCCTTGGCCACCTCGCCGACCCGGCCGTCGAACTCCTTGATGTTGCCCGGGTTCACCCGGACCGCGGCGCAACCGGCGTCGATCGCGGCGAAGATGTACTTGGGCTGGAAGTGGATGTCGGCGATCACCGGGATCTGGCTGTGCCGGGCGATCTCGGCCAGCGCGTCAGCGTCCTCCTGGCGGGGGCAGGCCACCCGCACGATGTCGCAACCGGAGGCGGTCAACTCCGCGATCTGCTGCAACGTGGCGTTGACGTCGTGGGTCTTGGTGGTGCACATCGACTGCACCGGGATGGGATGGTCGCTGCCCACCCCGACCCCGCCGACCATCAGCTGGCGCGTCTTGCGACGCGGCGCCAGCGTGGGCGGAGGGGCAGCCGGCATTCCCAGGCCGACGCTCATGAGGGGGCTCCTATCAAAACAGCCGGATCGGATTGACCAAGTCGGCAGTCACGGTGAGCAGCATGTAACCGACAACCACCACCAACACTACGTAGGTGGCAGGCATCAGCTTGAGATAGTTCACCGGCGCCGCCGCGACCTTCCCGCGGGCCGACCTGACCATGTTGCGCAGCTTCTCGTACAGCGCGATCGCGATGTGCCCGCCGTCGAACGGCAGCAGCGGCACCAGGTTCAGCACGCCCAGGATGAAGTTCAGCTGGGCCAGGAAGAACCAGAACGCGACCCACAGCCCGTGATCGACGGTGTCGCCGCCGATGATCGACGCGCCCACCACGCTGATCGGGGTTTCGGGGTCGCGTTCCCCGTGCGGGTTGCCGATGGCGTGCATCAGCGCGCCGACCTTGGACGGGATGTTGGCCAGTGACTTGCCCAACAGCACCGACAGGTCCCCGCTGAAGGCGAAGGTGGCCGGCACCGCGGTGAGCGGGTTGTACTGGGTCGGGCCGAATTGGGCGGCGCCCACCCCGATCGCGCCGACGGTGCTGGGCACGGCCTCGCGGCCGGGGCCGTCGGCGATCCAGCGCTGGGTGGGTGTCACGTCGACGTACTTGGTGAGCGTGGTGCCCTCGCGTTCGACGACGATGGGTGTCGTGCCGTGCTGCTTGCGCACGGCCGTGGCCATCTCCTCGAAGGTCGACACCGGGGTGTCGCCGACCTTGACGACGACGTCGCCGGACTCGATGCCGGCCAGTGCCGCCGGGCCGGGCCCCGAGCAGGTACCCAGCTCACCCTTGACGACTTCGGGTGCCACACAGGCTGTTTCGCCGATGACGGCAGTGGTGGGAGCGTGCAGGTTCGGCAGGCCCCAGATCACCGCGATGGCGTAGACCAGCACCAGGCCGATGACGAAGTTCATGGCGGGGCCGGCGAACAACACGGCCACTCGCTTCCACGTCTTCTGCTTGTACATGGCGCGGTCGACCTCGTCGGGCGCCAATTCCTCCACCGCGGTCATACCCGCGATGTCGCAGAAGCCGCCGGCCGGGACGGCTTTGAGGCCGTATTCGGTCTCGCCGCGGCGCGTCGACCACAACGTGGTTCCGAAGCCGACGAAGTAGCGGCGCACCTTCATGCCGGTGGCCCGCGCCACCCACATGTGGCCGCATTCATGCAGCGCCACCGAAACCAGGATGGCCAGCGCGAACAACGCGATGCCGACCGCAAACATCATCGAGTGCTTCCGACCTTTCTTGTAGCTATCGCCTCGACGGCGCGAGCCGCTCGTTCTTTGGCCCAGCGCTGCGCATCGAGTACCTCATCCACGGTAGCGGGTTGCGCGGCCCACTGGTCGGCAGCGCTCAGGACCTCGGCGATCGTGGCCACGATATCGGGGAAACCGATCCGGCCGGAAAGGAAGGCTTCCGCGGACTCCTCATTGGCGGCGTTGTAGACCGCGGTCATGCAGCCGCCGATCTGACCGGCGTGGCGGGCCAGCTGCACCGCCGGGAAGACGGCGTCGTCGAGGGGTTCGAATTCCCAGGTGGAGGCCGTGGAGAAGTCGCAGGCCGCGGCCGCCCCGGGCACCCGCGCCGGCCAGCCCAGGGCCAGCGCGATCGGTAGCCGCATGTCCGGCGGGCTGGCCTGGGCGATGGTCGAGCCGTCGGTGAAGGTGACCATGGAGTGCACGATGGACTGCGGGTGCACGACGACGTCGATGCGGTCGTAGGGGACGCCGAACAGCAGGTGGGTTTCGATGAGTTCGAGTCCCTTGTTCACCAGGGAGGCCGAATTCAGCGTGTTCATCGGGCCCATCGACCAGGTGGGATGCGCTCCGGCCTGCTCGGGTGTGACGTGCTGAAGATCCGCTGCGCTCCAGCCGCGGAACGGCCCCCCGGACGCGGTGAGCACCAATCTGGCGACCTCGTCGGGAGTGCCGCCCCGAAGGCACTGCGCCAGCGCGGAGTGCTCGGAGTCCACCGGCACGATCTGCCCCGGCTCGGCAGCCGCCAAGACCAGCGGGCCGCCGGCGATCAGTGATTCCTTGTTGGCCAGGGCCAGCCTCGCCCCGGTTTCCAGCGCGGCCAGCGTGGGCCGCAGCCCGAGCGCGCCGACCAGTGCGTTGAGAACCACATCTGCCTCGGTCTCGTACACCAGGCGGGTGACGGCGTCGGGCCCCCGGTAGGGGGCCTCCAGCGACTCGCCCACCTGCGCGTCGGCGACGGCGATGTTGGCGACCCCGGTCTCGGCGCGCTGGGCGGCCAGCAGTTGCGGGTTACCGCCTCCGGCGGCCAGCCCGACGATCTCGAAGCGGTCCGGGTTCGCCGCGACGACCTGCAACGCCTGGGTTCCGATGGAGCCGGTGGAGCCCAACAGCAGAACTTTGATCCGGCGGCCCGTGCTCACCCACCTATTGTGCTCCCGCGTAGTTGCCGAAGCTCCACAGGTTGCCTTCCGGGTCGCGCACGGCGAACTCCCGGGCGCCGTAGTCGGTGTCGGCGAGCGGTCGGATCACTTCTGCCTGGCGATCCAGCACCCGCTGGTAGAGGCCGTCCGGGTCGCTGGTGACGACGTAGCCGCCGGCGGTGCCGGGTGCTCGGCACCAGTCATTACCCGGCTTGTGGCTGCCGAGCATGATGCCGCCGACGCCCTCGGGCCAGCGCAGTTCGGCATGGGCGACGGTGTCGCCGTCATCCCCGTGGCGGGCTGTGACGACAAAACCGAAGGTGTCCACGTAGTAGTCGATGAGGCTGCGCGCGTCATGCGCCTGCAGGGTCAACCAGACGGTCGGATTCGTTGCTGTCATGTCCCCACTGTGAGCGTTGGGCGTGGCCGCCGTCTTGAATGTTTTGGAACTCCTCGGCCAGCCAGGCGGCCGGCGAAACTCCGGCGTACCGAACGAATTCACGGGTCAGGTGGGCCTGATCGGCGTATCCGGCGGCGGCCGCAATGCTTGCCAAGTCGGCCTGTCCGCGCCGGCGAACGTCGTCGGCGATCCGGGCTGTCGCGTATTCGAATCGCATCAGCATGGCCACCGCTTTCGGCGTGTGGCCCACCTCGCGGCGAAACAGCGTGGTCAGATGACGCTGGCTCACCCCGACCTGCTCGGCGATGCCTGCGATCGGCGCCCTCCCCCGGCTGGCCGCCAACAGCTCCCAGGCGTAGGCCACCTCAGGCCGCACGGCGGTGTCTCGTCGACGTTGCTCGGCCACCAGGTAGGCCGACATCACCGCGAACACCTCCGGCCAGGATCGTGCGGTGGCCAACCGTTCGTGCAGACGCACCGCACGGCGGCCCAACACCGGTGCGGCGTCGTACTCGGTGACGCTCAGCTCGGCAGCGGGCACACCGAAGAGTGCTCGTGAAGCCAGTGGATGCACCGCCAGCTGAACCCCGGCCTGATCGCGGCGCTGTCGCACATGGCTGGCCTGCACGTGCAGTCCACCCAGGATGACCGGGGTCGGCCGGGCCGTCGTCAGCGCCTCGGCCCGATCAGCCGCCTCCACCCCCTCGTCGAGGCTGACGATGAATGTCAGGCTCGACGACGGCATACCCCGGTGGACGCGCTCAGGCACGTCGAGCGCGCGGTAGCCCACCATGGAGCTCACGCCCGGTGCGATGCGGGCCGGCGCCACCGCGAATTCCCAGATCGGCGGCGCTTCTGTGGCGTGCTGGGCCATGGCCTCCACGGTAGGTGGCCAGGTGGCGATATGTCAGAATGTCGCGCAGGAGTAGTTGCGCGAACGTAAGGAGTCGAAGTGGCCGGTACCGAGGTGGAGCGCCACAACGGGGTTGACCCTGTCGAGGTGCCGTCTGCGGCGTGGGGTTGGAGCAAGATCAACTACCGCACCTGGCACATCGTCGGCTTCGGCATCGTCGGCTTCCTGCTGCTCATGCTGCGCGGCAACCACATCGGCCACGTCGAGGACTACTTCCTGCTGGGCTTCGCCGCGCTGGTGCTGATCGTCGTGGTGCGCGACATCATCGGCCGCAACCGCGGCTGGCTGCGCTAGTTCCGACTGGGTTTCTCCGCGAGATCGGACTGACGCAGGGGTCTACTCGGCCTTTTCCTGCGTGGTTGCGATCTCGCGATCAGCTCACTGGTTTTCGGCCGCCAACTGCCCACATGCGGCGGCGATTTCGCGGCCGCGGGTGTCGCGGACGGTGCATTCCACGCCTTGGGCCCGCACGCGCCGCACGAACTCCCGCTCCACCGGCTTGGGACTGGCGTCCCATTCGCTGCCCGGCGTGGGGTTGAGCGGAATCAGGTTGACGTGCACCAGCGGCCCCAGCGCCTTGTGCAGCTTGCGGCCCAGCAGGTCCGCCCGCCACGGCTGGTCGTTGACGTCGCGGATCAACGCGTATTCCACCGACACCCGCCGGCCGGTGACGTCCGCGTAGTAGCGGGCGGCATCGAGGGCCTCGGAGACCTTCCACCGATTGTTGACCGGCACCAGGGTGTCGCGGAGCTCGTCGTCAGGGGTGTGCAGCGACAGGGCGAGCGTCACGCCGAGGCGCTCGTCGGCAAGCTTGCGGATGGCCGGGGCCAGTCCCACCGTGGACACCGTCACCGACCGCGCCGAGATGCCGAAGCCGTTCGGAGCCGGCGCGATGATGCGCCGCACCGCGGCCACCACCCGGGCGTAGTTGGCCAGCGGCTCCCCCATCCCCATGAACACGATGTTGGAGAGCCGGCCGTGGTCTCTGTCGCGGAGTTGCACCGAGGCCGCCCGCACCTGCTCGAGAATCTCCGCGGTGGACAGATTTCGGGTGAGGCCCGCCTGCCCGGTGGCACAGAACGGGCACGCCATGCCGCAGCCGGCCTGCGAGGAGATGCACACGGTGTTGCGGCGCGGATAGCGCATCAGCACCGATTCGAATTTGGTGTTGTCGTGGGCACGCCACAGCGTCTTGCGGGTCTCCCCGGCGTCGCATTCGATCTCGCTGGCCGCGGTCAACAGCGTGGGGAACAACGCCTCGCCCACCGAGGAGCGCACCGCGGCGGGCAGGTCGGTCATCTGCTGCGGGTCGGCGATCAGCCGGCCGTAGTACTGGTTCGCCAGTTGTTTGGCCCGAAAAGCCGGCAGCCCCAGCTCGGCGACCGCGGAGACCACACCCTCGGCGTCGAGGTCTGCCAAGTGCCGCGGCGGCAGTGCCCGCCGCGGTGCGGTGAACACCAGCTGTTGCGTCATGATCGGCTTCCAGTATGCCGCTGACTCAGCGCAGCACGGTCAGCACGACCCAGGTCACCACGGCCGACGGCAGCAGCGCGTCGAGCCGGTCCATGATCCCGCCGTGGCCGGGCAGCAGCCGGCCCATGTCCTTGATACCCAGATCGCGTTTCACCTGCGATTCGATGAGGTCGCCGAAGACCCCGGTGACCACCAGCAGCAGCCCCAGCGGCAGGCCCACCCACCACGGCCGGCCGAGGAACACCGTCACCGCGAACACCGCCGCGGCAACCCCGAACACCAGCGATCCGGCGAGGCCCTCCCAGGACTTCTTCGGGCTGATCGCCGGCGCCATCGGATGCTTGCCGAACAGCACCCCGACGGCATAGCCGCCGATGTCGGAGAACACCACCGGGAACAGCAGGCACAGCACCCGGCCGGGGCCGTCATCGCGATAGACCAGCAGCGCCGCGAAACTCATGCACAGCGGCACCCAGACCGCGATGAGGATCATCGCCGACATGTCCCGCAGATAGTTGACCGGGGTATGGTCCAGCCCCTGGCCCACCAGCCGCCAGATCATGGCGATCACCACCGTGGCACCGAACGCACCGAGCACTCCCCGGGCACCGAACGGCAGCGAGAGCCACAGCATCGCCTGGCCACCGAGGGCCAGCGGGATGAACGGCAGGTCGTAGCCGACTTCACGCAGCCGCCTGGTGATCTCATGGGTGGCAACCGGAGCGGCCACCGCCAGGATCAGCACCCAGAATCGCGGGGCGAACAACAGTGTGTAGACCAGCAGCCCGGCCAGCACTACGCCCACGGCGATGGCCGCGGGAAGGTTGCGTCCGGCTCGCGACTGCTTCGGCTGCGATTCCGCGGCGTCTACGCCGGCGTCTTGGTCTGCCACGGGTATGCCTGCTGAACGGCCGCTAGACCTCCAGCAACTCGCCTTCTTTGTGCTTCACCAACTCGTCGATCTGAGTCACGTACTGCTGGGTGGACTTGTCCAGGTCCTTCTCGGCCCGGCCGACCTCGTCCTCGCCCGCTTCGCCGTCTTTGCGGATGCGGTGCAGCTCTTCCATCGCCTTGCGGCGGATGTTGCGCACCGAGACCTTGGCGTCCTCTCCCTTGGCCTTGGCCTGCTTCACCAGCTCTCTGCGCCGCTCCTCGGTGAGCTGCGGCACCGACACCCGGATCAGCGAACCGTCGTTGCTGGGGTTCAGTCCGAGGTCGGAGTTGCGGATCGCGTTCTCGATGGCGCCCAACTGCGACGCCTCGTAGGGCTTGATCACGACCAGCCGTGCCTCCGGCACGTTGATGCTGGCCAGCTGGGTGATCGGGGTGATCGACCCGTAGTAGTCGATGACGATCCGCGAGAACATCCCCGGGTTGGCTCGGCCGGTGCGGATGGTCGAAAGATCGTCACGGGCCACCGACACGGCCTTTTCCATTTTCTCTTCGGCATCGAAGAGAGCCTCGTCGATCATCTGCCCCGCTCCTCGCTATCGCTTCGCTGTAACGCCGTCGCCGCCCGGCGCACTTCAGCTGGTGGTGACCAGTGTCCCGATCTTCTCACCCGCGACCGCCCGGGCGATATTTCCATCGGTCAGCAGGTTGAACACCAGGATCGGCATGCCATTGTCCATGCACAGACTGAACGCCGTGGCATCGGCCACCTTCAGCCCTCGGTCGATGACCTCGCGATGGGTGATCGAGGCCAGCAGTTGGGCATCGGGGTCGGTGCGGGGGTCGGCGGTGTAGACCCCGTCGACGGCTTTGGCCATCAGCACCACCTGGGCGCCGATCTCCAGCGCCCGCTGGGCCGCCGTGGTGTCGGTGGAGAAATACGGCAGCCCCATGCCGGCGCCGAAGATCACCACCCGCCCCTTCTCCAGGTGCCGCTGCGCCCGCAGCGGGATGTAGGGCTCGGCGACCTGGCCCATGGTGATCGCGGTCTGCACCCGCGTGTCGATGCCTTCCTTTTCCAGGAAATCTTGCAGTGCAAGGCTGTTCATCACGGTGCCGAGCATGCCCATGTAGTCCGAGCGCATCCGCTCCATGCCGCGCTGCTGCAACTGCGCGCCGCGGAAGAAGTTGCCGCCGCCGATCACCACTGCCACCTGCACGCCGTCGCGTACCACTTCGGCGATCTGGCGGGCCACCTGGGCGACCACATCAGGATCAAGCCCGACCTGCCCGCCGCCGAACATCTCGCCACCGAGCTTGAGCAACACCCGGGAGTAAGGGGGGCGACCGGCCGGCCGGTCTCCGTCGGTACTCGTCGGCTCCGTCATCAGGCTCCTCCGGGCTGTGCGCATATGACAGCGCCATCGCGGGAATCCTCCGCGACGGCATTCTCATCCTGCCCTACCGGAACGGTCAAACAGAGTCCGGGGTCGTGGCATTGCACTCAACTATCACAACATATGAAGAATTTTTCAATTGATAAGTTCGTTGCTATAGTCTGCGCTGTGCCGAACTCGCTGCATCAGGTGAAAGCGGAGTTCTTCAAGACCCTCGCGCATCCCGCCCGGATCCGGATCCTGGAGTTACTCGCCGAACGCGACCACACCGTCAGTGAGCTGCTCCCCGAGATCGGGCTGGAGGCATCGAATCTGTCCCAGCAGTTGGGCGTACTGCGCCGAGCCGGAATGGTGACAGCGACCAAGGACGGTAATGCGGTGATCTACTCCACCGCCTCGCCGGTGATCACCGAACTGCTCGCGGTGGCGCGCAAGGCGCTGACCGGAATGCTCAACGAGCAGGTCGCCATCCTCGATGACCTGCGGACCGGGCAATGAGCTGGCTCGGCAGAATCCGTGCACTGGGCCGGGTCACCGAGCCGGCCGGCGCCCGCCCACCGGCCGCAACCGACCCGCCGGGCGGCGTGGCCGGATCGTTGCAGATCCGCCACGTCGACGCCGGCTCGTGCAACGGCTGCGAGATCGAGATCGCCGGCGCCTTCAGCCCGGTGTACGACGCCGAGCGATTCGGCGCACGGCTCGTCGCCTCGCCCCGTCATGCCGACGCCCTGCTGGTCACCGGGGTGGTCACCCGCAATATGGCCGAGCCCCTGCGCAACACCCTGGAGGCCACCCCGCAACCACGCAAGGTCATCGCGTGCGGGGACTGCGCCCTCAACCGCGGGGTGTTCGCGCAGTCCTACGCGACCGTGGGGTCGGTCGGCGAAGTGGTTCCGGTCGACGTCGAAATCCCCGGATGTCCGCCGACGCCCGAGCAGATCCTCGCCGCACTGCGGTCGGTGACCGGCCGGTGAGCACGCCGACGGCTTCATCCGCCGACACACAAGCGCTGCCCGCGGTCCTCAGCGGCACCGCCACGGCCGGCATCGGTGCGGCCGGAATCGGCATCGGCCTGACCGGCATGTTCGGCAGTCTGCCCCCGATTCGCCTGGACTGGCTGGTCCCGCTGCTGGGTGTGCAGCTGCGCGTCGATGCGCTCGGCGGCTTCTTCATGGCGCTGACCGGTGCGGTGGCCGTGGCCGCCGGCCTGTACTGGATCGGCTATGCACGCCACGAGCGCTACGGCGCTGTGCCGCTGCTGACGTTGCCCCTGTTCGTCGCCAGTCTGCTGACCGTTCCGGCGGCCGGCTCGGTGACGACGTTCCTGCTCGCCTGGGAACTGATGGCGCTGACGTCGCTGGTGTTGGTGCTCACCGATCAGCAGCGCAGCGAAGTGCGTTCGGCCGCGCTGATCTACGCCGTGATGACCCAGTTGGGCTTCGTCTCACTGCTGTTGGGAATGGTCGTGCTGGCGGCCCACGCCGGCGACGACTTCGGCGGGATGGGCACGCTGCCCGATCGCGTGCGCCACACCGTATTCGTGTTGACCCTGATCGGGTTCGGCTCCAAAGCCGGACTGCTCCCCCTGCACGCGTGGCTGCCCCGGGCGCACCCGGAGGCGCCCAGCCCGGTGTCGGCGCTGCTCAGTGCCGCCATGGTCAACCTCGGCGTCTACGGGATCATCCGCGTCGACCTGCAACTGCTCGGGCCCGGACCGCGGTGGTGGGGCCTGACGCTGCTGATCGCCGGTGGCGCATCGGCGCTCTACGGCGTGCTGCAGGCGTCGGTGGCAACCGACCTCAAACGGCTGCTTGCGTATTCGACGACGGAGAACATCGGGCTGATCACCCTGGCCCTGGGTGCGGCGGCCCTAATGTCCGGTGCGGGATCGCGCGGTGCCGCGGCCGTTGCCGCGGCCGCGGCGCTGCTGCACCTGCTCGCCCACAGTGCGTTCAAGAGCCTCGGCTTCTTGTCCGCCGGCTCGGTGCTGGCCGCCACCGGCTTGCGCGACCTGGACCGGCTCGGCGGACTGGCGCGCCGAATGCCGGGCACCACAGCACTGTTCGGGGTGGCC
Organism: Mycolicibacter nonchromogenicus; assembly: GCF_002101775.1. GTDB lineage: Bacteria > Actinomycetota > Actinomycetes > Mycobacteriales > Mycobacteriaceae > Mycobacterium > Mycobacterium nonchromogenicum. The sequence continues at coordinate 47,172 of NZ_LQPI01000022.1, read as the reverse complement.
GCGCTCGGCGCCGCCGGCCTGCCGTTGGGAGCGGGTTTCGTCAGCGAGTGGCTGCTGATCCAGTCGCTGATGCATGCCGGGGCCGACCACGACGTCACGATCACCCTGGTGACTCCACTGGCGGTGGGTGCTGTCGCACTGACCGCCGGCCTGGGAGTGGCCGCCATGGTCAAGGCGTTCGGAATCGGGTTTTTGGCCCGCCCCCGTTCGGGGGCCGCTGCGGCAGCCCGGGAAGCCCCCACCACGATGCTCGCCGGGATGACGCTGGCCGCCCTCGCCTGCCTGGTGCTGGCCGTCGCGCCGGGCACCGTCGGCCCGCTGTTGCACCGGGTGCTCGACACCCTGCCGGTGTCGGGACCGGCCCCGGAGCTCGGAACCTACCTGCGCCTTCCCGGGCTGGACGCGTCCATGTCCCCCGCCCTGCTGGCCGCGAGTCTGGCCGCCGCCGTGGTGGTGGTGCTGGTCGGTTCCCGCTGGCGGGCACGGCAGCGCCCGAGCACCGCCACCGTGCCGCTGTGGGCCTGCGGCGCCGACGAACTGAGCCCCCGCATGCAATACACCGCAACGTCGTTCGCCCAGCCGCTACAACAGGTCTTCGACGATGTGCTGCACACCGACACCGCGGTAGAAGTGACCCGCCAGGCCCCGTCGAGCTACTACGTGGAACGCATCGCCTACCGGGCGCGGGTGGCCGACGTGGTCGAAGACCGCTGGTATGCCCCGCTGCTGACGGGCGTCGCCGCGGCAGCGCAACTGGTGCGCCGCGCCCACACCGGCAGCGTGCACCTCTACCTGGCCTACGGCGCGGTGGGAGTGCTGATCGCCATGTTGGTGGCGCGATGAACGCACTGACCTACCTGGCCGGCTTCGTGCAGGTCGCCGGCGTCATCATCGGCGCCCCACTGGTGATCGGCCTGATGCGCCAGGTCCGGGCCCGCGCCGAGGGCCGCACCGGAGCCGGGATCTGGCAACCGTGGCGTGACATCCGCAAGCTGCTGGGCAAGCAGAACCTCAAGCCGCTCGGCACCACCTGGGTGTTCGCCGCGGCGCCGGCTGCGCTGGCCGCCACCACGCTGGTGATCGCCGCCACCGCGCCCCTGGTGGCGACCGGCTCGCCGCTGGACCCGATCGCCGACCTGATTACCGTTGTGGGCCTGCTGTTTTTGGGAACCGTGGCGTTGACCTTGGCCGGCATCGACACCGCAACGGCCTTTGGCGGAATGGGCGCCAGCCGCGAGATCACCATTGCGGCGCTGGTGGAACCCACCATTCTGGTCGCGGTGTTCGCATGCTCGATCCCGGCGAATTCAGCCAACCTGGGCGCCATCGTCGACTACACCAATGCGCATCCGGGCCAGGTGATCTCCTTGGCCAGCGCGTTGGCGTTCGTCGCGCTGGTGATCGTGATCGTCGCCGAGACCGGCCGGCTGCCGGTGGACAACCCGTCCACCCACCTCGAATTGACCATGGTGCACGAGGCCATGGTGCTCGAATACGCCGGCCCCAAACTGGCCTTGGTCGAATGGGCCAGTGGCATGCGGCTGACCGTGCTGCTGGCGCTGCTGGCAAACCTGTTCTTCCCGTGGGGCATTGCGGGCACGAACCCCGGTGCGCTCGATGTGGTCGTCGGTGCCGGCGCGATCGCGCTCAAAGTGGCCGTGCTGGCCGCGGTGATGGCCGCCGTGGAGGTTTTCCTCGCCAAACTCCGACTGTTCCGGGTGCCTGAACTGCTCGCCGGGTCCTTCGTCTTGGCGTTGCTGGCCGTCACGGCGGCGAACTTCTTCACGGGAGCGGCCGGATGAACGAGGCGTTGATCGACTTCGTCAACATGCTGGACTTGGCCGCCGGCGGTGTACTGCTGGCGGCGGTGCTGGCGGTCTGGCACCGGGACCTGTCGGTGGTGGTACGCCGACTGCTCGTCGCCCAAGGCGTGGCGCTGGCCGCCATCCCACTGATTCGCGGTGTGCACGAACATGATCGAGCACTGCTCTTGGTGGGCCTCGGCGTGCTGGCGGTACGGGCGGTGTTGCTGCCGTGGCTGCTGCACCGGGCGTTGGGCGCCGAACGCCAAGAACGGCGTGAGTCCGCTCCCCTGGTCAGCACGACCGCTTCCCTGCTGATGGCCACCGCGCTGGTGGTCGCGGCATTCACCATCACCCAACCGGTGATCGCGCTGGCGCCCAGTACCTCGACGAACGCCGCCCCGGCCGCCGTCGCGACCGTGTTGATCGCGCTGTTCATCATGGCGACCCGACGCCACGCCATCTCGCAGACCGTCGGGCTGCTGATGCTGGACAACGGAATCGCCGCGACCGCGTTCCTGCTGACCGCCGGTGTCCCCCTGATCGTCGAGCTCGGCGCATCGCTCGATGTCCTGTTCGTGCTGATCGTTCTCGGTGTGCTGACCGGACAGCTGCGCAAGGCCTTTGGCGGGGTGGACCTGGACCTGCTGCGGGAGTTGCGCGACTGATGACCTGGATGATTGGGCTTCCGCTGCTGGCACCGGTGTTGGCCGCGCTGTGCTCGGTGGCGCTGGGCTGGCGCCGGTTGAGCGCCGCGCTCACGGTGATGTCGGCGTTGACGATCCTCGGATGCGGTGTGGCCCTGGCCGTCAGGGTCGACGACGGGGCGCACCTGGTGCTGAACGGCCTGCTGCGGGCCGATGCGCTGTCGGCGACGATGCTGATCGTCATCGGGGTGGTCGGCAGCCTGGCCACCTGGGCGAGCATCGGCTACATCGACGCCGAATTGGCCGGTAGGCACACCGATGAACGCGGCGCGCGGTTGTACGCCGTCCTGACACCGGCGTTCTTGGCGGCGATGGCTCTGGCGGTGTCGGCCAACAACATCGGCGTGGTGTGGATCGCCGTCGAGGCCACCACGGTGGTCACCGCCTTTCTGGTCGGGCATCGCCGCAGCCGGGCCGCCCTGGAGGCCACCTGGAAGTACGTCATGGTGTGTTCGGTGGGGATCACCATCGCGTTTTTGGGCACTGTGCTGCTGCATTTCGCCGCGCTGCATGCCGGGGCGAGCGCCGAGGACGCGCTGGACCTCGACGTGCTTCTCGCCCATGCCGGTGGGCTCGACCCGGCGGTGACCCGATTGGCGGGCGCACTGCTGCTGATCGGCTACGGCGCCAAGATGGGTCTGGCGCCGTTTCACACCTGGCTCGCCGATGCGCACAGCCAGGCCCCCGCTCCGGTTTCGGCGTTGATGAGCGGGGTGCTGCTGTCCGTGGCGTTCTCGGTGCTGATCCGGATCAAGCCGATCATCGATACCGCGGTGGGCCCGGCGTTCCTGCGCACCGCACTGCTGGCCGCCGGTCTGGTGACGTTGCTGATCGCCGCATTGCTGCTCACCGTCACGAGCGATCTCAAACGGATGCTGGCCTATTCGTCGATGGAGACGATGGGCCTGATCGCGGTCGCCGCCGCAGCGGGCACCCAGCTGGCGATCACCGCGCTGCTGCTGCACGTGCTGGCGCACGGCGTGGGCAAGACGGTGCTGTTCTTAGCCGGCGGGCAGTTACAGGCCGCCCACGGCACCACGGCGATCGGTGATATCACCGCGGTGTTCGGTAGGTCGCGGTTGGTCGGCGGCGCGTTCGCGGCCGGGATGGTGGTCCTGCTCGGTCTGCCGCCGTTCGCGATGTTCGCCAGCGAGGTGTCGATCGCGATCGCACTGGCCGACGCTCGTCTCGCCTGGGCTCTCGGCCTGGCGCTGGTGGCGCTGGTGGTGGCTTTTGCCGCCCTGCTGCGCAATTCCGGCCGGATGCTGCTGGGCACTCCAGAAGCCGGCAGTCCGGTGATCCGGGTGCCGGTGACCGTTGCCGGCGCGTTGGTGGCCGGGGTGCTGCTCTCGCTTGCCCTCGGGGTGACCGCGGGCCCTCTGACCGACTTGTTCGCCGGCGCCGCAAGCCAACTCGGAGTCCGCTGATGAACACGATCACCCGTCGGGTCACCGGCGATGAGCTGATTCCCACAGCCACGGCCCTGTTCGACGAGGGCTTCCGGCTCGCCCTGGTGGCCGCTCACGATGACGACGACACCCTGCGGGTGGTGTATCTGTTTCTCGCCGGTCGCCCGGACCGCCGTACCGAGTTGACTCTGACGATTCCGGCGGACCAGCCGGCGATCCCGTCGTTGGCCCGGTTGTCCTTTCAGGCCGGCCGATTCGAGCGGGAGATGCTCGATCTGTACGGAATCACCCCGGTCGATCATCCGCAGCCGCGCCGCCTGGTGCGGCATGCGCATTGGCCACAGGATTGGCACCCGATGCGCAACGATGCCGGGTCGCCCGGCGACTTCACCGCGGCGGACCACTTTCCCTTCCTGACCGTGGACGGCGCCGGGGTCTACGAGATCCCGGTCGGCCCGGTACACGCCGGGCTGATCGAACCGGGCCACTTCCGGTTCTCGGTCGTCGGTGAATCGGTGTTGCGCCTCAAGGCGCGACTGTGGTTCGTGCACCGTGGGATCGAGCGACTCTTTCAGGGCCGGGACGCCTGTGCGGCAGTGGATCTGGCCGAACGGATCAGTGGCGACACCTCCGCCGGTCACGCGCTCGCACACAGTCTGGCCGTCGAGGACGCTCTCGGTGTCGAACTGTCCGATTCGGCACACCGGCTGCGAGCCTTGCTCGTCGAGCTCGAGCGCCTCTACAACCACGCCGCCGATCTGGGCGCCCTGGCCAACGATGTCGGCTTCGGCCTGGCCAACGCACACGCTCAGCGCGTCCGCGAGCTTGTGTTGCGTATCAACGCGCAGGTGACCGGACACCGGCTGTTGCGTGGGGCGATCAGCCCCGGAGGCGTCGTGCTGCAAGAACTTCCGGACCCGGACCGGCTGCAGGAGCTGGCTGACGACATCGCCGAGATCGCCGAGCTGACGTTGGGCAATTCGGTGATCTATGACCGGTTCGCCGGCACCTCGGTGTTGCACCGCGACGACGCCGTGGCGATGGGCACGCTGGGCTACGTGGCTCGGGCCAGCGGTATCCGTACCGACGCCCGCGTCGACCACCCGACCACCGAGCTTGCGGTGACCGAGGTGGCGGCGAGCGCCGGCGACGTATTGGCCCGCTACACCGTTCGCCGCGACGAGTTCGCCGCATCGGTGGCGTTGTGCCGCAACCTGATCGACAATCACCACGGCCCGATAGCCATTCAGGAGACCGTTCCGGTGGCGACTGGCCGGTGCAGCGGGGTCGGCATAGTCGAGGGGTGGCGCGGCAGCATTGTGCACCGGGTGGAGCTTCGCGCCGACGGCACCATCGGCCGCGCGAAGATCGTGGATCCGTCCTGGTTCAACTGGCCCGCACTGCCGGTGTCGATGGCCGACACCATCGTCCCGGACTTCCCGTTGACGAATAAGAGCTTCAACCTGTCCTACGCGGGAAACGATCTGTAGCGGTTTCAGCAGCAGAGATCTTGTATGTCAGGATATTTGATATGGATGACGTGGACGTTGCTCCGCTGGGCTATCTGCTGTACCGGGTCAGCTCGGCGCTGCGCCCGCAGGTGGCCGCGGTACTCGGGCCGCTGGGGCTGACGTTGCCCGAATTCGTCTGCATGCGGGTGCTTTCGCTGCGTCCCGGGCTGTCCAGTGCCGAACTGGCTCGCCACACCGGCGTCACGCCGCAGGCCATGAACACCGTGCTGCACCGGCTGGAGAATCGCGGCGCGGTCAGCCGTCCGGATTCGGTACCGTCCGGGCGTGCCCTGCCGGCGAACCTGACTGACGCCGGTCGGGATCTGCTGAAGCAGGCCGAAGATGCGGTGCGCATCGCCGACGGTCGGGTGCTGGCTGCGCTGAGCGCGGCCGAGCAGCACCGGCTTCGGCAGATGTTGGAACGGATCGGCGCGGAGTGACCCGCGCGCTCGCCGCTCGCGATCTAGGTTGATGGCGGCGACCCGCTTCGCCCGACTCCGCCGCGCTCGCGATCGCCGCTAGGTTCATGGCGGCGACCCGCTTCGCCCGGCTCCGCCGCGCTCGCGATCGCCGCTAGGCCCGAGCCGCGATCGTGGGCCAGGGCTTGGCGGCCTCCAGTTCGTAGGCCAACTCCAGCAGCCGGGCGTCCTGGCCGATGGGGGCGGTGAACATCATGCCCACCGGCAGCCCGGCGGCCGACTCGGCCAGCGGCAGTGAGATCGCCGGTTCCCCGGTGACATTCTGCAGCGGAGTGAACGTCACCCAGTCCATCAGCCGGTCGATGACCTGCTCGTAGCTGGCCGTGGGGGTCAGGTGACCGACCTTGGGCGTCTCGTGGGCCAGCGTCGGGGTGAGCACGACGTCGTAGTCGCTGTACAGCGGTGCGGTGTGCCGTCGGCGCACGGACGCCAGCCGGGCGATCGCGAGCGGCAGGCGGTAGAGGTGGCGGGTGGCATGACGGTCCAGCCCGATGGTCAGGTTGTCCAGCCGGGAGCGATCGAAGGTGGGGCCGAACATCCGCCGTCCTCCCTTGACCAAAGCCGTCGCCAAAAACGCCCAGTAGAGCAGGAAGTCGTCGGCGAATTGCGCCGGTACCGGTGGCCGGTCGAGATATTCGACGTGATGCCCCAACTCCTCGAGCAGCGCCGCCGTTTTCAGCGTCAGCTCACGCACTTCCGCGGACGTTTCGCGGGAGATCGACTGGGCGGTCACCGCGACCCGCAGGCGCTGGGCGCCCGGTGCCCGGATGTCGCCGATCGGCGGCAGCTTGCTATTGCGCCAGATCCGTTCGGCCTCTGCGTAGAAGGCGGCGGTGTCGCGCACCGAGCGGGTGACCACGCCGTTGTAGACGATCCGTACCGGCATGGCACCCATGTCCCTGTCCAGCGGCAACCGGCCCCGGGACGGCTTGAGCCCGACCAGTCCGTTGCAGGCCGCGGGGATGCGGATGGACCCGCCGCCGTCATTGGCGTGCGCGATCGGTACCGCCCCGGCAGCCACGAATGCCGCCGACCCCGACGACGAGGCGGCCGCGGTGTAGTCGGTGTTCCACGGGTTGCGCACCGCACCGATGCGCGGATGCTCGGCCGAAGCGCTGAATCCGAACTCGCTCAGCTGGCTCTTGCCCAGCGGAATCAGCCCGGTGTTCAGGTACAGCTTGGCGAAGGCTCCGTCGGCCGCGGCCGGATGTGGCTGCCAGGCGTCGGTGCCCTGCATCGTCGGCATCCCGGCGACATCGACGTTGTCCTTGACGAACGTCGGGACACCCTGGAAATACCCCGATTGGCCGGCGCCGGCACCGCGCCGGGCGTTCTCCCGCGCGCGGTCGAACGCCCGGTAGGCCAGGGCGTTCAGCTGTGGGTTGACCGCTTCGGCGCGGGCGATCGCGGCGTCGACCAGCTCGATGGGCGACACCTCGCCCGCTCGAAGCCGCTCCACCAGGCCCACCGCGTCGGAGTCACCGAGGGCATCGTCGCCGAAGGCGTGCACATGTTGCATTCCGGTGACCTTAGCCCACGAACCTGCCGGGGCTGCCGGGCCCAAACGAAAATCACCGCCAGGCCCACGTGCGGGGCGCTGGCGGTGAGTTTCGTGTGAAGGAGATCAGGCCTGTCCGACCTCGAACCGCACGAAGCGGGTCACGGTCACGCCGGCCTCGTCGAGCAGCGCCTTAACGCTCTTCTTCGAGTCGGAGACCGACGCCTGGTCCAGCAGCACCACGTCCTTGAAGAAGCCGGTCACCCGGCCTTCGACGATCTTGGGCAGGGCAGCCTCGGGCTTGCCCTCCTCCTTGGCCGTCTCTTCGGCGATGCGGCGCTCGTTGGCCACCAGGTCGGCGGGTACGTCGTCGCGGCTCAGGTACTTGGCCTTGAGCGCGGCGATCTGCAGCGCCACCGCGTGGGCGGCGTCGGTGTTAGAACCCGTGTACTCGACCAGCACGCCCACGGCCGGCGGCAGGTCGGAGGCCCGCTTGTGCAGGTAGGTCTCCACGGTGCCGTCGAAGTAGGCGACCCGGCGCAGTTCGAGCTTCTCGCCGATCTTGGCCGACAGCGCTTCGATGGCCTCACCGACGGTGCGGTCACCGATCTTGGCGCTCTTGAGCTCCTCGACATCGGAGGTCTTGGCCGCCGCGGCGGCGGTGACGACCTCGTCGGCGAGAGCCTTGAACTCGTCGTTCTTGGCGACGAAGTCGGTCTCGGAGTTCAGCTCGATCAGCGCGCCGTCCTTGGCCGCGACCAGACCTTCGGCGGTCGCACGCTCAGCGCGCTTGCCGACGTCCTTGGCGCCCTTGATACGCAGCACCTCGACGGCCTTGTCGAAGTCGCCGTCGCTCTCGGCCAGCGCGTTCTTGCAGTCCATCATGCCTGAGCCGGTGAGCTCCCGAAGCCGCTTAACGTCGGCAGCGGTGTAGTTCGCCACTGTGTGTGCCTTTCCTACGATGCGTCGGTGGTGGTTTCGGCGCCGGCTTCGGCGTCGGGTGCAGAGGTGGTGGCGCCCGCCAGCAGCTCCTGCTCCCACTCGGCCAGCGGCTCAACCGCTTCGGCCGCAGCCTTGCCCTCGCCGTTGCCCTGACCTGCCCGGGCCTGCAGCCCCTCAGCCACCGCGGAGGCGATGACCTTGGTCAGCAGCGCCGCCGAGCGGATCGCGTCGTCATTGCCCGGGATCGGGTAGTCGACCAGGTCGGGGTCGCAGTTGGTGTCCAGGATCGCGATGACCGGGATGCCCAGCTTGCGGGCCTCGCCGACGGCGATGTGCTCCTTGTTGGTGTCGACGACCCAGACAGCCGACGGCACCTTGGCCATGTCGCGGATACCGCCGAGGCTGCGCTCCAGCTTGTTCTTCTCGCGGGTCAGCATCAAGATTTCCTTCTTGGTGCGCCCCTCGAAACCGCCGGTCTGCTCCATGGCCTCGAGTTCCTTGAGGCGCTGCAGACGCTTGTGCACGGTGGAGAAGTTGGTGAGCATGCCGCCCAGCCAGCGCTGGTTGACATACGGCATACCGACCCGGGTGGCCTCGGCCGCGACCGACTCCTGCGCCTGCTTCTTGGTGCCGACGAACATGATGGATCCGCCGTGGGCGACGGTTTCCTTGACGAATTCGTACGCCTTGTCGATGAAGGTCAGCGTCTGCTGCAGGTCGATGATGTAGATGCCGTTGCGGTCGGTGAAGATGAACCGCTTCATCTTGGGATTCCAACGACGGGTCTGATGCCCGAAGTGAGCGCCGCTGTCCAGCAGCTGCTTCATGGTTACGACAGCCATGAGTGCATGGTTCCTTTTTTGTCGGTTGTCGCCCGGCGACGGGTGAGGCCGGGCCCTGGTGTCTGCTGAGATGTCGGACCCCTGTTGGGGACCACCCGGCATCCGGTTGTATTGCAGACACGCGAAGTCAGCCCGCATGTGCGAACTGCGCAAATGAGTTTACACGGTCCGAGCAGGTGCTTTGTCCACAGCGGTGACTGGCCCGATTCGGGCCCGGCGGGGTGAACTGGGCGTGTGCGATGGGTGGCGTTGGTGCTGGTCGGAGGCGTATTGCTGGCGGCACCGGCGTATGGCGACTCGGTTCGGCTGGATTGGCCGCTGCGGCCGCGCCCGGCGGTGATGCGGCGGTTCGACGCCCCTCGCCCGGATTGGCAGCGCGGTCACCGCGGGGTGGACCTGGCCGGGGACCCGGGCCAGCCGGTGTATGCCGCAGGTGCAGGCACGGTGGTGTTCGCCGGACGTTCCGGCGGGCAACCGGTGGTGTCACTGGCTCATCGCGGCGGGTTGCGCACCAGCTACCAGCCGGTGTCGGCGACGGTGCGGGCCGGTCAGCTGGTGACCGCGGGGGCGGTGATCGGCGTGCTGGAGCCCGGTCATCCGGGCTGTTCGGCCTGCCTGCACTGGGGCGCGATGTGGGGACCGGCCGCGCACGCCGACTATGTCGATCCGTTGGGATTGCTGGCCTCGACGCCCATCCGGCTCAAACCGGTGTTCGCGCGCTACTGGCGTGGCAGTCGCCGCAGGAAATCCAGCATGGCGGCGATGACGACGTCAGGCTGGTCACGCTGGACCCAGTGCCCGGCACCGGCAACGACTTTCAACTCGGCGTGCGGAAACAGCGCGGCAGCCGCACGGGCACGGGCAACGGGCACGCCGGCGTCCCGGTCGCCGTGGATGATCAGCGCCGGCCGTGGGAAGGACGCCAGCCGCGGCGTGTAGTCGGTTCTCAGCCCGTTCCAGAGCAGCTCGTCGCGCTGCCATTGCTCGAAGGCGGCGAACCCGGGATGTTTTGCGGCGGAAAGAATCCCCGCGATCAGCTCGGGGGTGCGTTGCGCCGGATCGCGGATCAACGAGGTGAGGCTCCAGGTCAGCGCGGCGCGGTTCTGGGTCATCCAGCGGGTGGCGAGGTCCAGGACGCCGGTGCGTTGCATCGCCCACGCCGGCAGATGCCTGCCGCCTGCCAGCCGCGGCATCAGCCCGTAGCTGTCCAACAGTATTGCCGCACAGACACGTTCAGGCCGGTCCAGCACGTGCCCGATCGCCAGTGCGCCGCCCAGCGACAGTCCCCCGATGGCGTAGCGATCCAGTCCGAGCGCGTTGACCAACTCCCCCACGTAGGCAACCAGACGCTGTTGGGTGACCCGCCAGGCGGGCATCGGGCTCTGACCGCAGCCGGGATGGTCGGGAGCGACGACCCGAAAGCCGCCGTCTGCCAAGCGTGGTCCGACCTCTCCCCAGGACAACTCGGCATTGTCGATGCCGCCGCCGTGCAGCAGGACCACGGTGCCGACCGCATTGTCGGGACGAAAGTCGAGGTAGGAGACCGGTCCGGACGGCAGCTCGAGAGTCGATCGCACCGTCATGCCCGTGGGTGGGCCTGGTCGTGCACGGCGCGAAGCCGGGCGACGGTGACGTGGGTGTAGAGCTGAGTGGTGGCCAGGCTGGAGTGACCGAGCAACTCCTGCACTATCCGCAGGTCAGCCCCGCCCTCCAACAGGTGCGTGGCCGCGGTGTGACGCAGCCCGTGCGGCCCCATGTCCGGTGCTCCCCCGACCGCGGCGACGGTCTGGTGCACCACGGTGCGGGCCTGACGCGGGTCGAGTCGCCCGCCGCGGGCGCCGAGCAGCAGCGCGGGGCCGGACTCCAGCGTCGCCAGCGACGGCCTGCCCCGGCTGAGCCATGCCTGCAGCGCCTCGGCGGCGGGCTCCCCGAAGGGCACCGTGCGCTGCTTGTTGCCCTTGCCCACCACGCGCAGCACCCGCCGAGAACCGTCGACGTCGTCGATGTCGAGCCCACACAGTTCGCTGACCCGCACCGCAGTGGCATAGAGCAGCTCGGCGATCAGTCTGTCGCGCAAGGCCAGCGGATCATCTTGCTGGGCACCGGATTTCGCCGCATCCATCGCTTCTTGCGCCTGGTCGCGGCGCAGCACCGCCGGCAGCGTCCGGCGCGCCTTGGGCAGCTGCAGGCGCGCCCCGGGATCCGATGCCAACAGGCCCCGCCGCGCCGCCCAGGCGGTGAAGGTCTTGACCGTCGATGTGCGGCGAGCCAGGGTGCTGCGCGCGGCGCCGGCGTTGGCCTGCGCGGCCAGCCAGCTGCGCAGCAGCGGAAGGCTCAGCCCTTCGATACCGGTATGCCCCTGCTCGGCGAGGAAGCCGAACAACGATCGCAGGTCGCCGAGGTAGGCGCGCCGGGTGTGGTCGGAACGGCCCCGCTCCAAAGCGAGGTACTCGTCGAACTCGTCGAGAATCGCTTCCACACCGTCCACGGTCTCAGATGTTGCCCGATATCGCTCAGGTGACCCGCCGCAGCGTTTCCGGGGTGAGATCAAGCCGTGACGGATAGCCGTCGACGGCCATGATCAGGTCGGCTTCGGCCAGCAGCGAGCGCAGCACGTGCACGATTCCGGCGGTGCCGCCCAGGGCCAGGCCGTAGGCATAGGGCCGTCCGATACCCACCGCGGTGGCCCCCAGCGCCAGGGCCTTGATGATGTCGGCGCCGGTGCGGATGCCCGAGTCGAACAGCACCGGCATGCCGTCGGCGGCTGCCACCACGTCCGGCAGGCAGTCCAGCGCCGGCAGTCCGCCGTTGGCCTGACGACCGCCGTGCGTGGAGCAGTAGATGCCGTCGACACCGCCGTCGCGGGCACGCCGCACGTCGTCGGGGTGGCAGATACCTTTCACGATCAACGGCAGGTCGGTCAGCGACCGCAGCCACGGAAGATCGTCCCAGGTCAGCGGGTTACCGAAGGTCTGGATCCAGGCCAGTATGGCGGCCTGCGGATTCTCCTCGGGCGGTTGAGCCAGCCCGGCCCGGAACACCGGGTCGGACCAATAGTTGGACAGGCAGTGCCCGCGCAGTTGCGGGAAGTTCGAGGTGGCCAGGTCGCGGGGACGCCAGCCCGGAACCCAGGTGTCAAGGGTGACCACGATCGCCTTGTAGCCGGCCGCCTCCGCGCGGCTCACCAGGCTCGCGGCCAGCTCCCGGTCTTTGGGGGTGTAGAGCTGGAAAAATCCTGGCGTGTCACCGAATTCGGCAGCGACATCTTCGAGCGGGTCGGCGGTGAGGGTGGAGACCATCATCGGAACTCCGGTGGCCGCCGCCGCCCGCGCACTGGCCAAGTCGCCGTGTCCGTCCTGGGCGCAGATCCCGATGACCCCGATGGGCGCCATGAACACCGGCGACGCCAGCCGCATCCCGAACATCTCGATCGACAGGTCCCGCTCGGCGGCTCCGACGAACATCCGCGGGATCAGGCCCCAGCCGTCGAATGCGGTGACGTTGGCGCGTTGGGTGCGCTCGTCACCGGCGCCGCCGGCCACATAGGACCACACCGACGGGGAAAGCGCCGCGGCGGCTTTGGCCTCCAACTCCGCATACGTCATCGGGAACGCGGGCAGCACCCCGGCCAGGCCCTGCAGGTAGATCTCGAACTGGTAATCCCCGAATGCCATGGCTTCAGCCCGTTTTCTCGTCAGCCGCCGCGGCGTTCTCCGTCGCTTCTCTGGCGGCGAGTTCCTTCTTCCACTGCCGGAAGGTCTCTTCGGTGCGCCCGCGCCGCCAGTATCCCGAGATCGACGCCCACTTGGCGTCGACACCACGTTCCTTGCGGATGTAGGGCCGCAGATTGTGCATGACCGCCTGGGCTTCGCCGTGGATGAAGACCTGAACCTGGCCCGACAGCCACGCGGCGGTGGTGACCGCCTCGATCAGTGGTGCGTTGTCCCCGGCCCGCTCCTGGCCCACCAGGTCCGCACGTCCCCCGCGGTGCAGCCAGTTCAGTTCGATCCCGTCGGGGGCTTGGAGTGGGATCTCGTCGTCGGGCCCGGCGACTTCGATGAACGCCTTGCCCACGGCCCCGGCCGGCAGGGCCTCCAGGGCGGCCGAGATCGCCGGCAGCGCGCTCTCGTCGCCGGCCAGCAGATGCCAGTCGGCGTCGGGATGGGGGGCGTAGGCACCCGAGGGCCCCATCAGGTAAACCGGATCGCCGGGCTTCGCGCCGGCCGCCCACGGGCCGACGACGCCGTGCTCACCGTGTACGGAGACGTCGATGGCGATCTCCCGGGCCTGCGGATCGGCGCGCCGCACCGTCAGGGTGCGGATCACCGGCCGCTGCTCGTCGGGAAGGGATGTGAAGCTGTCCTGGGTCAAGGGCTGCGGCAGCGACGCGACATCGACGTCATAGCGCACAAAGATCACCTTGACGTATGAATCGGTGAAATCGATGGGCTTGAAAGTGTCGAAACCCTTGCCGCCCAATACCACTCGAATCATGTGCGCCGAGGGCTGCTCGGTGCGGACAACCTCGAAGGTGTGAACCGGTCGTCCCGCCACGCTGTCTCCCCTCTTCGCCTTGCCCCAGCCGACTATACGAGCTACCGCTTGAGCCGAACTATTCCCCAGCATCCATCCCGCCGCACCACCAGGCCGGCGACCTCCAGCATGGCCAGTGGCCCGAGCACCTGCGCCGGCGCCAGCCCGGAGGCCACCGCGATCTGATCGACACTGACCACACCGCGCCCAGGCAGCGCTTCGTAGACCTGCCGTTCAGCGACGCTGAGCTCGTCCAGCACAGTGACCGGCCGCGGCGGATCGTCGGCCAGTTCCCCGACTCGACCCACCAGCTCGATCACTTCGTCGACCCGGGTGACCAACTCGGCGCCGCCGCGCAGCAGCACATGGCAGCCCACCGATGCCGAGCTGGTGACCGGACCGGGGACCGCGGCCACCGGCCGGCCCAAAAGCCGGGCCCACGCGGCGGTGTTTGCCGCACCGCTGCGCAGTCCCGCCTCCACCACCACCGTCACCCCTGCCAGCGCCGCCACCAGCCGGTTGCGGGTGAGGAACCGATGGCGGGCGGGCCGTTCCCCGGGCGGGTACTCGGTGACCAGCAGTCCGCTGGAGCTGATGCGATGCAGCAGCACGGAATGGCCTGCCGGGTAGGGGATGTCGATGCCCCCGGCCAATACCGCCAGGGTGATGCCGTCAGCGGCCAGTGCTGCACGGTGCGCCGTGCCGTCGATTCCGTAGGCGCCGCCGGAGACCACCGCCACGTCGCGTTCGGTCAGTCCGGCGGCCAGATCCGCGGCCACCAACTCGCCGTAGGAGGTCGCGGCTCGGGTTCCGACGATGGCGGTGGCCCGCTCGGCGACTTCGTCGAGGCGTGCCGGGCCCACCGCCCAGAGCGCGAGCGGTGGCCGGAAATCCGGTTTGTCCACCGCGCCGGCGCCGGAGAAACCGGCGAAGGCCAGCACCGGCCACTCGTCGTCGTCGGGAGTGACCAGGCGCCCGCCGTGACGGTCGAGGAGCGCCAGATCGTCAGCGGCCACGTCGATCTCACGCCGAGCCTCGGTGTGGCGAGCCAACTGCGGGTCGACCGCACCACACCGAATCCGCTCTGCCGCTTCCACCGGGCCGACCCGGTCGACCAGCGCGGCCAGCGCCGCGCGCGGCGGCTCGGCAACCCGCGACAGGTAGGCCCACGCCTGCTTCGTGGTGGCGTCTGCCGCACTCATCGGCCCGCACCCCCCTGGCGGAAGCTCAGGGCCGCGGAGACCTCGTCTCGTCCCGGTGACGTCCGCCCGGCCAGATCGCTGAGTGTCCAGGCGACCCGCAGTGCGCGGTTGGCACCCCGGATCGACAGCAGGCCGCGGTCGAGGGCAGTGCGCAACGGAGCCATTGCCGTG
This sequence comes from Mycolicibacter nonchromogenicus, assembly GCF_002101775.1. Taxonomy (GTDB): domain Bacteria; phylum Actinomycetota; class Actinomycetes; order Mycobacteriales; family Mycobacteriaceae; genus Mycobacterium; species Mycobacterium nonchromogenicum. Next base: position 32,076 of record NZ_LQPI01000022.1, on the reverse strand, counting down.
GCGCTGAGCCGAAACCTGCGGCGCAGCAACGCCCCGCTGACCTCGGCATTGGTGTGGAAACCATGCGGTGACCACCGTTGGGCCGCAGCGGCGCGGGCCTGCGCCACCCGACTGCGCACCGCAGCGGTCGACTCCCCGTCCGCCGCCGAGAACGCACCAGCACGCACCGGATGCATCTGGACCCTCAAGTCCACTCGGTCCAGCAGCGGACCGGACAGCCGGCCGAGGTAGCGGCGCTTCTCCAAGGATCTGCAGGTGCAGTCCCTGGGGTCAGCCGGCGCGCACGGGCAGGGGTTGGCGGCCATGACCAGCTGGAAACGGGCCGGATAGCAGGCCACCCCGTCGCGCCGCGCCAGCCTGATCTCGCCGTCTTCCAGCGGTGTGCGCAGCGCCTCCAGCGCGCTGACCCGGATCTCGGCGCACTCATCGAGGAACAGCACGCCCCGGTGGGCGCGGCTCACCGCACCGGGCCGGGCCATGCCGGAGCCGCCGCCGACCAGCGCCGCGACGCTCGAGCTGTGATGGGGCGCGATGAAGGGCGGCCGGGTGATCAGCGGTGCGCTGCCCGACAGCAGACCCGCCACCGAATGGATTGCGGTGACCTCCAGGGATTCGCTTTCGGTGAGCGCCGGCAGCAGTCCGGGAAGGCGTTGGGCCAGCATGGTTTTGCCGATTCCGGGCGGCCCGGTCAGCATCAGGTGATGGGATCCGGCGGCAGCCACCTCGACGGCGAAGCGGGCCTGGGCCTGACCGACCACCTCGGCCAGATCCGCGATGGGCTCGGCCGTCGGAGCCGCCGTGGTCACCCGGCCCGCAAGCCGTGCCGCCCCCTCCAGCCAACCGTGGAACTGGCCCAGTGTGGCCACGCCGTAGACGTCGATGCCGTCCACCAGGCTGGCTTCGGCAAGGTTGTCCACGGGGACCACCGCGGCGGCCCACCCGCCCTTCTTGGCGGCCAACACCGCGGGCAGCACCCCGTGGACCGGCCGCACCCGCCCGTCGAGTGCGAGCTCCCCGAGCAGCACGGTCTTCTCCAGCCGGAACCACGGTGCCTGCTGGTCCGCACAGAGCACCGCGGCGGCCAGCGCCAGGTCGTAGACCGAACCCATCTTCGGCAGCGTCGCCGGCGACAGCGCCAGGGTCAGCCGGGCCGCGGGCCAACGCTGCCCACTGTTGGTGATCGCCGCGCGCACACGATCCCGCGACTCCTGAAGTGCGGCATCCGGCAACCCCACCAGATGCACCCCGGGCAGGCCCGAGGTGATGTCGGCTTCGATCTCCACGATCAAGCCGTCGAGGCCGCGCACCGCGACCGAGAACGCCCGGCCCAGTGTCATTTCTCAGCCCACCCCCTGCAGATGGGTGATCTCCGGGGTGCTGTGGCGCCCGATCCGCACCCTGATCACGTCGAGACGGACCTCATCCCAGTGCGATCGCTGGCCGACCAGCCACGCACCGGCCAGCCGGCGCAGGCGGCGCACCTTCTGCGGTCCCACCGCGTACTCCAGCCCGCCGAAACCGTCACCGCTGCGGGTCTTCACCTCGACGAACACCACGGCGCCCGTGCCCGGGTCTACGGCGATCACGTCCAGTTCGCCGTGGCGGCAGCGCCAGTTGCGGGCCAGGATGGCCCACCCGTGACCGATCAGATGGTCGACGGCCAGTTGTTCCCCGAGCGCACCCAACTCGGTGCGAGACCTGGTTGTCATACCGGTCAGGGTCGGCCGGGGCCCCGACAGCGTCGAGTCAAGAGAGCGCGAAACCGGCTGCCGGGCAAGCAGTTATCCCCAGTTGGGATTTCATCCACACCGGCTGGTGCGGGAGCGCCTGCGGTTTAGCCGGTGTGCGCGCCCGGTGCGCGGACGACCAGCGGCACACCGGGAAAATAGGCCGCCATCTCGGAGCGGGCACGGCGCAATGCCGCGGTGCCGTAGCCCTTCTTGCGGTGTTCGGGATGGATCCAGATCCGCACGTTGACCTCACCGTGGTAGAGGTCGCCGAAGACCATGCCCACCTTTTGCCCGCCGTCGACCGCGACGAACAGCGCCGCGTCTTCGTCGTCGACACGGGCCAGCGCCGAGCGGATCTCGTCGGCGAGATCGTCGGCCGGCCGGCCGGACCCGTCGGCGCTCGCACCGACATCCGTGGTCCGATCCGCCAGAATGTCTCGGTCCTCTTCACCGGAGAACACCCGAAGTGCCAGGGTCTCGCCGGAGCTGGCGGGCCGGTCGCCGAGGGTGAACGTCAGCTCGTTGTTCAAGTCGTTGAGCTCATCGGCGATCGTGTCGCGCGAGTCCTTGGTGAGCTGATCCAGCGACATTCCGATCACGGCTTCGCAGCCCAGCGGAGAAACGCCCAGCAGGTTCGCGATCGCCTGCACGGCCGACGCGCGGTCGTTGGAGTCGACGATCACGTCAAGTACCTCATGGCGGCGTTCCATGGCCTTGAGCAGGGCATCTGCGATTTCACGGCGGGAGACGGCACGGTCGACAGCAGTCATGGTGTCAGCCTAGACCCAAGCGAGAGCCCGTGCGGGGATGTTCATTCCGGCAGCTGGGCCGCTACTCGGGAAGCCGCAGCTCGGGCTTTTCGACCTCTTCGATGTTGACGTCTTTGAAGGTCACCACCCGCACCTGTTTGACGAACCGGGCCGGGCGGTACATGTCCCACACCCAGGCATCGGCCAGCCGAAGCTCGAAGTACACCTCGCCGTCGGCGTTGCGGGGCACCATCTCCACGCTGTTGGCCAGGTAGAAGCGCCGTTCGGTCTCCACCACGTAACTGAACTGCCCCACGATGTCCTTGTATTCGCGGTACAGCGAGAGTTCCATCTCGGTTTCGTACTTCTCGAGATCTTCGGCACTCATCTGCTCAGCCGTCCTTCTGTTCGGTTCGTCCCCATTGTCCCAGTCGCCGTCGCCGCGGACATCGCCACGTTGCGCACGTTGATGAACGAGAAGCGATGCTGACTGCACGGTCCCAACGCAGACAGTGCCGCGGTGTGCGCCGCGGTGGAGTAGCCCTTGTGTACCGCGAAGCCGTAGCCGGGGTGGTCGGCGTCCAGGGCAACCATGTATCGGTCCCGACTGACTTTGGCCAGCACGCTCGCCGCGGCGATACATGCCGCCGCCCCGTCGCCGCCGATCACCGGAAGCGAGGGCATCGGCAGCCCCGGCACCCGGAATCCGTCGGACAGCACATATCCCGGTCGCGTCGACAGGCCTGCCACGGCACGCCGCATGCCTTCGATGTTGGCCACGTGCACCCCACGGGCGTCCACGTCGGCAGGTTCGATGAACACCACATGGTAGGCCAGCGCATACCGGCAGATCAGCGGATACAGCTGCTCGCGGACCTTCTCGGTGAGCTTCTTGGAGTCGTCGAGCGCGGCCAGCGCCGCCGGCTTGCCCGGCCCGAGCACACAGGCGGCGACCACCAGCGGCCCGGCGCAGGCGCCGCGACCAACCTCGTCGACACCGGCGACCGGACCCAGTCCACTGCGGTACAACGCCGACTCCAGAGTGCGCAGCCCGGGTGAACGACGGATCACCGTGCGCGGTGGCCAGGCCGGAGCCATCGCTACGGGCCCTGCTGCGGGTTTATCGACGGCACCAGTCCCCAGCGCGACGGCGGCCAGGCGATGAACCTGGTCTTGCCGATCACGTTGGCCACCGGCACCGTACCGGCGTCGAGATCCTCTCCGGTGCACAGGATCCGGCGTCGCACATCGGGCTGGGCCTGCACGGAGTCGCAATGCGCCCGCGAGTCCGACGAGTGGGTGCGGTTGTCGCCCATCACCCACAACCGGCCCTCCGGTACCGTCACCGGACCGAACTCGTTACCGAGGCAGGGATAGACCATCGGGTCGACCATCAACGTGGCCGGGTTCAGGTAGCGCTCGTGAAGCAGCTTGCCGTCAACGGTCAGACCGGTGTCGTTACGGCACTGCACCGTCTGACCGCCTACCGCGATGACCCGCTTGACCAGGTCATTCTCGTCAGGCGGGACGAATCCGATGAACGACAGGACGTTCTGCACCCAGCGCACCGGCGTGTTGGTCGAGCGGATCGACTTGTAGCCGACGTTCCACGACGGGGGGCCGCGGAAGACGACCACATCGCCGGGCTGCGGCGTGGTGAACCGGTAGGTGACCTTGTCCACCATGATCCGGTCCCCCACGCAGCCGTGACAGCCGTGCAGGGTCGGTTCCATCGACTCCGACGGAATGAGGTACGGGCGCGCCACGAACGTCAGCATCAGGTAGTACAACACCAGCGCGATCGCGACCAGCACGACCGACTCGCGCAGCGTGCTGTGCTTGCCGTCCTCGGGCGCGTCGGCAACCTCGGCGTCCTCGGGGGAACTTTCGGGTGATGAGCCCGTGGTTTCGGTCACGAGATCAGGGTAATGACCGCGTCAGCGGCACCGATGACCGACCGGAGGCCGTAACCCCACTGGAGAGGGGCGCGGGCAAGATCAGCGCTTTTCCTTGATCTTGGCCTTCTTGCCGCGCAGCTCACGCAGGTAGTACAGCTTGGCGCGCCGAACGTCACCGCGGACCAGGACGTCGATGTGGTCGACGTTGGGCGAGTGCACCGGGAAGGTCCGCTCCACGCCGACGCCGTAGCTCTCCTTGCGGACGGTGAAGGTCTCGCGAACGCCGCCACCCTGCCGGCGGATGACCACACCCTTGAACACCTGGATGCGCTCCTTGGAGCCCTCGATCACCTTCACGTGCACGTTGACCGTGTCGCCGGGGGCGAAGGCCGGGATGTCGTCGCGCAGCGACGCCTTGTCGACGATGTCCAGCGTGTTCATTGCGGAAACACTTCCTCGCAGGTCGCGGCTTCGGACCGGCCGACACGCGTGTGAGCATGCAGACGGTCACCGAGCCGATGGGTTCGGGCATGTTGTCGCGCAGTGCGGTGACCGGGACGCCAGGACTCCGCTGCAGAATCAACCGCAGGCGACAACTGCTCAATTGTGCCAGACGCAGCCCAACCAGTGAAATCGCGCAAATCGCCGCTGGTCGTTCCACACCGAACCACGACATCGTGATAATTCTGACGCGACCGAACTGGGCGATCCCCAGGCCCACGCGGTAATCTATGCGGCGGGCCGATGGCAGCAGCGTGGCGAGCCCGTAAACCCGATGTCGGCGCAGATTACGCGACTGATACCTGTTGAGGAGGCCACCCGCCGTGCGGCCATCGATGCTTCTGCTGACCGTTGTCATGGTGATTTCCACGGTGGTGTTCGGCTGCGACGAGAAGGTCTATGGCGCTGACGCCAAACGGCCGACGCCGTACCGCGCCCCCGAGGTGGCGCCGGTGGCCACGGCGATCGAGGTTCCCCGGGCGCCTGCGATTCAGCCGGCCGCAGTGATCGACGGCCTCGCGGCGCGCATGCAGGAAGCCACCGACGATGCCGCCAAGGTCGGCGCCAACATCTCGGTGGCGGTGCTGGACCGCATCACGCACCAGCTGGTCACCAACGGCAACACCCGGCCGATCGCCACCGCGTCGGTCGCCAAGCTGTTCATCGCTGACGACCTGCTGCTCCGGGAAGAGGGCGGCTTGTCGCCCGACGAGCAGGCTGCTCTGGATTCCATGCTGCGTGCCTCCGACGACGGGGCGGCCGAGACGTTCTGGAACCAGAACGGCGGCAACGCGATCATCACCCGGGTGGCTGGCCGCTACGGCCTGACCGACACCTCCCCGCCGTCGAACGGCGCCTGGTGGAACACCATCAGCAGCGCCCCGGATCTGGCCCGTTACTACGACATGCTGCTCAACGGTTCCGGCGGTCTGCCGCCGGCCAAGGCCAGCATGATCATGAGCGACCTGGCGCTGTCCACCCCGAGCGGCCTCGACGGCTACCCGCAGCGATTCGGGATCCCGGAGGGCCTCTACGCCGAGCCGGTGGCGGTGAAGCAGGGCTGGATGTGCTGCATCGGCAACAACTGGATGCACCTGTCGACCGGTGTGGTCGGGGCGGATCATCGCTACATCGTGGTGATCGAATCACTGCAGCCCAGCGACGACGCCACCGCGCGCACCACCATCACCGAGGCCGTGAAGACCATCTTCCCGGGTGGCCGAATCTAGGCGGTATCTAGGCGGTTTGCCTCGCCCCGCGGCGCCCCACCTCGCCGAGTCGGAATCTGGCGACGCCGCGACGGCGTGTCGTGTCGTGAGATTCCGGCTCGAGCACGGTGAATGGGTCCCAGTGGCGTCGAGTGTCGGAAGACCGGCCGTGGCTACTCGTCCAACAGGTCCGGACGGCGTTCACGGGTTCGCTCAAGGGCGGCCTGGTGACGCCAGGCGTTGATCCGGGCGTGGTCGCCGGAGAGCAGCACATCAGGCACATCCAGGCCGCGCCAGCTCGGTGGGCGGGTGTAGCTGGGCCCCTCCAGCAGCCCATCGCGCTCGGGGGAATGCGAATCGTCCCGCTGCGATGCCGGATTGCCGAGCACACCGGGCATGAGCCGTAGCACCGCCTCCAGCATCACCAGGACCGCGGGCTCCCCGCCGGCCAGCACATAGTCACCGATCGACACCTCTTCGACGCGCATCCGCCGCGCGGCGTCCTCAGCCACCCGCTGATCGATGCCCTCGTAGCGACCGCAGGCGAACACCAAGTGCTCTTCTGTGCTCCAACGCTGCGCGGTGTTCTGGTCGAACAGCCTTCCCGCCGGGGTCGGGACGACGAGAAGGGTCCGCTCCGAACAGATTTCGTCGAGCGCATCACCCCAGACCGGAGCCTTCATCACCATTCCGGGGCCGCCGCCGTAGGGCGAGTCGTCCACCGAGCGGTGCACATCGTGGGTCCAGCGCCGCAGGTCGTGGACCTCGAACTCGACCATCCCGGACTCAATTGCCTTGCCGGGCAATGATTGACGGATCGGGGCCAGGTAGTCGGGGAAGATCGTGACGACATCGATTCTCATGCCGCGTCTTACCCGTCCAGCTCCAGCAGCCCGTCGGGCGGTTCGATCACCACGGCGTTGTCGGCTAGCGACACCGACGGCACGAAGGCGGCGATGAACGGGACCAACAGTTCCCGGCCGTCGGTCCGCTTGATCGCGAGCAGCTCCCCGGCGGCGGTGTGCAGCACCTCGGTCACGGTGCCCATCGCCTCCCCCGCCACCGTGCGCACCTGTAGACCCTCGAGTTGGTGGTCGTAGTAGGTGTCCGGTTCGGTGATCGGCGGAAGGTCGGCGGAGTCGACGACGAAAATGCTGCCGCGTAACCCGTCGGCACTGTTGCGGTCGCCGATCCCGGCCAGCCGCACCAGCAGGCGCGCCCCATGGGGGCGAACCGACTCGACGACGTAGTCGCGTTGGGGCGCACCGGATTTGCGGGCGTGCAGCGTCGCACCGGGCGCGAACCGGAGTTCGGGATCGTCGGTGCGGACCTCGACGACGAGTTCGCCGCCGATGCCATGGGCTTTGACCACCCGCCCGACCGTCAGCTCCATGAGCCGGTCGACTTACCGGTCGGTGTCCACCACGTCCACGCGGATGCCGCGCCCACCGATACCGGCGACGAGGGTGCGCAACGCAGTGGCGGTGCGACCGCCGCGACCGATTACCTTGCCCAGGTCGTCGGGGTGCACATGCACCTCAACGGTGCGGCCACGGCGGTTGGTCACCATGTCGACCCGTACGTCATCGGGGTTGTCGACGATGCCGCGCACCAGGTGCTCGACGGCGTCTGCCACCACGGCACTCATAGCCGCGGTCAGCTCTCGCCGGCCGACTCGGCGGCCTCAGCTGCGGGAGCCTCGGCGGCGGCGTCCTCGGCGGGAGCCTCAGCCTTGTCGGCCGACTTCTTGGCCGGCGCCTTCTTCTTCTTGGCGGTGGTGGCCTCGGTGGTCGGTCCGCCCTCGGCCTCGGCCAGCGCGGCGTTGAACAGCTCCAGCTTGCTCGGCTTGGCCGGCTTGACCTTCAGACGGCCCTCGGCGCCGGGAAGGCCCTTGAACTTCTGCCAGTCACCGGTGATCTTCAGCAGCTTGAGAACCGGCTCGGTGGGCTGGGCACCGACCGACAGCCAGTACTGGGCGCGCTCCGAGTCGATCTCGATCAGGCTCGGCTCTTCCTTCGGGTGGTAGCGACCGATGACCTCGATGGCGCGGCCGTCGCGGCGAGTGCGCGCGTCGGCAACCGCGATGCGGTACTGCGGATTGCGGATCTTGCCGAGACGGGTGAGCTTGATCTTGACAGCCATGAATAACTCCTGCGGTAACACGCTGCAATTCAGCGATGCGGGCGGGTTTGCCCACATCCGGTTTTGCCTCGCGTGGTGGTGTCACGCCCGCGCGGAACCGATGACAGGTCGCGTCGCACGGCGGACAGCGCCCCATTGTGCCAGAAGCAGGCCCGTCAGCAGAAATCGGCTCAGGGCATCTTCTGGAAGCACTTTGTCTCCGACCGCCTGCTCATCCGCCAGCCGTCGGCGGTACGGACAAACTCGTCGTCGTACCACAGCCCCACCAGCATCATCGGGTCGTTCTCTGCGCTGAACACCATCGGGTTGAAGCAGAAGGTGCGCGCGGTGGCACTGTCGCCGTCCACGCGGATCGCCGGCAGGCCGAGCATGTGGGAGTAGGTGGCGAAATTGGGCAGGACCTCGGCCAGCCAAGCCTTCACCTCGGGGAAGCGGCCGTCGATACCACCCAGGGCGCGGTAGTCGATGTAGGCGTCGGGGGTGAAGACCGCGTCCAGCCCGTCGAAGTTGCGGGTGTCGATCGCGGTCGAGTAGTCGACCAGCAGCTGCTGGATCTCCCAACGGTCCGAGATTTCCTGTTGGCTCAGCACTCCTCGATTCAACACCACGGCGGTAAGGTAAGCCGCCATGCGGAAAATCTTGGCCGCAATCGCGGCCCTCGCAACCGTGTTCGCCTCCCCCGCCCTGACTGCGCACGCCGACATCGCGCAGCCCCTGGGCTCGGCGGCGGTGCCCGTCGGCCCGGCACCGAACTGGCTCATCGCCGACATGGATTCCGGGCAGGTGCTCGCCGAGCAGAACGGCTACGCCGCGACGCCCCCGGCCAGCACGATCAAAGTCCTGCTGGCATTGGTGGTGCTCGACGAGCTGAATCTCGACGACACCATGGTCGCCACCCCGGCCGACACCCAGGTGGAGTGCAACTGTGTCGGGGTCAAGGCCGACCACAGCTACACGGCGCGACAGCTGCTGGAAGGTCTGCTGCTGGTGTCGGGCAACGACGCCGCCAACGCCCTGGCCGACATGCTCGGTGGGCCCGAGGCGGCGGTGGCGAAGATGAACGCCAAGGCCGCTGCGGTCGGCGCGACCGACACCCACGCCACCACGCCCTCCGGGCTGGACGGCCCCGGCGGCCCGGGTGCGAGCACCCCGCACGACCTGGCGGTCATCTTCCGGGCTGCGATGGCCCACCCGGTGTTCGCCGAGATCACCGCGCAGCCGGCGGCGACGTTCCCCACCGACTCCGGCGAGCGTCCGATCGTGAACATGAACGAGCTGTTGTCCCGCTATCCCGGAGCGTTCGGCGGCAAGACGGGCTTCACCGACGCTGCCCGCAAGACCTATGTCGGCGGGGCGAGCCGCGACGGCCGACGATTGGTGGTCGCGATGATGTACGGACTCATCCGTGAAGGCGGACCGACCTATTGGGACCAGGCGACTGCCCTCCTGGACTGGGGTTTCGCGCAGAGCCCGATGTCGAGCATCGGCAGCTTGTAGGAACCTGACCGGTGAAGGCGCTCAGCGCACCTGGCCGCGCAGCATCACCAGATCGGGTTGCCGCAGTACCTCGGGGCCGCTGCGCGGATCGTCGGCAAAACACACCAGGTCGGCAGGAGCGCCCTGCTCGAGCCCCGGTGCCCCCAGCCAGCGCCGGGCAGCCCAGCAGGCCGCTCCCAGCGCCTCGGTCGCACTGAGGCCCACCCCGGACAGGGCGTCGACCTCGTCGGCGATCCGGCCGTGGGCCACCATGCCGCCCGCATCGGTGCCGGCGTAGATCGGCACGCCCGCCTCCCGGGCGGCGCCGATCCGGGTTCGACAGGTGGCGTGCAGCGCGCGCATGTGGGCGGCATAGGTGGGGTACTTGGCCGCCGAGTCGGCGATCCCCGGGAAGTTGTCGATATTGATCAGCGTCGGCACCAGGGCCGTGCCGTTGGCCAGCATCAGCTCGATGATGTCGTCGGTGATACCGGTGCCGTGCTCGATGCAGTCGATGCCGGCGTTGATCAGGCCTGGCAGCGCGTCCTCGCCGAACACGTGCGCGGTGACCCGCGCCCCGTTGGCGTGCGCGGCATCGATGGCCCTGCGCAACACGTCATCAGACCACAGCGGGGCCAGGTCCCCCACCCCGCGGTCGATCCAGTCCCCCACCAGCTTCACCCAACCGTCACCGCGAACTGCTTGGGCAGCAACGACTTCCGGAAGCTGATCCTCGTCGTCGACGTTGATCGGCAGCCCGGGGATGTAGCGCTTGGTGCGGGCCAGGTGCTGGCCGGCGCGAATGATGCGCGGCAGGTCGGCACGGTCGTCGAATGCGCGGGTGTCGACCGGCGAGCCTGCGTCACGGATCAGCAGGACACCGGCGCGCCGTTCGGTCTCGGCCTGGCGCAGCGCCTCGTCGATGTCGACGGGACCGCCGGGGCCGATCCCGACGTGGCAGTGCGCGTCGACCAGACCCGGGATGATCCAGCCGTCGGCGAAGACGGTCTCGGCTCCGGCGACCGGCTCGAGGCTGATCGTGCCGTCGACGATCCAGTACTCGACAGGCTGTTCATCGGGCAGCCCGCGCCCACAGACGTGCAGCGCCAAATTACTTCTGCCCCGGGAAGTTCAGCTTGGACAGGTCGAAGTCGGCCAGCCCGGGCGGCAGCTCGTTGAGCCCTTCGGGCATCTGTGACAGGTCTGGGAAACCGGCGGGCATCCCCGGGCCGCCAGGGCCGAACAGTCCCCGGACCTTCGGCGGGGTCGGGCCGCGGTTCTTGCCCTTCTTGCCGCCCTTGCCCTTGGCTTTGCGAGTCGCGCTCTTGCGGCCCAGCCCGGGCATGCCCAGGCCACCCATCATCGATGACATCATCTTGCGGGCTTCGAAGAACCGGTCGACGAGCTGATTGACCTCCGAGACGGTGACGCCCGAGCCGTTGGCGATGCGCAGCCGCCGGGAGGCGTTGATGATCTTCGGGTCAGCCCGCTCGGCCGGGGTCATACCCCGGATGATGGCCTGCAGCCGGTCCAGTTGGCTGTCGTCGACGGCGGCCAGCGCGTCCTTCATCTGGCCGGCGCCGGGCAACATACCCAGCAGGTTGCCGATCGGGCCCATCTTGCGGATCGCCAGCATCTGCTCGAGGAAATCCTCCAAAGTCAGCTCGCCGGAGCCGATCTTGGCCGCCGCTTCCTCGGCCTTGCGGGCGTCGAAGACCTGCTCGGCCTGTTCGATCAGGCTGAGCACGTCACCCATGCCCAGGATGCGGCTGGCCATCCGGTCGGGGTGGAAGACGTCGAAGTCTTCCAACTTCTCACCGGTGGATGCGAACAGGATGGGCGCGCCGGTGACCTCCCGCACCGACAGTGCCGCACCGCCGCGGGCGTCGCCGTCGAGCTTGGTGAGCACGACCCCGGTGAAGCCCACACCTTCTCGGAAGGCATCGGCGGTGGTGACCGCATCCTGGCCGATCATGGCGTCCAGGACGAACAGCACCTCATCGGGCTGCACCGCATCGCGGATGGCGGCGGCCTGGGCCATCATCTCCTCGTCGATACCCAGACGCCCGGCGGTGTCGACGATGACGACGTCGAAGTGCTTGGCCTTGGCCTCGGCCAGACCGGCGGCGGCCACGGCGACCGGGTCGCCGGGCGTGCCGGCATCACCGGCGACCGAGGTCCCCGGGTGTGGGGCGAACACCGTGACGCCGGCGCGCTCCCCGACGACCTGCAGCTGGTTGACCGCGCCGGGGCGTTGCAGGTCGCAGGCCACCAGCAGCGGAGTGTGCCCCTGGCCGCGCAGCCAGGTGGCCAGTTTTCCGGCGAGCGTGGTCTTTCCCGCACCCTGCAGACCGGCGAGCATGATCACCGTCGGCGGGGTCTTGGCGAATGCCAGCTGCCGGGTCTGCCCACCGAGGATGCCGATGAGCTCCTCGTTGACGATCTTGACGACCTGCTGAGCAGGATTGAGCGCGCCGGACACCTCGGCGCCTTTGGCACGGTCCTTGATCCGGCCGATGAAGGCGCGCACCACCGGTAGCGAGACGTCGGCTTCCAGAAGAGCCAGCCGGATCTCGCGGGCGGTGGCGTCGATGTCGGCGTCAGTGAGACGGCCCTTGCTGCGCAGCCCCTGCAGGGCCCCGGTCAACCGATCGGAGAGGGATTCAAACACGCCGCCAGCCTATATCTGCTCGTGTGGCGGGCGGGCGGGCCGAGGCGACATCGACGGCAGCGTCTTGGTGCCAGGCGATCCCCAGGAACGCCTTCGCGGAACCCTCCGCAGCGAATTAATTGTTACGACGGTGTTAGAAACTTCGCACCGTTAAGGCAGCAATACCCATTCGTTAATCCCCTGTTTCATGGGATTCACGGTGAATACGCATCCGTTAAGGATTCACACCCAACCGCTAAGTAATTGTTACCAATCGCGATGGTGGCTCATATCTCTGCGAAGCTTTGCGCATCACAAGCCAGCACGCCGGATAACCAAGACGAGACCGGCCATTTGCGAGGAGGACGCATGTCGTTCGTTAAAGCTCTCCCCGAAGCCATGACCTACGCGGCCGGGCAATTGGCGGGGATCGGTGAAGCGCTGGCCACTGAGAACGGTGCCGCGGCGATCCCGACCACCGTCATCGCCCCCGCCGGTTCCGACCCGGTGTCGTTGCTGCAGGCCGGGGTGTTCTCGACCTACGGGACTCTTTACCAGACGATCAGCGAGCAGGCCCAAGCGGTCCACCAGCAATTGGTGCAGGTCCTGGGCCTCAACGCCACTGCGTACAACACCGCCGAGGCCACCAACCAGGCCACCGCGCAGGCCGACTCGATCATGGACTGGATCCTGTACACCCTGCTCGGCGTTCCGACCGAGGGCAGCAGTTCCTACCTGTCGAGCAACCTGGCCAACATCGAGAACATCGGTGTGGGCAACTGGGCCTCGGCGGGTTCGGCCCTGCTGGGTCTGGCCGGTGGTGGTCTGCTCGACTTCCCCGAGGAGATCGCCGCCGAGGGGGCTGCCGGCCTCATGGGCTACGAAGCGCCCGTGGTGACGCCGGTCGGCGCACTGCCCGTGGCGGCCGGTATGGCACAGGCCACCAGCGTCGGAGCCCTGTCTGCGCCGCCCGCCTGGGCCGCTGAGACCGCGGCCGCTCAGGCTGCCTCCGCCGCTGCGGCCCCGGGCCGCTTGGCTGCGGCGGCCGCGGCGAGCGCCGTCGCTGCCCCGCACGGCATGGCCGGCATGCCCGCCATGGGGGCCGTCCCGGCCGCTATGGCCGCCGCCGGAGCCGGCCGCGGCGTCGGGAAGTTCGGCGCCCCGCGCTATGGAGTCAAGCACACCGTCATGCCAAAGCCGGCAAACGTTTAGGAAACCTGCCCCACCGACGAGAACGGGATACGCATATGGATTTCGGAGCACTACCCCCTGAGGTCATTTCCACCTGGCTGTACACCGGAGCAGGTTCCGCACCGCTGATGTCGGCCGCCGCTGCGTGGAGCAGCCTGGCCGCTCAGCTGGAGGAAGCGGCCGCATCGGCCCAGTTGGTGATCGCCGAGCTGGCCGGCGAAGACTGGAACGGTCCGGCGTCAGCGGCGATGGTCACCGCCGTCGAGCCCTACCTGACCTGGCTGCAGACCACTGCGACGGCCGCCTTCCAGGCCAGCTCGCAGGCGTTGGCCTCGGCCGGAGCGTTCGAAGCCGCTCGCGCGGCCGTCGTTCCTCCGCCGGTGATCGCCGCGAACCGGGCACAGCTGGCCGCCCTGGTCGCGACGAACTTCCTGGGCATCAACACCCCGGCGATCCTGGCAACCGAGGCGCAGTACCTGGAGATGTGGGCCCAGGACACCTTGGCGATGTTCGGCTACACCACCGCATCGTCGAGCGCCTCGACGCTGACCCCGGTGGCTCCGGCACCCCAGACCACCAACCTGGTCGGCGCGGCGCTGTCGACTGCCGGCTCCGCCACGGGTGGGGTCGAGCAGGAGCTGAACCACACTCTCGGCACGCTGACGGGCGCACTGAATGGACTCGCTGCCCCCGGATCCGCCGAAGCGATCACCGACCTGGGGAATGCGGTCGACCTGTTCCTCGGCACTCCGTTCTTCGCCAACATCATCAACAGCGGCGTGAACACCGCAGCCTGGTTCGTGACCACCACCATCCCGACGGCGGTGTCACTGGGCCACACGCTCGCCCTTGCCCCTGCGGCTGCCCTGGCGTCCGACGTCACCGGCACCGACGGCCTTGCGGCCGGCCTGGGCTCCGGCGTGCTGGCCGGCATGACCCAGCCGGTAGGTGCCCTGGGCGGAGCACCGGTGGCCGCCGGACTGGGCCAGGCCTCCACGATGGGCGGCATGTCGGTACCGGCAGGCTGGTCGTCCGCAGCGGGCAGCCAGGTCGCGGCATCGACCGGATCGGGCTGGACGGTTGCTGCCGACGAGGCCGCCGAGATGCACGCCGCCCCGGCGGCCGGCATGGCCCCGGTGGGTGCGGGTGGACGTGGCGGCGCCGGTACCGGTGGCCCCCGCTACGGCTTCCGGCCCACGGTGATGCCCAAGCAGGTCATGGTCTAACAGACCTCGGTGCGCCCTCCTGAGGGTCGCCGGCGATGACGGGAGCCCCGTCGAGCCGGACCTCAGGGGGGCGTACTGCATTTCTGCGCCGGTCACCCGGGCAGGTACGGCCCCGGATGCAGCCACAGTTGAGGCCGATGATGCAGGCATTCGGGTCGGCTGGGGATGCGCCCGGAACGGGCGCAAAGACGCTATTGGGGACTGGAGCTGCCACCGCGGCGCCGACCATGTCGGCACCCGCGAGCTGAACCATCAGAGCGACGCCGGCGGTTCCCAGCAGCGCTGCGGTCATCCTGCGGAAGTGTCTCATCGCCATCCTCAATGTTTCGTCCGTGTTTTCGATGTTTCGTTCGTGTTTCCACCCCCTCACACAAGGTACGTTCCATTTCTGATAGAACTCTGAGACGGCTCGCCTTCCCGCGCCATTTTCCGCAGGTCAGAGGCCATTTGTGCATTGAAGGACATTTCGATCAAATGGCAGGAATTACGCGCTCTGGTCGTCTCTGAGCGCAGCCCTATCGCGATTGCGGGGGCGGACCGATCTCAATCGCGACCTCACCGCCGCGGGGGACGAATCAATTTGGGGAATTAGTCCCACCGAATGCCGGCGGGAACCCTATGGCCAGGGAGCGCCAGGGCGGTGGTTTCTCGGCCCTGGTCCTCTCCGGGTTTTGGAGTTTGTGTCGACACCTGGGGGCCGGGCGCCGGAGCTAGTGCCCGGCGGTTCATGACCGGACACGGAGGGGGACATGCGGGACGGGCCCGGGCAGCCGGCGGTCCGTGTCGGCTGGGTGTCCAAGGACCGCTCACGCCGCCCACAAGGAGCCCAACCGCAACGGGGTCGTGGCCGGCTTCGTCGAGCCACTGGATCGTTTGGACGCCCCGAAAAAGCCCTGCCAGGCCCGCCAGGCTCCCCGCGAGCCGGAATTCCACGACGCGACACGCCCGTATCACGTCGTCAGATTCCGGCTCGGCGGTCCTCACGGGTCTGACTCGATTCGAACAAGCCAAAGGTCAAGTCGTCGACGCGAAACCACCTTGGCATTTGACTCAAATACGCCGATTGGCGGGACCTGTTCAGGTCCCGCCAATCGCCGCCAGCAAAAACACTGCTAATGCACGAAGATCACGCCCGAAGCGCCACCATGCCGCGACGCGGCAACAAGCTGGCCGTGGCCCACAGTTCGGCGTCGACGCGTTGGCTGATCGTGCGGGCCGCACCCGAGAGCCTTGTTGCCAAGTCGGCCTTGTCTCCGAGCCCCAGTGCGGCGCTCACCTGCTCGGTGTAACGGGCCGAGAGGAGATCATGTCCGCGGCCGCAGACCCGGTGGACCTCGGTGCGGACATCGAGCAGCGTCCGATAGGCGCTGCGCAACGGGCCCCCGGGCCGACGCACAGTCGAGCGACCGGGAACCTGCGCGAGGGCCAGCGCATCGAGTAGCTGAACATCGCGCAACCCCCCGCGGCCACATTTCAGATCCGGTTCCGCGTTGCCGGCGATGTCCCCGCTGCGCTGCCACCGAGAATGTGCCAGGTCGACGAGTTCCCCGTAGCGCGTGCCGATTCCGGCGCGCCATTGCGCTCGGACCCCGGAGATGAGGCGAGCCGACACCTGCTTGTCCCCGGCGATATGGCGTGCGTCCAGCATGGCCAGGGCGGCCAGGAGGTCGGAATCTGCGACCTCCAGAGCCTGCGGAACCGTCCGGACGCTGTGATCGAGACGAACATTGGCGTCCCACAGCGGATACCAGAGGAGATCCGCCGTGCGCCCGACGGCACCGCCCGGCATGCCGTCGTGCACCAGCAACAGGTCCAAGTCGGAGTGCGGAAGCAACTCGCGACGACCCAACGAGCCGGTTGCGACCAAGGCGAAACCGCTGCCGGCCACGACACCGATCTCGGTGGCCTTGGCGACCAACCACGATTCGTGCACCTGCCGGTATACCCGGCGCAGTGCGGTCGAATCCCACTGTGCGGACGTCGCAGCCCGCAATCCCGCTCGAATCGCGGCCAGGTCGGCTGCCGAGCAACTCCGTGGACGTTGCTTCGGGCTGGTGGTTGGTCCCCCGCGGCTCATGGTGTCTACACCGCCTCGGATCGGGCTACCGAAGACCGGACTACCGACTCAGACCGCGTCGGCGCCGCGCTCGCCGGTGCGCACCCGGACCACCGACTCCACCGGGCTGACCCAGACCTTGCCGTCGCCGATCTTGCCGGTGTGCGCAGCTCGCACGATGACGTCCACAATCTTGTCTGCGGCGAAGTCATCGACGAGTACCTCGACCCGAACCTTGGGAACGAAGTCGATGGAGTACTCAGCGCCACGGTAGACCTCCGTGTGGCCCTTCTGCCGGCCGTAACCCTGGACATCACTGACCGTCATCCCCAGCACTCCGGCTTCTTCCAGACCAGTCTTGATGTCCTCCAGCGTGAACGGCTTGACGATCGCGGTGATCAACTTCATGTTCTCTCCTCTCTTCACCCGAGTAAGCAACAACCGCACTGCCAGCGCCCACGAGGTCGTAGCCGCTTTGGATGTGTTCGGCCTCATCGATGCCCGAAGCCTCATCCTCGGCGTCCACTCGCAGGCCGATGGTGTACTTGACGATCAAGGCTACGATCGTCGTTCCGACGGCCGAGTACGCCAAGACACTCAACGCGCCGATGGACTGGCGCCACAGCTGGTCGAAACCACCGCCGTAGAACAGGCCGGCCGACACGTCGTCTTCACCGAAGATGGCAGCCGTGGTGGGAGCCGCGACCAGTCCGATCAGCAGGGTTCCGACAAGACCACCGACCAGGTGCACGCCCACGACATCGAGCGAGTCATCAAAGCCGAAGCGGTATTTCAGTCCCACTGCCAGGGCGCAGACGATGCCCGCCACGACGCCGATGACCAAGCTGCCGACGACGTCGACCGCCGCACAAGACGGGGTGATCGCAACCAATCCGGCCACAATTCCCGAAGCGGCACCCAACAGCGTGGCGTGACCGTCGCGGATTCGCTCCACCAGCAGCCAGCCCAGCATCGCAGCAGCCGTCGCGACCGTGGTGGTGACGAACGTCGAGCCGGCGACTCCGTTGGCACTACCCGCCGACCCGGCGTTGAATCCGTACCAGCCGAACCACAGCAGGCCGGCGCCGAGCATCACCAGGGGCAGATTGTGCGGCCGTATCGGAAGTGTCGGCCATCCCTGGCGCTTGCCCAGGATGATTGCCAGCACCAGTGCCGCGACACCCGCATTGATGTGCACCGCGGTGCCGCCCGCGAAGTCGATCGCATGGATCTTGTTGGCGATCCAACCGCCGTACTCAGCGGTGCCTTCGTCGAAGGCGAAGACCCAGTGGGCGACGGGGAAATACACGATGGTGACCCACAGTGCGGAGAACAGCAGCCACGCGCCGAATTTCATTCGGTCGGCCACCGCTCCCGAGATCAACGCGACCGTGATGATCGCGAACATCATCTGGAAGCCCACAAAGACTGTTGCGGGGACTGTGCCGACCAGCGGTATCTCAAACGCAGCGGTACCGCTGGCGGGATCGGCAGCGACTCCGTCGATGCCGATGAGACCTTTGAGTCCCCAGTAGTCCGTCGGGTTTCCGACGACGTTGCCCACATCGTTGCCAAAGGCGAGGGAGTAACCGTAAAGAACCCACAGTACGGTCACCACGCCCATGGCGCTGATACTCATCATGATCATGTTCAGGACACTCTTGACCCGGACCATGCCGCCATAGAAAAACGCCAGACCTGGCGTCATTAAGAGCACTAGGGCGGCGCTTGTCAGTATCCAGGCTGTGTCACCGGTGTCGGGCACCCCCATCGTTGGGAACTGATCCATGCACCAAACCTCCTCTGCAGCGACCGGTTGCCATGTGAACCAGGCTTGGCATAACGATGCTCAACAGTTGTTTCAGCTCTAGCTCCGCTCCGTTGCAGATATGTGACCAGCTGCTCACAACCGTGAACGAGATAAGAACAATTAGGAAGAGCGCAGGGAAGGTTCCGGCACGCGCCGGGCGCGCAAATAAGCGCGCAAATAGAAGAGTCGGGCCGGGCTGTGCGGCCCCGTCAGGTGCTAGGGACGCACGCCGGGCGCACCCCCGGCGCCCCCGGCGCCACCGGCGCCATCGACGTTGGGCTCGCCAGGTTCACCCGGTTGACCAGGGATTCCTCCGGTAGACCCACCGTCACCGCCGTCTCCACCGTGACCACCGTCGCCGACCAAACCGTTACCGCCGGCGCCGCCCTTGCCGCCGCGACCACCGGAGCTGCCGGTCTGGTCCGCCGCTGGACCGCCGTTGCCGCCGTTCCCGCCGTTTGCGCCGATCCGCCCGCTACCGCCGGCACCGCCCGCTCCCCCGGCACCACCACTGCCACCGCTGGTTCCGGCGCCGCCGGCACCGCCCGCGCCGCCGTTGCCGCCCTGGCCCCCGGTGCCGAATGGGTTGGTCAGGCCTGCGCCGCCCGCACCACCGGCGCCGCCGTTACCGTCGAGACCGGCCTGCCCGGCCGCGCCGAGCCATCCGACGCCGACGCCGGCAGCACCGCCGCGCCCGCCGTTGCCGCCGTCGCCGCCGTTGCCACCGTTGGGCTGACTGGCGGTGCCGACGCCGCCGGCCGCGCCCGCTCCTCCGACGCCGCCGGCCCCGCCGTTACCGCTGAAGCCCAAGAGCCACCCGGCATTTCCGCCCACGCCGCCGTTGCCACCGGCGCCGCCGTTCAATGCGGTCACGTCGGGACCGTTGACGCCGGCCCAGCCGGACCCGCCGAGCCCACCGGTTCCACCGAATCCCCACCCGGCCACGGCGTTTCCACCTGCACCGCCGGTACCGCCGGGGTGCGACACCAATGATGTGCCGTCGAAGGTGTCGTGAAATCCGATGCCGCCCCTGCCACCCACACCACCGTCGCCGAACCACCATCCACCGTTACCGCCCTGGCCACCGGCGCCGGCCTCTATCACCACGCCGCCCGCGCCCAGATAGGCGGCGGCGCCCTGACCGCCCGCACCACCGTTGCCGAACAGTCCGGCGTCGCCGCCGTTACCGCCCACGCCCCCGTTGACCCCGGCGACGCCGGCAGCACCGTCGCCGCCGTCCCCGAACAGGAACCCGCCGTCGCCGAGGTCGCCGAAACCCAGCCAGCCGAACAACGAGATGTTGGGTCCGTTAAAGCCGTCGATGCCGTCACCGATCAGATACCGGCCGAACATCAGCACGTAGGGAGTGTTGATCAGGTCGATCAGGAGCTGGTTTCCGGCGGTGTGCAGGAATGTCTCCAGCGCGTCGTGAATCGGGAGGTAGAAGCTGTCCTGATAGAGCTGCGCCCAGTCGGCCGGTTCAAACGGGTCGAAAGCGGCAACGCCGATGTCGCTGGGGTCGAAGCTGGCAATGCCGATGTCGCTGGGGTCGTAGCCGGCAATGCCGATGTCAGCGAGATCGGGGTTGAGGTCAGGCGTGTCGAACCAGGTTCCGGGGTCGAAGAAGTCGAAATCCGCCAGGGCAGACGGCGGGGTCACCAGAGGTCCCAGAGCGAGAGTGAACGCCGCCGCGGCACCGCCCATCGCACGACTCATCCGACCGGTTGCGTTACCACCCGCACTACGGCGAAGACGACGATCCATGGCGACTGCCTTTCTACGACCAACCCGTGTGACGGGCCAAAGCTAACTTAGGCGGCGGTGAGCGAGTCGAGGCCGAACAGGTCGCCGATCCAGGACAAAACGGGGTTGTCGTCAAGGAAAGACGCGAGAGAGCTCAGGAGATCCGGCGCGTCGGTCGCGTCGGTCGCCACTGCCGAACCCCCGAACAGGCCGCCGAAGGCCGGGGTGGGGCTTTGGATGTCGAAGAAAACCCGCTGGGCCGCGTTCCACAGCGTGGAGAACGGCTCCTGCTCCAGAAACGAGCCCCACACGTAGTTCCCCGGGGTCCCCAGGTCACGAAATGCCGCCTGAACGCCTTGCGCCCAGGCGACGCTCAGCGCGGCATTGACCTCGTCCCAGCTGATGTGGCTGGGCAACAGCTCGAGGCTGAACGATGTGGGCATATTGGCCGGTCCCTGGTTCCAGCCTTCGGTGAGACTGCCGTAGCCCAGGTTCACCAGGATGCGCAGACTGGGTTCCAGGAGGTCGGCCAGCGGGTTGCCCCAGCCCGGGTTCAGCCGCAGCAGGTCCACCAGCGGAAGCGTTTCGCTGGGGATGATGTAGTAGTTGGTGAGACTGTCGCCGGTGGTTTCCAACTGAACCGCGTTGGCGATGTCTTCGGAAGTCAGGCCGAAATAGGCGATGTGGGTGGAGAACATGCCCACGATGGCGTTGAGATCTGCCACCAGGTTCAGCGGATACCGCGGGAAGTCGGCATACCCGTCGTATTCCAATGTGTAGACGTCGGTGGCGAAGTGGTCCGGCGTCGGATGCCCGAGGGTCATTCCGTTCCAGAATGTGAGGTCGCCGCCCCAGAAGTTCAGCAGTTGGAGCAGACCACCGTTCGGGTTCGCGGAATTACCGACAAGCACGAAATGAACGTCTTCTGCCGGCACCCCCTGGTGGTGCAGCTGTTCCATCGTCATCGACGACATCGCCGAACTCTGCGAGTAACCGAAGACATAGACCGGGTTGTCGGCATTCACTCCCCCGCCGGCGATCTGCCTCTGAATGGCGTCGGCCAGGATCTGGGCGCCTTGAACCATCGAGATGTTGCCGGGGAAGTACAGCTGGGGCGTGAACAATGACTTGGCGGTCCCGGTGAAACCGTGCGGCTCCAGGTACAGCAGATCGGCGGCGTTGACGTAACCCGGTGAGGGCAGTGGAATCCCGCTGCCGCCCATGACGAATGCCACGTCACCGCCGGTCAGCACCACCTCCGGCGACACCGCGGCCGATGCCCGGGCAGATGGTGGCGAAGCCGTGAAAATCCCTGCCATGGCGGCGAAGACGGCGACAACGCTCACGACAGCGAGAACTGCACGACCACGGGGAAGCGAACGCCCCCCCTGCGGACCGGCCATCGCGACGACACCAGCCATGGAAACCCCTTGAAAAGCCCTTCAACGCACCGCAGACCGCGGAAGCCCAACCGAAATTAGATCACCCGCAACAGTTCTAGTCAGTTGATCCGGAGAAAGCCAGCCAGATTGACATAACCGC
The DNA here is from genome assembly GCF_002101775.1 of Mycolicibacter nonchromogenicus. GTDB lineage: Bacteria > Actinomycetota > Actinomycetes > Mycobacteriales > Mycobacteriaceae > Mycobacterium > Mycobacterium nonchromogenicum. Next base: position 10,154 of record NZ_LQPI01000022.1, on the reverse strand, counting down.
GCTTATTCGACGTGATAAAGAATCGGCCTTTCACCTTCCCGAATCCGAGAGCGGACCGCCGTCCAAGTAAAGTGTCCATCGTGGATATTAATGGAGCAAGCGCGATCGTCACCGGTGGCGCATCAGGAATCGGCGCGGCCACCGCCCGCCAGTTGGCCGACAGGGGCGCACGGGTCGTCGTCGCCGACCTGCAGGCGGACAAGGGTGAGGCACTGGCCCACGAGATCGGCGGCGTGTTCGTGTCCGTCGACGTGACCAGCACCGAGCAGATCATCGACGCGGTCAACACCGCGACCGACCTGGGTCCGCTGCGGGCGCTGGTGAACTCGGCCGGTATCGGCTGGGCTCAGCGCACCATCGGCAAGGACGGCGAGTTCGAGTCGGCGCACAACCTCGACGCCTACAAGAAGGTTCTCGCCATCAACCTGGTCGGCACCTTCGACTGCATCCGGATCGCGGCCACCGCGATGAGCCGCAACGAGTTCACCGACACCGGCGAGCGGGGCGCAATCGTCAACATGACCAGTGTTGCGGCTTTTGACGGCCAGATCGGCCAGGCCGCTTACTCGTCGTCGAAGGGCGGCGTCGTGGGCCTGACCCTGCCGGTCGCCCGGGACCTGTCAGCGGCGGGCATCCGCGTCAACACTGTGGCCCCCGGTCTGATCGACACGCCGATTTACGGCGAGGGCGAGGCCTCGGAGGCCTTCAAAGCCAAACTCGGTGAGTCCGTGCTGTTCCCGCACCGGCTCGGCAAGCCCGAAGAGCTGGCGTCGATGGTGGTGGAGTTGCTCACCAACTCCTACATGAACGCCGAAGTCGTCCGCGTGGACGGCGGCATTCGGATGCCACCGAAGTAGTTCACTGGCGTTGAGATTGCGTCCAGGGCCGCGAATATCGCGACATGTACAGCCCTGGGCGCAATCTCAGCAATGACGGCCTGGCAGCTATTTCCAGGCGAATACCGGTTGCTCCAACTCGTCGACCCGGTCACCCCGGCCCTCCAGGCACAACCACCGCAGTTGCAGCAACACCGCCCCGGTCGGCGCGTGGATGAGGTCATTGCCCAGCGGGATCTGCACCACCGGGCGTGGGCTCTCCGGAATGCTGACGAAGCGCGGCGAATCATCGCGTTGCAGCTGATGTAGCCCCACGCGGTAGACCGCCACCACCTCATCCGGCGCGGGGCGCGGATCGAGCCGCCCACCGCCCCAGATCACCACCGGCGTGATGACGTATCCGGAGCGGGTCGGATAGTCGTCGAGTACGCCGAGCACAGCCGAGTCGGACAGTCGGACGCCGACCTCTTCGTCCAACTCGCGAAGAGCGGCGTCGATCGCCGTTTCGCCGGGATCCAGGCGGCCACCGGGCAACGTCCACTGTGCGGCGTGCGAGCTGAGGCGAGAGGCTCTGCGGCACAAGAGGAATGCCGCGCCCCCGGATACGTCGACCATGCGACCGTCCAGACCAGCCTCCGGCATGGGGCGACCGGCGATCCAGTCGTCCACCGGTGCGGGGTCGACCCGGTCTTCGGCGACTTCGGAGTCCACGATCACCACCGCGACGGCGGCGTGCCGCTTCGACGGATCGGTCACCGAGCGACGGTCGTGCCCGCCCAGATGTAGCCGGATCCGTTCCCGCAGCGCCTCGTCATAGCTGATCGTCACGGATTGACCATAGGCGGCGCGGCGGGAACGATCGCGCGGCCGGCTCGCGGGCCGGTCAGTCGGCGGTCCACCCCGCGTTGCGCGCCAGGTTGATCGCGTACTCGCTGACGAAGTGTCCCGCGGCGGGCTCGCCGGAGCCGCAGCTGCCGTCGGACTCCCCGACCCGCTTGACCCACAGGTAGGCGTCGGCGTGCTGCCCGGCGGTGTTGGCGGTCGGCGGCGTGCCCAGGGCCCGGCCGCTGGGATTGCACCAGCCGTAGGGGTCGCCTTCGGCGGGGCCGGCACCGTTGCGCGACGTGTCGATCACGTAGTGCGCGCCACCGGTCATGCCCGAGATCTCTTCGCCGTAGCCGATTTCCTCTTCGGTCGTGTAGTAGTTCGTGCTGTTGAGCGCGAAACCACGCGCGCGCGCCACACCGGCCTGGTTGAGCCGGTTGGCCATCTCGCCGGCGCTGACCCACCGCGAGTGCCCGGCGTCGACGTAGACGGCCGTGGCCGGGTTGCGGCCCAGCGTGTCCACGGCGTAGCTGATCAGGTCGAAACGCTCCTGACGCGCATCACCGGAGAGGCAATCCGCCATGGCCAGGGCGTCGGGCTCGAGAACGATCGCGGCCGGGTTGCCGCCGATACCGTCGGCGACGCTGTCGATCCACGCGCGGTAGGACGCCCCGGAGGAGAATCCGCCCGCGGCGTAGCTGCCGCAGTCGCGGTGCGGGATGGCGTAGAGCACCAGCACCGGCATGGCACCGGCCGCCGCGGCCGCGCCGGTGTGGCGGGCCACCGTCGAGGCGACAGCTCCCACGCCGAAGGCCTGGTCCAGCCAGTACGCCTGCGGCGTGTTGGCCACCCGAGCCAGCTCGACACTGTCCGGCTGGGCCTTGGAGGCATTCATCGCCTTCGAGATGGGATCGACGTAGAAGGGCATGCCGCCCAGCGGGTTGTCACCGTCGGCCTGGGCGGGGGCCGCGCCGGCCAGGGCCGCGACGACCATGAGGGGGGTGAGGCAGCGCGCGATCGCGCCAATTGCTGAGGGGATCACAGGCAAAAATTACCTTATGGCCTAGCCGAGGTCACAAGACGGTCACGGCCGCGGCCGGAGCGTTCAGCCCAGCAGCGCGTCGACGAAGGCCCCCGGCTCGAACGGAGCCAGATCGTCGGGCCCCTCGCCAAGCCCCACCAGCTTGACCGGCACCCCCAGCTCCTGCTGTACCCGGAACACGATTCCGCCCTTAGCCGTTCCGTCCAGCTTGGTCAGCACCACGCCGGTGATGTCGACGACGTCGGCGAACACCCTGGCCTGGGCCAGACCGTTCTGTCCGATGGTGGCGTCGAGGACCAACAGCACCTCGTCGACGGTGGCCCGCCGCTCCACCACCCGCTTGACCTTGCCGAGCTCGTCCATCAGACCGGTCTTGGTGTGCAGGCGTCCCGCGGTGTCGATGAGCACGACATCGGCGCCATCGGCGATGCCCCTGTCGACGGCGTCGAAGGCCACCGCGGCCGGATCGCCGCCCTCCGCGCCGCGCACCACCTCAGCGCCGACCCGCGCGGCCCAGGTCTGCAACTGGTCGGCCGCCGCGGCCCGGAACGTGTCGGCCGCCCCCAGCACCACGCGACGGCCATCGGCCACCAGCACCCGCGCCAGTTTGCCGACCGTGGTAGTCTTGCCGGTGCCGTTGACACCGACCACCAACAGCACCGACGGATGGTCGTCGTGCGGCAGGGCCCGGATGGAGCGCTCCAGACCCGGCTGCAGCTGCCCGATGAGCACATCGCGCAGCACCTTGCGAGCATCGGCTTCGGTGCGCACCTGACCGCCGGCCAACCGTTCACGCAGCTGGTTCACCACCGATTCGGTGACCACCGGGCCAAGATCGGCCACCAGCAGGGTGTCCTCGACGTCCTGCCACGAGTCGTCGTCGAGGTCTCCGCCGCCCAGCAGCCCGAGCATGCTGCGGCCCAACGCGTTCTGCGACTTGGCCAACCGACCACGCAGCCGGTCCAGCCGGCCCTCGACCGGCTCGATGTCGGGCTCGACGTCCGGCTCGGGGGCCTCAGGCGCCGGCGCTGCCTGGGGTTCGGGCACTGCGGGGGGCGCTTCGGGCAGATCGACGTCGGTGATGGTGCGCCGCGGCGCATCACGCGGCACGGTCGCGTCGTCGCCGATGACGGGTGCCGGCGACTCCGGCGTCTCGGTCCGAGTGAACGTGATACCCGAGGAGGCGGTGTATCCGCCGGAGCGATCCAGACTCTCGCGTTGCGGCGCGGACAGGCGGATACGGCCGCGCCGATGCCGCACCAGACCCCAGACGAGCACAGCGACCAGGGCTATCGCGACAACGACCGCCGCAGCGATCAGGAGAGTTTGAGTCGACACGACCGTCATTGTGGCAGCAGGGACTTAAGCGCCGTTGACGCGGCGGTCCATCACGCCTGGCTGGAAACGAGCTCTTCGCCCCGGATTCGCTGGGAGATCACCGCGGTGATCCCATCGCCCTGCATGGTCACCCCATAGAGCGCGTCGGCGACTTCCATCGTCGGCTTCTGGTGGGTGATGACGATCAGCTGGGAACGGGCCCGCAGCATCTCGAACAGCGCCAGCAGCCGGCGCAGGTTGGTGTCGTCCAGCGCGGCCTCGACCTCGTCCATGATGTAGAACGGCGACGGGCGGGCCCGGAAGATCGCGACCAGCATGGCAATGGCAGTCAGGGACTTCTCCCCGCCGGACAGCAGCGACAGCCGCTTGACCTTCTTGCCGGGCGGACGGGCTTCGACGTCGACGCCGGTGGTCAGCATGTCGTTGGGGTCGGTCAGCAGCAGGCGGCCCTCCCCGCCGGGGAACAGCGCTGCGAACACCTCGCTGAACTCACGCTCCACGTCGGCGTAGGCGTCGGTGAAGACCTGCAGGATGCGCGCGTCGACCTCGGACACCACGTCGAGGAGGTCTTTGCGGGCCGCCTTGACGTCCTCGAGCTGGGTCGACAAGAAGTTGTAGCGCTCCTCCAGCGCCGCGAACTCCTCGAGCGCCAAGGGGTTGACGCGGCCCAGTTCGGCCAGCTCGCGTTCGGCGCGTTTGGCCCGGCGCTCCTGGGTGGCGCGGTCGAAGGGCATCGGGGCAGGCGCGGTCACCAGCTCGCCGCGTTCGCGGGCCTGCTCGAATTCGGCGATCTCCAGTTCCGTCGGCGGCAGCGCGACGTCCGGGCCGTATTCGGCGATCAGGTCTGCCGAGCTCATCCCGAACTGTTCCAGCACGGTCTGCTCAAGTTGCTCGATGCGCATAGCCGCCTGCGCCTTGGCGACCTCATCGCGGTGCAGCGACTCAGTGAGCGCGGTGAGCCGGGCGCTCAGGGAGTTCACCTCGTCACGAACGGCGACCATCGCGGCCGCACGCTGCTGGCGTTCACCGGCCAGGCCGTCCCGGATCCGTGCCGCCGCGGTCACCACGTGCTGGAGGCGCTGCGCCAGTGCCCTGCCGGCGTCGGCCACTGCTGCTGCCGTGGTGGCCGCGCGTGCGCGTGCGGCACGGGCCTGCTCGGCACGTACCCGCGCTTCGCGTTCGGCCGCCGCCGCCCGGCGCAGGGAGTCCGCCTTGCCGCGCACCGCATTGGCACGTTCCTCGGCGGTGCGCACCGCCAGCCTGGCCTCCACCTCGACGCTGCGCGCCGCCTCCGCAGCTGCCGCGATCTGCTGGCGATCCACCGGTTCGACGGCGGCGGTCGGCTGATCCTCCTCGGCATTGCGCAGGCGGGTTTCCAGCTCGCTCAGCTCGGTGACAGCCTGCGCCCGGCTGGTCTCCAGCTCTTCGCGCTCCCGCAGCCGGCGGCGCCACTCGGCCTCGGCCGCGCGGGCCTCCTGACCCAGCCGGCCCAGCTGTTCGTGGGTGGCGGCGATCGCGGCGTCGGACTCGTTGAGGGCGGCCAGCGCCTGCTCGGCGGCGTCACGGCGCGCGGACTGCTCAGCCAGCGCTCCGGCGAGGGCGGCGCCCAGTTCGCCGGCTCGTGACTCGGCGGCGGCCAGTTCAGCGCGGGCCTTGTCGATCTCGCTGTTGATCTCCAGGGTGGACGGCTTGCGATCCGATCCGCCGCTGACCCAGCCGGCGCCCACCAGGTCCCCGTCCAACGTGACCGCCCGAACCCCGGGGCGGGCTGCCACCAGGTCGAGCGCCGCGGGCAGGTCCTCGACCACCGCCACCGCCGACAACATGGCCGTCATCGCGCCGCGCAACTTCTCCGGCGTCTCGATCAGGTCTACCGCCCACAGCGCTCCGTCGGGCAGTGCCGCGCGCGGTTCGGTTGCGGGCATCGGCCAGTCGCCCAGCACGATCGCGGCCCGGCCACCGTCGCCGTGCTTGAGCGCGTGCAGTGCCGAGCGCGCCGCGCCCGCGTTCTCCGCGGCCAGCGCGTCAGCTGCGGAGCCGAGCACCGCCGCCAGTGCCGTCTCATACCCCGCGCGCACTTTGACCAGCTGCGCGATCGACCCGAACAATCCGGGGTCGCTGTGGTTGGCCACCAGCCACGCGGCGCCGTCCCGGCGCTCCAGCCCCATCGACAGCGCTTCGATACGGGCGTGCAGTGACGCGACCTGCCGCTCGGCGGCGCGCTCGGCCGCCTGCAGTTCGGCGACTCGCTCATCTGCCGCCTGCAAGGTGGCCACGGTCCGCTCGTGGTGCTCGTCCAGACCGACCTCGCCCTGATCGAGCTCGGCGACGCGGCCCTGAACCGTCTCGAACTCCGCCTGTGCGGCCTGAGCTCGCCCGGCGGCCTCCTCGATGCGCGTCGAGAGCTGAGCGACGTGAGTGTCGATCGACTCGACCCGCGCCCGAATGGTCTCCACCTGACCGGTCAGCCGGGCCAGTCCCTCACGCCGGTCGGCTTCGGCACGGACCGCAGCCAGATGCGCCTTCTCCGCCTCGGCGCTGCGGCGCTCCCGCTCGGCCAGCTCGGCCCGCGCCGCCTCCAGCCGGGTGCCGGCCTCGGCCAGTTCGGCCAACAGTTGCTGCTCGGCCGCGGCCACCTGCTCGGCCTCGGCTTCCAGTGCATCCGGGTCGACGCCGGAGGTGGTGATCGGCTCGTCCTCGAGATGGTGTGCGCGTTCACTGGCGATGCGCACAGTGGCGCTGACCCGCTCGGCGAGCGCGGAGAGCGCGAACCAGGTCTGCTGGGCGCTCTCGGCGCGCTGGGTCAGGCTGGCGACCGCCGACTCGTGGGCGGTCAGCTCGTCGGCGGCCACCGAGAGGCGCTCGGTGATCTGATCGTGTTCGCGGCGCAGCGCCGCCTCGGCGTCGGCGGTCCCGGCGAACTCGGCCTGCCGCTTCACCAGGTCATCAGCGGTCAGCCGCAATTTGGCGTCGCGCAGGTCGGCTTGGATGGTGGCCGCTCGTCGTGCGACTTCGGCCTGGCGGCCCAACGGCTTGAGCTGACGGCGCAGCTCGGTGGTCAGGTCGGTCAGGCGGGCCAGGTTGGCCGCCATCGCGTCCAGCTTGCGAACCGCCTTCTCTTTGCGCTTGCGGTGCTTGAGCACCCCGGCGGCCTCTTCGATGAAGGCCCGGCGATCCTCGGGGCGCGACTCCAGGATCTGCGCCAGCCGGCCCTGCCCCACGATCACGTGCATCTCACGGCCGATTCCGGAGTCGCTGAGCAGCTCCTGGACGTCCATCAACCGGCAGCTCGCGCCGTTGATCTCGTACTCACTGGCTCCGTCGCGGAACATCCGCCGGGTGATCGAGACCTCGGCGTACTCGATCGGCAGCGCGTTGTCTGAGTTGTCGATGGTCACGGTGACCTCGGCACGACCGAGCGGGGCGCGCGAGGAGGTCCCGGCGAAGATGACGTCTTCCATCTTCCCGCCGCGCAGGGTCTTGGCGCTGTGCTCCCCCATCACCCAGGCCAGCGCGTCGACCACGTTCGACTTTCCCGAGCCGTTCGGTCCGACCACCGCGGTGATGCCCGGTTCGAAACGCAGAGTCGTCGGCGCGGCGAAGGACTTGAAGCCCTTCAGCGTCAAGCTCTTGAGATGCACGGGAGCTGAGACTACCGGTCTAGCGTTCGGCGAAGCCGTCGATCGGGTCCCCGGCGTCCGCCCAGTCGGCGACGACGGTGTCCACCCGTCCCGGCGTGGTGCCGCCCTGCAGCAGCTCCAGCAGGCGTTGACAGTTCGCGCGGGGGCCTTGGGCGACCACATGCACCCGACCGTCCGGCCGGTTGGCGGCGTAGCCGGTCAGGCCCAGTTCGAGTGCCCGAGACCGGGTCCACCACCGAAATCCGACGCCCTGGACGTGGCCGTGCACCCAGGCGGAGAGGCGGACGTCAGGACTGGTCACCGGAGTCGATCTCGAAGCGCACTTCGGTGCCGGATTTCAGGGTGCGGCCCACCGTGCAGACCTGGTCGACGGCGCGATACACGACAGTCAGCAGCCGTTCCCTGTCCGCGTCGTCCAGACCCGACAGGTCGAGCTTGAGCACCTCTTCCAGCAGTGGATAACGCTCCTGCTCCCGGTCGGCGGGCCCCGAGACCTCGATGGTGGCCTGGTAGTCGTCGCCGAGCCGGCGGGCCAGCGGCGCATCGCTGGACATTCCGCTGCATGCCGCCAGCGCGATCTTCAGCAGCTCCCCGGGGGTGAAGACGCCGTCGACGTCTTCACTGCCGACCAGTACCTGCGCGCCCCTAGAACTGCGTCCGGTGTAGCGGCGGGTTCCGGTGCGCTCCACCCATAATTCCGTCATGGGGATATCTTGGCAGCCCCGGTCCCATCAGCGCCGAACGTGTGCTCAGCGCGAACAATCGCGCGATTTCTCGTCGGCATGACACGCTCGGCGAGCCGCGGTGAGGCGCGTAGTCTCTTGTGGACATGCAGGTCGCGATTCCGCTGTTTCCGCGGTTCACCGCCTTGGACGCGGTCGGACCCTATGAGGTGCTGCAACGGGTTCCGGACGCCGAGGTGATCTTCGTCGGGCATCGCCGTGGTGAGGTCCGCAGCGACAACGGAATGCTGGGGATCCTCTGCGATGCTCGGTTCGACGAAGTGAGCGAACCCGACGTCCTCGTGGTCCCCGGCGGTATCGGGACACGAATGCTTCTCGACGACGCGGAGTTGCTCGACTGGGTGCGCAACGCCCACACCCACACCAGGTTCACCGCCTCGGTGTGCACCGGCTCGCTGCTGCTGGCCGCCGCGGGACTCTTGGACGGGCTGACCGCGTCCACCCACTGGAGCGCCGTGGACCTGCTGGAACACCTGGGTGCCCGCTACGTGCAGCAGCGGGTGGTCGAGCATCTGCCACAGCGGATCATCACCTCAGCGGGGGTCTCCAGCGGTATCGACATGGCACTGCGCCTGGTGGAGCTGCTGGCGGACGCCGAGACGGCCCGCGCCATTCAGCTGCTGATCGAGTACGACCCGCAGCCACCGTTTGACTCCGGGGCGCTGACCAAGGCCGGCGAGGACGTGCGTCGGCGTGCGGCCCAGTTGCGGCACTGACACGGGCATCTGGTCCTTCATGGCCACGGTCGTCGCCTTCCACGCCCACCCCGACGACGAGGCGATTCTGACCGGGGGAACTCTGGCGCGAGCGGCAGCCGAGGGGCATCGTGTCGTCGTGGTGGTGGCAACCGATGGACGCGTGAACAACGACGACAGTGATCGCCTGCGCGAATTACATACGAGTGCAAGGATTCTCGGTGCACACCGGGTCGAATGTCTGGGCTACGCCGACAGCGGTTTCGGGGCGTACTTCTATCCCGACCCGCCGGGGCGAGTCAGGTTCGCCCGCGCCGACATCGACGAGGCGGCGCATCGGCTGGCGGCCATCTTGCGTGAGGAGGCCGCGGATCTGCTGCTGAGCTACCAGCCCAACGGTGGCTACGGCCACCGTGATCACGTCCGCGTTCATCATGTCGGTAGGCGGGCCGCGCAGATCGCGGCGACGCCGCGCGTGCTCGAGGCAACAATGCCCCGCGAACTACTGGCCCGTGTTGCCGATGTCGCGCGACTACTGCGATTGCCGGCCCCCTATGAGCGTGAGGTGGTGCGCACGGCGTATGCACCCGGGTCAAGCATCACTCACCGTATCAACGTCTTTCGGTTTGCCCGGCAGAAGCGGGACGCCCTCGTTGCGCATCGCTCCCAGATCGGCGCCAGTGCCTCCGCGGCACGACTGTTGGCGATACTGAGGAGGCTTCCCCCGCAGGTGGCCGGTCTGATGCTCGGCCGGGAGTGGTTCGTCGACCCGGATCTGCCGCCGGGCAGAGTGCACCGCAACATCTTCGAGTGAACTGGGGCCACCGCGGCGCGGGGCCACCGCGGCGCGGGGCCACCGCGGCGCGGGACCACCGCGGCGCGGGACCACTGCGGTGCGGGGCCACTACGGCGCGAGCGTGCGCAGGATGCCAAGTTCTGCGGCGTGTTGGCGTGCAAACACTCAGTGTCAGGGTGACAGGTGCCGCTGTGCGGTGGTTGGGTTCTTCTCACCCGGTGTCTGACTCTTGCAAACA
>NZ_LQPI01000021.1 GCF_002101775.1 Mycolicibacter nonchromogenicus | reverse complement strand
CCGGCCCCACCGGAGAACGCGCCCAATGGTGGTGGTACCAACCCTTCCAACCCCAAGCACCACCGGCCACCAACTAGATCGGCCGCCGTGCCGCCTACTTGGCGATCGCCATCACCGCGCCCGGCTGTAGCCAGCCGATGATCTTCACGAGCGTGGCGTCATCGATGGCCACGCAGCCCGCCGTGGGCCCGCCGTCGGTGGTGTGAAAGAAGTAGGCGGAGCCGGCACCGGGAGTGCGGGATTTGTTGACGCCGATGACCACCGCGTGCCGGTACTGCGGGATATTGAGGTTCTCGCTGATCGCGGTGTTGAACGGGCACTGGGCTTTTCTGCAGACCTGCATGGTGTTGTAGGTCGGGCTGTTGGAGTCGCTGTCCCACCAGTGATCAGATCCGACTTGCACATACGGCAGGCCGCCGCCGGGATTCGGAGCGGTGCCGAATGCCGAATCGAGCGAGTAAAACCCCATCGGGGTCGACGGCTCGCCTTCCCTGGTGCTTGGCGTGATGCCCGCCGAGCCGACATGGGCCGGGATCCCGGCCGCGACCGCCTCCCAGCCCGCGGGAGTCCGCTGATAGACATCGATCTTCGCGGTCGAATGCCCTACTCCGACAACCGAAACGACCTGGGTGGCGTTGCCGACGGCATTCCCGAACCAGGGTTCGACCACCGCGGCGGCCCGTGGCGCGCTCACCGACGTCACACCCATGACGCACAGCACTGCACACAGAAGTGCCACCAGTCGACGCATCACATCATGGTCGGCGACCGGGTCGTCAGCGTCAAACACCGGGAGCGCGGCGTAACCGCGCCGGATCAACCTGCTTCGCGGCAGCTGAACCGGGCGACCACCCGCTGGGCCTGCAGCTTGCGGCATCCGTCGGCCGACAGTCCGTCGTAGCTGCTGGAACCGGCGTAGATCACCGGCAGTCCGATCGCTGCTGCGGTGCGCGCACCGGACTCGTAGCCGGCGATCACCAGTGCCTCCCCGGCCACGATGCCCAGCTCCCACAGCGCCAGCCGGTAGAGCTCGGCATCTCCGCCGGGACCGGTCAGGTCGTCGGCGCTGACCACCGTCTCAGCCATGCCGTCGCCGATCAGTTCCCGCACCCGCTCCTGCACCCAGGCGCGCGAGCCGGCGCCGACCACCGCGATCCACAGGCCGGTGGCGAACAGGCTCAACACCAGGTCCACCAGGCCCGACCGGGGTTCGCCGTCGGCGTCGGCGAGCGCGTCGAGGTCGAAGATCACTGCTTGCAGGGGGTACACCTCGGCATCCGGGTGCTCCTGGTCCCACCAGAACGGGCGGCCCGGACCGATCCATGTCGCGAGTTCAGTTGTGATCTGCATAACAGACACCGTGCCCGACGCGGGCCCCGGTGTCCTCCCCCATTGGGGGGATCTGGGCGGGTAATCACCCACTTGTGACCCGAGGGTGGGCTTGTCGGCGGTCCCGGCTTCGCCTCACCTCCGCCGTCCCCACGGGCCGACTCCAGTGAGCCTCGCCGAACCGCCGGGAGCCTTATTGTCTTGCTATGCCCGTGCGCCTGGTCCTCGTCGACGACCACGAAATGGTGATCGAAGGGCTGCGGGCCATGCTCACCGCATTCGCCGACCGGGTCGAAGTGGTCGGCCAGGCGATCAACGCCGAGCAGGCGATGGCGGTGATCGCCGAGACCGACCCCGACGTCGTGCTGTGCGACGTGCGGATGCGCGGCGAGAGCGGCCTGGACCTCTGCCTGGCGCTGCGGGAGCGGGACCCGGAACGCAAGGTGGTGATGCTCTCGGTCTACGACGACGAGCAGTACCTGTTCGAGGCGTTGCGCGTCGGCGCGACCGGTTACCTGCTCAAGAGCATCAGCAGTGACGACCTGGTGCACCAGATCGAGCTGGCGCACCGCGGCGAGACGGTGATCGACCCCGGGCTGGCGGCGCGCGCGGCCGGCACCGCCGCACGCCTGCAACGCGACGAGTTCTGGCCCGGCGCTCGCCAGGGGCTGACCCAGCGGGAAAGTGAGATCCTGGCCTACATGGTCAGCGGGCTGTCCAACCGCGGGATCGCCACCAAGCTGGTGATCGGCGACGAGACGGTCAAATCCCATCTCCGCTCTATCTACCGCAAGCTCGGGGTGTCCGACCGCACCGGCGCGGTGGCCACCGCGCTGCGCGAAGGTATTTACCGGTGAGCTCCGGCACCGGGCCGCGCTCCCGCCCCCGCAAGACCACAGCGGTGCGCGATTTCGTCGACGCCAACCATGAGCTGGCGCTGCTGCGGGAGCTCATCCAGGCCGCCTCCAGTGGACCCGGCGTGGAACCGCTGGCCGCCGCGGCGTCCCGGATGATCACCGCGGCCACCGGCACCGATGTCTGCTTTGTGCACGTCCTCGATGACACCGAACGCTCGCTGACCCTGACCGGGGCGACCCCACCGTTCGACACCGAGGTGGGCAAGATCCGGCTGCCCCTGGGCTCAGGGGTGTCAGGCTGGGTGGCGCGGCACCGCGAGCCGGTGGTGATCAGCCACAACAAGGAGGCCGACCCGCGCTACCTGCCGATCGAGTCGCTGCGTGGGCGCGACTTCACCTCGATGGTTTCGGTGCCGATGGAGACCGACCCGGGCGGGCTGGTGGGCGTGCTCAACGTGCACACCGTGGCACGCCGCGAGTTCACCCCCGGGGATGTCGAGCTGCTGCGGGTGATCGGCAGGCTCATCGCCGGCGCCATGCATCAAGCCCGGCTGCACCGCCAGTTGGTGGCCCGCGAGCGCGCCCACGAACTCTTCGTCGAGCAGGTGATCGAAGCCCAGGAGATCGAACGGCGCCGGTTGGCCGGTGACATCCACGACGGCATCTCGCAGCGGCTGGTGACACTGTCCTACCGGTTGGACGCCGCCGCCCGCGCCGTCAGCAACGACCCGGACGAGGCGTCGGCGCAGCTGGAGGCCGCCCGCGAACTCGCCGGGCTGACGCTGCAGGAGACCCGGGTGGCGATCAGCGGTCTGCGGCCGCCGGTGCTCGACGATCTGGGCCTGTCCGGTGGTCTGGCCAGCCTCGCCCGGTCCATCCCGCAACTGACCATCGAGTTGGACCTCGCCGAGACCCGGCTGCCCGAGCACATCGAGCTGGCGTTGTACCGGATCGCGCAGGAGGGCCTGCAGAACGTGGTCAAACACGCGGCCGCGACCACGGTGCGGCTGCGATTCGCGATCACCGCCGACCCCGACACCGCGCGGTTGGAGATCGTCGACGACGGGGTGGGTTTCGACACCTTTGAGCATCCGGTCGGCGGCGACGAGATGGGCGGATACGGGGTGCTGTCGATGGCCGAGCGCGCCGAGTTGGTCGGCGGCCGGCTCAACATCCGGTCGCGCCCGGGCGCGGGCACCGCCGTCACCGCCACCATCCCCATCCCGTCCCCTGCCGCGCGGGAGTGAATCCCCCTACGACCGTGTGGGATCGACGCTAGAAGTCCCCGGCGTTGCGCCGCAGCGTCTCGATCGCTGAGGACAGCGCCCGTGATTCCTGCACCGACATACCGATGTCGGCGAACACCTCCCGATTGAGGCTGTCCGTCGCCTCGGCCACCGTGGCGCGGCCCAAGTCGGTGATCGACACCAGCGTGGTGCGGCCATCGGTGGGGTGCGGCAACCGTTCGACCAGGCCGGCCGCCTCCAACCGCCGGATCGCGTGCGTGACGCTGGTGACGTGGACCTGCAACCGGTCGGAGGCCTTGGTGATCGGCAACGCGCCAGAACGGCTGAACGCCAGCAGTCGCAGCAACTCGAATCGGGAGAAACTCAAGTCGTAGGGCCGCAGGGTCGCCTCCACCCGGGCCAGCAGGATCTGGTGGGCGCGCATCACCGAGGTCACCGCCACCATTCCGTCGGCGACCTCACCCCAGCCGGCCCGCTCCCAGTTGGCGCGGGCCAATGCGATCGGGTCGGCGTCGCCGGCGGAACTCGAAGCTGCCACGCCCCTTCTTACCGCACCGTGACGCGCGGTTACGCCGGTGTGCGGTAATCCATGAGATCCGCGAACCGGGGCACTGGTCGCAGAAAACGAAATGCGATGCCGCCGTAAAGGGAAGAAAGTTCCGTGCGATAGCCGAAAATGAACCATTCAGTACTCGACAACGTCACACTGAGATGACCATGACTACGCCGTCGCTCGCTGCGGTAGCCGTTGAGTTCCCGCCTCATCGGTACAGCCAAGGGGAATGCGCCCAGGCGCTGGGCGATTTCGCGGGGCCGGAGTTCCAGAGGTTCTTCGACGCCAGCGGGGTGGTATCCCGCCATCTGGCATTGCCACTGCCGCGCTACGCCCAGCTGAGCGGCTTCACCGAGGCGAACGACACCTTCATCGAGATCGCCCTGGACCTGGGCGAGCGGGCACTTCTGGCGGCCTTGGATGCCGCCGCGCTCAAGCCGGCAGACGTCGACGTCGTGCTGTCGACGACGGTGACCGGACTGGCGGTACCCACACTGGAAGCCCGGCTGGCCGCCCGAATCGGGCTGCGTCCTGACGTCAAACGGGTGCCGTTGTTCGGGCTCGGCTGCGTCGCCGGCGCTGCGGGAGTCGCCCGGATGTACGACTATCTGCGCTCCTACCCCGACGGGGTGGCGGCGTTGCTCGCGGTCGAACTTTGCTCGCTGACCATCCAGCGCGACGACCGTTCGGTGCCTAACTTCGTGGCCGCCAGTCTCTTCGGTGACGGTGCCGCGGCCGTGATCGCCACCGGGGCCAACCGGCGTCGGTCCGGGCCGGCTGCGCCGAGAGTCTTGGCGACCCGCAGCCGGCTCTATCCCGACTCCCAGGACGTGATGGGCTGGGACATCGGCACCAGTGGATTCCGGATCAAGCTGTCTGTCGAGGTCGCCACCGTCGTCGAGAAATATCTGGCCGAGGACGTTCACAACTTCCTGGCCGACTGTGGGCTGCGTCCCGACGATGTGTCGACCTATGTCTGCCATCCCGGCGGGCCGAAGGTCATCGAAGCGGTCGAGACGGTGCTCGACCTGCCGCCCGACGCACTCGACCGGACCCGAACGTCGTTGCGTGAGAACGGAAACCTGTCATCGGCCTCGGTGCTCGATGTACTGCGGGCGACGATGGCCGATCCGCCGCCCCCGGGCTCTTTCGGCCTGATGGTCGCGATGGGGCCGGGGTTCTGTTCCGAGCTAGTACTGCTCGGTTGGTAACCGGATGTACTACCTGTTGATCCTGGCCGTCGGGCTTGAGCGGCTGGTGGAGCTGGTCGTGGCAACCTCGAATGCCAACTGGGCTTTCGCCCGGGGCGGTAGGGAATTCGGTCGCGGCCACTACCCCGTCATGGTGTTCCTGCACTCCGCGCTTCTCGTCGGCTGCGTGGCCGAGGTGTGGCTGTTGGATCGCCCGTTCATCGGGTGGCTGGGCTGGCCGATGCTGGCGCTGGTGATCCTGAGCCAGGGGTTGCGCTGGTGGTGCGTGCGGACCCTGGGCCGCCGCTGGAACACCCGGGTGATCGTGTTGGCCGATGTTCCCCTGGTGCACCGGGGGCCCTATCGATGGCTGCGCCATCCCAACTACGTGGCGGTGGTCATCGAAGGCTTCGCACTTCCGCTGATTCATACCGCGTGGCTGACCGCCATCACGTTCACACTGGCCAACGCGGCGCTCCTGCGAGTCCGGATCCGGCTGGAGAACTCGGCCCTGGGCTACGCGTAGGGGCGGCGCGCGCCGAGCGGCCACGCCGCCGCGAGGGACTTCGCCGGCGGCCGAGTCATGCGGTCCTCTCGCCGGTGAACCACCGAGCCTCGCCATCCGTGTCAAGGATCAGAACCCGCGGATAGGGGGTGGCGCCCTTGCACACCGATCTTCGTCGTCACCGGGATCAGTCGCGCCCGCGTGGGTTGACCATCGAACTCCGCGACGTCATCCGCGAGTACCGGATCGGCGGCCAACGGGTGCGAGCACTCGACCGGGTCAACCTGCATCTCACCGGGGGCCAGTTCGTGTCGATCGTGGGACCCTCAGGCGCGGGCAAAAGTACGCTGCTGCACCTGCTCGGGGCGCTCGACTCCCCCAACAGCGGTTCGCTCCTCTTCGACGGCACCGAGATCGGCCGCCTCGGGGATGAAGAGGCGTCGGCGTTTCGTCGACACCGGGTGGGATTCGTCTTTCAGTTCTTCAATCTGCTGCCGACCCTGTCGGCGTGGGAGAACGTGGCCGTTCCGAAGCTGCTCGACGGCAGCCGACTCGACTGGGTCCAGCGCGAGGCGATCGGGTTGCTGGAGCGGGTCGGACTGGGCGATCGAGTCGATCATCGGCCGGCGGAACTGTCCGGCGGTCAGTTGCAGCGCGTCGCGATAGCACGGGCGCTGATGATGGATCCGTCCCTGATTCTCGCCGACGAACCGACCGGAAACCTCGATTCCGCGACGGGCTCTGCGATTCTGCAACTGCTTGCCGAGGTGGCGCATGAGGGCGGCGGCCGCGCCCGGATGGTGGTCATGGTGACCCATGACCGCAACGCCGCGGCGGCCACCGACCGCGTGATCGGCCTGCAGGACGGCCGGGTGGGCTCAGACAGCTGGTCGCCGCCCAACGGCAGCGGCGATCGCAAGCGCGGCGAAGCCGGGCGCAGCGGGTCGCCGCCGAAAAACTCCGCCGATCGCAAGCGCGGCGAAGCCGGGCGGCGTTGGGCGCCGCGCAATGGTCGGGTCACGGTCCCACGATGATCTCGGCTGTCGCCGCCACCGCGAGCCGGCTTCGACTGTTCAGTCTGCGCGAACTGGCCGTCCACCGGCGGCGCACCCTGGCCTCGGTCACCGTCATGGCCGTGTCGGCGATGTATTTGGTTGCGGTGCTGGGCATCTTCGGGTCGATCACCGGTTCGGTGACCCGGCTCTCCGACGGGATCGCCGGGATCGCCGCACTCGAGGTGTCCGGCGTCACCGATGCCGGGTTTCCCGACTCGCTGGCAGCCGAGGTGGCCCGGGTTCCCGGCGTCGCGACCGCCGCCCCACTGATCCGGGCGACCACTCCCACCCCCACGGGGACGATGCTGCTGTTCGGCGCGGACGCGAGCAGCGTCGCGCTGGCCGGGGCTCTGGCCGATGCGTTGGCACATCCGCCGACGGGGCCATCACCCACGCCGAGCGGCGTGCAGGTGGGACCCGGCGTCGGCCATGGCAAAGGGGACGGATTCCGGCTGGGCACCACCTGGGTCACGGTGACACAGGTACTCACCGGCAAGCATCTCGCCGATCTCAACGGCGGCAACTACGTGCTGGCCCCACTTGCCCTGGCGCAGAACATCACCGGACGCATCGGCCAGCTGGACTCAATACTCATCACCACCACGCCGAACGCAGACCCCGCTGCGGTGCGCGCCGCGGTGACTTCGGCCGTCGACGGACGAGCGATCGTCGCCGAGCCACGGATGCGAGCCACCCGCACCGGTGACGGCGTTCGGCTGATGAACTACATGGCGCTGATGGGTGCGGCGGTGGCGTTGGTGGTGGGCGCGTTTCTGGTCTACACCACGATGACCATGGCGATCGCCCAACGCCGCCCGTCCATCTCGACACTGCGCGCGATCGGGGGCCGACGCTCCACCATCGTCACCGACCTGATCGGGGAAGCCGCGGCCCTCGGGGTACTGGGCGGAGCCGTTGGGGCGGCCTTGGGAATAGTCCTGGGTCACTTGGCGATCCACCGCCTGCCACCGGCCATCACGCAGGGACTCGAAGCCCGGGTCGAGTATTGGCTACCCGGCTACGCACTGCCGGTCGCCATCACCGCAACGGTTCTCAGCAGCGTGGCCGCCGCCGCTATGGCGGCGCGTCAGGTCTACAGGGTGTCACCGATCGAGGCGTTGGCGCCGGTTGGGGCGTCCACCGCTGACACCGTGCCCCGCCGGGTGCGGACGGTGAGCGCCCTCGTGGCCGTCGCGCTGATCGCGGTGTCCTCGTCGATCATCGTCGGACATCGCGGCAACACCTCTCTGGCCGCGATGATTGCGGTGTTCTGCGCCGAGATCATCCTCGGTTTCGCCCTGACCGCGGCCCTGGTCGGGGCGGCGGCCGCCACCGCCCGGACGTTCGGAACGGTCGGCGCGGTCGGAGCCGCGACCATCCAGCGCGCGCCGCGTCGGGTCTGGGCGACCGTGATGACCGTGCTGATCGCGGTGGTCACCACCGTGGTGATCACCGGCACCGACAACGACATGATCTCCTCGGCGCGCGCCATCTTCGCGCCCGTTGCGGAAGTCGACGTGTGGGTCAGCGCGAACACCCCCGACAGCTTTCCCACCGACGCGCTGCCGCAGGGCCTGCAGGAGCGGGTGGCCGCCGTGCCGGGGGTGGCCCGGGTCTGCCCGGGCGCCTACGGGTTTGCGGTGATAGGCGGAACCCGGGTGATGCTCGACGGCTTCTCCTCCGGATCCGCCGATCCGCTGTATCGCGCACTCGACGAGCAGACGCGCCGCGATGTGCTCGCCGGCCGGGGCGTGGTGCTCTCCCAGAACCTGGGCGCGACACTGGGTGTCGGCG
The DNA here is from genome assembly GCF_002101775.1 of Mycolicibacter nonchromogenicus. Classification (GTDB taxonomy): domain Bacteria; phylum Actinomycetota; class Actinomycetes; order Mycobacteriales; family Mycobacteriaceae; genus Mycobacterium; species Mycobacterium nonchromogenicum. The sequence continues at coordinate 52,749 of NZ_LQPI01000021.1, read as the reverse complement.
TCGGCGACGAGCTGCATCTGCAGACACCGCGCGGCCCGCGGCGGGCGGCGGTGCTGGCGCTGGTGCCGTACTTCTCGACGGTCATCGGGACCGTCGGGATCGGGCTCGACCAGCTGCGCGCCTGGTTCGATCGCCCGGCGGTGACCACGCTGCAGGTGACCGCCGCCGACGATGTCGATGTGGCGCGGTTGCGCACCGACATCCGCCGCCTGGTCCCCGAACCGAACTACGTCTACGACGGTCGCACCGCTATGGCGGGCCTGGAGGCGCCGCTGCGTCAGAGCATGGTGATCGCCAACGCGGTATTGCTCATCGTGGTGTTCGTCGCCGCGGTGGCCCTGTTCACCACTCTGACGCTCTCGGTGCTCGAACGCCGCCGCGAGATCGGCGTGCTGCGGGCAATCGGCGCCGATCGGCGCTTCACGCTGCAGATGGTGCTGGCCGAGGCGGCCGGCATCGGTGTGATCGGTGGCCTGGTGGGGCTGGCGGTCGGCCTGATCGACCAATGGCTCTACAGTCTGGTCAGCGCTGAGATCATGAATTTCACCGTCACATTCCGACCCAGCGCGCTAGCACCGGCCTACGCCGTGGGTGCGGTGGCGATCAGTCTGCTCGGCTCGGTGCCGCCCGCACGACGAGCCGCCCGGCTCAACATCATCGACGCGGTCGCCTCGGAATAGCGTGCTCAGACCAGCCCCAGCTCGATGAGGTCGATGAAGAACTCGGCAAAGGGATCCGTGAACGGCAGAGAGAACGAGAAGTCCAGATCCGGATAGTCCGGAACGATGAACGTGTTCACCGTCTCGCCGGCCACCCCGATGCTCGCCGCCCCGAACCCCAGATTGTCCTCCGGGTCGGTGCCCGACGTCAGAATGTCGATGAACAACGGCGTCTCAAAGACGACCGCGACGTAGTTGTCGTCGGAGGGGTCGCCGGCCGAGGTCAGGGTGAACAACCCGAAATCAGTGGTGTGACTGATGAAGTCCGGGTCGTCGACCGTGGCGAACAGGACCGCCCCGAGATCGATGATGTCGTCGTAGAGCCACTGATCGGATCCGGTGCCGCGACCACCCCCGTCCGCGTAGGCCGGCGGGCTGATCGCCAACGGGGCGAGCCCGGCAGCCAAAGCTGCGCCGAGACCCACGCGGCTCGCAACTGTCCTACTCATGGCAACTCCAATCTTTCGAGGTTGTTCAGCCCGCGGTCATGGCGCACGGTGGCAAACCCCTGCAGCTGCGGTGTGCACGGCGGCGGTACTGGCGTACGGCGAATGCTGGACAGCATGGTTGTGTCGAACCCTGCGGCGGCAATGGCATCCAATGTCCGGCGGTTCGGCCGGCAGCCGGATGCCAGCCATGCCCACGGTTTCGCGATCAGGTCCTGGAATCGGCCCATGGCGCCGTCACCGCGGACATGCTCGAGAACCACCAGCCGACCCCCTGGCGCCAGCACTCGGTGGATCTCGGCGAGCGTGGCATCGACGTCGTCGACCGAGCACAACACGAGCCCTACATGTACCGAATCGAAACTGTTGTCCGGGAAGGGAATCGATTCGCCTACTCCGTCGACGATCTCCACCGTGACGCGGTGGCGACGGGCGGTGGCGGCCGCCATTCTGCGCATCGCCGGCTCCGGCTCGACGGCCGCGACCGACGTCACCGCTGCGGGCACGAACATCAGGTCCGCTCCGGGTCCGAGGCCGATCATCAGCAGCCGGCCCATGGCGTGGCTCATGGCTGCCCGCCGGTACCGCCGGTAGAACAGTCGGTCGAAGAACGGCATTCCGAGGCGATACACGTACGGGAACAGTGGATTACGGCGCGCCATCGGTCACCCACAGCTCACCCTGGTCCAGCCGAAACGGCGGATACTCGTCACGCATCAACGAGACGTACACGGCCACCCGGTAGCGCCACCGAACGATGCCCAACAGCAGATCTGACATGCCGGCCGGGATCGTTCCGGTGATCAGCAGCGTGACCGCGGTGATCACGCACAGCAGCTGCAGCGCAGGCTCCAGAGCCCAACACATCAGGATCTGCGGCAGCCCCAACAACCACCATTTGACCAGTACCGCCCGCTTGTCGAGTTGTTCGGGATAGTCGACCTGCAGATCGGCCGGATAGTCGGGCCGAGACGCCAGCGTGAAGGGCGGGAATCTGTCGGTGCTGTTCATCGGAAAGCGGTAGTTCATGACTCGCCATGACCAGCGCAGCACACCCACATTGAAGTCGAAGATCGGGCGCGGATATCGACCGGTGATCGCAATCGCTACGCCGGCAACGAAAGTCAGCGGCAGGTAGGCCAGATACAGGCCGATCAGGATCGGGTAGTGCGGGGTGGCCAGCAGACACCACTTGAACAGCCAGAGCCAGCGCGAAGGGTGGTCGAATTCGCCGCGCACCCGTACCGGATCGGTCGTTGCCGCAGCGACGGGATGCGTGGCCACCACCTCGACCTCTTGCGCGGGAAGTGCCATCTGTCCGCCCTCCTCAATGACCGTGATCTGTTGTCTGGCCGGCGGTTCGGCTGACATCGATCGGCCCGAGCCCGCGGCTGATCTCCGCCGACATCCGGTGATGACTGACCCAGCGCAGAAACATGGTCAGTCCCCAGGTGTGCAGGCGGTCCGGGATGAATGACGCCGGTCGCAACACCAGCTCACTGTGGGACAGCTGCAGCGCTGTCACCCGGGACACCGCCGCCACCTTGCGGCGGCGAGTGTTCTCGTACCGGCGCAACGCGCGCGCCAGGTCGTCCGGCGACGGTGCCGGCCGGAGATCTCCGAGCACCTTGCACAGCACCATGGTGTCGAGCAGCGCCTGGTTGGTCCCCTGCGCCATGGTGGGCGGCATGGTGTGCGACGCGTCGCCGATCAGCGTGAGCACGCCTCGACCCGCCCCCGGACTCCGATGGCGAAAGTGCGGGTAGGGCGATCCGGCCAGGTCGTCGTCGGTCAGTGCGGCCAGCACTCGATCGACCGGAGTGGACCAGCCCGCGAACTGTCGGCGGATCATGTCGATCGGGGATGGCGGCCGAACGAAGTCCGGTGACCACGGCAGGTCGAACCACCACTGCAGCTCGCAGCCACCGGCGGGCCACAGCCCGAGGTTTCCGTGCCTGCCGACCATCATCAGCGCCACCCGCTTGTCGGCGACGACGTCGGCGAGACTGACCAGCCCCTGCCAGCTGCTCCAGCCGGTCGGCTCGGCCGGTGGCGAGTCGCTGAGTTCCCGCACCCTCGAATGCAGTCCGTCCGCACCGATCAACACATCGCCGCTGACCGAGCTGCCGTCAGCGAAGTCGACTCGGGCCGCGCCGTGGGTTGCGCTCACGCCCACCGCGCGGGCGTTGCACCGGATGCGCTCAACCGGGAAATCGTCCAGCAGACGTTCCAGCAGGACCCGGCGCGGGACCATCCGAACCGGGGCACCCAGCCCGCGCGTCATCGCGGTCAAGTCGAGAGTGGCCAGTGGCCGTCCGGTGGAGGTCGTCACCTGGACCTCAGACAATGACTGCCCAACGCCCGCCATGTCGACACCCAGCTGCCCCAGCACCGTCGCGCCGTTGGACCAGATCGTCACGGCGCCGCCGCCGGGCTGAAGCTGTGGCCGCCGCTCGAAGACGGTGACGTCGTGCCCGTCCCGCAGCAGCCCGCGAGCAAGGGAAAGCCCCGCAACGCCTGCGCCGACTACCAGGATGCGTAAGGCTGATGGCGCGCTCGAGGCTCGCACCTTCATGACACGGTTCAGCGCGGAGTTTGGTTCATTCCCCCACCGGTCGGCCGACGGCCGCTACGGTCAGCCGGCCGGGCTGGTCAGAATCCTGGGCCCGTCCTCGGTCACCGCGACGCTATGCTCCCAGTGCGCGGCGCGTGACCCGTCGGCGGTGACCACGGTCCACTCGTCTTCGAGGATCACCGTCTGGTCGGTTCCCAGGGTCAGCATCGGCTCGATGGCCAGCACCGAGCCCGCCACCAGCAGCGGTCCGCGACCCGGGGCTCCCTCGTTGGGCAGGAAGGGGTCCATGTGCATCTGGCGGCCGATACCGTGACCGCCGTAACCCGCGACGATGCCGAAGGAGCGCTTGAACTGCGTCGAGGCGGCGCGGGCGCCCATTTCGATCGCGTGCGACACGTCGCTGAGGCGGTTGCCCACCACCATCGCCGCGATTCCTGCCTCCATCGCCTGCCGGGTGGCCGCGGACAGGTCTTGGTCGGCGGCGCTCACGGTTCCGATCCCGAACGTGACCGCGGCATCACCGTGCCAGCCGTCCAGGATCGCCCCGCAGTCGATGGACACCAGGTCACCCTCGGCCAGCACCTCGGCCGCCGTCGGGATACCGTGCACCACCCGGTCGTTGACCGAGCTGCAGATCGACGCCGGGAACCCGTGGTAGCCCAGGAACGATGGCGTGGCGCCCGCGTCCCGGATCACCGATTCGGCGATCTCGTCGAGTTGCAGGGTGGAGACTCCAGCGACCGCAGCTTCACGGACCGCGGCCAGCGCTGCGGCGACGACGGCGCCCGCCGCAGCCATCGCGTCGAGCTCACCCGGGCTGCGAGACGGCACGGCCTTGCGCCGCTTCGCCCACCCGACCACTACTGTCCCAGGGCGTTCAGGGCCCGGGCGAACACCTCATCGGGCGTGCCAAGCGCGTCCACGACGTGCAGGTCGTGCTCGTCCTGGTAGTAGTCCAGCAGCGGCGTGGTCTCCTCGCGGTAGACCGTCATGCGGTTGTGGATGACTTCGGCGGTGTCGTCGGCGCGCCCACGTTCCTTGAGCCGCTTGAGCAGCTCGCTCTCGGTGACGCGGAACTCGAGCACGGCATCCAGTTTGGTCTGGCGGCGCTCCAGCATGGTGTGCAGCGCCTCGGCCTGCTCCACCGAGCGGGGGTAGCCGTCCAGGATGAACCCGTTTGCGGCGTCGGGCTGGTCGATCCGGTCCTCGACCAGCGCGTTGGTCAGCTCCGGCGGCACCAGGTCGCCCGCATCGAGGTACTGCTTGGCCTGCTTGCCCAGCTCGGTGCCCTCGGCGATGTTGTGGCGGAACAGATCGCCGGTGGAGATCTGCGGGACGCCCAGCTTTTCCGCCAGCTTCACGGCCTGGGTGCCCTTGCCGGCCCCCGGCGGTCCCAGCAGTACGACTCTCACTTGAGGAACCCTTCGTAGTTGCGCTGCATGAGCTGGCTCTCGATCTGCTTCACCGTGTCCAGACCGACGCCGATCATGATCAGAACCGCGGTGCCACCGAACGGCAGGTTCTGAACGGTGCCCGAGTTGCCCATCTGCAGGAACAGGTTGGGCAATACCGAGATGACACCAAGGTAGATGGAGCCGGGCAGCGTGATCCGGCTGAGCACATAGCGCAGGTAATCCGCGGTCGGGCGTCCCGGCCGGATGCCCGGAATGAAGCCGCCGAACTTCTTCATCTCGTCGGCCCGCTCGTCGGGATTGAACGTGATCGACACGTAGAAGTACGTGAAGAAGATGATCATGCCGAAGTACAGCGCGATGTAGACCATGTTGGACGGGTCGGACAGGTAGGTGCTGACGAATTTGTCCCACCAGCTGTTACCGGGCCCGCTGCCACTGCGTACCAACTGGGTGATCAGCTGCGGGATGTAGATCAGCGACGAGGCGAAGATGACCGGGATGACGCCGGCCTGGTTGACCTTCAGGGGCAGATACGTCGACGTGCCGCCGTACATGCGCCGGCCCACCATGCGCTTGGCGTACTGCACCGGGATACGGCGCTGGCCCTGCTCGACGAAGACCACGCCGACCACGATGACCAGCGCGGCCAGGCAGACCATGGTGAACACCACGCCGCCGCGAGAGTCGAGGATGGTCTTGCCCTCGATCGGGATGCGGGCGGCGATACCGACGAAGATCAGCAGCGACATGCCGTTGCCGATGCCGCGCTCGGTGATGAGCTCACCGAGCCACATCACCAGCACCGCGCCGGAGGTCATCACCAGCACGATCACCAGCAGGGTGAAGATGCTGTGGTCGGAAATGATGTCGTGGCGCAGGCTGCAGGTCTGCAGCAGTCCACCGTTGGCGGCCAGCGCCACGATGCTGGTGGCCTGCAGTACGGCCAGCGCGACCGTCAGGTAGCGGGTGTACTGCGTCATCTTGTTCTGGCCGGACTGGCCTTCTTTACGCAGCTCCTCGAAACGCGGGATCACCACGGTGAGCAGCTGCACGATGATGCTGGCGGTGATGTAGGGCATCACGCCGATGGCGAACACCGTCAGCTGCAGCAGTGCGCCGCCGGAGAACAGGTTGATCAGGGAGTACACCTGCGCGGCGTCGCCACCGCTGACTTCCTTGATGCACTGCTGGACGTTCTGGTAGTCGACGCCGGGCGACGGGATCGCGGCTCCCAGCCGGTACACCACAATGATGCCCAGCGCGAACAGGATCTTGCGCCTCAGGTCGACAGTCCGCAGTGATGAGATGAAAGCCGAGAACACTCTTCTCCTCCTGCGCAGCCGAGGTCCGGTCGCGGCGTTCCAATGGGCTGTTCTGTCCCAGCCCCGGTTAGTCCTGGGTTAGTCCTGCGTTTTCGCGTCCACGTGCCGGCCGATCACGACGAGGCCACGCGAGTCCTAAGCGCGTCAGCAGTCTACGAGAGTAACAGCTGCGCACCACGGACCGGGCGGGCGTTGGCGGCACTGCCAGGCTTCGATCAGCGTAGCGGCGTAGAGTCATCGATGGCTCGTTAAATGCACTAACTATGTTCCCCGGCGGCGCTCGCCCGGCAGCCAGATAGACAGACAGGAGTGCGCACCTATGGCACGTACCGACAACGACACCTGGGACCTGGCCTCCAGCGTGGGTATCACCGCCACGGGCGTGGCCGTGGGCCGTGCGATCGCCAGCAGAGCAGATCATCACCTGATCGATGACCCGTTTGCCGAACCGCTGGTGCGCGCCGTGGGCCTGGATCTGTTCACCAAATTGGCCAGCGGTGAGATCGGACCGGACGACTTCGGCGACCAGGCCCCGATGGACCTGGCCCGGATGGCCGACAGCATGGCCGCCCGCACCCGATTCTTCGACGACTTCTTCGTCGAGGCGGGCGCCGCAGGCATCCGCCAGGTCGTCATCCTGGCCTCCGGGCTGGACTCGCGCGCCTACCGGCTGGACTGGCCGGCGGGCACCGTCGTCTATGAGGTTGACCAGCCGGAGGTCATCGAGTTCAAGACCCGGGTGCTGGGCGAGCAGGGTGCACAGCCCACCGCCGACCGGCGGACCGTCTCGGTCGACCTGCGCGAGAACTGGCCGGCGGCGCTGCGGGCGGCAGGCTTCGACCCCGCCCTGCCGACCGCCTGGAGCGCTGAGGGACTGCTGGGCTACCTGCCCCCGGACGCACAGGACCGGCTGCTCGACACCGTCACCGCATTGAGCGCGCCCGGCAGCCGGCTCGCCACCGAGAGCAACCCGGGGCTCGACGCGGACACCGAAGAACAGGCCCGAGCGCGCATGCGGGAAGCCGCGGAGCGGATGCGCAGCCACGGGGTCGACATCGACATGGCCGAGCTGCTCTATTTCGGGGACCGCAACGAAGCCGGCAGCTATCTGGCCGGCCACGACTGGCGCGTCGACAGTCACGACGTCAGCGCACTGTTCGCCCAGTACGGGCTGCCACCGCTGGATATCGACGATGAGCCCGGCTTCGGCAAGCTGGCCTACATCAGCGCGGTTCGGGGCTGAGCACCATGGCACGCACCGAGAACGACAGCTGGGACCTGGCTTCCAGCGTGGGCACCACCGCCACCATGGTCGCCGCCGCCCGCGCGCTGGCCTCCGCGGAAGCGAATCCGCTCATCTCCGACCCTTTCGCGGCGCCCCTGGTGCGCGCGGTCGGGATCGACTTCTTCACCAGGCTGGTCGACGGCACGCTGGACCCGGAGGTGGCCGCGGAGGCCGAGTCCGCGGCCGGCCCGATGACCGCCGTGATGGCAGTACGCACCCGGTTCTTCGACGACTTCTTTCTGCAGGCCGCGGACGCCGGCGTCCGGCAGTCGGTCATCCTGGCCGCCGGACTGGACTCGCGGGCCTACCGGCTGGGTTGGCCGCCGGGAAGTGTGGTCTTCGAAATCGACCAGCCGGATGTGATCGAGTTCAAGTCGGCAACGCTGGCCGGCTTGGGAGCCCGGCCTACCGCCGTCCGCCGCGCCGTGGCCGTCGATCTGCGCGACGACTGGCCGGCTGCATTGCGCGCCAGCGGTTTTGATGAGACGAAACCCACCGCGTGGAGCGCCGAGGGCCTGCTCGTCTATCTGCCGCCGGATGCGCAGGACCGGCTGTTCGACCACATCACCGCATTGAGCGCCCCCGGTAGCCGGGTGGCCACCGAATACCACCCCGACGGCGCGGCGGCGCTGGGCGCCTCGAACCAGTCACTGGGACAGCGCTTCGCCGACCAGGGCCTGGATCTCGACATCGCCACCCTGGTGTACTCCGGCGAGCGAAACCCGGTCGGGCAATATCTGACCGAGCGTGGGTGGCAGGTGCGCGAGCGTGGCCGAGAGACCGTGTTCGCCGACTACGGCCGCACCTTCCCCGACGGTGAGATCGTGGCCCGGCTGCGTAATTCGGTTGCCATCGAGGCGATTCGCACCTGAGCCTCGCAACCGGTGTTTCGGGCGAAATCGCCATTCGGCGATAGCGGGGTGACCAGCGACGGTATAACCACCCCATGGCGCTCAAGGTCGACGTTCCCCCCGATCTGATCGGCGGCGACGTCGATGCGGGCTACGGCAAGGTCGCCGATGCGTTCCGGGCCAACTTCGCCCGCGGCCGTGAGGTGGGCGCCGCGGTCTCGGTGTACCGCGACGGAGTCAAAGTGGTTGACCTGTGGGGCGGCTACCGCGACGGTGGCGCCCGTGAACCCTGGCAGCGCGACACCATGGTCAACGTCTTCTCCAGCACCAAAGGCGTGGCGGCCCTGACCGTGGCGCTGGCGGTCTCGCGGGGACTGTTCGGGTACGACGACAAGGTGGCAACCCACTGGCCGGAGTTCGGCCAGGCCGGCAAAGGCGACATCACGGTCCGCCAGCTGCTGGGTCATCAGGCCGGCCTGAGCTCGCTGAAGCCCGCACCCAAGCTGGCCGACGTCGCCGTCCCGGATCGGCTGGCGCCCATGCTCGCCGCCCAGAAGCCGCTCTGGGCCCCCGGCACCCGACACGGGTATCACGCGATCACGTTGGGCTGGTACGAATCCGAACTGATCCGTCGTACCGACCCGGCGGGTCGAACCCTGGGCCGGTTCTTCGCCGACGAGATCGCGCGGCCCCTCGGCCTGAACCTGCACATCGGCCTGCCGAGTTCGGTGACCCGCGATCACGTGGCACTGCTGCACCAGTGGAAGCGCGCCGAAACCCTGCTGCATCTCAATGTGATGCCCCCGGCCCTGGTGGCGGCGGCGTTCAACCCGTTCGGTCTGCTGGGACGAGCCAGCTCCATGCCACGCGACATCAAACCCTGGGACGGAGACTACGACCGCGACGACGTGCGCACCGTGGAGATCCCATCGGCCAACGGGATCGGTTCTGCTTCGGCGATCGCGCGGCTCTACGGCGCCGCAGCGACCGCGGATCCGGCCTTACCGCTGAGCCCCGGAGTGCACGACGAGCTTGCGGCGATGCCGGCACCGCCATCTCGGGGGGAACGCGACAAGGTGCTGGGCGTCGAGGTGGTGTTCTCACTGGGGCTGTCCAAGCCGGCGTTCGGCTCGGCCTTCGGGTCCTCGGACAGGGCTTATGGCACGCCGGGTTTCGGTGGCTCTTTCGGATTCGCCGACCCCGACACCGGAATCGGTTACGCCTACGTGATGAACCGCCTGGGCTTTCACCTCTACAGCGATCCTCGCGAACTCGCGCTGCGCCAGGCCTTGTTCCGCGACGTGCTGGGTGCCCGGCTGCAGTCCTGAAAGGTCAACCGCACGTCACCAGCGCGACTCCCCCAGCCACAGCACCTGCGCACCGTTGACGGAGCGGTCGAGCTGGTCGACCAGCCCGGTCACCGACCGCACCAGCAGGGCGCCGACGGCATCGGACAGCGCCGCCGCCGGCTGCGACGACTGACGCGGCCGGACGAACTCCCAGAACGACGAACCGGGGTAGGAAACGGTGCGGACCGCAGCTTCCGGGTCGAGGCCGGCCAGTACCTTGGCGCGGCGCACCGCAGTGCGCAGCCCGCCCAGCTCATCGACCAACCCCCGCTCGGCAGCGTCGGCGCCGGTCCACACTCGCCCACGCGCCACCGCATCCACCGCATCGGTGGACATGTTGCGGCCCTGCGCCACCCGGGCCACGAAGTCGTTGTAGAACAGATCGGCTTCGGTCTCGACCTGATCTTGCTGCTCGGCGGTGAACGGGGCGTTGATCGACCAGGCGTCGGCGTTGGCACCGGTGCGCACCGAGTCCGTCCCCACCCCGAGGCGGTCCTTGAGCGCACGGGCGACCAGCTTTCCGGTCACCACCCCGATGGATCCGGTGATGGTGGCCGGGTTGGCCACAATGGTGTCGGTGCCGGCGGAGATGTAGTAACCGCCGGACGCCGCGACCGCCCCCATCGAGGCCACCACCGGCTTGCCCGCTGCGCGGGCCTGCTGCACTGCTCGCCAGATGGTTTCAGACCCGGTGACCGAACCACCGGGACTGTCCACCCGCAACACGATCGCGGCCACCGCATCATCGGCGGCGGCCTCGCGCAGCGCCGCGGCAATCGTGTCGCCGCCGACGTTGCGGTTGCCCAGCGGCGACAACTGCGGCCCGCCGGAGCCGCTGACGATTGCCCCGGACACCGTCACCACCGCTATTGCCGGTTTGGCCTTGCGTCCGGGCAGCGTGGGTCCTGACTCAGCCGTGGCGTGGGCATAGCGCCCCAGGTACAGGCGCGGAGGCGCACCGTCGTCGTCGGCGCCCGTGGCGCCCTCGGCGCCGGCCAGCTCGGCGATCCGGTCATAGGCCTCGTCGCGGAATCCGATCCGGTCGATCAGACCCGCCTGGACTGCGTCGTCGCGCAGCAGTGGTGCCCGGTCGGCCAGCGCGTCGACGACATCGGCATCGAGCTTGCGGGATTCGGCGACGGCGGCGCGCACCTGTGCGTGCAGGCTCTGCACCAGCGCGGTGTCGGCCTCGCGGTGCGCGTCGGTGTAGGAATCCTGGGTGAACAGGTTGGCCGCCGACTTGTATTCACCCCGGGCCACGAACTGCGCCTCGATGCCGGCCTTGCCCAGCGCAGTGCGCAGGAAGGTCGCGTTGGTGGCGAAACCGATCAGCCCCACCGTCCCGGACGGCTGCATCCAGACTTCGCCGAAGGCCGAAGCCAGGTAGTAGGACAGCGTGCCCGGGTAGGTTTCTGCCCACGCCAATGTTGGTTTGACGGCGGCAAAGTCGGCGATCGCCGCCCGCAGCTCCTGTACCGGCCCGGCGGCCGCCGACGACAGCTGCACGCGTGCGATCAGGCCGGCGACCCGTGGATCTTCGGCCGCACGGTGGATGGCGGCCACCACATCACGCAGCACCGGCGGCCGCCCGCCGGATCGGATCAGGGCCAGCGGATCGAAGGCCCCGGTCTCGTGGGGCAGTTCCTGCAGGTCGAGTTCGAGGATGACGCCGTCGGGCACACCGTGGTGCCGGGCGGTGTCGATGCGGCGGGCGACGCCGCGCAGGTCATCCAGGCCGGGCACGCCGGTCAGCAGGGAGAACATGATTTCGAGCCTACCGTCGGCCTGCGAGACGGCCGCCAGACGCAGAATCGCACCCCACCGAGGAGGTGGGGTGCGATTCTGTTGCTGCTTGTGCGGGGGGCGAACCCTACAGCTCGGTGGCGGTGCCGCCGGCTGCGGTGATCTTGTCCTTCGCGCTGCCGCTGAACTTGTGGGCGGTGACGTCGGCCTTGACCGTCAGCTTGCCGTCACCGAGCACCTTGACCAGCGTGTTCTTCCGGACGGCGCCCTTGGCGACCAGCTCGTCGAGGCCGATGGTGCCGCCCTCGGGGAACAGCCGGTTGATGTCGCCGACGTTGACGACCTCATACTCGGTGCGGAACCGGTTACGGAAGCCCTTCAGCTTGGGCAGCCGCATGTGGATCGGCATCTGCCCACCCTCGAACCGGACCGGCACGTTCTTGCGTGCCTTGGTGCCCTTGGTGCCGCGACCCGCGGTCTTACCCTTGGAGCCCTCACCACGACCGACGCGGGTCTTCTTGGTGTTCGACCCGGGCGCGGGGCGCAGGTCGTGCAGCTTGATGGTCATTCTGCTTCCTCCACTTGCACGAGGTGGTGAACAACCCGGATCAGCCCACGGGTCTGCGGGTTGTCCTCACGCACCACCGATTGGCGGATCTTGCGCAGGCCCAGGGTGCGCAGGCTCTCGCGCTGCTTCCAACGCGCACCGATGGTGCCGCGGACCTGGGTGATCTTCAGGTTAGCCATGATTACGCCGTGCCTTCCCGCGCCGCGGCGGCAGCCAGAGCTTCGCTCTCGCGACGAGCCTTGAGCATCGCGGCCGGCGCAACGTCTTCGATGGGCAGGCCACGACGGGCCGCCACCTCTTCGGGACGCTGCAGCATCTTCAGCGCGGCCACCGTGGCGTGCACCACGTTGATCGCGTTGTCGCTGCCCAGCGACTTGGACAGGATGTCGTGCACGCCTGCACATTCCAGCACGGCACGCACCGCGCCGCCGGCGATGACACCGGTACCCGGGCTGGCCGGGCGCAGGAACACCACACCGGCGGCGGCTTCGCCCTGCACCGGGTGGGTGATGGTGCCACCGATCAGCGGCACCCGGAAGAAGCCCTTGCGGGCCTCCTCCACACCCTTGGCGATCGCGGCGGGCACTTCCTTGGCCTTGCCGTAGCCGACGCCCACCAGGCCGTGGCCGTCGCCGACGATCACCAATGCGGTGAAGCTGAACCGGCGGCCACCCTTGACCACCTTGGACACCCGGTTGATCGCGACGACGCGCTCCAGGTAGTTGCTCTTGTCGCCGTCCCGGTTGTCGCGGCCGCCACGGCCGCCGTCGCGGCCGCCCCGTCCACCGCGGTTGTCACGGTTGTCGCGCCCGTCGCTGCGGGGGGCACTGCCCGTGTCGGGACCTGCCGAGGAGGCCCCTGTCGGCTGCTCCGCCATCATGCGGTCCTTCCAGTCATCGTCAAGTCAGTCATCAGAAGTTCAATCCGCCCTCACGTGCCGCGTCGGCGAGCGCCGCGATACGTCCACCGTAGGTGTAGCCACCGCGGTCGAACACCACGTTCTGCACGCCGGCGGCCTTGGCGCGCTCGGCGATCAGTTGGCCGACCCGCACACTGTGGGCCTTCTTGTCGCCGTCCACACCCCGCACGTCGGCCTCGATCGAGGACGCCGCGGCCAGCGTGTGACCAGCGAGGTCGTCGACCAACTGGACGTGGATGTGCCGCGCGGAGCGGTGGACGACCAAGCGCGGACGCTCGGGGGTGCCGGCCACCTTCTTGCGCAGGCGCGCGTGCCGACGAATCCGGTGCGCACGGCGAACCTCGGAGATGTTCTGCCCGACGGGCTTGCGGTCCGGGGTGCCTGTCTGTGATTGCGCCATCGCTACTTACCTGTCTTTCCGACCTTGCGGCGAACCTGCTCACCCTCGTAGCGCACGCCCTTGCCCTTGTAGGGGTCGGGGCGGCGCAGACGGCGGATGTTCGCCGAGATCTGGCCGACCTTCTGCTTGTCGATGCCCGAGACCGAGAACTTGGTGGGCGTCTCCACCGCGAAGGTGATGCCCTCCGGAGCCTTGATCAGCACCGGGTGGCTGTAGCCCAGCGCGAACTCCAGGTCGCTGCCCTTGAGCGCGACGCGGTAGCCGACGCCGAAGATCTCCATCTTGCGGACGTAGCCCTCCGACACACCGGTGACCAGGTTGGCCAACAGGGTGCGGCTCAGGCCGTGCAACGACCGGTTGCGCCGGTCGTCGTCGGGCCGGCTCACCACGAGGGCGCCGTCGTCGTTGCGAATGACGGCGATCGGCTCCGCAACGGTGAGCTCCAGGGTGCCCTTGGGTCCCTTGACCGATACGTTCTGACCATCGATGGTCACGTCGACCCCGGCGGGAACCGGGACCGGCTGCTTACCAATACGCGACATGTCTGCTACTCCCTCACCACACGTACGCGAGGACTTCGCCGCCCACGCCCTGCCTGGCCGCCTGACGGTCGGTCAGCAGACCTGAGGACGTGGAGATGATCGCCACGCCCAGGCCACCGAGCACCCGGGGCAGGTTGGTCGACTTTGCATAGACCCGCAGGCCCGGCTTGGACACCCGGCGCAGACCGGCGAGGCTGCGCTCCCGGTTCGGGCCGTACTTGAGGTTGACCACCAGCGCCTTGCCCACTCGGGCGTCTTCGACGTGGTAGTCGGTGATGTATCCCTCGCGCTTGAGGATCTCGGCGATGTTCGCCTTGATCTTCGAGTGCGGCAGGGTCACCTCGTCGTGGTACGCCGAGTTGGCGTTACGCAGACGGGTCAGGAAGTCCGCGATGGGATCCGTCATAGTCATTTAGGCTGCTCCTCCACCCTCACCAGCTGCTCTTCTGCACACCGGGCAGCTCGCCGGCGTGCGCCATTTCGCGCAGGCAGATTCGGCACAGGCCGAACTTCCGGAGCACCGCGCGCGGGCGGCCGCACTTGTTGCAGCGGGTGTAGGCGCGCACCGCGAACTTGGGTTTGCGGGCGGCCTTGATAACCAACGCCTTCTTAGCCATGGTCAGTTCTCCTTGAACGGAAAGCCGAGAGCCCGCAGCAGCGCTCGTCCTTCGTCGTCGTTGGTCGCCGAAGTGACGACGGTGATGTTCATCCCCCGCGGGCGGTCGATGGAGTCCACGTCGATCTCATGGAACATCGACTGCTCGGCCAGCCCGAAGGTGTAGTTGCCGGAACCGTCGAACTGCTTGGCCGACAGCCCGCGGAAGTCGCGGATACGCGGCAGAGCAATCGAGGTGAGCCGGTCCAGGAACTCCCACATCCGGTCACCGCGCAGGGTGACCCGGGCGCCGATCGGCATGCCCTCGCGCAGCTTGAACTGTGCGATGGACAGGCGGGCCTTGCGGATCTCCGGCTTCTGGCCGGTGATCGCGGCCAGGTCGTTGACCGCGTTGTTGATCAGTTTGGCGTCCCGGGCGGCTTCGCCGACACCCATGTTCACCACGACCTTCACCACGCCCGGGATCTGCATCACGTTGGCGTAGTTGAACTCTTTGTTGAGCGCGTCGCGGATCTCTTCGCGGTAGCGCACCTTCAGCCGAGGCTGGGTCTTCTCTGCAGTCGTCATCTCTAGATGTCCTTGCCGTTGCGCTTGGAGACGCGAACCTTCTTGCCGGACTCGGCGTCCACCCGGTAACCGATCCGGGTGGGCTTTCCGTCAGAGTCGACGACCATCACGTTCGAGACGTGGATCGGGGCCTCCTGCGTGACGATCCCGCCCGAGGAGGCACCGGCCTGGTTGGCCGAGTTCGCGACGTGCTTCTTGATCCGGTTGACGCCCTGGACCAGTACTCGGTTGCGGGCGGGGTATGCCTGCAGGACCTTGCCCTTGGCGCCCTTGTCCTTACCGGCGATGACCAGGACGGTGTCGCCCTTGTGGACCTTCATCTACAACACCTCCGGTGCCAGCGAGACGATCTTCATAAACTTCTTCTCGCGCAGTTCACGGCCGACCGGCCCGAAGATGCGGGTTCCGCGCGGGTCGTTGTCGGCCTTGATGATGACGGCCGCGTTCTCGTCGAACTTGATGTAGCTGCCGTCGGCGCGGCGACGCTCCTTGACGGTGCGCACCACGACGGCCTTGACGACATCACCCCGCTTGACGTTGCCGCCCGGGATGGCGTCTTTGACGGTCGCGACGATGACATCACCGATGCCGGCGTAACGCCGCGACGAGCCGCCGAGCACCCGGATGCACAAGATCTCCTTGGCGCCGGTGTTGTCGGCGACCTTCAATCGCGATTCCTGCTGAATCACCAGATCTCCTAGATAATCGGGGCGACGCGCGGCATGGCGGTACCAGCCGGAGTCTCCCCGGACGTGCGTGGGTCTTGCAGTTCTAACGGAGCCGATGAGCACGCAGGGCCAACATTCGCTGGCCGAGGTCTGCTCACGGCAACCCCTGAAGTCTAGGTGACGCCTCGCCAGACTCCAAATTGCTGGTCGAGATGCAACCTAACCGCACGAAGCGGGCGTGCCCAGCCGGCTAATCGATGGCGCACCGGAAGCCGATATGGCTCGTGGCGGTGTCCTGCGACTGCGGGGACCGGGCCGCGGGACGATAGCGATGGCAGTACTCCGGCGCACACAGATGCGATCCGCCCTTGAGGGTCTGACTGATGTCCGGGCGGGCCGGCCCGGTCGGCGCGCAGCAGGACTTCGGCGGCGCGTCCAGGCGATGGTGGGCCGAGAACTCGGTGGCCGTCCACTCCCAGACGTTGCCGATCATGTCGACCAGCCCCCACGCGTTCGGCGGAAATGTTCCCACCGGCGAGGCCCCGGTCCAGCCCGAGGCACCGTCGTTGCGATGGGGAAAGTCGCCCTGCCAGGTGTTGGCCATCAACACCCCACCCGGCTTCTCGTCCTCGCCCCACGCATAGGTGCTCGTGCTCCCGGCCCGGGCGGCGTACTCCCATTCGGCTTCGGTCGGCAGTCGCCGCCCCGCCCACCGGGCATACGCCGCCGCGTCGGGATAGGCCACCTGGACCACCGGGTGGTCCGGCTTGTCCGCGACGGTGCTGCCCGGCCCCAGTGGGTGCCGCCAGCTGGTGCCGGGGATCCACCTCCACCACTGCCGCCAGTCGCGCAGGTCGACCGGCCCGTCGGGGGGATGAAACACCAGGGCGCCCGGTTCGACGTCGCCGTACAGTGCGGGATCGAGTGCCTGCTCGGCCAGGGTCACATAGCCGGTTGCGGCGACGAATGCGGCGTACTGCGCATTGGTCACCGGATGCCGTTCCAGCGCGAACGACTGCACCGCCACCGTGTGAATAGGCGCCTCTTCGGGATAGAAACTCGTCGAGCCCATCCGGAACACTCCGGCCGGGATCTCGACGAGGTCCGTCAGCGTCATGTCAATCTCGCGAAAACGCAGCCGCGATCTCTCTTTTCACATCCAGGTACGGTTCGCCGCTGACGTCCACGGCCACCTCACCGATGGTTCCGCCGGTGAAGGGGAACGGCGCACGGTAGGCCGACGACACCGCCTGGCCGGTATTGCGCCCCACGCTGACACCGCCGCCCGCCAGCGCGAAGGCGCCCGGTTGGGCGACCATGCCGGGCAGGGTGGCGACCACCTCGTCATCGATGTACAACGACGCATCGCCGACCGGCGTGTGACTGCCCTCGACCGTTCCGGTGCGATCGAACCGGACACCGAAAATGTGGTGCCCCACCGGAACCGGACCGGGCGAAGACAGCCACTGCTCGCGCTCGCCGAGGAAGTTGTAGACGTAGTGCAGTCTGCCGTCCTGGACGAACAGCGCATGCCCGCCGTGCCGGGCGCCCTGCTTGAACAACAGTCCCTCCGCCGCGGCCGAATCCACCGTGACCGTGGCCAATACCGAGAATGACCGGCCGCGAAGCTCCACGCACGCCCCCAACGGCACCTCGGCGGTGTTGGGGTAATAGGTGTAGCTGGTTCGGTCGCCTGCCAGGTAGGGCCGCTGCCGAGTGGTCATCTCGAAGATGTTCAAGTCCGCCAACGGCAGGCCGTTGTACTTCTGTGCCTCGGCGAACCACAGCGCCTGAAGCTCGGCGAGCTTCTCGGGGTGTTCTGCGGCCAGGTCACGAGACTGACTGCGGTCCTCGGCGAGGTGGTAAAGCTCCCACCGGTCGTCATCGAAATGACTCCAGCCCGACGGGGTCGCCGCATGCACCGTGTTGGCGAACCAGCCTCGGTGCCAGATTCCGCGGGTGCCCAGCATGGTGTAGAACTGGGTGTTCTTTCCGGTGTCGGCGGCCGGATCAAGCAGCGCCGCTTTGAAGCTCACGCCTTCCAGCGGTCGCTGGGCGACACCGCGCACGGTCTCCGGCGGCGTGATGCCGATCAGGTCGTAGACCGTCGGGGTCACGTCGCTGACGTTGACATAGTTGTCCCGAATCTCGCCACGCGCGGGGATTCCGTTGGGCCAGCTGACGATCGCGGGATCGGCGATGCCGCCCTCATGGGAGGCGTAGCGCTTGTAGAGCTTGTAGGGCGTGTTGAATGCCATCGCCCAGCCGACCGGGTAGTGGTTGTAGGTCTCCGGACCACCCAGTTGATCGAAAAGTTTCATCGCCTCTTCGACCGAGTCGAGGTAACCGTTGAAGAACTTGTTCTCGTTGGGTGATCCGTTCGGTCCCCCCTCGCCGCTGGCCCCGTTGTCGGAGATCACCACGACGATGGTGTTGTCCAGTTGCCCGGACTCCTCCAGGTAGTCCAGGATCCGCCCGATCTGGGCGTCGGTGTAGGTCTGGAAGCCCGCGAACACTTCCGCCATCCGGGCGAACAGACGCTTCTCGGAGTCATCGAGGCTGTCCCACGGACGGACCATGTCCAGCAACGGCCAGGGCTGGCCGTCGGCACTGGTGACGCCGGCGTAGGGGTTGACCTCGGTGAGCTCGGTGTCCTGCGGCACCAGCCCCAGCTTCTTCTGGTTCTCCAGCACGATCTCGCGATACTTCTCGTAGCCCATGTCGAAGCGCCCGGCGTAGCGGTCTGCCCATTCGGTGAACACATGGTGCGGGGCGTGGCCGGCGCCCGGGCAGACGTAGCCGAACCAGGGCTTGCCGGGCGCGATGGTCTGCGCATCGCGGATGAATTCGATTGTGCGGTCGGCGATGTCCTTCGACAGGTGGTAGCCGTCCTCCGGCGTGGCGGGCGGCTCCACCGGGTGGTTGTCGTAAACCAGATCGGGGTACCACTGGTTGGTCTCGCCGCCCATGAACCCGTAGAACCGTTCGAAGCCACGCTGGGTGGGCCAGTGCCGCCGAGTGGCGGCCATGTTGGACTCTTCCAGCGGGGTCAGGTGCCACTTGCCCACACAGAAGGTGTTCCAGCCCTGTTCGGCGAGAACCTCACTGAGCAGGGCGGTTTCGAAGGGGATGCGTCCGCTGCAGTTGGGGAAGCCGTCGGTGAACTCTTCGATGGTGGCCATGCCGACGCTGGTCGCGTTCCGCCCGGTCAGCAACGAGGCCCTGGTCGGAGAACACAGGGCGGTGGTGTGGAACTGGGACAGCCGGACGCCGCGCTCGGCGATCCGGCTCATCGTGGGCATCTCCACCAGCCCGCCGAAGCAGTCCCAGGTGGCGATGCCGGTGTCGTCCCACACCAGGTACAGCACGTTGGGTGCGCCCTCGGGGGCGGTTGGCGCTGCGAAGGGTCCCCAGTCGGGTTCGGAATCCCGGATGTCGAGACTTACCTTGCCCGTGAATTCCACCATGCATCACTCCGTTTGTCGTCCGCCGGATCCGATGAGACACTACCGGCCCGGTGACCGCCCGGCAGCGTTTGATGCCGTAGGCCGCCCGCGCGTCCGGCGATGCTCGGTTGCACCGCCTCGGGCAGGATCGCCGGATTGGGAGGTTTGACGCGGCCTCAGAACGGGTAGCCCGGTCACCGCATACTTCATGCAGTTCTGGGGGGAACCATGAAACGGATACGCCGATGAGGGCGCAGCATTCGCTGGGACTGGATCTGTCGTGGCTGCGCGTGACCACGGTTTTTCTGATCGACATCGCCATCTTGTGGGTCGCCGGTCATTGGCCGCCCCAGCTCGGCACCGCCGAGCGAGCCTGGTGGCCGGCGGTGGGTCTTGCCGCGGTGCTCACCACGGCCGCGTTGATCACCCATCGCCGGGTTCCCCTGACGGCGATCGTGCTGGCGCGGCTGCTCGATCGCTTCGCCACTCCTGCGGCACTTCTCACCGAAGGCTGCACACCCGGTTTCGACCACCGACGTCGCTACAGTCGCGACGTCGTCGGAGTACGTGAACACCGCGGGAAGCTGGTCTCGGTCATCGCCATAGCCGCCGCGGCGGCCGAGACGATCGGGCGCCATCGCCGTGTCCCGGCACCGGTGCCCGAACTTTCCGCTCAGGTCGTCGCCGCGGGTCTGCGCCAGTTCGACGTCCGCCTCGACGGGATCGACATCGTGTCAGTGCGCACGTGCCACTCCCCTGATGCCTCCTCCGGTGACGAACACAGCAGCGACACAGCCGCGGAGCACGCGCCGGGACCTTCGCCCCCACCGGACAACTGGCTGATCTTGCGGATGGATCCGATGCGCAACACCGAGGCGGTGGCGGTTCGCGACTCCGTCGCGGCGACCCTGGCCGCGGCCACCGAACGGCTGACCCGCGACCTGTGCGAACGTCATCTGGATGCGCGAGTCCTGTCAGCCGAGGAATTCGACCACGTCGACGCGGCCGTGCTGGCCGGGCTGCACCCGACCCGGATCCGCCGCCGTCGCCGCCGCCTGAAGCAGAAAGAGCGCAAGGGGCCCAAGCAGTTCGCGGCCACTTTCTGGGTGTCGCCACGCGACATCTCCACCGAGAATCTGGCGCAGCTGTGGGTGCCCGACACCGACACAACCGCGGTCACGGTGCGCCTGACGCCGCGACAGCGCCACACCGACGTCGCCGTCCTGGTGCGCTACCACACCGCCACCAGACTGCGCCGATCCACATCGGCCGGGTTGAACCGCCTCAACGGGCGCCAACTGACGGCCTTGAGCACCAGTCTGCCGACACCGACACGACGCACCCTGGCGGTGCCGGCTCGAGTGCTCAACAGCCAGGATTCGCTGCAGGTTCCGCTCGGTTCGGCTGCGCCGCAACAGGTCCAGGTGCCGGCGTGAGCCGAGCAAACCCTGAAACGACCAAGCCCCGCGACACCGGTCGCGGGGCTTTGTCGTCACTGCGTGTACTACTTGGCCTTCTCCAGGATCTCCACCAGGCGCCAGCGCTTCGACGCCGACAGCGGGCGGGTCTCCATCAGCGACACGCGGTCGCCGATGCCGGCCGTGTTGTTCTCGTCGTGCGCCTTGACCTTCTTGGTGGTCCGGATGATCTTGCCGTAAAGCGGGTGCTTCACGCGGTCCTCGAGCTCAACGACGATGGTCTTCTCCATCTTGTCGCTGACCACGTAGCCGATCTGGGTCTTGCGGCGGCCGCGCACCACGTCAGTGCGCGGGGTGTGCTTGGGACCCTTGTCCGCGGCGTTAGCCTTTGCAGCCTGTGCCATTACGATGCCTCGCCTTCAGAACCAGCGGGAGCGGGCGCCAGGCCCAGTTCCCGTTCGCGCAACACGGTGTAGATGCGCGCAATCTGATGGCGCACCGTGCGGAGCCGACGGTTGTTGGTGAGCTGCCCGGTCGCCATCTGGAAACGCAGGTTAAACAGCTCTTCTTTGGACTCGCGCAGCTGCTCGACAAGCTCGTCGCCGCTAAGCTCGCGCAGTTCGCCGGCGGTAACTCCCACTGCCATCAGAACTGCTCCTCTCGGGTCACAATGCGCGCCTTGATCGGCAACTTGTGGATCGCCCGGGTCAGTGCGGCGCGGGCGATGGCCTCGTTGGGGTAGCTCAGTTCGAACAGCACCCGGCCCGGCTTGACGTTGGCGACCCACCACTCGGGCGAACCCTTACCGGAACCCATACGGGTTTCGGCAGGCTTCTTGGTCAGCGGACGGTCCGGGAAGATGTTGATCCACACCTTGCCGCCACGCTTGATGTGCCGGTTGATGGCGATACGAGCCGATTCGATCTGCCGGTTGGTGACGTAGGCGTGCTCCAGTGCCTGGATGCCGTACTCACCGAACGTCACCGAGGTGCCGCCGCTGGCGATACCCCGCTGCTTGGGGTGGTGCTGCTTGCGGTGCTTGACCTTACGGGGAATCAACATGATCAGCTCTCCGTACTCTGCGTTTCCGCTGCGGCGGGAGCGGTCTCGGTGACCGTTTCCGCAGCAGCGGCGTTCTCGGTGCTCTCAGCGGCCCGCCCGGCGTCGGTGCTGGTCGCGGTGGTACCCGAGGCGCCGCTACGGCGCGGGCGGGTGCCCGACGGGCGCTCGCGGCGCGGACGGTCGGCCGACGGTGCGGCAGCGGCCAGCTCGCGCTTGCCACCGACGATGTCGCCCTTGTAGATCCAGACCTTCACCCCGATCCGGCCGAAGGTGGTCTTCGCCTCGTACAGCCCGTAGTCGATGTCGGCGCGCAGCGTGTGCAGCGGCACCCGACCTTCACGGTAGAACTCCGAGCGGCTCATCTCAGCGCCGCCGAGACGACCCGAGCACTGCACCCGGATGCCCTTGACGTTGGGCTGACGCATCGCCGACTGGATCGCCTTGCGCATCGCGCGGCGGAACGCCACACGGTTGCTCAGCTGCTCGGCGACGCCCTGGGCCACCAGCTGCGCCTGCGACTCGGGGTTCTTGACCTCGAGGATGTTCAGCTGCACCTGCTTGCCGGTCAGCTTCTCCAGGTCGGCACGGATCCGGTCGGCCTCGGTGCCACGGCGACCGATGACGATGCCCGGACGCGCGGTGTGGATGTCGACGCGAACCCGGTCACGGGTGCGCTCGATCTCGACGTCGGCGATGCCGGCGCGCTCGAGACCGCTCGACAGCAGCCGGCGGATCGCCACGTCTTCCTTGACGTAGTCCGCGTACTGCTTGTCGGCGTACCACCGTGACTTCCAGTCGGTGGTGATCCCGAGCCGGAAGCCGTGCGGGTTGATCTTCTGGCCCATTACTCCGAGCCCTCCTTCGCGTCGGACGTCTCAGGCGCCTTCTTGGCTGCCGCCTTCTTGGCGGGCGCCTTCTTTGCCGCCGCTTTCTCAGTCGTCTTCTCGGCAGCCTTGGCCGCGGAAGCCTTCTTGGCCGGCGCCTTCTCGGTCGCCTTGGCGGCCGAAGCCTTCTTGGCTGGCGCCGTCGCGGCGGCCTTGCTGCCCTGCGCACGCCGCGCCCGTGCGGCGCTGGCGGACTGCGCCGAGCCGCCACCGGAGGACGGCCGACTCTCCACCACCACCGTGATGTGGCTGGTGCGCCGACGGATCCGGTACGCACGCCCCTGGGCGCGCGGCTTGATCCGCTTGGCGGTCGGGCCCTCGTCGGCGTAGACGCTGGCCACCACGAGGGTGGACGGGTCCAGGCCGTCGTTGTTCTGGGCGTTGGCAGCAGCGCTGGCGATGACCTTGGCCACCGGCAGGCTGGCCTGCTGCGGTGCCCAGCGCAGGATGTCCAATGCGTCGGACACCGACTTGCCGCGGACCAGGTTGATCACCCGGCGCGCTTTGCTGGCCGAAACCCGCACGAAGCGGGCCTTGGCGACAGCGGACGGAAATTCAGTGGTGGCACTCACCGGCGCTTAGCCTTCCGGTCGTCTTTGATGTGTCCCTTGAAGGTGCGCGTCGGAGCGAATTCGCCGAGCTTGTGCCCGACCATCGACTCGGTGACGAATACCGGAACATGCTTGCGGCCATCGTGTACGGCGAACGTGTGCCCGATGAAGTCCGGGATGATCGTCGACCGACGCGACCAGGTCTTGATGACCTGCTTGGTGTTCTTCTCGTTCTGGACGTCGACCTTCTTGAGCAGATGGTCGTCGACGAACGGACCCTTCTTGAGGCTGCGTGGCATCGCTTTCCCTCCGATTCCTAGCGCTTCTTGCCGGTGCGCCGGCGTCGGACAATGAGCTTGTCGCTGGGCTTGTTCGGCCGGCGGGTGCGACCCTCCGGCTTACCCCACGGGCTGACCGGGTGCCGGCCGCCGGAGGTCTTGCCCTCACCACCACCGTGCGGGTGGTCCACCGGGTTCATGACGACACCACGGACGGTCGGGCGCTTGCCCTTCCACCGCATACGGCCGGCTTTACCCCAGTTGATGTTGGCCTGCTCGGCGTTGCCCACCTCACCGACGGTGGCGCGGCAGCGCACGTCGACACGGCGGATTTCGCCGGAAGGCATACGCAGCGAGGCGTAGGCGCCTTCCTTACCCAGCAGCTGGATGCTGGACCCGGCCGAGCGGGCCAGCTTGGCGCCGCCGCCCGGGCGCAGCTCCACCGCGTGCACCAGGGTGCCGGCGGGGATGTTGCGGAGCGGCAGGTTGTTGCCCGGCTTGATGTCGGCGTTGGCGCCCGACTCCACCACGTCGCCCTGAGACAGACCCTGCGGGGCGATGATGTAGCGCTTCTCACCGTCCAGGTAGTGCAGCAGCGCAATACGCGCGGTGCGGTTCGGGTCGTACTCGATGTGGGCGACCTTGGCGTTGACGCCGTCCTTGTCGTGACGACGGAAGTCGATCACGCGGTAGGCACGCTTGTGACCGCCACCCTTGTGCCGGGTGGTGATGCGGCCGTGGGCGTTACGCCCACCGTGGCCGTGCAGCGGCCGAACCAGCGACTTCTCCGGGTGAGAGCGGGTGAGCTCAGCGAAATCGGAGACGCTGGCACCGCGACGACCCGGGGTCGTCGGCTTGTACTTGCGGATTCCCATGTCAGTTAGATCTCTCTCTCACTCCGGTCAGG
Organism: Mycolicibacter nonchromogenicus; assembly: GCF_002101775.1. Lineage (GTDB taxonomy): Bacteria > Actinomycetota > Actinomycetes > Mycobacteriales > Mycobacteriaceae > Mycobacterium > Mycobacterium nonchromogenicum. The sequence goes on along the minus strand of NZ_LQPI01000021.1, from coordinate 28,218 downwards.
CCGGTGCGGCGAACAGGTCGATCGGCTTGCTGCCGGGGGCCAGAGTCACGATGGCGCGCTTGGTGTCCTTGCGCTTGCCGTAACCGGTGCGGGACCGCTTGCGCTTGCCCGGCCGGTTTGCGGTGTTCACCGACGAGACCTTGACCGCGAAGATCTTCTCGATCGCGATCTTGATCTGCGTCTTGTTCGAGTCCGGGTGCACCACGAACGTGTACACGTTGTCCTCGATCAGCCCATAGGACTTCTCGGAGATGACCGGCGCGATGATGATGTCGCGGGGATCGGTGATGGTCGCCATCAGGCCGAAACCTCCTCGGTTTTGGCAGTGTGAGCCTCGATGTAGGAGTTCAGGGCCTCGACGCTGAACACCACGTCGTCGGCACGCAGCACATCGTGGGTGTTGAGCTGGTCCGGGGACAGGATGTGCACACCCGGGAGGTTGCGCACGCTCTTGGCGCCCGTCTCGTCGGCCCGGCCGATGACCACCAGCACCTGCTTGCGGTCCGTGATCGAGCCCAGGAACTCCTTGGCGCTCTTGGTCGACGGGGTCTGGCCGCTCACCAGCTCGGTGATCGCGTGGATCCGGCCGTTGCGCGCCCGGTCCGACAACGCTCCGCGCAGGGCGGCGGCGATCATCTTCTTCGGGGTGCGCTGGCTGTAGTCACGCGGCTTGGGGCCGTGCACCACGCCACCACCGGTGAACTGCGGCGCCCGGGTCGAGCCCTGACGGGCCCGGCCGGTTCCCTTCTGCCGGTAAGGCTTACGGCCACCGCCGCTGACCTCACCGCGGGTCTTGGTCGAGTGCGTACCCTGACGGGCCGCGGCCAACTGAGCGATCACCACCTGGTGCATGAGCGCGATGTTGGCGGGAGCGTCGAACAGCTCGGCGGGCAGCTCAACCGAGCCGCTGGACTTGCCGTCCGGAGCTTTGACGTCAATCTTGATGCCGGCCATTACTTCTCACCCTTTTTGATCGCGCTGCGGACCAGAACCAGTCCACCGTTGCGGCCCGGAATGGCGCCCTTGATCAACAGCACACCGTTCTCGGCGTCAACCTTGTGCACCACCAGGTTCTGGGTGGTGACGCGGTCGCTGCCCATCCGGCCCGACATCCGAGTGCCCTTGAACACCCGGCCGGGGGTCGAGCAGCCACCGATCGAACCCGGCCGACGGTGCACAGCCTGAGCGCCGTGACCGGCGCCCTGGCCGCGGAAGCCGTGCCGCTTCATGGTGCCGGCGTAGCCCTTGCCCTTGGAGGTTCCGGTGACGTCGACGTAGCTGCCGTCCTGGAAGATCTCGGCGGTCAGCTCCTGGCCGACCTCGTAGGCGGCTGCGGCGGCCTCGTCGTCGAGACGCAGCTCGGCGAGGTGACGGCGGGGGTTCACTCCGGCGGCGGCGTACTGGCCGGTGAGCGGCTTGTTCACCTTGCGGGGGCTGATCTCGCCGTAGGCGAGCTGCACGGCGCTGTAGCCGTCGCGCTCGGGGGTACGGATGCGGGTCACCACGTTGGGTCCGGCCTTGACGACCGTGACCGGCACGACCTTGTTGTTCTCGTCGAACACCTGCGTCATGCCCAGTTTGGTACCCAAAATACCTTTGCGTGCCATGGTTTTCGGTAGCTTCCTACTGGGATCTATTGGATATTGACGTCGACGCTGGCCGGCAGATCGATGCGCATCAAGGCGTCAACGGTCTTCGGCGTGGGATCGAGGATGTCGATCAACCGCTTGTGGGTGCGCATCTCGAAGTGCTCCCGCGAGTCCTTGTACTTGTGCGGGGACCGGATGACGCAATACACGTTCTTCTCGGTCGGCAGCGGCACCGGGCCGACTACAGACGCACCGGTACGGGTGACCGTCTCAACGATCTTGCGCGCCGAGGCGTCAATCGCCTCGTGGTCGTAGGCCTTGAGCCTGATGCGGATCTTTTGTCCCGCCACGCTTCTGCTACCTCACTCCTGCAAAGGGGGTCCGTGTTTCGAACCCTGTGTGCCCCAGCTCGCCTGTTTCGGACCCGTGAGTCCGTGTCGACACTGCGCTGGGCGCTGCCGCCGCTGTTTACCTGTCCTGGTCCACCGGTCCCCGCGGTCGGGCGTGTCGCCCGCACACGGTCTCGTACACGGTGAAAAAGCTCCGTGTGGCGAGAGTGGGACCGGACGCGCCCGGGTGGGCGCTGGTCGTATGCCCGGCCAGGGGCAACCCCGGCGCAGGCGAACCTGAATAGTATGCCCCAGATCGGGTCAGCGGCCAAATCCCCAGCGATCGCGCTCCGCAGGCCTGGATTCGACAGCCCTGGAGCCACCCGCCATTCCACCTTACTTGCCGGTAAGATAGGTCATCGTGACCGGATCTACCAGTACTTATCGGGCATGGCGGCGACTGGCGGGTATCCCCGGCGGGACCCGGCTGTTCTCGGCTGCGGCGATGGCCCGGGTCCCCTACTTCGCCTCGGTGCTGCCGCACGTGGTCCGGATGGAACCGGGACTGGCCGAGGTGCTGGTGCCCAAGTGGCCGTTCGTCTACAACCACCTGCACACCGTGCACGCGATCGCCTCCTGCAACGCCGCCGAAGTGGCGATGGGGATGTTGATGGAGGCCACCGTGCCGCGCAGCCACCGCTGGATCCCCAAGGCGATGAACGTGGCCTACCTGGCCAAGGCGACGACCTCGTTGCGGGCCACCGCCCGACTGGACCCACCGGATTTCGCCGCGATCAACGAAGGCGCGGAGGTGGTGGTGCCGGTGAGCATCACCGACAAGGCCGGTGTGGAGGTGGTGCACGCCGACATCACCACCTGGGTCACGCCGGCCTGATCACGGAAAGAGAAGGCCGAACGCCCACCTCATCATTTGGCAGGGCAGTACCCCGGACCTAGTGGGCGAAGTGCCGGGCCCCCGTCAGGTACAGCGTGATGCCGGCTTCGGCCGCCGCCGCGGTCACCTCGTCGTCGCGCACCGAGCCGCCGGGGTGCACGATCGCCTTCACCCCTGCCGCGGTCAGCGTCTGCAGGCCGTCGGGGAACGGGAAGAACGCGTCCGAGGCGGCCACCGCCCCGGCGACCCGCTCGCCACCGCGCTCCACCGCCAACCGGGCCGCGTCCACCCGGTTGACCTGGCCCATGCCGACGCCGATGGTGGCGCCGTTGCCTGCGACCACGATCGCGTTGGACTTGACCGCCCGGCAGGCCCGCCAGGCGAAGGCCAGGTCGGCCAGCGTGGCCGGATCGGCCGGTTCCCCGGTGGCCAATGTCCAGTTCACCGGGTTATCCCCGGAAGCGTCCAGGCTGTCGCGGCTCTGCATCAGCAGCCCACCGCTGACCTGGCGCCATTCGGTGCCGCCCCGCAGCGGCTCGGAGGCCAACAGCACCCGGATGTTCTTCTTGCGCGAGAGGATCTCCACGGCTCCGGGCTCGTAGGCCGGCGCGACGATCACCTCGGTGAAGATGGTGCTGACGTATTCCGCCATCTCCACGCTGACCGCGGTGTTGGCCGCGATCACTCCGCCGAACGCGCTCAGCGGGTCGCACTCGTGCGCCTTGCGATGGGCATCGGCCACCGAAATCGCCGAGACCGCGATTCCGCACGGGTTGGCGTGCTTGATGATGGCCACACACGTCTCTTCGTGATCGAACGCGGCCCGCCAAGCAGCGTCGGCATCGGTGAAGTTGTTGTAGGACATCTCTTTTCCGTGCAGCTGCTCGGCCTGCGCCAGACCGGGCCAGGCGCCGGCGTCACAGTAGAGAGCGGCCTGCTGGTGCGGGTTCTCGCCGTAGCGCAGCTGCGCAGCGCGGCGGTAGGTGCGGGCGTACCACTCCGGCAGCGCCTGGCGCGGCTCCTCGGGCGCCAGGGTCGACGACATCCAGCTGGCGACCGCCACGTCGTACTCGGCGGTGTGCCTAAAGGCCAAACCCGCCAAGCGCTTCCGCTCAGCGAGAGTGAAGCCTCCGGCGTTGACCGCGGCCAGCACGCCGTCGTAGCCGAGCGGATTGACCACCACAGCGACGCTGGGGTGGTTCTTGGCGGCGGCCCGGATCATCGAGGGTCCGCCGATGTCGATCTGCTCGACGCATTCGTCCTCGCCGGCGCCGGAATCCACCGTCTCGCTGAACGGGTACAGGTTGACCACCACCAGCTCGAACGCTGCGATCTCCAGATCTTCGAGCGCCGCGGCGTGCTCGGGCTTGCGCAGATCAGCCAGCAGCCCGGCGTGCACCCTAGGGTGCAGAGTCTTGACTCGGCCGTCGAGCACCTCGGGGAAGCCGGTCACCTGTTCCACCGGCGTCACCGGAATGCCTTTGGCCGCAATCGATTTTGCGGTAGATCCGGTGGAGACGATGTCCACTCCGGCGGCGTGCAGGCCCGCGGCCAGGTCGACCAGTCCGGTCTTGTCGTAGACGCTGATCAACGCCCGACGAATCGGTCGCTTGCCGTAGGTCATCCTAGGGTTGCCTTTCGTCCGTTCCAGGTCACGCCGCCGGTCGCCAATGCGGCCAACACGTCAACCAGAAGCTTGCGCTCCACTTTCTTGATGCGTTCATGCAACGAGTCTTCGTCGTCGCCGTCGAGCACGGCGACGGGTTCCTGGGCCAGCACCGGGCCGGTGTCGGTTCCGGCGTCCACCAGGTGCACGGTGCAGCCGGTGACCTTGACCCCGTAGGCCAGCGCCTCGGGAACCGCGTGCGCTCCCGGGAAGGAGGGCAGCAGCGCTGGATGGGTGTTGACGGTGCGCCCCAGAAAACGGGACAGGAAGTGCGATCCCAGGATCTTCATGAAGCCCGCCGAGACCACCAGATCCGGGCTGTGGGCAGCGGTGGCCTCCGTCAGTGCAAGGTCCCACGCCGCCCGGTTGGGATAGTCACCCATCCGAACGGTGAAAACCGGCAACCCCGCCGCCTTGGCAACCTCCACCGCCCGGCAGTCCCGGTCGGTGCCGACGGCGACCACCCGCGCGGGGTAGTCGTCTACCGCTGCTGCCAGCAACGACTCGAGCAGCGACCCGGTGCCCGACGCCAACACCACCATTCGGGCGGGGACGCTGGGGGCCACATGGATCGGTTGCACGGTGACTGAGCCTAACGCGGTGTTCGCAGGCGCGACGACGCCGGGCGGCGCCGGTCACCGCCGCCGGCGGTGGTGATCGCGCTCAGGCGGAGCGCTGTGCCCGGGCCCGCGCCACCCGAAGTGCGGCCGCCACGCCGTCCGTCCAGATCTCGACCATGTCCCAGGTGGCCTCGGGATGGCCGGCCGGCTGGGTCATCTTGCCGAGCTTGCTGACCCTTCCGTACGCCAGCTCCTCAAAGTCCGGGTCGTCCAACTCGGGGAACTCGTCGTATTCACTGCAGAACCCCGCACCCGCCAGGTCGTCGTAAAGCGACTCCGGGAGGTCATCGGTCAGCCCGACAGAGCGCGCCGGCTCGATCATCTGCATTCCGGTCTCGACGCCGTCCACCCATATCAGGACCACCACGTCGAGCACCCGCTCATGGCCCGGCGGCAGGATCCGCCCGGCCAGCATCTCGGCCCGAGCGCCGGCCAACATGTGCAGGCTCCGCCGCCTCGGTGCGCCGGCTGAGATGGTGTGGCCGGCGGGCTCGGCGCTCACGACGTCGGTCATGTCGTCCCCCTGGAGTTCGGACGGTCGGCCCTACCATCCGATCAGCCCGAGGAGACATATATAAGGGACTGAAGTCCTCGATTTAGCGGTCGTATCCGTCGTCGTCGGTGAACATCAGGTCTTCGGGGTCCTCCAGCGGGCCGGGTGGCTGCGTCGGCGCGTGCGACCGGAACGTTCGGGGCGGCTCCGGTTCCGGCGTCCACTTCAGCGCGCCGCCATCGGTGACCTCGTCTGATTGGAAGCCCGGCTCGAAGTCGGCGTCGAACAGCTCGTCGGCTGCCAACGGCTCCTCGGGCGCCGCGAAGTCCTCGGGATCGACATCGGCCACCGGCGCCGGACCCGGCTCGGGTTCGGGATCCCCCGCGGGCTGCGCGGGCCGTTCCGGGGCGGGCGGCAACACCCGCTGGGGGCCCGTCACCGCGTCAGCCCGGACTCCGCCGATCATCACCACCGTCAGCGCTCCGATCGCGGCGAACCAGCCGAACACCGCGGGACCGAACGTCAGCTGGTCCACCCCGACGTCACCGAAGTTGCCCAGCCGTCCCCCACCGGCCAAGCCGAGTACGGCCATCGTCACCGCGGCGATGAACGCCGCCACCGCAACCTTGGCCAGCGCCGGAAGCAGCGGCAGCGGCCGGCGGGCACACTGCTGCCCGACGGCCACTCCAGAAGCCGCCCCGATGATCAGCAGCCCCACCCACGCGGGGCCCAAGGGCGGGGCGGGCGCCGCAGCCAGGATCGGCAGCGCGGGGATATCGCCGCCGAGAACGGTGAAGGCGCTGAACAGCGCGGGGCCGATGTGGGCGCTCGAGCCGACTGCTATGGCCGCGGCGCCGACGAGAACATTGGGCACATACAGCACCGCGAGCAATGTCAGGCTGAGCTGACCGAACAGCGAATCGGTGATGGCATAGAGGTCGTGCATGGTGCCCCAATGCCAGACCAGGGAGAGCACCGTCACCGCCCCGGCCAAGCCGAACAGCGCCAGCATGCCGGCGATCGCGGCGCGCACCGAGTCCGCCAGCCAACCCGGCAGCCGGGCCTCGGCCAGTGCCCGCCGGCCCACCCGCGTCCCCACTCCCAGCGCCGCGCCGATCGCGTGGACAACCAGCACGTGCGCGAAGGCGTTCAGGGCATGCGGGGTCTGCAGTTCGGTGATGACCGAGGCCGCATCGTGGATGACCGCCAGCGTCACCGCCGCGATCAACAACGGGCCACCCACCGCCGAGGCCACGATCCAGCGGATGACGAACCAGGAGGCCCCGCGGGCGGTGGCCTGCGCGGTGGTTCGCGCGGTCCCGGCCACCATCAGCAGCACCGGCAACAGGGGCAGTGCACCCAGGTCGCGGCCGCCGATCGAGATCGGCACCTGGTGCACACCCAGCCACATGCTGGCGATGGCCCCCGAGGCCCCCGTCATGTCGCTGTTGGCGATCAGCAACTGAAGCAGCGTCACCGCTGCGATGACCGTCAACGCCGCGACGGATGGGCCGAATGCGACCCGTAGCAAGTCGCGGGTCGGATTCGAGCCTGCCCTGCCGGCGGTCACCGATGTCACGCTGCGAGCACGTTCAACTCGGCGCGCGGGCGCGGGCTAGGGCTGCGCCGGCCCCGACGAGGTGGAGCCGCCCTGCGACTGCTGGCCACCCGTCGAGCTCTGATCCGAACCGGCTGCGCTGTTTCCACCGGTCGACGCGCTCCCCGACCCGCCGGACGACGACCCGCCGGACGACGGCGCGTTGTAGGAGGGGAACCCGGTGGGCGGGGTCGGTGGCCCCTGCGGCGCCGCCTGCTGCCCGCCGGAGCCGAAGGAGCCCGACGAAGGAGACGACGGTGCCTGATGCGCGCCGTAGCCGCCACCCGACGACTGGTAGCTGCCATAGGACGGGTAGCCGGGCTGCTGCGGACTCTGCTGACCCTGGGGACCGTGGTGGCCCTGGTTGCCGTAGCCCTGCGGGCCGGACTGGCCGTAGTAGTTACCGCCCGGGGGCAGCCCGTACTGGGCGTAGGGGTCGTACTTGGGCCGCGGCGCCGGAGCGGTCACCACGCCGGCCTCCAGCAGCAGCGATCCGACGGCTGCGGCGGCCTGCAGGACGCTGAAGGTCAGGATCAGCCAGAGCCCCCACCCGATGGTGTAGCTGCTGCTGGCGTCGGCGATCGTCGAAATGACCAGCAGCGCGCCCAGCGTGGAGATCACCGCGGTCACCGCCGTGAAGCTCTTCGTCTTGGGCAGCAGGGCCGCCGCGGCCAGCAATGCGGCCAGGATCGCCAGCGGAACGGTGTGGCCGGCGTCGCCGAGGATCAAGGGGTAGTCGACGTCGGTGATCGTCACGATCGGCCCGAAGTTGGCGAGGTAGACGCCCAGCCCCAACGCAACCACCGCGATGCGGAGGTACTGCGGCAATTTGCTCTCGACGTCTCCGCCCGGTTTCGCAAACGACGGGGTCGACGGCCCGTAGGAGCCTGGTGGTTGAGAAGGCTGGTAGCCGGGATTCCCGGGCGAGTAGGTCATGACCTCTCCTGTGCTTGTGGGCAGGACGCTTGTGGGCGGTGCGGCGCGCTCGACCATCCACGCTAGCGCACTGGCGGTGCTAGTCGCTGGGTCAACGCGGTGCGATGAGGGCCCCCGGTTGCCCCACCAAACAGGAACACGTTCTAATCGGTGATATGGATTACGGGCTCGTGCTGTTCACCAGTGACCGTGGGATCAACCCGGCAGCGGCCGCCAAACTCGCCGATGATCACGGCTTCACCACCTTCTATGTCCCGGAGCACACACATATTCCGGTGAAGCGCGAGGCCGCTCACCCGACCACCGGGGACGAAACGCTGCCCGATGACCGGTACATGCGCACCCTGGACCCATGGGTCAGCCTGGGAGCCGCGAGCGCGGTGACCTCGCGGGTGCGACTGTCGACCGCAGTGGCGCTGCCCGTCGAGCATGATCCGATCACGCTGGCGAAATCGATCGCCACCCTGGATCACCTGTCCGGCGGTCGGGTCAGCGTGGGTGTCGGGTTCGGTTGGAACACCGACGAACTGGCCGATCACGGCGTCCCGGCCGGCCGGCGGCGCACCATGCTTCGGGAGTACCTGGAGGCGATGCGGGCGCTGTGGACGCAGGAGGAAGCCTCCTTCGAAGGCGAGTTCGTGAACTTCGGCCCGAGCTGGGCGTGGCCCAAGCCGGTGCAGCCGCACATTCCGGTGCTGGTCGGCGCGGCCGGGACCGAGAAGAACTTCAAGTGGATCGCCCGCAGCGCCGACGGCTGGATCACCACGCCGCGCGACTTCGACATCGACGCACCGGTCAAGCTGCTGCAGGACACCTGGGCGGCCGCCGGACGCGACGGCGCACCGCAGATCGTGGCGCTGGACTTCAAGCCGGTTCCCGAGAAGCTGGCGCACTGGGCCGAGATCGGGGTGACCGAGACGCTGTTCGGACTGCCGGACAAGTCCGAGTCCGAAGTGGCGGCCTACGTCGAGCGCCTAGCCAGCAAGCTGGGCCTCAGCGCCTAACCCGCGCCCCCACCCCATTTCGCGCGCCCCGATTTCGCGCGAACGTGCGTGTCTGTACGCCGACACGCCGTTGGCGCTGTCATTCTGTGCACCCTCGCGGCCGTGACACGGGCACCCACGCACCGTGCCCCACGCGCCGTGCCCCGCGAACGTCAGCGCAGAGAGCAGCGGTTGCCGTAGTCGAACGCGTGCACCGTCACCGGCGCGCCCAGCGGCTCGCCGTCGGACAACAACGCCACCAGGTCTTCGTCTTCGGTGGTCGCCAGGAACCGGGTGCCGTCGGCGTCGAGGCGGCCGATGATGATCCCGGTGCGGGTCTTCCAGTCGTAGCGGACGCTGTAGGTCTCGATGGTGGCCGGGCCCTCGGCCTTCTCGGTGACCGGCACGGTGGCCGCGGCATCGATCTGCGGCTGCAGTTCGGCACTGCGATCCGGCGTCCAAGCCACCGGAGTGGTCGAATACACCCCGGCCGCGTACTTGCTCATCATTCCGCCGTTGGCCCCGACATAGGTGAACTGCCCGGGGACGCTCCGCGCCGCGGCGACGGCCTCGGCGATCGCGTGCATCGAATAGTTGTTGCCGGCACCGCCGAAGAAGGGCAGCCCACCGGTCAGGGTCAAGCCGCGTGGGTCGTCGGCGGACAGACCGAAGGCGTCGCAGATGGCGAACACCGGCACCGGGAAGCAGCTGTAGAGGTCCATGGCGGCGATGTCGTCGAAGCCGATCCCGGCCATCTCGAGCGCCTCGGTGGTGGCCGTCACCGCGGCCGGGTAGCCGCTTAAGTCCTCGCGATCCAGCAAACGCTGGGAACGCAGTGCGGCGTGACCGTGCAGGTACACCCAGCGGTCTTCGGGCACGCCCAGGCATTGGGCGGCCTCCACCGACATCACCAGCACCGCAGCGCCCTGGTTGACCTGATCGCGCGCCACCAGCAGCCGCGGGTACGGGTCGCAGATCATCCGGTTCTCGGTGCTGATCGTGATCAGCTCATCGACCGACCGCTCCACCGGCGAGGCCGAGAACGGGTTCTTGGCCGCGATTTTGGTCATGGGGGCGAACAGCTCGCCCATGGCCTGCAGGTAGTCGGCGGTGCTGCGGCCCAAGCGGGCCCGGCGGGCGTTCTCCAACAAGCCGTACTGCACCGCTGGGCTGGTCAGCCCGTGCACCACGGTGTACTTCTCGACGAAATCCTCCAGGCCGTAGCCGCGGTCTTCGAACTGGCCCTCGACGGTCTCGTTGAAATCCGGCTTCTTGTCGGCCTTGGCAAAGTGACGCAACGTCGAGGTCGCGTCGGATCCGCACAGCAGCACCACATCTGCGGCGCCGGCCACGATCTCGCCGGCGAATTCGGTCAGCAGCGCCTGCGGCCCCTGCCCGCCCACCTTGTCCAAGATTGCGCGTGCCGGGTCCGCGTCGATCCGGCGCGCCACCGACCGCGGGAAGTTGTTCGACTTCCCCAGCGGCGCTGGGGTATTCGGGATGGAAATCTCGAACTGGCGGGTGGCGACCACGGTGTCGATGGCCGACGCGACCTGGGCGGCGCTTGCCCCACAGTCCGCCAGCGCCGCCTGAGCAGCGGCAGCGGCCAGCTCCACCGGCGACATCGCGCGGTAGTCGGCGTCGTCGATGCGCTCGGCGGCCTGGCCGACGCCGACGACGACGGGAGTGCGGGGGTCGATACTCATGTGCTCATCCTTCTATGGCGAGCAGACGCAGAAGCGCGCTGTCAGAACAGCTTTCGCGCGATCCTGCGTCTGCTCGCGCCAAGAAACTCCTACAGGCTCTCGAGGATCTGTCGAGCCAGGGCGGCGGTGGCCGACGGGGTCTTGCCCACCTTCACACCGGCGGCCTCCAGGGCCTCCTGCTTGGCGGCCGCGGTGCCCGACGAACCGGACACGATGGCGCCGGCGTGGCCCATGGTCTTGCCCTCCGGAGCGGTGAACCCGGCCACGTAGCCGACGACCGGCTTGGTGACGTTGGCCTTGATGTAGGCCGCGGCCCGCTCCTCGGCGTCGCCGCCGATCTCGCCGATCATCACGATGACCTTGGTGTCGGGGTCCTTCTCGAACGCCTCGATGGCGTCGATGTGGGTGGTGCCGATCACCGGGTCACCGCCGATGCCGATGGCGGTGGAGAAGCCGAAGTCCCGCAGCTCGTACATCATCTGGTAGGTCAGGGTGCCGGACTTCGACACCAGACCGATCGGACCGGAGCCCGAGATGTTGGCCGGGGTGATGCCGACCAGGCACTCACCCGGGGTGATGATGCCGGGGCAGTTGGGCCCGATGATCCGGGTCTTCTCACCCTTTTCCACGTTGTACGCCCACGCGTAGGCACTGTCCTGCACGGGGATGCCTTCGGTGATGACGACCAGCAGCGGAATCTCGGCGTCGATGGCCTCGATCATCGCGTCCTTGGCGAACTTCGGCGGCACGAAGGCGATCGACACGTCAGCGCCGGTCTCCTTGATGGCCTCGGCGACACTGCCGAACACCGGCAGCTCGACGTCGGCACCGTTCTTATCCTTGTGCGCCACCGTGGTGCCGGCCTTGCGGGCGTTGACGCCGCCGACGATCTGGGTGCCGGCGGCCAGCATCCGCGCGGTGTGCTTGGTGGCCTCGGCACCGGTGATGCCCTGGACGATGACCTTGCTGTCCTTGTTGACGAAGATCGACATGACTTATGCGTCCTTTCCGGCGTTGGCCAGTTCTGCGGCCTTGTCGGCGGCCTCGTCCATGGTGGCGACGACGGTCACCAGCGGGTGGTTGGCCTCGGCCAGAATCGCCCGGCCCTCCTCGACGTTGTTGCCGTCCAGGCGCACCACCAGCGGCTTGGTCGCGGCGTCACCGAGGATGCCCAGCGCCGACACGATGCCGTTGGCCACCGCGTCGCAGGCGGTGATCCCGCCGAACACGTTGACGAACACGCTCTTGACCTGCTTGTCACCCAGGATGACGTCCAGGCCGGCGGCCATCACCTCGGCGGAGGCGCCGCCCCCGATGTCGAGGAAGTTGGCCGGCTTCACACCGCCGTGCTTCTCACCGGCGTAGGCGGTGACGTCCAGCGTGGACATGACCAAGCCGGCGCCGTTGCCGATGATGCCGACCTCACCGTCGAGCTTCACGTAGTTCAGGTCGTGCTCTTTGGCCTTGATCTCCAGCGGGTCGGTGGCGTCCAGGTCGGCGAACTCGAGGTGACCGGGCTGGCGGAACTCCGCGTTGCCGTCCAGGGTGACCTTGCCGTCCAGCGCCAGGATCTGGTCGTCGGGGGTACGCACCAGCGGGTTGACCTCGACCAGGGTGGCGTCCTCGGCGACGAAGACCTCCCACAGTTTCTGGATGGTCACCGCGGCGGCGTCGAGCACCTCGGCGGGCAGGTGGCCCTTCTCGGCGATCTCGCGAGCGAACGCCAGGTCGACACCCTTGACGGCATCAACGGGCACCTTGGCCAGCCGGTCGGGCTTGGTCGCGGCGACCTCTTCGATCTCCATGCCGCCCTCGACCGAGCACATGGCCAGGTAGGTGCGGTTGGAGCGGTCGAGCAGGAAGGAGATGTAGTACTCCTCGGCGATGTCGCTCGCCTCGGCTACCAGCAGCTTCTTGACAACGTGGCCCTTGATGTCCAGACCGAGGATGTTCTGCGCGTGGGTGAACGCGTCCTCCGGAGTGGCGGCGTACTTGACGCCACCGGCCTTGCCGCGGCCGCCGACCTTGACCTGCGCCTTCACCATGACCGGACGACCGATCTCGGTGGCGATGGCCTTGGCGTCCTCAGCAGAGGTGGTGACCCGGCCGGGGGTGGTGGGCACGTTGTGCTTGGCGAACAACTCCTTCGCCTGATACTCGAAAAGATCCATGGGCTCACTGTCTTATTGCGGGTCGCCGGCAAGCCGGCGCTGTCGGATTGTGCGGATTTTGCTCCCGAGGCACTGTATCGACAGTGCGGCGGCGTTCCCTCCTCGCATACCACTGCTGTGGCACATCTCACCGCCCGTAAAACGTGATTCGTTTCACATTAGCGGGTGGATTTGATCGATAGCTTGCCACGCCCCAGCGGGAGTGGTTACCGTCACCAAGTCCAGCTCTTTATAACGTTCTGATCACGACCAGAGGAACTTCCAGGTTGATGCAGCACGGTGCACCGATGCGTTCGGGTTACGGCGGGGCCCTCCCTCGACGTCGGCACGGTGCCCAAGGAGCTGCCCGCAGATCGTCGGTAGTCAGCCCCACCGAGGTCACCGACATCATTCCGTTCAACGAGTTCGGCTGGCCCGAAGATGCGTTCGGCGACGAAGTGTTCGACGAGGCGTCTGATGTGCTGCTGGCCCCCGAGCTCGACGACATGACCGACACGGACAACATGCCGGTCCTACAGCTGGCGTTCCCGCGCGACGACTACTCGCAGAGCTACTACCGTCCGCACGAGGCGGCCCAGCTGCCCCCGCGTCGCGGTAGGCACCGCCAGCCCGCCAGTGCCGCCAAGAGCCGCGTGATGATCGCGGCGATGGCCGCCGGTGCGGCCGCCGCGGCCGCACACGCCGCCACCCATCAGTCCGACGAGACCGTTGCGCGTCCCGCGGTGCTGGCCTCCAGCAAGACAATGCTGAACGACGCCACCACCACCACGTCCAGCCACGGCCTGCAGATGATCACGGTCAAAGCTGCCGCCAACGTCGTCATGCACAACGAGGAGCTGGCCAAGGGCATGGCGTTCGCGCAGGAGCGCGCCGAGCGTGAGGCCCGACTGCAGCGCCCGCTGTTCGTCGCACCGACGCAGGGCGCGTTCACGTCGAACTTCGGCTACCGCTGGGGCGTGCTGCACGCCGGCATCGACATCGCCAATGCCATCGGCACCCCGATCCTGGCGGCTTCCGACGGTGTGGTGATCGAGTCGGGCCCCAGCGCCGGTTACGGCATGCTGGTCAAGTTGCGCCACTCCGACGGCACCGTCACCCTCTACGGTCACATCAACCGGTCGCTGGTCAGCGTCGGCGAGCACGTGATGGCCGGCGACCAGATCGCCGAGATGGGCAACCGCGGTTACTCGACCGGGCCGCATCTGCACTTCGAGGTGCTGCAGAACGGCACCAGCCGTATCGACCCGACGTCCTGGCTCGCCAAGCGCGGAATCAACTTCGCCTAGTACCACGGATTCGAGCTGGCGCGGTCGCTTGCAGTCGCCGCTAGCCTGAAGTGGTGAGCGACCGCCACCAGCCACCCACCGGCGCCAGTCCCTCCAGGCCGCCCGGGATCGCTCCGGCGAGTCCTCCCAGTCGCATCATCCGCCGGGCACCCACCGGCGCCATCCCGATCGTCACCAACTCCGAGCGGATACCGCCGGCCATCCAGCCCGGCCGGGCGGCATTGCCGTCGCCAGACCCGTCAGCCGGCGTCGCGATCAGCGCCTGTGTGCTCGCCCTGGTCGGCTGTTGGGCCACCTCAGTGGTGTCCACCGATCTGATCGCCAGCTGGTGGCAGACCGACCGACTGTTCTGCGTCGCGGTGGGCTTCTTGAGCCTGGTGTTCGCCGGGACGACGCTGTCCGGCGTGATCATGCTGCTGCTGCGGCGTGGGCTCGGCCGCTATCTGATCGCGGTCGGGGCGGTGGTCGCGCTGCTGACGTACGGCAGTCTGTTCCTGGCAGGCGCCCGGGTGCCGGGGATCGTGCACGTCATCCCGGTCATTCAGATCGCCACCGTCGCGACGGCACTGCACCCGCAGACCAGACGCTGGCTGTTCGGCCCTTAAAGGCTTCCCTAGAGCTTGGTCACCGGCGCATGGTTGTGCATCAGCTTGACCCGCCCGGAACTGCCGAAGTCGATCAGCGACATAGCCGACTCCCCCACCCCCGAGACTTCCTCCACCCGGCCCAGGCCGTACTTGTCGTGCGTCACGCGATCCCCCGGCGCCAGCACCAGCAACGGCCGGTTGCCTGATCGGCTCGGTGCCGGTCGCGGGGTTCCGAACCGGCCGGCGCCGCTGACCGGAGCACTCGGCGCGGCGGTGACATCGGTCCGTCGCCAGTCGATGAGGTGCTGCGGGATCTCCCGCAGGAATCGCGACTCCGGGTTCAGCATGGGCTGACCCCACGACGAGCGCACCTTGGCCCGGCTCAGGTACAGCCGTTGCCGCGCCCGGGTCAGGCCGACGTAGGCCAGCCGGCGTTCCTCGGACAGCTCGCGGGCATCGCCCAGCGAGCGCATGTGCGGGAACATGCCGTCCTCCCAGCCGACGACGAACACCACCGGGAACTCCAGTCCCTTGGCGGTGTGCAATGTCATCAGCGTGACCATGCCTGCCCCGTGCTCGGGGATCTCGTCGGTGTCGGCGATCAGCGAGACCCGCTCCAGAAACGCCGCCAACACCCCGACGTCAGGCACGTCCTCCTCCTCGAGGCCGCCGCCCTGATCGGCGAGCGCATTGGCCCGGTCAATGCTGAATTCGTGTGCGACGCTGACGAGTTCGTTGATGTTGTCCAGACGGGCCAGATCCTGCGGATCGGTCGAGGCCTCCAGCTCGGCACGGTAACCGGTGCGGTCCAGCACCATCTCCACCAGACCGCCGAGGTCGTCGTCGCAGGTGTTCAGGTGCGCCCGTAGCTCGTCGAGCATCGCCACGAACGCCGCGATCGCGTTCTGCGAGCGGCTGTTGAGCATCGGTACGCCGCCCTCGGCGGCGGCGGCCAGCGCGGCGGCGAATCCGGTGCCGGTGTTCTCCGCGTGCACCGCGACACACGCCTCCGCACGGTCACCGATGCCGCGGCGTGGGGTGTTGAGGATGCGCCGCAGGCTCACCGCATCACCCGGATTGTCGAGCACTCGCAGGTAGGCGATGATGTCGCGGATCTCTTTGCGTTCGTAGAAGCGCACGCCGCCAACGACTTTGTACGGGATGCCGCTGCGGATGAACACCTCTTCCAGCGACCGCGACGCGTTATTGGTGCGGTAGAACACCGCGATGTCGCTGTAGTTGACCGTGCCGCCATCGGTCAGCTCGTCGATCTCCTGGGCGACGAACCGCGCCTCGTCGTGTTCGTTGTCGGCGACGTAACCGACGATCAGCTCGCCGTCACCGGCGTCGGTCCACAATCGCTTCTCCCGACGCCCGGAGTTGTAGGCGATCACCGCGTTGGCCGCCGAGAGAATGTTCTGCGTCGAGCGGTAGTTCTGTTCCAACAGGATGGTGGTCGCGTCGGGATAGTCGCGCTCGAAATCCTCGATGTTGCGGATGGTGGCGCCGCGGAAGGCGTAGATCGACTGATCCGCGTCACCGACCACACACAGCTCCGCCGGGGGGATGTCCGAGTCGCCGTTGCGGCCGGGTTCCCGCGCTGAACCGCCGTGCCCCGCGAGCTCGCGCACCAGCATGTACTGGGCATGGTTGGTGTCCTGATACTCGTCGACCAGGATGTGGCGGAAGCGGCGCCGGTAGTGCTGGGCGATCTCCGGAAACGCCTGCAGTATCGCGACCGTCTCGCCGATCAGGTCGTCGAAGTCCAGCGCGTTGGCCGAGCGCAGCCGGCGCTGATACTCGGCGTAGACCGCGGCCACCACCCGGCTCAGATCATCGGAGCTCTCGGTGAGATCGGCCAGCGCCCGGTCCGGGTCGATCAGTTCGTTCTTGAGGTTGGAGATCGCATTGGCCAGCAGCCGCGGCGAGTGCCGCTTGACGTCCAGCCCCATGTCCCGGCCGATCATCAGCAGCAGCCGCCGCGAATCGTCGGCGTCGTAGATCGAGAAATTCGAGTTCAGGCCCGGGACCACCGAGGCCTGGTTTCGCAGGATCCGCACGCAGGTGGAGTGAAACGTCGACACCCACATCACCCGGGCGCGGGGGCCGACGAGGCTCGACACCCGCTCACGCATCTCGGCGGCGGCCTTGTTGGTGAAGGTGATGGCCAGGATCTGGCCCACCCCGACGTCGCGGGCCGCCAGCAGATAGGCGATGCGCCGGGTGAGTACCGCGGTCTTGCCCGAGCCGGCCCCGGCCACGATCAGGAGCGGGGAGCCCTCGTGCAGCACGGCTCGGCGCTGCTGCGGGTTGAGGCCATCGAGGAGGTGATCGGTCTGCGGACTGGCGTGCAAGCTCATAGCGTCCCCAACGTACCGCCGCCCGGCGACAGTCTTTGCGCTGGCACTGCCCTTAGTGGCAGACTCGGTGCGTGCTCGACATGCAGCGTCGATTTTGCTCCCCCACATTTTATGGGCACTCCCAAGCGGTGCCCGTGGGTTAGCTGCAACGCCAAGCCCCGCGGTCCGCTTCGTCGGCCCGGGGCTCGTCTGTTGTGTGAGGCCGGATCGCCGATGGGACCAGAAACCACCAACAGCGAGAACCTGGAGTTTTGATCATGTCTGCCCAACCCCAACAGCTGCCCGACATTGACGAGCTGCGCCAGGAGATCGACCGGCTCGACGCCGAGATCCTGGCCGCGGTGAAGCGCCGCACCGAAATCTCGCAGGAGATCGGCAAGGCCCGGATGGCATCCGGCGGCACCCGTCTGGTGCACAGCCGCGAGATGAAGGTCATCGAGCGTTACAGCGAGCTCGGCCAGGACGGCAAGGATCTGGCCATGTTGCTGCTGCGGCTCGGCCGCGGCCGACTCGGCCACTAGGCAGCTGCGGCGGTTCCTCCGCGCCTGCGGCCGACACGGGCCATCCGGTGCCGCACCGTCGACGGCGACCCGCCGCTAATGTCGGGGTATGAGCCCCGTTCCCCCGATCCCGGACATCACCACCACGCCGGCCTGGAACGCGTTGCGCAAGCATCACCAGCAGATCGGCGAGAAGCACCTGCGTGAGTTCTTCGCCGACGATCCCGAGCGCGGCAGCCGGTTCACCGCCACTGTCGGTGATCTCTACATCGACTACAGCAAGCACCGCATCACCGACGAGACCGTGCGCCTGCTGATCGACCTGGCCCGCGCCGCCGGGCTGGAGGACCGGCGCGACGCGATGTTCGCCGGGGCGCACATCAACACCTCCGAGGATCGGGCGGTGCTGCACACGGCGCTGCGGCTGCCGCGCAACGCCGATCTGCACGTCGACGGCCAGGATGTCGTCGCCGACGTCCACGCCGTGCTCGACGCGATGGGCGAGTTCACCGACCGGTTGCGCAGCGGCGCATGGACCGGTGCCACCGGGAAACGCATCGAGACCGTGGTCAATATCGGTATCGGCGGCTCGGACCTGGGCCCGGTGATGGTGGACCGGGCGTTGCGCCACTACGCCGACGCCGGCATCTCGGCACGCTTCGTCTCCAACGTCGACCCGGCCGACCTGACCGCGAAACTGGCCGGCCTGGACCCGGCCACCACGCTTTTCGTCGTCGCCTCCAAGACGTTCTCCACGCTGGAGACGCTGACCAACGCCACCGCGGCCCGCCGCTGGCTCACCGACGCGCTCGGTGACGCGGCTGTGTCCAAACATTTCGTGGCGGTCTCCACCAACGCTGCCCTGGTGGAGGAGTTCGGCATCGACACCGCGAACATGTTCGGATTCTGGGACTGGGTCGGCGGACGCTACTCGGTGGACTCGGCGATCGGCCTGTCGGTGATGGCCGTCATCGGCCGGGACCGCTTCGCGGAATTCTTGTCCGGTTTCCATATCGTCGACGAGCACTTCCGTACCGCGCCTTTGGAATCCAATGCACCGGCACTGCTGGGCCTGATCGGTCTGTGGTATTCCAACTTCTTCGGCGCCGAGTCCCGCGCAGTACTTCCCTACTCCAATGATCTGGACCGCTTCGCCGCGTACCTGCAACAGCTGACCATGGAATCCAACGGCAAGTCGACCCGCGCCGACGGCACTCCGGTCAGCACCGATACCGGTGAAATCTATTGGGGCGAGCCAGGAACCAACGGCCAGCACGCGTTCTACCAATTGCTGCACCAGGGCACCCGGCTGATACCGGCCGACTTCATCGGTTTCTCGCAACCGGTGGACGACCTGGCCACCGCGGACGGCACCGGCAGCATGCACGACCTGTTGATGAGCAACTTCTTCGCCCAGACCCAGGTCCTGGCGTTCGGCAAGAGCGCCGAGGAGATCGCCGCCGAAGGCACACCCGCAGATGTCGTGCCGCACAAGGTCATGCCCGGCAACCGCCCGACGACCTCGATTCTGGCCACCCGGCTGACGCCCTGCGCCGTGGGCCAGCTGGTCGCGCTCTACGAACATCAGGTGTTCACCGAAGGGGTGGTGTGGGGCATCGACTCCTTCGACCAGTGGGGCGTGGAGCTGGGCAAGACGCAGGCCAAGGCGCTGCTGCCGGTGCTCACCGACGACGCCGCCCCACCGCCTCAGTCCGACAGCTCCACCGACGCGCTGGTGCGTCGTTATCGTGCCGAGCGGGGCCGGCCGGCCTAGCGATCAGGCGAAGCGCTTCGTGTACCGCGGCGGCATCCGCCGCAACAGCCAGACCAGCGGGACCCACGGCCAGGGCGGGACCACCGCCCGGCCGGTCTCATGTTCGATGGCACGCACCATGGCTTTGACCCCGGATTCGTTGTCCACCATCAGCAGGGTGGACGCCGATTTGGCGGTCATCTCCGATTCGATGTAGCCCGGTTCCAGCACGGTCACCTTGATCGGGCCGCGGGAATACTCGGCGCGCAGCGACTCCCCCAGCGAGGACACCCCCGCCTTGCTGGCGGCGTAGGCGGCCTTGACGCCTGGGACGCCCTTGTTGCCCAGCACCGATGAGATCAACACCAGGTGGCCGCTGCCGGCGGATTTGAATATCTCCAGCGCGGTCTCGATCTGCACCAGTGCAGCGACCAGGTTCGTCTCAATGGTTGCCTTGTTGGCCCACAGCTTGCCGGATCCCAGCGGAGCGCCCTTGCCGACGCCGGCATTGACGATGATCCGGTCGATTCCGCCCAACTCGGCGGCGAAGTGGTTGAAAACCTTGGGTATTTCGTCGTGGTCATTTACATCGAGCGCAGCGACCGCAACCTTGATTCCTGGAAACTTGTCCGTCAGTTCGGCTTTCAGTTCATCAAGCCGGTCGGTCCGGCGGGCACACAGAGCGAGGTCACGTCCCTGGGCGGCAAAGGCGCGGGCCATGCCGGCACCCAGTCCTGAACTGGCACCAGTGATGAGAATTCTCTGACGGGTCACCAGGGCAGCTTAACGGCGTTCGCGCCCTGCCGAAGTCACGTCGATGAATTACTTGAGCAGTCGCGACATCCGTCGGTCGGCCAGCACCTTGCCGCCGGTCTGGCAGGTTGGGCAGTACTGAAATGACTTATCGGCAAAAGATATTTCCCGAACCGTGTCGGCGCACACCGGGCATGGCAGCCCGGTTCGGGCGTGTACCCGCAGACCGGAACGCTTCTCGCCCTTCAAGGTGGCGGCCTGTTGGCCGACCGAGCGGGAGACTGCGTCGGTCAGCACGGCACGCATCGCCTGGTGCAGTGCGCTCAGCTGCTCCGTCGACAGTTTGCCGGCGGTGGCGAACGGAGAAAGCCGAGCGGTGTGCAGGATCTCGTCGCTGTAGGCGTTGCCGATCCCGGCGATCACCTTCTGGTCGGTCAGGACGGTCTTGATGCGGCCGGTGTTGCCGGCCAGCAGGCCGGTCAACTCGTCGACATCGATCGCCAACGCGTCCGGCCCCAGGGTGGCGATGCCCGGCACCCGCATCGGGTCGTCGACCAACCAGACCGCCAGTCGCTTCTGGGTGCCGGCTTCGGTCAGATCGAAGCCGGGCGCCTGCCCCGGGGTGCCCAGGTGCACCCGCAGTGCGATCGGCCCTTTGCCCGGTCGCAGCGGCGCAGCCGCCAGCTGATCCGACCATCGCAGCCAACCCGCCCTGGACAGATGGGCGATCAAGAACAACTCACCGGCCTGCAGCCCCAGATACTTGCCCCATCGGTGTGCGCCGCTCACCTGCCGGCCGTGCAGTGCCGTCGGTGGTGGGTCGAATGTCTTGAGCACTGACAGCGCCGCCACATCGATGCGGCCGATGGTGCAGCCGACGGCGTGGCGACGCAGATGATCGGCGAGTGCTTCGACTTCGGGCAGCTCCGGCATGCCCCCGAGTCTGCCTGTTTCCGCGCTGACGTGCCCGGCTGTCGGATCTCGGCCGGCGCGTCGGCTACCGGGTGAGGCGACGGGCGTCGCGCACCACCAGCGACAACACCCAACCCACCAAGGACAAGACGATCGCCGCCCAGATCGCATCCCACCAGAAGTCGGCGATGTAGAGGCCCCAGTGCTTGGCGGTCTTGTCGGTGATCCACGCGGTGATCCAGAGCATCAGCGCATTGACCACGATGTGGAACAGACCCAGCGTGATGATGTACAGCGGTATCGACAGCAGTTGCACCACCGGCTTGATGAAGGCGTTCACCAGCCCGAAGATCACGGCGATGACGAAGATGATGCCCACCCGCTGCAGCGTGGTGTCACCACCGACGATCTCGACCCCCGGAACGATCTGAGTCACGATCCACAAGGCGAGTCCGGTCAGCGCGGCACGGAGCAGGAATGGTCGCATGCGCAGATCTTGCCACGGGGCAAACACCGTGAACCGGACTTTCCCGATTGCGCCGGGGAGCGCAGCAGCCCCTACACCCAGCCCTCATCGGCCCCGATGCGGGCCCGAACTCCAGCCGTGATCCGGTCGACTCGCCATTCCGCTTGGCGGCAGGCCGTCACGACCGCCTCGGAGGAGTCGGCGGAGACCACCGCGAACAGGGTTTCGTCGCTGGGTGAGGTCAAGGCGAGCACCAGCTTCGCGTGCACCTCGGCCACCGCCGATGCCAGCCGGTCCATCACCGTGTCTACGGTCGCGTCGGCCAGGTCCGGTTGGTACCACTCCACCAAGAAGCACTGATGTGCGCTGTCGCCCATGCGCCCGACGCTAGCCAACCCCGCCTCGTTGCGAATCAGGGTTTTCCCTGGACATCTCCGGAATTGAGGGCGGCGAAGAGCCCGGCGCGGGACCGGATGCCCAACTTGCGGTACACCGAGCTCAGCGTCATCTCGACAGTCTTCTCCGCGATGAACAGCTCCGCGGCGATCTGCTTGTTGGACAGCCCCGCCGCGGCGTGTTCGGCGACCCGCCGCTCGGCGCGGGTAAGGCCCGCGCCGGAGGTCGCCGCTGTCATGCGGTCCAGCTCGGCCCGGGCCCGCTGCGCCCACAGCGGAGCCCCCAACCGTTCGAAGGTGGCCAACGCGGTGCGCAAGCTCGCCTGAGCATCCTGTTTGCGCCGACGACGCCGCTGGACCTGGCCCAGCAACAACTGAGTGCGCGCCGTCTCGAACGGCATCTGCAGCCGCCCGTGGTGCAGCAGCGCCTCCAGGGCCGCGCGCTCAGCGGTGTCGAGCTCACCCCGCGCGGCCAGCCAGTGGCTGCGCCCGCGGGCACCCACCCCCAGCATCCAGGGCCGGTCCAGCCGTGCGCCGTTGCTGTCCAGAGCGTCGATCAAACGCTTCGCCTCGTCGAGGCGGCCCAGCGCCGTCAATGCCTCCACCGCGTCGGGAAGGTAAGCGCCGACGAGGATCTCGGTGTCGTGATCGGAATCGAATCCGGCCAACGACGGCTCCAGTGCCGCGACGGCGGCCGTATAGTCGCCCCGCGACACCTCCAGAAATCCGAGCGCTGTGGCCGCCGATCCCACCAGAAACGCGGCCCCGGTTTCCGACGCCGCCTCCCGTGCCGCCGCCGCGACGCGACGTGCCGTTCCTTCGTCGCCACGCAATGCCGCGATCGACGCTTGCGTGCACCAGGCATGGACGAGCAGGTGCTTTCCGCCCATCTGTTCAGCGCGCTGGACACTGTCGTCAGCGAGTTCCGCCGCCGCTGTCAGATTTCCCAGCCACATATCGAACATGGCCACATAGTTGGCCGCCCACAACGTGTCGATTTCCGTCCCGTGGGCCAAGAAGCGCTGGTGAATGACGCGCATCTGGTCCCGCCCCGCCTGCACATCCCCGGCCACGGCAGCCATGACGGGCAGGGCTGCGCTGGCTTGGAACGTGGCCGCCGCCCCACTGTTGTGGTCTTCGTTCTCCGCCGCCCAGACCAAGGTCTTGCGATCCACTCCCAGGCCGTACAGGAGGCGCATGTACGCCGAGATGGTCAGAGCTTGACTGCGAAGCCCCGCGACATCCAACTTCTCAGCCTGTTCCACCGCGGTGCTCGCCAGCTCGACCGCCCTCTTCATGTCACCGATCAAGCCCGCCAACGGCACGAGCAGCAGCCTTGCCCGCAGTTGCAGACCGGGGTGATCGGCGGCGTCATCTACGGCCTCGGTGAGCAGTTCTGCGGCCGTCACCAGACTTTCGTCATAGCCGGTGACAGCGGCAAGCAGCATCAACGCCATGCATCGCAACGGGTTCCCGGACGGCAGATCATCCAGAATGGACTGCAGATGCAAGCGCGCGCGGATCATCTCACCGGATCGGAAATGCTGCTCGGCGGCTTGAATTCGGCGAACCGGATTGTCATCGCCCAGTTTGATGGCCAGCTCGATCAACTCCGCTGCCACCGCGGGGGCGCCTCGAGCCCGGGTGGCGGCGGCCGCTCCGTCGAGGGCTTGGAGCACTTCGGGGTCGGCGGTGGTGGCCGCCAGCGCCAGGTGGCGGGCCCTGACCTCGGGTTCGGTCACGATGCCGCTGAGCCGGCGGTGCATGTCCCGCCGCTCCGACGCGCCCGCGGCGCTGTAGACGCCATTGGCGAACAGCGGATGGCGGAACCGGATCCGGCTACCGATGACCTCGACAACCCCGCTCGCGGGTGCTGATTCGGCCAGCTCCACTACCCGCTCGGGACTGATGCCGGTGGCCTGACTCACTCGCTCCACGGTCGGCGATACGGCGCAGGCCGCGGCCAGCAACACCGTGCCGACTTCCGCATCGACCTGGCCGATGTGGTCATGCACCAGCGCCGCCAGGCTGTCGGGCAGGCCGATCGCGGCCCGGTCTGGATCTTCGGCGATGAACCTGGCCAACTCGAGAGCGAAAAACGGGTTGCCACCAGACGTTTGGTGAATCCGGGTGATTGTGGGTCGCGACAGGGTACGTCCCAACCGTGCCGATATCAGCGCGTGCACCCCGCCCAGCGTCAACGGGGAGATCCGCACTCGCTCGATCGACCCGGGGACAGCGGGACTCAGCCAACTCAAGTCGGCGGCGTCCATCTCACCGGTTCGCAGAGTCAACAGCAGACCCACCCGCCCGGTGAGCCGCCGTTGCGCGAAACCGATCACCATGCGGCTGGACATGTCCAGCCATTGGATGTCATCGACACACAGCAACACCGGGGCCACCGAAGTCAGCTTGCGGATCACCGCCAGAAACGCGGTGGCCACCACCCGCTCGTCGCTGTCGGGGCCGTCACCGCCACCCAGCAGGATCCGGTCCACTGCCGCACGCTGTTCTGCGGGCAGCTGCCCGAGCACCTCGGCGTCGACGTCGCCGAGCAGGTCGGCCACTGCGGTATAGGCGTAGCGCACCTCGGTCGGCGCACCCGACGCCGAGAGCACCTGGCATCCCCGCTCGGCGGCTACCGCGGCCGCTTCCCACAAGAGGGTGGACTTTCCGATACCTGCTTCGCCTTCGAGCAGCAGGGTCGCGGGGCGGGTCGAGGCGGACTGCAGAAAGGCGTGCACGGCTGCGCCCTCAGCCTTCCGGTCTGCCAACCCCACCCGCACCTCCACAATTGTGGCATGTGAATTCCGCTTGACCAGGCGGTTACCGCCTGCCGACGCGCCGCGTTGCGGATATACCCACTCCGCCGGAAAGCACACCGCGCCAGGGCTGCGTGCCGGCCAGTTACCGCAAGTATCCGGTACCGCCGGTATTGACATCTTTGGGGTGGGCTCTTAGGTTTTGGGAACCGAAGCGAGAAGGGATTGCGTCATGACCAGTGCGGTGCGGCCGAGCGAGCCGACCCGGGAGGAATTTGCCGAGCGCCTGCTGAAGGGCTCGGTGAAAAAGTCCTACGAACCGGTCGTCGACATCGACTGGGACGCCCCGCTGGAGGAGGACAAGTTCTTCCTGCCGCCACGGATGTGCACCCTCTACGGCACCGGCCTCTGGGAGTCCATGACCCGTGAACAGCAGATCGAGATGTCACGCCAAGAGTTGGTCAACGTCTTGTCGGCCGGCATCTGGTTCGAGAACATCCTCAACCAGGCGCTGCTGCGCGACATGATGCACAAGAATCCCACCGCACGCACCACCCACTACTCGCTGACCGAACTGGGCGACGAGACCCGCCACATGCTGATGTTCGGCAAGACCATCGACCGGATCGGCGGAGTGCCGATCCGCCCGCGACTGCATCAGCGCATCGTCATCAACGCGCTTCCGTTCCTGTTCCGCGGCAGCATCCTGTGGGGTGCCGCGCTGGTCGGCGAGGAGATCTTCGACGCGCTGCAGCGCCAGATCCTCGACGACCCGGACCTGCAGCCGATCGTGCGCCGGGTGATGCGCATCCATGTCACCGAGGAAGCCCGCCACATCCAGTACGCCCGCGATGGTCTGCGGCGCAGCGTCCCGGCGATGCCCCGCTACCGCCGGATACTGCTGGCCAATCTGCAGGGTGTCGGCGGACCGTTCTACCGCCACCTGTTCACGCTGCCCGCTGTCTACCACCGTGTCGGACTAGACGGTCGCGAAGCTCGCCGGGTGGCGCGCGCCAACCCGCACTTCCACGCTGCGTCGCGGTCGTCGTTCGCACCGCTGGCCGCGTTCTTCACCGAGGTCGGACTGATGGGCGGGCTGGCCCGTCGGATGTGGCGGCGGGCCGGATTCCTGTGAGCACCGTCCACGACGTGGTGGTGCTGGGCGACCCGGCGCCCCTGCACGGGTTGATCGACGGTTTTCATGCCGTCGATGCGACGAGCGTGACCACCCGATTCGACAGCGGCACCGACACCTGGGCGGTGACCACCACCGACGGCGAACAGCTGACCGCCCGCATCCTGATCGGCACCGCCGCCTCACGCGACGACGCCGTCGCCAGGCATGGCATCCCCAACCGATTCCAGATCCCCGGCCCGCACGCGCACCGGCAGGCCCGCTATGTGGCCCGGCTCATCGATGCCCTGCGGCGCAGCGGGGCCAGCCGCATCGAGTCGCGGTCGCCCCGCCTGCGGGTGCACCCACTGTTGCCCACCCGGGGGATCTCCCGGTTCTACCTCACCGGCAGCGGGGACGTGGACGTGGACGCCGAAATCTACGACGGCCCGGCGGTGCTCACCCACAATGGCGAGGATTACCCGACGCGAGTCCGACTGATCGGCCACTTCGATCCGATCGATGGCCAATATCATTGGCAGGGAATGTTTTTCAATGACCTGCCGGGCGCGAGTGCCACCGGCTCGAAGGTCAGCATCCGAATCGGCGAGCACACCGCGCAGGGACGCGTTGCCGAGCGGACGCCGTGGGGCACGCTGACGGTGATCGGCGCCGCCGGCTATCCGCCGTATCCCCTGGAGTACCCCGAAGAGGTCGAGATCGCGGTTCGGCCCCGGGTCTGATCGCACTCCCCACTCGGGTCGGCAGGCAAAGTCTGCTATGCAGAGAACAGCGCCAGCACCCAACCCCGAGGAGACGATGTGCGGTTCACCTACGCCGAAGCGATGACCGACCCGAGCTATTACATTCCGCTCGCCAAGGCCGCCGAGGCCGCCGGGTACCACAGCATGTCGATCCCCGACAGCATCGCCTACCCGTTCGAATCGGACTCGAAATACCCCTACACGCCCGACGGAAACCGGGAATTCCTCGACGGCAAGGCCTTCATCGAAACCTTCGTCTTGATCGCCGCCCTGGGCGCGGTCACCAGCACCCTGCGGTTCACCCCGTTCGTGGTCAAGCTGCCGATTCGCCCGCCGGCCTTGGTGGCCAAGCAGGCCGGTTCGCTGGCCGCGATGATCGGCAACCGGTTGGGGCTGGGCGTGGGCACCAGCCCGTGGCCGGAGGACTACGAGTTGATGGGGGTGCCGTTCGCTCGGCGCGGCAAGCGGATGGATGAGTGCATCGAGATCATCAAGGGGCTCACCTCGGGCGACTACTTCGAGTTTCACGGCGAGTTCTACGACATCCCCAAAACCAAAATGACCCCGGCCCCGTCGCAGCCGATCCCGATTCTGATCGGCGGCCACGCCGACGCGGCCCTGCGCCGCGCGGCACGCCACGACGGCTGGATGCACGGCGGTGGCGACCCGGCCGAGCTCGACGGCCTCATCGCCCGGCTCAAGCAGTTCCGCGAGGAAGAGGGCCGTGCCGACGACCCGTTCGAAATCCACGTGATCTCGATCGACGGATTCACTCTCGACGGCATCAAGCGCCTGGAGGACAAGGGCGTCACCGACGTCATCGTCGGCTTCCGGGTGCCCTACATCATGGGGCCCGACACCGAGCCGCTGGACACCAAGATCCGCAACCTGGAGCGGTTCGCCGAGCACGTGATCGCCAAGGCGGGGTGACGCCCGTCACCTCCGTGCCCGCGTGTAAGCACCCCCACGGTTTTGTCCGGCTGATTCGGGAAACAATTCCCCACTGCCGGCGTTGAGCCAAATGTGCACTGACCGCCCAACCCACCGCGGTCGGGTACTGCAGTTCTCAATGCGTGACCTGCAGGGGGTATTGACACATGAAGACGCAGGAATATCGACCGGTCGACTGGCGAGACGGCCATGGCGACCACCAGCGGGTTATCCGCCTGCTTCGCGCCGCGGCGTCGAAGCGCGGGCAGAGCGACGCCCGGAGTCAGTGGATCCGCGCCGCCACGCGGTGCTGAGGCAACCTTCGTCCAGTCGCGTTGCGTGCACCTGCTGTGCCGCCGGCGGAATCGTCGTGAGGACGCGTCCGCCGGCGGCCAAATCGGATTCGTTTTCGGCCGCGCCCTTGCGCGCCGTTAAGCAGGTCATTTAACTTCTCAGACAGGCCTCAGAAACAGGGGCGTCCTGGGAAGGTTCGCCGAGATGTCTCGTCACCGCAGCAGAGTCGTGGGCAGCAAAGTTGTCGGCGTCGCCACGTTCTTGGCTATGACTACTGCAGCCGCGCCGGCGCACGCCGATCTCGAGGACATGTTCGACGCCCTGTTCACACCGTTCGTCACCACCGAAGGCACCCTC
>NZ_LQPI01000020.1 GCF_002101775.1 Mycolicibacter nonchromogenicus | reverse complement strand
GTTGACGAGTCCAACAGCACCGACCAGGCAGCCTGATCCCCCCAATTTGCCCCCAGATCCGCAACCGCCCCACCCAGAGTGTCCCCGAACAGGTCCACCAAGAAGTCCTCGAAGTCGGCGTTCGCCGACGGCGCACCCGACCACGGCCCCAACCCAAACGCCAGAAACGCACTCACAGCCGACGAAGCACCGAATACTCGACTGCGACGAACCTTAGAACTGCCCTGACGATTACGAGCCATGATGCTTTTCCCCTTAACCAACACACAACGACGGCACAGTAATTTGTCGAATAGTCACGTTAACAGGGATTCAGAACGCGTCAACCCTTGTTTACCTGGGCAGACGATAATCCGTCGTTCAGCCTTACGGCCCCGAATATCGGTTAGATTCGCTCCGTAAGCTCAATTATTCCGCGGTCGTTAATTTAATTCATCCATCGGCCTTAATATAAATTTCCCAGCTAGTCTTCAGCTATCGGCGCGGCCGGATAACACTCAGCAAAGTAAAGAGGCCCACCGGGTGCAGTTTGCTGAAGTCGACCGCCGGCGCCTATCCCGCTTGGCCGGTATTGGGGGACGAGTCCACCCGGCCGCGAAGCCCCGCCGGTGGTGAGCCCGACACTGGAGCACTCGACCGACGGTTCTGATGCAAGCCGGCGCGCCCTCTTGAGAGCCGGCGCGTTTCAGTGCTGGCCGCGTCCACAGCCGGTTCGTCCAGGCCCACGAGCAAACAACCCCTGGAAACGAATCAGCACCGGCTACGCCCGTGTGGCGCAGCCGGTGCTGACGTGGATTGTTAAGGGGGTTACTGCTCCTGGCAGAGGTCGTCCAAGACGTCGATCTGACCGCGCAGCTGGTCGCGCAGCGGCTGCTGGACCGCGTCCTCGGGCGAGTGACCCGCCAGGTAGTTGATGCTCAGCGCCTCGAGGGTGTCGGCCATGTCGCCAACCGCCGTCGCCAAGTCATCCGGGGTAGCCGGGTTGGCCTTCAGGCTCTGGTGCAGGAAGGCGCCGCCGGCGAACAGCGAAAGCCGCGCGTTGGTGCCCACCGCCAGGTCACCGGCCAGGTCGCCCGGAACCGGGTTCTGCAGGTTGGTGTTGAACTGGGTGCCCTGCCGCACGACGGCCTGCGCGTTGCAGATGTTGCCCTTGGCCTCGGCACGCTGGTCGTCAGAGAACTTCTGGCCCGTCGACGGGTGGAACCACCCGAGGATGGCCAAAACGATGCCGATCACGGCCAACGCCAACGCGGCGATAGTAGGCACCGACAACGCCGAGGCTGAAGTGGAAGATTGCGGAAAACCCGCGGTCTTGGACTTGGCAGAGGAGGATTCGCTAGCAGAAGTCTCAGGCATTGCGCGATAGTAACGGGACAGGCCCGTTTAGTCACGCCGAACCGGGAACTGGCGCGTTGCCGGTACCCTCATGTGCGATGTTGAGCACCGAGCTGCAGACCACACCGCGCCGCCTCACCGGCTGGGGCCGCACCGCGCCCAGCGTGGCGCAGGTGTTGTCGACCCCGGATGTCGAGGTCATCGCCAAGGCGGTGGCTCGCTGCGCCGATTCCGGAAGCCGGGGCGTGATCGCGCGAGGCCTGGGCCGTTCCTATGGCGACAACGCCCAGAACGGCGGCGGCCTGGTGATCGACATGACCGCGCTGAACCGGATCCACTCGATCTCGTCTGACCGCGGTGTCGTCGACGTCGACGGCGGGGTGAGCCTGGATCAGTTGATGAAGGCGGCCCTGCCCTTCGGGTTGTGGGTGCCGGTACTGCCCGGGACACGCCAGGTCACCATCGGTGGGGCGATCGCCTGCGACATCCACGGCAAGAACCACCACAGTGAGGGCAGCTTCGGCAACCACGTGTTGTCGCTGGATTTGCTGACCGCCGGCGGTTCGGTACGCCACCTCACCCCGGACGGCGAGGACTCCGAACTCTTCTGGGCCACCATCGGCGGCAACGGCCTGACCGGGATCATCCTGCGCGCCACGATCGCCATGACGCCGACCGAGACGGCGTACTTCATCAACGACGGCGACAACACCACCACGCTGGACGAGACCATCGCCTTCCACAGCGACGGCAGCGAGGCCAACTACACCTATTCCAGTGCCTGGTTCGACGCGATCAGCCCGCCGCCGAAGCTGGGCCGCGCCACCATCACCCGTGGACGGCTGGCGCTGCGCGACGAGCTGCCCAAGAAGCTGGCCCGCAATCCGCTGAAGTTCGACGCCCCGCAGCTGATGACGGTGCCCGACATCTTCCCCAACGGGTTGATGAACAAGTTGAGCCTGAGCGCCATCGGCGAGCTGTACTACCGCCGTGGCGGCCACTATCGCGGCAAGGTGCAGAACCTGACGCAGTTCTATCACCCGCTGGATCTGCTGGGTGAGTGGAACCGCGGCTACGGCCCGGCCGGCTTCGCCCAGTACCAGTTCCTGGTGCCCACCGAAGCCGTCGAGGAGTTCAAGAGCATCATCATCGACATCCAGGCCAGCGGGCACTACTCGGCGCTCAACGTGTTCAAACTGTTCGGGCCGGGAAACAAGGCGCCGCTGAGTTTCCCGATGCCCGGCTGGAACGTGTGCCTTGACTTCCCGATGAAGCCCGGCGTCAACGAGCTGCTCAACGAACTGGACCGGCGGGTGCTGGAGTTCGGCGGCCGGCTCTACACCGCCAAGGACTCTCGCACCACCGCGGAGAATTTCCACGCCATGTACCCGCGGATCGACGAATGGATCGCGGTACGCCGCAAGGCCGATCCCGACGGGATCTTCGCCTCCGATATGGCCCGACGTTTGGAGCTTCTGTAGATGGTGTTCGACGCCACCGGTAACCCCCAGTCCATCCTGCTGCTGGGCGGCACCTCCGAGATCGGCCTGGCGATCTGTGCGCGCTACCTGCGCAATGCCTCGGCCACCGTGGTGCTGGCCTGCCTGCCCGGCGACCCCGGTCGCGACGACGCCGTGGCCGCCATGGAGGCAGCCGGTGCCAAGTCGGTGCGGATCGTCGACTTCGACGCGCTCGACACCGCAAGCCACCCGGCGATGATCGACGCCGCGTTCTCGGACGGCGACATCGACGTGGCGATCGTGGCCTTCGGCATGGACGCCGACGCCGAGGAACTCTGGCACAACCAGGCCAAGGCGGTGCAGGTCGCGCAGATCAACTACACCGCAGCGGTTTCGGTGGGCGTGCTGCTCGCGGACAAGATGGGCGCCCAGGGCTTCGGGCAGATCATCGCGATGAGCTCGGTGGCCGGCGAACGAGTCCGCCGGACCAACTTCGTCTACGGCTCCACCAAGGCCGGCCTGGACGGCTTCTACCTCGGCCTGGGCGAGGCGCTTCGCGAAGACGGCGTGCGGGTGCTGGTGATCCGGCCCGGCCAGGTGCGCACCCGCTTCTCCGCGCACGTCAAGGAAGCACCGCTGACCGTCGACAAGGAAGACGTCGCCGAACTGGCGGTGGCCGCCGCCGCCAAGGGCAAGGAAATCGTCTGGGCGCCAGGGGCGTTCCGCTACGTCATGATGGTGCTGCGGCACGTCCCGCGGGCGATCTTCCGCCGGCTGCCCATCTGATGCGCACCGCGCTGGCCACCGTCGGTCAGATGATGCTGGCCGCTGCGGTGGCCGTCGTCGTCGCGGTGGTCGCGCTGATGGCGATCGCCCGGGTGCAGTGGCCCGCGTATCCGTCATCGAACCAACTGCACGCGCTGACCACCGTCGGGCAGGTCGGCTGTCTGGCCGGGTTGGCCGCGGCGGGGTGGCTCTGGCGGCGTGGCCGGCGTGCCGTGGGCTGGATCGCTGCCGTGGTGTTCGTCTCGGCGTTTTCGGTGGTGACGCTGGCGATGCCGCTGGGCGCCACCAAGCTCTACCTGTTCGGGATCTCGGTGGACCAGCAGTTCCGCACCGAATACCTGACCCGGCTGGCCGACAGCCCCGCCTTGGCCGACATGACCTACCTCGGGCTGCCGCCCTTCTACCCGCCGGGCTGGTTCTGGCTCGGCGGCCGGGCCGCGGCCTGGACCGGGCTGCCGGCCTGGGAGATGTACAAGCCGTGGGCGATCACCTCGATCGCCGTGGCCGCCGCGGTGGCGCTGGTGCTGTGGAACAAGATGGTCCGCTTCGAGTACGCGCTGCTGGCCACCATCGCCGGCGCGGCGGTGACGCTGGCCTACAGCTCCCCGGAGCCCTACGCGGCGATGATCACCGTGCTGCTGCCCCCGGTGCTGATCCTGACCTGGTCCGGCCTGCGCGCCGGCCCGCGCAGCGCCGCCTCGCCCCACCCCGCCGGCCCGCGCCTTCCCGCCGAGCCGGAATCTGGCGACCGACACGCCGAGGCGCCCGTCGCAGGATTCCGGCTCGCGGCACAGGGCGCGGCAGACAACCCACCACACGACAGGCGCGGCTGGGCAGCGATCGTCGGCGCCGGCCTCTTCCTGGGCTTCGCCGCCACCTTCTACACCCTGCTGGTGGCCTACACCGCGTTCACGGTGGCCCTGATGGCCGCGGTACTGGTGGCGTCACGGGCGTTCAAGCGCGCGGGCATCAGGGCCACGCTGAGCCCCCTGGCTCGGCTGGCGGTCATCGGCGTGATCGCCGCGGCCATCGCGTCGATCACCTGGACGCCCTACCTGCGCCAGGCGCTGTACCACCCGCCCGGCGAGTCGCGCAGCGCCTTCCACTACCTGCCCCGCGACGGCGCCGAGCTGAGCTTCCCGATGCTGCAGTTCACGCTGCTCGGAGCACTGTGCCTGCTCGGCACGCTGTGGCTGGTGGTGCGAGCCACCAAGTCCACCCGGGCGGGTGCGCTGGCGATCGGCGTGATCGGCGTCTACCTGTGGTCGCTGCTGTCGATGCTGTCCACGCTGGCCCTCACCACCCTGCTGAGTTTCCGGCTGCAGCCCACGCTGACGGTGCTGCTGGCCACGGCCGGAGTCTTCGGGTTCATCGAGGGCGCCCAGGCGCTCGGCCGCGCCGCGCAGGGCTGGCACACCATCGTCTACCCCGTGGCGACCGCGGTTGGGCTGGCCGGCGCCGTGGCGTTCAGCCAGGACATTCCCGAGGTGCTGCGGCCCGACATCACCGTCGCCTACACCGACACCGACGGCCACGGTGAGCGCGGCGACCGCCGCCCACCGGGCGCCGCGAAGTACTACGAGGCGGTCGACGCCGCCATCACCGCGGCCACCGGCAAGCCGCGCAACCAGACCGTGGTGCTCACCGCCGACTACAGCTTCCTGTCCTACTACCCCTACTGGGGCTTCCAGGGGCTGACGCCGCACTACGCCAACCCGTTGGCGCAGTTCTCCGCGCGCGCCGCCGCGATCGAGGCCTGGTCCAAGCTCGAGACGTCCGAGCAGTTCACCCGCGCGCTCGACGATCTGCCGTGGCCGGCGCCGACGGTGTTTCTGATGCGGCCCGGCGCCGGCGACACCTACACGCTGCGGCTGGCCAAGGACGTCTACCCCAACCACCCCAACGTGCGGCGCTACACGGTGGAGCTCGACGCGGCGCTGTTCGCCGGGCCGCAGTTCCACGTGCAGAAGATCGGCCCGTTCGTGCTTGCCGTCCGCACCTGACGGGCGTCGGCGAGCACCCCGATAGCATCTGTGCGTGACCGATACGCGCGCCCACTTCCGGATCGCTCGGGCCGTCGCCATCGTCGCAGGCGTGCTGGGCACCCTCCTGGCGATCCTCACCCCCTTATTGCCGGTCAAGCAGACCACCGCCGAACTCAACTGGCCGCAGAACGGCGTGCTGGCCAGTGTGCAGGCGCCGCTGATCAGTTACGTCGCCACCGACCTCGACATCAGCGTGCCGTGCCAGGCCGCAGCCGGCCTCACCCCGGCCCGCTCGGTGCTGTTGTCCACGGTGCCCAAGCAGGCGCCCAAGGCCGTCGACCGCGGCCTGCTCATCGAACTCGTCAACGACGACCTGGTTCTGGTCGTCCGCAACGTGCCGGTGGTGGTGGCGCCGCTGGCCCAGGTGCTCGGCCCGGACTGCCAGAAGCTGACCTTCACCGCCCACGCGGATCGGGTCACCGCCGAATTCGTCGGCCTGAAATATGGACCCCACGCCGAGAAGCCCGGTACGCCGCTCACCGGGACCCGCAGCGGCTACGACTTCCGCCCGCAGATCGTCGGCGTCTACACCGACCTGTCCGGGCCTGCGCCGGCCGGACTGGAATTCAGCGCCACCGTCGACACCCGCTTCTCCAGCGCCCCCACCCCGCTCAAGTTGGCGGCGATGATCCTCGGGGTGGTGCTGACGATCGCCGCGCTGATCGCCCTGCACATCCTGGACACCGCCGACGGCACCCGGCACCGGCGCTTCCTGCCGGCCCGCTGGTGGTCGGCCACACCGTTGGACGCAGTGGTCACCGCGGTGCTGGTCTGGTGGCACTTCGTCGGCGCCAACACCAGCGACGACGGCTACATCCTGACCATGGCGCGCATCTCCGAGCACGCCGGCTACATGGCCAACTTCTACCGCTGGTTCGGCACCCCGGAGGCGCCGTTCGGCTGGTACTACGACCTGCTCGCGGTGTGGTCGCACGTGTCGACCTCCAGCATCTGGATGCGGCTGCCCACCCTGGCCATGGCGCTGGCCTGCTGGTGGCTGATCAGCCGCGAGGTGATCCCCCGCCTGGGCCACGCCGTCAAGCAGAGCCGGGCGGCGGCCTGGACCGCGGCGGGCATGTTCCTGGCCTTCTGGCTGCCGCTGAACAACGGGCTGCGTCCCGAGCCGATCATCGCGCTGGGCATCCTGGCGACCTGGTGTTCGGTGGAGCGGGCGGTGGCCACCAGTCGGC
This sequence comes from Mycolicibacter nonchromogenicus, assembly GCF_002101775.1. Taxonomy (GTDB): domain Bacteria; phylum Actinomycetota; class Actinomycetes; order Mycobacteriales; family Mycobacteriaceae; genus Mycobacterium; species Mycobacterium nonchromogenicum. Next base: position 78,553 of record NZ_LQPI01000020.1, on the reverse strand, counting down.
TGCTGCCGCTGGCGTTCGCCTGCATCATCGGCGCGATGACGTTGTTCTCCGGTCCGACCGGGATCGCGTCGATCGGTGCGCTGCTGGTGGCCATCGGGCCGCTGCGCACCATCTTGCACCGGCGGTCCGAGCAGTTCGGGCTGGCGCCGCTGCTGGCGCCGATCGCCGCGGCGGTCAGCATCACCGCGATCGTGATCTTCCGCGACCAGACCCTGGCCGGCGAGATCGAGGCCAGCACGCTGAAGTCCGCGGTCGGGCCCAGCCTGGCCTGGTTCGAGGAGCACGTCCGCTACGAGCGGCTGTTCCTGGCCACTCCCGACGGCTCGGTGGCGCGCCGGTTCCCGGTGCTGGCGCTGGGCGTCGCGCTGGCGGTGTCGGTGGCGATGGCGTTGCGCAAGGGTCGGATTCCCGGCACCGCCGCGGGGCCGAGCCGGCGCATCATCGGGATCACCATCATCTCGTTCATCGCGATGATGTTCACGCCCACCAAGTGGACGCATCACTTCGGAGTGTTCGCCGGGCTGGCCGGGTCACTGGGCGCACTGGCCGCCGTCGCGGTGAGCGCCGCGGCCATGCACTCGCGGCGCAACCGGACGCTGTTCACCGCCGTGGTGCTGTTCATCACCGCGCTGTCGTTCGCCAGCGTCAACGGCTGGTGGTACGTCTCCAACTTCGGGGTGCCGTGGTCCAACGCCTTCCCCAAGTGGCATCTGGCGTTCGCCACCCTGGGTGTGGGCCTGACGGTGGTGGCGGCCCTGGTGGCCGCTTGGTTCCACTTCGCCAATGGTGCTGAGCGGCAACCACGCTGGGTGGCACTGTCCGGCTACCCGCTGGCGATCGCCTCCTGGGTGCTGATCGTGTTCGAGGTGGTGTCGCTGACCGCCGCGATGCTCGGCCAATACCCGGCGTGGACGGTGGGCCGCTCCAACCTGGGCGCCCTCACCGGCAAGACGTGCGGGCTGGCCGACGACGTGTTGGTCGAACAGGACCCCACCGCCGGGATGCTCACCCCGATCGACGCTCCGGTCGACGAGGCGCTGGGCGCGACGTTCTCGGTCGGGTTCACCCCCAACGGGATTCCCGCTGACGTCTCTGCCGACCAGGTGATGGGCCCGCCCGGGTTGGGCCGATTGGCCGACGACGACGCCGAGGTGTCCGGCGGCGAGGCCGGTACCGAGGGTGGCACCACCGCCGCCGAGGGTGTCAACGGCTCGCGCGCCCGCCTGCCCTACAAGCTGGACCCCGCCCGGGTGCCGGTGCTCGGCAGCTGGCGCCCCGGTCTTCAGGTGCCCGCGCTGCTGCGCTCGGCCTGGTACCGGCTGCCCGCCGACCGGGCCAGCGCCGGGCCGCTGCTGGTGGTCGCGGCCGCGGGCCGCTTCGACCGCGGCGAGGTCACCGCGCAGTGGGCCACCGAGGCCGGCGCCGCGAGCGACAAGCCAGGCGGCACCGTGGAATTCGGTGACATCGGGGCGGTTCCGGCGTGGCGCAACCTGCGCGCGCCGATGTCGGCGATCCCGGCTGAGGCCACCCGCATCCGGCTGGTGGTCCGCGACGACGACCTGGCCCCGCAGCACTGGATCGCGGTGACGCCGCCGCGGGTGCCGCAGCTGAGCACGCTGCAGGAGGTGGTGGGCTCGCAGGATCCGGTGCTGCTGGACTGGCTGGTGGGCCTGGCGTTCCCCTGCCAGCGGCCGTTCGGTCACCAGAACGGGGTGACTGAGGTGCCCAAGTGGCGGATCCTGCCGGACCGTTTCGGCGCCGAGGCGAACTCCCCGGTGATGGACAACAACGGTGGCGGCCCGCTGGGTATCACCGAGTTGCTGGTGCGCGCGACCACGGTGCCCAGTTACCTGAACCACGACTGGTTCCGCGACTGGGGCGCCCTGCAGCAGTTGACGCCGTACTACCCGGCGGCCACACCTGCGCATCTGGAACTGGGCACCGCGGTGCGTTCCGGATTGTGGAGCCCGGCGCCGTTGCGGCACTGATCTACCGGTTTCGCTTTCCGGCACGGGCCGCAGCGGGGGCCAGCAGCGGTCGCTACGACATCGTCGCCCCGTCGGCGTCGCCCCGTCGGCAGCGTCGCCCCGTCGGCGTCGCCCCGTCGGCACCGACCTCACTTGCCGCATCCTTCACGGAGACCCCTCCCGCCACGGGCTCCCCACCCGCCCCCGTAGTCGAGGTATGTGAGAGTTGCCCGCCTTTGCGCGACAAATGCCCTCGGTCGGGCCGACGCGACAGGGAGGCGGGCCTGTGGATCAGTGGCCCCTGTGGATCAGCGCCCGGTGGGACAGTGCGCCAGGGGTCAGCGCCCCGATGGATCAGCCCCAGTGGGACAGTGCCCCCAGTGGGACAGTGCCCCGATGGATCAGCGCCCCAGTGGGTCAGTGCCCCAGTGGCTCAGTGCCCCAGTGGCTCATTGCCCCGGTGGGCAGTGCGCCCATGGGTCAGAAACCCAACACCCAAAGCCGATCACCCGGTTGGCGCCGGGCGACGCCTGTCAGTGCCCGGTGGCAAGGTCCGGTCATGACGAACCGCAGAGCATTGCGCGGCATCGAACTGCGCTACGTACTGACCCACTACCTGCTCCATCACGGCACCTGCAGCATCAGCGAACTGGCAGCGGAGCTGGAGTCGCGCGGCTTCAGCGTCGCGGGGCGACCGTCCAAGGCCATCTCGGACGCGCTGCGCTGGGAACGCGAACGCGGCCGGGTGTTCCGGCGAGGCCGAGGCCGTTACGGGCCCGCGGGCACACCGCCCCGCGGCACCGAGTACCGCATTCATCAGCGGGTGCTGGCGCTGCGGGCCGAGGCGGCGCAATCCAATCCCAGCCGCTACCCGACATAACGTGGGTTGTCGCGCAGAGGCGGGCAACAATCACACCGGTCTGAACCGCGCGAGACAGGCGGGTCGGCGCGACGCAGAGCCAGGCACGCGCCACAGGGCAGCCCACGCGACACATGTCCAGGCGCGCACCACAGGGCCAGCCCACGCGACACATGTCCAGGCCGCGCGACACCGGCCCGGATTCCCTCCGGGACGGGCGGGATGGGTTCCCCGCCCGGCCACCGCCGTCGCATAGCATCGAGCCTCGTGTCCTCCACCTACGACCAGCCCAAGCAGCGCCATCGAATCGCCCGGCTGATCGCGGTGGTGGCCGGTGTCACCGGCGTGCTGCTGTGCGGCATCACCCCACTGCTCCCGGTCAAGCAGACCACCGCCACCATCGCCTGGCCGCAGGGCCTCAACGCCGACGGCCACGTCAGCGACATCACCGCTCCGCTGGTCTCCGGTGCGCCCCGCAGCCTGGACATCACCATTCCCTGCTCGGCGATGGCCACCCTGGGCGAGAAGGGCGGCCTGGTGCTGTCGACCGTGCCGGCCGGCGGCGTCGACGCCACCGCGCACGGCCTGTTCGTGCAGGCCAACAAGACCGACGTGTTCGCGGCGTACCGCGACCAGGTGGCCGCGGCAGCCCCCCGCGCCAAGATCGCCGACTGCAGCGAACTGCACCTGTGGGCCAACGCCGGCGAAGTCGGCGCGGATTTCGTCGGCATCCCCGGCGCGGCGGGCACCCTGCCCCCGGAGAACAAGCCGCAGATCGGCGGCGTCTTCACCGAACTGAAGATCGGCCCGCAGCCGGGCCTGAACGCCCGCATCGACGTCGATACCCGATTCATCAGCCGGCCCACCACGCTCAAGACCGGCGTGATGGCGCTGGGCGTACTCGCGGTGCTGGCGTCGATCCTCGCCCTGGCCGTCCTGGACCGCCGCGAATGCCACCGCACGTCACGCAGCTGGCCCCAGTGGCTCAAGGCCAATCCGATCACCTGGCTCGCCGACATCGGCGTGCTGGGCACCCTGGCGCTGTGGCACATCATCGGCGCCATCTCCAGCGACGACGGCTACAACCTCACGATGGCCCGCAACGTCGCGCACGCCGGCTATGTGGCGAACTACTACCGGTTCTTCGGCACCACCGAAGCCCCCTTCGACTGGTACCCCGCACTGCTGGGCCACTTGAGCACCGTCAGCACCGCCGGCGTATGGATGCGCCTGCCCGCCACGCTGGCCGGCATGGCCTGCTGGCTGATCATCAGTCGCCGCATCCTGCCCCGGCTGGGCCGGCTGTCCGGCAACCGGGTGGCGGTGTTCACCGCCGCGGCCATGTTCGCCGCGGCCTGGCTGCCGTTCAACAACGGCCTGCGCCCCGAGCCGCTGATCGCACTGGGCACCTTGGCTGTCTGGGTGTTGGTGGAACACACGATCGCCACCCGCCGCCTGATGCCCACCGCGCTGGCGGTGCTGGTGGCGGTCTTCACCGTCACCCTGGCTCCGCACGGCTTGATCGCGCTGGCACCGCTGCTCACCGGCTCCCGGGCCATCGAGGGCGTGATTCGCAGCCGCCGGGCCACCGACGGCCTGCTGGCACCGCTGGCGGTGCTGGCCGCGGCTGCCTCGGTGATCGCCGTGGTGATCTGCCGGTCGCAGACCCTGGCCGCCGTCGCCGAGTCGGCCCGCATCAAGTACGTGGTCGGTCCGACCATCGCCTGGTACCAGGAGTTCCTGCGGTACTACTTCCTGACCGTCGAGGAGAACGTCGACGCCTCACTGACCCGCCGATTCGCGGTGCTGGTCCTGCTGTTCTGCATGTTCGCCATGCTGGTGGTGCTGCTGCGGCGCGGCCGGATCAACGGGGTGGCCAGCGGCCCGGCCTGGCGGCTGATCGGGTCCACCGCGGTGGGCCTGCTGCTGCTGACCTTCACCCCGACCAAGTGGGCCGTGCAGTTCGGCGGGTTCGCCGGACTGGCCGGGGCGCTGGCGGCGCTCACCGCGTTCACCTTCGCCCGCGTCGGGCTGCACAGCCGACGCAACATGACCCTGTATGTGACCGCGCTGCTGTTCCTGGTCGCGGTGGCGACCTCCGGGGTCAACGGCTGGTTCTACGTCGGCGGGTACGGGGTGCCGTGGTTCGACATCCCGCCGGTGATCGCCAGCCGCCCGGTGACGTCCATGTTCTTGGCGGCCTCGATCGCCACCGGCCTGCTGGCCGGCTGGCAGCACTTCCGGCTGGACTACGCCGGGCACACCGAGGTGACGCCCAACCGGCGCAATCGGATCCTGGCCTCCACCCCACTGCTGATCGTCGCCAGCCTGATGGTGCTGCTGATGGTCGGATCGATGGCCAAGGCCGCCGCAGGCCGCTACCCGGCCTACACCACCGCCAAAGCCAACGTCGACGCGATCACCTCCAAACTGAACAGCTGCGCCATGGCCGACGACGTGCTGGCCGAGCCCGACGTCAATGCCAGCCTGCTGCAACCCGTTCCGGGCCAGACCTACGGCGAGCTCGGCCCGCTCGGCGGCTCCGACCCCTACGGCTTCGACCCCAACGCCGTCGACGACGACCTGACATCCCTGGCCGTCATCGCCAAGCCGGGTGTGCCCAACGCCGACGCCTCCCCCAACAAGCCCAGCGCCAACCAAAGCGACGCGGCCGGCACGGCCGGCGGCCGGATTCCCGACGACGCCCCCGACGGCGTGAACGGCTCCCGGGTGGCGCTACCGTTCGGGCTGGACCCGGCCATCACCCCGGTACTGGGCTCCTACCAGGAGCAGGTCGCCGCGCACGCGACCTCGGTCTGGTACCGGCTGCCCGAACCGTCGGCGGACCGGGCCCCGATCGTCGTGGTCGCCGCCGCCGGCGCGATCTGGTCGCACGGCGAGGACGGCAAGCTCGACTACGGCCAGCCGCTGAAGCTGCAGTGGGGCATCACCGCCGAAGATGGCACCGTGGCGGCCCAGGACGAGGTGGAGCCCATCGACATCGGCCCGCAGAACTCCTGGCGCAACCTGCGCTTCCCGCTGGCCTGGGCGCCGCCGGGCACCGACGTGGTGCGCATCGTCGCCAACGACCCGAACCTGTCGACCGAGCAATGGATCGCGTTCACCCCGCCGCGGGTGCCGGTGGTCAAGACCATCAGCGAGTTGATGGGCCCGCAGACCCCGGTGCTGATGGACATCGCCGTCGCGGCGAACTTCCCCTGCCAGCGGCCCTTCACCGAGCACCTGGGCATCGCCGAGCTGCCGGAGTACCGGATCATGCCGGATCACAAGCAGACCGCGGCGTCGTCGAACCTGTGGCAGTCAGCCGAGGACGGCGGGCCGTTCATGATCACCCAGGCCATGCTGTGGACCACCACCGTCCCGACCTACCTGCGCGATGACTGGTATCGCGACTGGGGTGCGGTCGAGGCCTATCACCGGCTGATCCCCGCGAAGGACGCACCCGATGCCGTCGTCGACGAGGGCACCGTCACTGTTACCGGCTGGAGCCGGCCCGGACCGATTCGAGCACTGCCATGACACGTGAGGTGAAACTGACCCGCTGGGTGGCCGTGGTCGCCGGCCTGGTGGGCTTCCTGCTGTCGGTGGCCACCCCGCTGCTGCCGGTGGTGCAGACCACCGCCACGCTGAACTGGCCGCAGCACGGCGACCTGGGCAGCGTCACCGCGCCGCTGATCTCGCAGACCCCGATCGAGATGTCGGTGAAGGCGCCGTGCGCGCTGGTGCGCCAGTTGCCCGCCGAGGGCGGCACGCTGCTGTCGACCGCCCCGGCCAAGGGCAAGGACGCCGCACTCAACGGGCTGTTCATCACCGTCACCGAGAAGCGGGTGGACGTCACCGACCGCAACGTGGTGCTGGCCACCGCACCGCGGGCCAAGGTGGAGGGGCCCGGCTGCACCGACATCGAGGTCACGTCGTCGCACGCCGGCACCTACGCCACCATCGGCGGCGTCACCCAGCGCTACGGCTGGGCCGACCCGAACCTGCGCCCGCAGATCGTCGGGGTCTTCACCGACCTGGCGGGTCCCGCGCCGGACGGCCTGTCGCTGACCGCCGACATCGACACCCGGTTCTCCACCAAGCCGACGGCGCTCAAACGGGCCGCGATCTACGCCGCCATCCTGGCCACCGTGATCGCGGTGCTGGCGCTGTGGCGGCTGGACCGGCTCGACGGGCACCGGATGCATCGGCTGATCCCGAGCCGGTGGCGGTTCTTCTCGCTGGCCGACGTGGTGGTGGTGTTCGGCTTCCTGCTCTGGTACGTGATCGGCGCGAACTCCTCCGACGACGGCTACATCCTGGGCATGGCGCGGGTGGCCGACCACGCCGGCTACATGAGCAACTACTTCCGCTGGTTCGGCAGCCCGGAGGACCCGTTCGGCTGGTACTACAACCTGCTGGCGCTGATGACGCACGTGTCCGACGCCAGCATCTGGATCCGGTTGCCGGACCTGGTCGCCGGGCTGGTGTGCTGGCTGCTGCTGAGCCGCGAGGTGCTGCCCCGATTCGGCCCGGCGGTGGCGGCCAGCAAGCCGGCACTGTGGGCCGCCGGTCTGGTGCTGCTGGCGGCATGGATGCCGTTCAACAACGGCCTGCGGCCTGAGGGCATCATCGCGGTCGGCTCGCTGATCACCTACGTGCTGGTGGAGCGGGCAATCATCTCCAGCCGGCTGACTCCGGCGGCGCTGGCGATCATCTGCGCCGCGTTCACCCTGGGTATCCAGCCCACCGGGCTGATCGCGGTGGCCGCGCTGCTGGCCGGCGGCCGACCGCTGCTGCGAATCCTGGTGCGCCGTCACCGCATTCACGGAACCTGGCCGCTGGTGGCGCCGCTGCTGGCCGCCGGCGCGGTGATCCTGACGGTGGTGTTCGCCGACCAGACCATCCGGGCGGTGTTGGAGGCCACCCGGGTTCGCACCGCGATCGGCCCCAGCCAGGCCTGGTACACCGAGAACCTGCGCTACTACTACCTGATCCTGCCGACCGTCGACGGCTCACTGTCACGGCGATTCGGTTTCCTGATCTGCGCGCTGTGCCTGTTCACCGCGATGTTCATCATGTTGCGGCGCAAGCGTGTTGCCGGTGTGGCCGCCGGCCCGGTGTGGCGGCTGATGGGCGTGATCCTGGCGACCATGTTCTCGCTGATGTTCGCGCCGACGAAGTGGGTGCACCACTTCGGGCTGTTCGCGGCGGTGGCCGGCGCGATGGCGGCCCTGACCACGGTGTTGGTCTCGCGACAAGTGGTGCGCTGGTCGCGCAACAGAATGGCGTTCGCCGCCGCGGTGCTGTTCATCCTGGCGTTGTGTTTCGCCACCACCAACGGCTGGTGGTACGTCTCCAGCTATGGCGTGCCGTTCAATGCCGACATGCCGCGTATCGGCGGGATCACCGTCAGCACAATCCTGTTCGCGATGTTCGCCCTGGTGGCCGGGTGGGCGACCTGGCTGCACTTCGCGCCGCGTGACCGCGGCGAGGGCCGGCTGGCCCGGGCGCTGACCGCCGCGCCGGTTCCGGTGGCGGCGGGCTTCATGGTGTGCGTGTTCGTGGCCTCGATGGTGGCCGGGATCATCCGCGAATACCCGACCTACTCCAACGGCCTGGCCAATGTGCGGGCGTTCGTGGGCGGCTGCGGGCTGGCCGACAACGTGCTGGTGGAACCCGATCCCAATGACGGTGCGCTGACCCCGCTGCCCGGGGAGTACGGCGAACTCGGCCCGCTGGGCGGGGTGAACCCGGTGGGCTTCACCGCCAACGGGGTACCGGAGAAGGTGGTCGCCGAGTCGCTGCGGATGCCGATCACCCAACCCGGCACCGACTACGACTGGGACGCCCCGAAGAAGCTCAAGAAGGCCGGGATCAACGGCTCGACCGTCCCGCTGCCCTATGGGCTGGACCCGGCGCGAATTCCGTTGGCGGGCAGCTACAGCACCGACGGCCAGCAGGAGTCCCGGCTGACCTCGGCCTGGTACACGCTTCCCCCGGCCGACGACGCGCACCCGCTGGTGGCGGTGACCGCCGCCGGCACCATCGCCGGCAACAGCGTGCTCAAGGGCTACACCACCGGCCAGGACGTGCAGCTGGAATACGGCCTGCCCGGACCCGACGGCGTTCCGGTGGCCGCCGGACGGCTGGTGCCCTACGACCTGTTCGGTGAGTGGCCGCGGATGTGGCGCAACCTGCGCTACCCGCGCTCGGCGATTCCCGCCGACGCCGTGGCGGTTCGCATTGTGGCCGTGGACAAGTCGCTGAACCCGCGGGACTGGATCGCGTTCACCCCGCCGCGGCTGCCCGAAGTCAAGACCATCCAGGAGTACATCGGCTCGGACAAGCCGGTGCTGCTGGACTGGGCGGTGGGCCTGGCCTTCCCGTGCCAGCACCCGATGCTGCACGCCAACGGTGTCACCGAGGTGCCGGAGTACCGGATCACCCCGGACTACAACGCCAAGAAGCAGGACACCGACACCTGGCAGGACGGCGTCAACGGCGGGTTGCTGGGCATCTCCGACATGTTGCTGCGCGCGCATGTGATGGCCACCTACCTCAACCACGACTGGGGCCGCGACTGGGGCTCGTTGCGTCAGTTCGACGTGATCACGCCGGCCACGCCCGCAGAGTTGGATCTGGGCAGCGTGACGCGTTCGGGCTGGTGGTCACCCGGCGAGATCCGCATCAAGGCCTGACTAATCGACCGCGAGCGTGCGTGTCTGCTCCGCGACACGCACGCTCGCGCGTCAGTCTGCGCACGCTCGCGCCAGTAGACCGACACGCGCCAGGCCCGGCCACCACGCCGGCCTACTTCGCGATGACCGGCTCCCAGGTGAGGTTCCCCCGTACAGCCGGAACCGCGGTGCCACGCAAGGAGTAGCCGGCCGTCTCCGGCAGGAACCGCAAGACACCCAACCCGATCACCGCGGCGAACACCAGATACGCCGCGGGAAACAATTGCCATTCGGTGCGTTCGATCACCGCATCGGCCAGCACCGGCGCGGTGCCGCCGAACATCGCGACCGCCGCGTTGTCGGCCACCGCAAACCCGGCATAGCGCACCTGGGTGGGAAACATCGCCGGGAACGTCGCCGCCACGGTGGCCATCGGCCCGGCACACAACACACTGAGCACCCCGAAACCCACCAGTGCGTAGGCGAATCCCTGGCCCATCAGCCAGTACATCGGCAACGCCAGCACGGCGAAGCCCAGCAGCGAGGCGCGCCACAGCGGCTTACGGCCGATCCGGTCCGACCACGCGCCCGCGAAGGGGATGCAGGCCATCGTGATCAACTCCCCCACCAACACCACCGTGGTCCGGCTGCTCGCGTCGAGGCCGACGGAGGAATACAGATAGGTGGGCTGGTAGGTCACCAGGGTGTAGTCGATGATGTTCAGCACCGCCAGCAGTGCAAACGCCACCACCACCGGCCGGGTGTAATGGGTCAACAGGTCCACCAGGCGGTCCCACGCCGATCCGGTGATCGCGTCGTGGTCCACACACTCGGAGAACACCGGCGTCTCCGGCATCCGGGTGCGCAGGACTATCCCCAGCACACCCAACGGCAGGGCCACCAGGAACGGCACCCGCCAGCCCCAGGCCGCCATCTGCTCATGGGTGAGCAGCGCCTCCAGCGTCAGCACCACAGCGCTGCCCAGGACGAAGCCGCCGACGGCACCGAACTCCAGGAAGCTGCCGTAGGTACCACGCTTGTCGTCGGGGGCGCTTTCGGCCATGAACGTGGCCGCGCCGCCGTATTCGCCGCCGGTTGAAAAGCCCTGCACCACGCGCAGGGCGATCAACAGCACCGGGGCCCACCACCCCGCCGCGGCGTAGGTGGGCAACACGCCGATCAGCGTGGTCGCCACCGCGATCAGGGCAATGGTGGCGACCAGAGCCGACTTGCGCCCGAACCGGTCGCCCAGCGGTCCCCAGACCATGCCGCCCAGCGGTCGGAGCACAAAGGAGACCGCGAAACCGAGCATGGTGCCGAGGTTGCCCAGCGTCTCGGGAAAGAACGCCTCGGTCAGATACGTCGCCACGACGGCGTAGACGCCGTAGTCATACCATTCAGTCGCATTGCCGATGGCCGACGCCGCGATTGCGCTGCGCAGCATGCGGTTCTGATCGTTCGGGGCATCGTTGGGGGCATCGTGCGAGGCATCTCGCGCGCCCGGGGCCGGCGGTAGGCTCATCACGCCTCGCCGATAGGGCACACGTCGTCCCCCTCGAAATGAGAATCTCGGCGGCTCGCCCACCATGGGATCGCCTGGGGTAAACGATAATTGGTCTGCGTCGGCTACGACGGGTATTGCTGAAGCGTTTACCCAAACTTAGCCGCGGGCAGCCGAGGGCGACCGGAGGCAACCCGGGACCGCTAGGACGGGGGTTCCCAGTTCTCCCAGTATTCGGCGTTCATGTACCGACCGACCAGCGCTTCCCACATCAGGCTGGTCAGGCCGTTGAGCATGTCCTGCACGTCATCGCTCTCGGAGAGGCCCACGCTGGCGCCGGACGCCAACAGGGTTGCCAGCGCGGGGTTGTCGATCACGTCGACCACCTGATAGGTGGCCGGGTCCAGGATGTCGGCGACAAACGCGTTCCACCCGGTCTGCGCCGCCACCGCCAGTGCCGCGTTGACTTCGTTCCAGTCGATGTTGGGCTGCTCCATGGTGAACAGCGTCGGCTCGTCGGGCGAGCCCTCGTTCCACCCGTTCTCGATGCTGCCGTAACCCAGATTCACCAGGATCCGCATGGTCGGTTCCATCAAGTCGTACATCGGCTTTCCGGTGACCGGGACGAACAGCAGCGGATACAGCAGCGGCAGGTACTCGCTGCGGATCATGTACGAGCTGACCAGGCTGTCGGGGTCGGTGTCCAGCAGAATCGCGCCCTCGATCTGGTCGGGCGTCAGGCCGAGGTAGGCGATGTGCTGGGTGGCCATGCCCATGACGGCGTTGAGATCGGCGAAGACGTTGCTGAGGTACCGCGGAAAGTCCGCGTAGCCGTCGTATTCCAGGGTGTAGATGCTGGTGGGGTACAGACCGCTTGGCGTCGGGTTGCCCAGAGTGACGTAGCTCTGCCCCATGGCCTCGACCACTTCCGGCATGTTTTCGAAGCCGACCATCAGGCCGCCGTTGGGGTTGGCCGAATTACCGATCAACACGAAGTGCACCGCAGAACTCGGCACATCGGCTTCAGCGAGCTGCTGCATCGCCAGCGTGGTCAAGGCGGCGCTCTGCGAGTAACCGAACACCGTCACCGGATGGTCGCCGTCCGCCTCGCCGAGCTCGATCAGCTCCAGCACCCTGTCGGTCAGAATCTGCGCGCCCTTGGTCAGAGACTGGTCCAGCAGGTAGGTCTCCGCGGGGGTGGTCAGGACCTCGAGCTCCCCGGCGAAGCCGTGCGGCGACAGGTAGAGCTCCTCGACCGTCTCGGCGAACTCCTGGCTCGGCGTGGGGATCATGCTCGGTCCCATGATCAGTGCGATGCCGGAGCCGGCGAGGGGTCCGCCATCCGCGGCCGACAGCAGGACCGTCGGATTGCCCGGAGCCGGAGTCAGCGCTGTGGCCTGGGGGGCACCGGCGATACCGACAACCAGCGTGGCCGCGACACATGCAGCTCGCAGGCCGGGTACGCGATTTGCGGACCGTGCCGCGACTGCATCAACCATCCAAAGACCCTCGCCAAACTCTCAAGGCCGCCACGCATGGCGCCGTTGAAAGTGGATGATTTCAATCACACTCTGTTATGTCAAATTCAGGTTCACTAATCAGGAAACGCGCCCTTAACAGGGCAAATCGGCGCGCGCCCTGAGATCGTGGGCCACATATTGTTCCCGTAACCTGAGCCAGGCCTTAGCAGCCACCCGGGGCCGCTGCGAGTACAGCTAGATCGGCAGCAGACCGTGCTTGCGCTGCACCTTGGGGAAGTTCTGCTTGTCCCGCAGCAGACGCAGCGACTTACGCAGCAACAGCCGCGTCTCGTGCGGCTGGATCACGGCGTCGATGTAGCCCCGCTCGGCGGCAGTCCACGGGATCGCCATGTTCTCGTTGTAGCCGTCGATGAAGTCCTGCTTGATCTTCTGCACCTCGGGTGCAGTCGGGTCCGGAAAGCGCTTCACCAGCAGCTGGGCCGCGCCGTCGGCGCCGATAACCGCGATGCGGGCCGTGGGCCAGGCGAAGTTGAGGTCCGCGGACAGCTGCTTGGAGCCCATCACCGCGTAGCCGCCGCCGTAGGCCTTACGGATGATCACCGTCACCTTCGGCACGTCGGCCTCGACGATCGCGTTGAAGAACCGGCCGCCGCGCTTGATGATCCCGTTTTTCTCCTCCGACACACCGGGCATGGCGCCGGGGGTGTCGACGACGAAAACCAGTGGGAGATTGTAGGAGTCGCAGAAGCGGATGAAGCTGGCCGCCTTGTCGGAGGCCTCGGTGTCGACCGCCCCGGACATGAACATCGGCTGGTTGGCGATCACCCCGACCGGATGCCCGTCGACCCGGGCGAACGCGGTGATCATCGCCTGCCCGCGCTGTTCGGCGATCTCGAAGACGTCGCCGTCGTCGAAGATCCGCAGCAGGATCTCGTGCATGTCGTAGGCGACGTTGTCCGCGTCCGGAACGATCGAATCCAGCTCCAGGTCGTGCGGGGTGATCTCCGGCTCGAGGCCGGGGTTGACGATCGGCGGATCGTCGAAGTGGTTGGCCGGCAGGAACGACAGGTAGTCGCGCACGTACTGGAACGCCGCCGCTTCGTCGTCGACCACCTTGTGGATGTTGCCGCGCTGCGCCTGTACGTCGGCGCCGCCGAGCTCGTCAAAGGTGACGTCCTCGCCGGTGACGTCCTTGATCACGTCGGGCCCGGTGATGAACATGTACCCCTGATCGCGCACGGCCACCAAAAGGTCGGTCTGGATGGGCGAATAGACCGCTCCCCCAGCGCATTTGCCCAAGATGATGGAGATCTCCGGTACCAGGCCGCGCAGCATCTCGTGGCGCCGTCCCAGCTCGGCGTACCAGGCCAGCGACGTCACCGCGTCCTGGATCCGCGCGCCCGCGGAGTCGTTGATGCCGATGATCGGGCAGCCGACCATGGCCACCCACTCCATCAGCTTGGCCACCTTGCGGCCGAACATCTCACCGACCGAGCCCTGGAACACGGTCTGGTCGTGACTGAACACCCCGACCGGCCGGCCGTTGATCCGGGCGTGGCCGGTGACCACGCCGTCGCCGTACAGCGCGTTCGGGTCACCGGGGGTCTTGCACAGCGCACCGATCTCCAAGAAGGTGCCGGGGTCCACCAGCGCATGAATGCGCTCGCGGGCACTGGGGATGCCCTTCTTCGCACGCTTGGCGACGGCGGCCTCGCCACCGGGTTCGGCTGCCAGCGCCAGCTTTTCGCGGAGCTCGGCCAACAGTTCAGCGGTGGTCTTGTTCGTCACGCGCTCTCGCTCTCGGCTTGAATCCGGTTGATCGCCTCACTCATGTGGGCGCCCACCTTGGCAATGTACGGCTCGTCGATGGCCTGAATGTGCTCACCCCCGATGTGCACGATCTCCAGGTCAGAGATGTACTCGCCCCAGCCTCCGTCGGGCTTGCGGGTCGCGTAGGCGGGCTCGAACACGATGGCGTCGTCGTGGTAGCGGTCGGCCATGTACAGGGTGACGTGACCGTCGTAGGGCTGGATCTCGATGGTGTCCAGCGCGCGGTTGTCCAGGTAGGACGTGCGCTGGTGCTCGATGATCCCGCCCGGGATCTGCACGCCGCTCTGCGCGACGACCTCGAGGACGAACTTCACCTGCCCCTCGTCGTCGAGCTTCTCCAGTTCCTCGTAGGGGATCTCGGGAATCTCGACGTTGAAGGTGCGCTCGGCGAACCGGGCGTAGCGGTCCCAGCGGGCCCGCATGCCTTCCTTGCTCTGGTCGATCGGCTCACCCGGCAGCACCAGGTCGATCAGCCCGACGAAACGCACGTCGGCGCCGGCCTGCTTGAGCCCGATCGCACACGCGTAGGCCAGCGCCCCGCCCAGCGACCAGCCCGCCAGCAGGAACGGACCGGAGTGCAACTCCAGCAGCTTGGGCACGTACTCAGCGGCGCGCTCCTCGATGGAGCCCTCCACCCGTTCGAAGCCGTAGATCGGGGTGTCGGCCGGCAGCCGCTTCATCAGGGGCTCGTAGACCACGGTCGAACCGCCCGCCGGGTGGAACACGAACAGCGGCAGACTCGACGAGTCCTCCTTGGGCGCCCGCAGGGTGCGGACGAAGCCGTCCACCACCCCTTCCTCGAGTTGGTCGCGGACGACGGTCGCCAGGCCCTCGATGGTGGTGGCGGCCTTGACGTCCTCGACGGTGATGATCCCCTCGGCACGCTCCGACAGCCGGGCGGCGAGCTTCTCGGCCACCTCGTCGTCGATCGCGGGCAGTTCGTTGAAGATGCCGCCCGGCGACTTCCCGGTGACGATCGCCCAGGTGGCGAAGGTGACCCGCTCGGCGGCGTCACGCGGTGGCACATCGGCGCCCAGCGCCTCGGTGACCGCCTCCTGGGTGAGCACCTTGGCAGCCGCAGCGGCGGCGGTCTTGGTGCTCACGCCGCTGTTGACCCCCGGCCCGGACGGATCGGTGGGCGGCGGCGGAACCCCGGGTCCCGACGGATCGGTGGGCGGCGGCGGAACAGCCGGCCCGGCCGGGTTGGTCGGCGGCGGCGGGATCGGGATGTCCGACGGCGGCGGGGCGGCCGCGGGCTCGGCCGCCGGAGCCGGCGCAGCTTCCGCCGCCTCGGCTGCCTTGGCCGCCGCCAGGATCGCGGCCTGCTCGGCGGCGATCTCGTCCGGCGTCTGAGTCTGCTGGTGCTCGTGCAGCGCCTCGACCTCGTCGCGGTGCTCGACCGCGTAGCGGATCATCTCCTCGACGTTGTAGAGGTTCGCGTCGCGGACCGCGGTCAGCTGGATCGGCGGCAGGTCGAAGTCGTATTCGACCCGGTTCTTGATTCGCACGGCCATCAGCGAATCCAGACCCAGCTCGATCAGCGGCACCTCCCAGGGCAGGTCCTCGGGCTCGTAGCCCATGGCGCCGCCGACGATGGTGCCCAACCGCTCCGCGATGGTCTCACCGGACTCCGGCGACCACTTGGCGAAACCGGCGGCCAGTCCGGCGCCGGCGGTCAGGTTGTCGTGCAGGATCTCGGCGTCGTCCACCTGGGGTTCGGCCGGTGCCGCAACCGAGGTGGCGGCGATCGCGGTGCCCGCCCCGACGGCGACCGGCAGCGAAACACCCTCGGTCCCAGCGCGACTCACCAACGCGTCGTAGACCAGCGTGAACGACTCGCCGATGCGCGCGTGCACCTGCACCGCCGCGCCGCCCGGGTGCCGGGTCAGTGTCGTCACCAGCCGAGAACCCTCGGCCGGCACCGCCCGCTGCTCGGAGGCCACCAGGATGGCGTCCGGAATGACCGCGGCGGCAGCGGCTTTCACCAGCGCAGCCAGGTCCGTCTCGCCGCGACCCGCGTACTCGAACACGTGCCGGCCGTCCGGGGTCGCGACGTGCGATCCGGGCATGACACCGGTGGCGTCGCCGGAGAATCGGGCGTCGAGCCAGTGCGGCTTGCGCTTGAAGCGCGTCGGCGGGATCTTGGCGAACTCCGCCGGGCTGACCGGCCCCTGGACCTCACGCGGGAACAGGGTGCGAAAGTCCAGGTCGTGGCCGTAGACGTAGAGCTGGGCCATCGCCATGGTCATGGCGTCGACGTCGTCGGTCTTGCGGGCCAACGTGGCGATCAGCTGGGCATCGTGCAGCCCGGCGCTGGCCGTGGTCAGGCCAACCTGCATGAGCGCCACCGGGTTCGGCGCCAGCTCCAGGAAGGTGGTGTAGCCGTTGTCGACCGCGTTGCGGACCCCGTGGGTGAAGTAGACGCTGTGGCGCATCCCCTTCTTCCAGTACTCCACATCGTGGATGGGCTCACCGCCGGGCTTGATGTAGGTGCCCTCGTGCACGGTCGAGAAGATGCCGATATTGGGCGTGCGCGGTTCGATGCCCTGCAGCTCCGCGGAGAACTCGCCCAGCAGCGGGTCCATCTGGGAGGTGTGGCCGGCGCCCTTGGTCTGCAGCTTGCGGGCGAAGCGGCCCTCGGATTCGGCGCGCGCGACGATCTCGTCGATCTGCTCGGGCGGGCCGCCGATCACGGTCTGGGTGGGGGCGGCGTAGACGCACACCTCCAGACCGGGGAAGTCGGCGAACACCGTCTTGAGTTCCTCGGCGGAGTACTCCACCAGCGCCATGAAACGGATGTACTCGCCGAACAGCATCGCCTCGCCCTCACCCATGAGGTGTGCGCGCGAGCAGATCACCCGGGTGGCGTCGGCCAGTGACAGGCCACCGGAGAAGTAGGCCGAGGCCGGCTCGCCCAGCGACTGGCCGATGACGGCGGTCGGGCGGGCCCCGTGGTGCTTGAGCACTTCGCCGAGCGCGATCTGAATGGCGAAGATCGCGATGTTGGACGTCTCGATGCCGTATTCATGCGAGTCGTCGAGGATCAGCTCCAGCACCGAGTAGCCGCGCTCGTCCTGGACCAGGGCGTCGACCTTCTCGATCCACTCGGCGAAGATCGGGTTGCGCAGGTAGAGGTTCTTGCCCATCTTGCGGTGCTGCGCACCGAAACCGGCCATCACCCACACCGGCCCATTGGTGACCGGGCCGTCGGCGGAGTAGACGTTGGGCTTCTGCTTGCCCTCGGCGACCGCCCGCAGACCGGCGACGGCCTCATCGTGGTCGTGGGCCAGCACCACGGCGCGTGAGCGGCCATGGTTGCGCCGCGACAGTGACCGGCCGATGGCCGTCAGCGGGGTGGCGCGGCCTTCTTCGCTGTCGATCCAGTCGGCCAGCTCAGCCGCGGCGGCCTTCTTGCGGGACGTCAGAAACGCCGAGATCGCCAGCGGGATCAGCGGCTGTACGGCCTCCTCGGCGGCAAGTTCGGCCAGCGCCTCCTCGCGCAGCCGCAACGCCTCGTCGGTCAGGCCGGGCAGCTCGTAGTCGCCCTCGTCGCCGTAGGAACTCTCGGGCACGATGAACTCGCCGTACTCGTCGAAGCGGGGGGCTTCGTGCTCGACGACGTCATCGGCCGCGTCGCCCGAGTCGGCGACCGGCTCCTCGGGCTGCGGCTCACGCTCGATCACGTCGCGCGGCAACACCTCGCGCAGCACCAGGTGCGCGTTGGCCCCGCCGAATCCGAAGCCGGACACCCCGGCGACGGCGTAGCCGCCGTAGCGCGGCCAGTCGCTGACGGTGTCGTTGACCTTCAGATGGGTGCCGGCGAAGTCGATGTAGGGGTTGGGTCCGGCGTAGTTGATCGACGGCGGGATCTTGTCGTGCTGCATCGCGAGCACGACCTTGGCCAGGCTGGCCGCACCGGCGGCGGACTCCAGGTGGCCGACATTGGATTTCACCGCGCCCAGCAGTGCGGGTTTGTCGGCGGCGCGGCCCCGGCCGACGACCCGGCCCAGCGCCTCGGCCTCGATCGGGTCGCCCAGGATGGTGCCGGTGCCGTGCGCCTCGATGTAGTCGACGGTGCGCGGGTCGATGCCGGCGTTCTTGTAGGCCTTGCGCAGCACGGCGGCCTGGGCGTCCGGGTTGGGCGCCAGCAGGCCGTTGGACCGGCCGTCGTGGTTGACCGCGGAGCCGGCGATCACCGCGAGGATCTGGTCGCCGTCGCGGCGCGCGTCGTCCACCCGCTTGAGCACCAGCACGCCGCCGCCCTCGGCACGGGAGTAGCCGTCGGCATCCGACGAGAACGACTTGATCCGGCCGTCGGGCGACAGCACCCCGCCCACCTCGTCGAAACCGACCGTCACCAGCGGGGTGACCAAGGCGTTAACGCCGCCGACCACCGCCACGTCGGCTTCGCCGTTGCGCAGCGCCTGCACACCGGCGTGCGCGGCGACCAGCGACGACGAGCAGGCGGTGTCGACGGTCACCGACGGCCCGCGGAAGTCGTAGAAGTAGCTCACCCGGTTGGCGATGATCGAGCTCGAGTTACCGGTGATGGCGTACGGGTGGGTGATGCTCGGGTCGGACAGCGCCAGGTTCTGGTAGTCGCCGTTGCTCGAACCCATGTAGACCGCGACCGATTCGCCGCGCAGGCTCGACGCCGGAATCCGGGCGTGCTCCAGCGCCTCCCAGGTCAGCTCGAGCGCCATCCGCTGCTGCGGGTCGATGTTGTCGGCTTCCATCTTCGACAGGGCGAAGAACTCGGCGTCGAAACCCTTGATGTCCGACAGGTAGCCACCGCGGGTGCGCGCCTTGCCGACCCGCTCGGCGATCCGCGGCTCCTCCAGGAACTCCGACCAGCGGCCTTCGGGCAGGTCGGTGATCGCGTCGAACCCGGCCAGCAGCTTTTCCCAGGTGTCCTCCGGCGTGTTCATGTCGCCGGGGAAGCGGGTGGCCAGACCCACCACCGCGATGTCGGCGATGTCGGCGTCGCGCGACCAGTCCTCGCCGTCGGAGTCGTCGACCACCACCGGCTCGCCCTCGACGATCACGGTGGCCAGCGCCTCGATCGTCGGGTGCCGGAAGGCCACCGTCGCCGACAGCGTCACGCCGGTGAAGTCCTCGATGTCCGAGGCCATCGCCACGGCGTCACGCGACGACAGGCCCAGTTCGATCAGCGGGGCGGTCTCGTTGATCTTGTCCGGGGACTGCCCGGTGGCATTGGCCACCCAGTTCCGCAGCCAGGTCCGCATGTCTGCGACGGTCAGGTCGGTGCGGCTGGTGCCGCGCAGGGTTGCGTCGTCGCCGTCGCCGGTCATCTGCGGAGCCTCGCTCATCTGGTGTCAGACCTCATCGGGGTAGGCGTTCGGGCCGGTGGTGCCGCTGCGCAGGCTGCCGTCGAGGTAGGCGGCCCGGCAGGCGCGGCGACCGATCTTGCCGCTGGAGGTACGCGGAACGGTGCCGGCCGACACCAGCAGGACGTCGCGCACGGTCACGCCGTGGCGCACCGCGATCGCCGCCCGGATGTCGTCGGCAATGGGCTGGTACTCGAGCTTGTGGGCACCCGGGGCGCGCTCGGCGACGATCACCAACTGCTCCGAGCTGTCCTCGGGGTCGTACTTGAGCCCGGAGTGCGGGTTGTCGAATGCCGACTGCGGCAGCTGGTTGGCCGGCACCGAGAACGCGGCGATGTAGCCCGCGCGCAGTGCCCGGCTGGCCTCCTGCGCGGAGTACTCCAGGTCCTGCGGGTAGTGGTTACGGCCGTCGACGATCACCAGGTCCTTGACGCGACCGGTGATGTAGAGGTCGTCGTTGTAGTAGGCGCCGTAGTCACCGGTGCGCACCCAGTAGCCGTTCTCGTCGGAGCCTTCGGCGCGCGACGGGGTGGCCCGCTTCTTGAGCACGTTGCGGAAGACGTCGTCGGTCTCCTCTTCGCGGTTCCAGTAGCCGACGCCCATGTTGTTGCCCTGCAACCAGATCTCGCCGATCTGGCCGTCGGGCAGCTCGGTGCCGGTCTCGTAGTCGACGATCACCGCCCACTGGTCCACGCCGACCCGCCCGGCCGAGGCCTGGCTGACCGCATTGGGGGCATCGGGGGCGACCTCGACGAACCGGTTGCCGTTGTTGAGCTCCTCGCGGTCGACGTAGACCACGCGGGGGCCCTCGTCGGGCGGGGTGGTGGACACGAACAGCGTCGCCTCGGCCAGCCCGTAGGACGGCTTGATGGCCTCTTCGCGGAACCCGTAGGGGCCGAACGCCTCGTTGAACTTGCGCACCGAGGCGGCCGACACCGGCTCGCTGCCGTTGAGGATCGCCCGGACGTTGCTCAGGTCCAGCGGCGGGTCGCCCTCCTTGGGCAGTCCGCGGGCCGCGGCGTGCTCGAAGGCGAAGTTCGGTGCCACCGAGAAGCACTCACCGGTCTCGCCTTCCTTGCGGGACATCTCCTTGATCCACCGGTAGGGCCGGCGAACGAACGCCGCGGGGGTCATGAAGGTGAACTGCTGACCCAGCACGCACGACAGCAGGATGGTCACCAGACCCATGTCGTGGAAGAACGGCAGCCAGGTGACGCCGCGGTCGCCTTCGCGGCCCTTGAGCGCATCCAGCAGCTGGACGACGTTGGTGGGCAGGTTCAGGTGGGTGATCTTCACGCCGGTGGGCGTGCGGGTGGAGCCGGAGGTGTACTGCAGGTACGCGATGGAGTCGCGGGTGACCTCGGGCATCACCCAGGTCGCCCCCACCTCGTTGGGCACCGCGTCGACCGCGATCACCCGCGGTCGGGCGTTGGCCGGGCGGCTGCGGAAGAACTTCCGGACGCCCTCGGCGGAGTCGCTGGTGGTCAGCACCGCGGACGGGGTGCAGTCGTCGAGCACCGCGTGCAGTCGGCCCACGTGGCCCGGCTCGCCCGGGTCGAACAGCGGCACGGCGATCCGGCCGGAGTACATGATCCCGAAGAACGACACCAGGTAGTCCAGGTTCTGCGGGCACAGGATCGCGACCCGGTCCCCGGGCTCGGTCACCTGCTGAAGCCGCGCGCCGACGGCACGGTTGCGGGTGCCGAAGTCCGCCCAGGAGATGTCGCGGGCGAGGCCGTCGCGTTCGGTGGAGTAGTCCAGGAACCGGTAGGCCAGCTTCTCACCGCGCAGCGCGGCCCAGCGCTCGACGGTCTTCACCAGGTTGGCGTTCTCCGGGAACCGGATCTTGCCGTCCTTGACAAAGGGGTTGTGGTAAGCGGCCTGTGTTGCCGGGGCCATCAAAATCTCCTGTCGCGAACAACGTTTCAGTCAACTGCCGAGCGTGTCGGGTCACTCCGGCGCGTTACCTCGGCGCCTCGGATCCCACGGATCGTAGTGGGTCTCCGCACCCGGCGACGCGCCGCTGACCTGCGGCTACGGGCCGCTGCTCTTAAATTGTTCTTAATGTTAGAGGTCGGTGCGGTCCATGCCAAATCAAACGGTACCGCGTGTGACGCCGGTCTCCGGGTCACGAGACGGTTGCAGCTTCGCGGCTAGCCGTGCGGCGGATGCGGCGCGTTGGCCACGAGGTCTCGTGCCCAGTTCAGTGTCCACTGCGTTGCGGACAGGCCGTCTTGGCTCCAGACGTCGGTGGTTCCGTACAACGCGTGCACCGGCTGACCCGCTCCGCCGGCCAGCGTCTCCAGGGTGGCGGGCAGTTTGCCGATGCTGAACGCCTCTTTCGGCGCGGCGCAGATCAGGTCGCCGCGGGCGCAGATCTCGTTGGTGCGCGGGGCCAGATCTCCGAAGCCGCCGTCGCGTGCACCGGTCATGGTCAGTCCCATCCCGGACAGGATCGGCAGTTCGTGCAGGGTGACCTCGGCGCCCTGCCCCGGCGGGGTCGGCGGCACATCGACACCGCTGCCCGGTCCGACCTGGCGGCGGCCGTCGGCGATCAGCGTCACGCCCAGCACCAGGTCCTCGTCGACCGGGCCGCGGCCATTGCCGATGTCGCTGGCGACATCCCCGGCGATCACCGCGCCTTGGGAAAACCCGATCAGCACGTAGCTGGTCAGCGGGCACCGGTCGTTCATCTCGGTCAGCGCCTTGACGGTGGCGCGGGTGCCCTCGGCCCGGCTGTCGTTGTAGCTCATCTGCTTGTCGGCCGACAACGGATTGTGGAACTGCGCGGTGTAGGGGACGGTGTAGGTCTGCACCCGGTTCGCGTCGAACTGCTCGGCGATCGGACGGGTGACGGTGAGCAGCAGCGCCCGGGGGAACTCGGTGGGGTTCAGCGGGTCATCGGTGAGTGAGGACTCCCAGGTCCCCGGCACCGACACCAGTTGCACATCCGGGCAGCTGGCGTCCTGGTAGGCCGGACGCGGCTTGCGGGGCCGCGTCGGCACCGAGCTGGTCGGCGGAACGGCCGCGCCGGGCTCGGCGATCGGCGGTGAGGCCGGGCGCCGGATCCAGATCACCACCGCGATCAGCACCAGCGCCACCACCAGAGCCATCGCGCCGGCGGCGATCCAGGCGAGGAGGCGGCGGCGGTTGGTCGGTGACTTGCGGGGAGATTTCGCGGATTTGCGCGGGGTTCTCGATGTCTTCTTCTTGGCCATATCGCCTTTCACGGTACAGATCCGCGGCGATGACCATCGATTGCCACTGCGTCCACCAGGCAGAAGCGTCGGTTGGACGCAGAGTCAACCAAAGTACTAGCGGCTCCGCCGCGCTAGCGGATCCCTCTACCCAAGCGCGCTAGCGGATCGCGCCGACGATGTCGCCGACCATGGCGCCCAGCTGCGACGCCCACGATCCCCAGCCGTTGTCGCCGGCCGAGAAGTCGAAGTGGCCGTTCTTGCCGCGCACCTGGCGATACTGCGAGTTGAAGTACCGACCACTGCCGGCCGCCTGCGCCGGGTCGCCGATCATCGCGGCCGGGTTCGAGGCGCCGCCCAGCGGGGCGTAGACCCAGACCCGGGTGTTGTTCTGCGCGAGCAGCGTGGCGTGCACGGTCGGGTCGTGCCACTTCCAGCGGCCGAGCTGCGGCGCGCCCCACATGCCGTACGGGTCCACCCCGCCGAAGTTCTGCAGGCCCGCGGCGATCACGCCGCCTTCGGTGGTGTTGGCCGGCCCCAGGAAGCCCGACATCGAGCCGGCGAAGCCGAACCGGTCGGGGTGGAAGGTGGCCAGCGCCATCGCCCCGTAGCCGCCCTGCGACGCACCGACCACGGCGTGACCGCCCGGCGCCAGTCCCCGGTTGGCCGCCAGCCAGTCCGGCAGCTCAGTGGACAGGAACGTGTCCCACTGCTTGCTGCCGTCCTGCTCCCAGTTGGTGTACATGCTGTAGGCGCCGCCGGCCGGCGCGACCACGGAGACGCCCTTGCCGGCCAGGGTGTTCATCGCGTTGCCCGCGGTCACCCAGTTGCTCAGCTCGGGGTGGGCGTCGAACGCGTCGAGCAGGTACACCGCGTGCGGTCCCTGGTTGAGGAATGCCACCGGGATGTCGCGGCCCATCGACGGCGACGGGACCATCAGGTTCTCGAACTGCGCGGCCTGCGCGGTGGGACTGACAAGCGTGCCGCCACCCCACAGCCCCAGCATCAGCACGGCCACGCACAGCGCCCGCAGGAACTTCGACAGTCCGCTCATATCCACCTCGCTCGTCGGCACAGAATCAGGATGATTCCACCCGCTGTTCGCGCGCCCTGACCCCGGGAGGTAGTCAATCACACGGCAAAGGCGGGAAGGGCCGGAAACGACCGACGGCGGCGACCCGTCAGGTCGCCGCCGTCAGCGGTACATCTAGTGTTCTGGCTACTCGCCCGAGTCAGTGCTCTCGGCCGCGCCGCCCGGGGTGGCGCCCAAGTGGGCCTGCAGGTCGGGCTTCATGGCCTGCAGCTGCTGACCCCAGTACTCCCAGCTGTGCGTGCCGTACTCCGGGAAGTTGAAGATCGCGTTGTTGCCACCGGCCGCGACGTAGAGCTCCTGGAACTTCTTGTTCGCACCGATCATGAAGTTCTGCTCGAGGAACACGGCGGGGATGTTGTCGCCACCGAGCTCGTTGGCCTTGCCGTTACCGCAGAAGACCCACAGGCGGGTGTTGTTGGCCACCAGCTTGGCGACGTTGACCGTCGGGTCGTTGCGCAGCCATGCCGGGTCGTTGTCGTCGCCCCACATGTCGTTCTTCTTGTAGCCGCCGGCGTCACCCATCGACAGGCCGATCCAGCCCTTACCGGTGGACGGGTTCAGGTAACCCGACAGCGAACCGGCGTAGGTGAACTGGTTGGGGTGGTAGATCGCCAGCGTCAGCGCCGACGAACCGGCCATCGACAGGCCGACCGCGGCGTTGCGGCTCTGGCTCACGCCGTACTCCGACGCCAGGTAGGCCGGCAGCTCGCTGGTGAGGAAGGTCTCCCACTTGTAGGTGGAGCAGCCCGCCTTGCCGCAGGCCGGCTTGTACCAGTCGCTGTAGAAGCTGGACTGGCCGCCGACCGGCATGATCACCGAGATGCCCGAGTCCAGGTACCACTCGAACGCCGGGGTGTTGATGTCCCAGCCGTTGAAGTCGTCCTGGGCGCGCATGCCGTCGAGCAGGTACAGGCCCGGGCTGCCGGAGCCGCCCGACTGGAACTGAACCTTGATGTCGCGGCCCATACCCGCCGAAGGCACCTGCAGGTACTCAACCGGCAGACCGGGCCGGGAGAACGCGCTGGCCTCCGGGGTACCACCGACCACACCGACCAGTCCCGCCAGCAGCGCCGCGCCACCGGCAGCGACCATCAACCTGTCAAGCAACTTCATACTTGGCATCCTCATTCATTGCAGTCTTTGCTCATTACGTGGTCCGACTTGGACCCGATCTGTGCGAACAAACGCGACAGTGCCGATGTAGTCAACCACAAAACCCGCGCCGCTGAGCTTCCCGGGTTGCACCCACGGGTCCGCCACCACGCCCGAAACAGGTTTTTGTGCCAGTCGGTGCGCTGCGCTCCTACACCCATACCAGCCGGTGAGGCCCAACAAGGCGGGTAGCTACCGAGCCCGGAGCATGACGTCGGTCACAGTTTTCGGGTTGGCCGGGCGACAGACGGGTCAGGGGAGCTCCGGCGGCATCCCGGTGTAGGTCGGTCGCGTCGGCTCGGGCACGGCAAGCCCGCAGCGGATCAGTTCGTCGCGCGGGACTCTCTCGATCCGGTAGCGCGTGAAGCTCGGCGAGTGCAGCACATTGGACAGGAACCGGCGCGGGCCCATCGGAGCACGCACCGAGCCCAGCACCGCCGCGGTGTCGGGGCAGCGCAGGGCCGCCTCGGCCTGGGCGATCCAGTCCTGGTCCAGGTATCCCGGGATCAGTGGGTACCACTTGACCCACGGCCCGTCGGCCACCACCCAGTCCCGGAACAGATCCTTGTCGTGGCCGATCCGGCCGTGGTCTATGCGTTCGGTGTGCGCCGCGATCGGATTGATCAGCCCGATCTGGTCGAGCACTCGCACGTCCAGTCCGGTGTTCATGCCCAACATGCCCATGTTGGTGAAGAAGACGGTGTGGGGACCGGGTGCCCCCGGATCGGGATCGGTCGGTACGCCGACCCCCGGGGGCACCGGCAGGATGACCGGCACCACGTCCCACTGGTCGTAGTTGCCCGACGGCAGCAGCAGCGCCCCTTCGGGGGTGGCGGCGATCGTGCTCAGCACCGCGCGCATTCGCGGGTAACCGAGGTAATCCGCGGCGGTCAGCGGGTGGGCTTTGCCGGTGGCCTGGGAGTAGAACCGGCGCTCGTCGACGATCCCGGAGTAGGTGACGCGGGTGGCGTCATCGCCCATGCCCGGCGAGTTGGCCGCCCACAGGGCCCAGCCCGCCACCGCCACCCACAGCAGGCCGACCGCGCCACTGAGCAGGTAGCCGGCCTCGCGGCGGTAGCGCGCACCGTCGGGCAGCAGCACCGGAATGACCGCCACCGGCGCCAGCATGCAGAACAGCGGCGCCAACAGCACCCGCCCATGCATGAAGTCGCCGCCCTGGCGCACCCAGTAGGCCGCCTGCAGCAGACCGCTGAACACGAAGAAACAGACCACCCCGCCAGGGCTCTGCACCAGGCGCGCCCACGGGCCCACACCGGGAGGGACCGGCCGGCGTGGCCGGTAGCGCACCGCGGCGCCCGCCCACAGTGCCGCACCGAGCGCCACCAGCAGCACCGCCGGCACCCACAGCGCATACGGGGCGTTGAAGTTGGCCAGGTAGATCAGGCCCTGCGACCACTTGTCGCCGGCCGCATCCTTGGCCAGTGCGGTGCCCGGCACCAGCAGCGCGTAGTAGCCCATCCGGAAGATCTGGTACGCCACCGGCAGGGCACCGCCGGCGACCAGGATCAACAGGCGCGGCCGCCACTCCCGCGCCGCGATCAGCAGCATGATCAGCGCGCCGCCGCCGATCAGCGCCAGTTCGGGGCGGACCAGCACGCTGCAGCCGGCCACGAAGGCCAGGGCCGCGGTGAAGATCGGTCCGCGGGCCCGGGATCGGGGCATCCGCAGTGCCTGCGACCAGCAGACCAGCATCCACCACAGCAGGCCCAGGTAGGCCAGCACCAGCCCGGACTCTAGGCCGGAGGTGGCGAAGTCGCGCGCCGGGGGCAGTGCGATGTAGACCAGCGCCCCGGCCGGCAGCAGCAGCGCGCGCCGGCCCTGCAGGCCCGGGGCGTAGAGCCGGGCGGTGCCCAGCATCAGCAGCGCCATCCCGGCCAGGCTCAGCACCAGCGCTAGGACCAGTGCTACGTACTCCATGCGCACCGGCCCGCCGATCCAGCTGCCCAGATACATCAGGTACGTCCAGGCCGTGGAGGTGTTGGCCTCCACGCGCTCCCCGACGTTGAAGACCGGGCCGTTGCCGGCCAGCAGATTGCGCACGGTGCGCAGCACGATCAGTCCGTCATCGGAGATCCAGCGCCGCCGCCACGCCCCGATGCCGAACATCAGCACCACCACCGCCACCCCGGCCCATGAGCTCAGCCGCACCGAGGGGCTGTAGGAGACCGCGGGCCAGCCCAGCGGCCGGACCCGGGGGTCCGGTGCTCTGCCGCTCGTGGCCCCCCGGGCCGAGCTAGCCGAAGGCGACGGCTGCACCGATGGTTCCGATCCAGGCCAGCGCCGCCAGCTGCAGCACCCGGTCACGCCGCAGGATGTCCTCGGCTTCGCCGGCCATGCCGCCGTCGACGTCGACCGCGTACCGCAGCACTCCGATGACGATCGGGATGATCGACACCGCGAACCACGAACCCGAACCGCTGTCGCGTTCGAACGCGTACAGGCTGTAGCAGACCAGCATCGCGGTGGCCGACGCCGTCCAGACGAAACGCAGGTAGGTGCTGGTGTAGTTCTCCAGCGACTTACGGATCTTGGCTCCGGTCTGCTCGGCCAACTGCTTCTCGGCGTAGCGCTTGCCGGCCGCCATGAACAGCGACCCGAACGCCATCACCAGCAGGAACCACTGCGACAGCGGAATGCTGGCCGCCACGCCACCGGCGATAGCCCGAATCAGAAATCCCGAGGAGACGATGCAGATGTCCAGCACCGCTTGGTGTTTGAGCCCGAAGCAGTAGCCCAGCTGGATGGCCAGGTAGATGGCCATCACCAGGGCCAGGTTCGGGGTCAGCCAATAGGAGATGCCCAGCGAGGCCGCGCCCAGCAACGCCGCCAGGGCGTAGGCCAGCCCGACCGGCACCACACCGGCGGCGATCGGCCGGAATCGCTTGGTGGGATGCGCCCGGTCGGCTTCCACGTCCTGGGCGTCGTTGATCAGATACACCGCGGACGCCGCGAGAGAGAACACCACAAAGGCGATCAGCGACTTGCGTGCCAGATCGGCGTAGTCGTAGTGGACTCCGCCGCCGAGCGCCGCCAACGGAGCCGCGACCACCAGGACGTTCTTCACCCACTGGCGGGGCCGCATGGCCTTGATCACCCCGGAGAGCAGGTTGGCCGGCGGGCCGAGCTCCGACGTGCGGTCGTGGGTTTCTGCGCTCATCGCGAGTCTCCAGAGTTGTCCAGACGGATCACTCGATCGGTCACGGCCGCGACAGTTGCGCCGACGGCGACACCGGTGAGCACGTCACTGGGGTAGTGCACCCCGAGCACCAAGCGCGACAACGCCATCGGCGGCACCAGCAGCGCCGGCAGGGCTCCGCGCCGCAGGCCGGCCGCGCGGCCCAGCAGGATGGCCGCCGCCGCGGTGGAGGTGGCGTGTGCCGAGGGGAAGCTCAGTGCACTGGGCGTGCCGACGTTGACCGCGATCGCCGGGTGGTCCGGCCGGGTGCGGCGCACGATGCGCTTGATGATGACCGCGGCGGCGTGCGCGGCGAACGTGCCGGCGCCGGCCACCAGCCAGCTGCGCCGCCGCTGCGGCTGAAGCAGGGCGCCCAGCGCCGCGACCGCCAGCCAGCCCAGGCTGTGCTCGCCGAAGTGCGACATGGCCCGGGCGGCGGGCAGCACGCCGGGCCGGCCGGTCAGTGCCGACTGCACCGCGACCAGCACGGCGTCCTCGCCGTGCGGGGGTACCGCGTCATCGAAATCCGTGCGGCCGGGGGCGCTGCCGAGTTCGGTCATGACGACGTGGCACCGTCGGGAAGCAGCACGGTCTCCCACTGCTGCTTGCTCGCCAGCGTGGGCAGCGCCCGGCGGTAGGTCTGGCGCAGCGAGTCGAACCGGCGCGCCAATTCGTATTGGCGGCGCAAGGATTCACGCAGCAGCTCGAACATCTTCTCCCGGTCGCGTTGTCGGTAGACCACACCACGCCCGTCTGCGGTGGTGACGGTCACGCCGTCCTGGGTGCACAGCAGGAACCAGCGGGCGTCCTGGGTGGGCACATTGAGCTGCGGGCGCTGGTGGTGCTCCGGCGCGGTGGCCTTGAGATTGTGCAGGATGCCCCGGGCCAGCCGGTAGCCGATGGACAGCGGCTGCACCGGGGGCCGCATCGGCCTGCGGCGCTGCGAGGGCGCGGGGAGCTCGCTGGCCGCCGGCAGCACCACCGCATCCGGGTAGTTCTTGCGCAGTGCGTGGATGTCCGGCAGCGCCGACTCCAGGATCGAGAAGATGTGTTCGGGGCCGGCCATGAAGTCGTCCAGCGCCTTGTTCTGCACGGCGACGGTCGAATACTCCAGGCAGGCAAGGTGTTTCAGGGTGGCCTTGAGGTGGCTGCGGATCAGCCCGGAGATGTTGCCGTCCCAGTGCAGGGCCGCGACCATCAGCCGGTTGCGCAGGTGGAAGTAGGCCTGCCAGTCGATCGCGTCGTCCTTGTCGCTCCACGCCATGTGCCAGATCGCGGCGCCGGGCAGGGTGACGGTCGGATAGCCGTGTTCTCTGGCCCGGATCCCGTACTCGGCGTCGTCCCATTTGATGAACGACGGGATCGGCTGGCCGATCTCCTCGGCGACGGCGCGCGGGATCATGCACATCCACCAGCCGTTGAAGTCGACGTCGATGCGCCGGTGCAGGTCCGGGGACTCCGCCAGCGGGTCGGTGGCGAAGTTGTGGTCGTACTCGGTGTGCGGGGCGTTGGTCCACATGAAGACGCCCGCATCGACGACCTCACCCATGACGTGCAGGTGCGAGGGCTCCTGCAGGTTGAGCATGTGCCCGCCGACCAGCGTCGGCGTCTTGGCGAACCGGTTCAGCGCCAGCGCCCGCAGGATCGAGTCCGGCTCGATGCGGATGTCGTCGTCCATGAACAGGATCTGTTCGCAGCCGGTGTTCTTCAGGGCCTCGTACATGACCCGGCTGTAGCCACCGGACCCGCCGAGGTTGGGCTGGTCGTGTATCGACAGCCGGTCGCCCAGAGCGGCGGCGGCCGCGGCAAAGCCGGGATGGTCGCGAACCTTGCGGGTGCCCTGGTCGGGCACGATGACCGCGCTGATCACCTCGTCGACGTCGGGGTCGGAGGTGAGCGCCAGCAGGGCGTTGACGCAGTCGTCGGGCCGGTTGAAGGTCGGGATGCCGATGGCGATGTCGGCCCGGCCGGGGGCCTCGATCGGGGCGTACCAGCCGCCACGGTCCAGGGTGACCGCGGTGTCGGTGGTGATGTCGAACCAGATCCAGCCGCCGTCCTCGAAGGGCTGCAGGCCAACCTCGAATTCCACCACCGTCGGGGTGTCACTGTTTTCGACGGATCCGAAAGGCTTGCCGTCCACCGCGATACGCGCACCGGTCGCCTTGGAGCGGTAGACATCGACGCGGCCCGCACCGGTCAGCTCCAGCTGCAGCACCACCGATTCGACGATCGACCAGCGCCGCCAGTAGGACGCCGGGAAGGCGTTGAAGTAGGTGGCGAACGAGACTTCGGACTCCTCGCCGATCTCCAGGCTGGTGCGGGTGAGCGGGTGCGCCCGACGGCTGTTGGTCTCGGATTCCTCGATGTAGAGCTTGCGCACATCCAGCGGTTCGCCCTGGCGCGGCAGGATGATCCGCGAAAGCCGGCTCACCGCCTTCGAAGTGTCGGTCATGCCTTACTGTCCTCCCCCAATGGCACCCCGTCGGCCAGGTGTGGCGCCAGGGTGTTGTCGTACATGCTCAATGCACTGGCGATGGCCATGTGCATGTCCAGGTATTGGTAGGTGCCCAGCCGCCCCCCGAAGAGCACCTTCGCCGTCTGTGTCTCGGCCTTCGCCCGTGCCCGGTAGGAGGTCAGCACGGCCCGGTCGGCCTCGGTGTTGATCGGGTAGTAGGGCTCGTCGTCATCGCCGGCGAAACGTGAGTACTCCCGCATGATCACCGTCTTGTCGGTCGGGTATTCGCGCTCCGGGTGGAAGTGCCGGAACTCGTGGATGCGGGTGAACGGCACGTCGCCGTCGTTGTAGTTCATCACCGGCGTGCCCTGGAAGTCGCCGGTGTCGAGCACTTCGAGCTCGAAGTCCAGGGTGCGCCAGCCGAGCTTGCCCTCGGCGTAGTCGAAGTAGCGGTCCAGCGGCCCGGTGTAGACGACCGGGGCATCGGGGCTGGCAGCGCGCAGTTCGTCGCGGACATCGAACCAGTCGGTGTCGAGCCGGACCTCGATGCGCTCGTCGGCCGCCATGTTCTCCAGCCACGCGGTGTAGCCGTCGACCGGCAGGCCCTCGTAGGTGTCGTTGAAGTAGCGGTTGTCGAAGGTGTAGCGCACCGGCAGTCGGGTGATGTTGGACGCCGGCAGTTCCTTGGGGTCGGTCTGCCACTGCTTGGCGGTGTAGTCCTTGACGAACGCCTCGTACAGCGGGCGGCCGATCAGGCTGATCGCCTTCTCCTCCAGGTTCTGCGCATCGGCGGTGTCGATCTCGGCCGCCTGTTCGGCGATCAGCGCCCGGGCTTCGTCGGGAGAGAAGTAGCGGCCGAAGAACTGTGACACCAGGCCCAAGCCCATCGGGAACTGGTAGGCCTGACCGTTGTGCATGGCGTAGACGCGGTGCTGGTAGCCGGTGAATTCGGTGAACTGCTGTACGTAGTCCCAGACCCTCTTATTAGAGGTGTGGAACAGGTGCGCGCCGTACTTGTGGACCTCGATGCCGGTCTGCGGTTCCGCTTCGGAGTAGGCGTTGCCACCGATGTGCGGACGCTTCTCTACGACGAGAACGCGCTTGCCGAGCTGCGTGGCTACGCGCTCGGCGATGGTCAGGCCGAAGAATCCGGAACCCACGACAAAGAGGTCAAAACGAGCGGTCATCGGCGCCAAGGGTAGCCGACCAGCGCCCGCCCGCCTCGTCGGCGCCCCGCCGCCCCCGCCGGCACGTTGACTATTGCCCCGCCGATGCCGGCCGCGCGGCAATTCGGGGCCGCAAACCCGTCTCCGCCCGCCGAGGAAGGGTTGGTAGCGGTTTCCTCACGATTCGATCTCGTCACTCTTTTCACACGAGTCACACGCGTACCGTCAATCACGTAGGGCAGATGTAAGTGCAGTAAGCGCCGCGACGATCCGTGAAACGGGCCCGACGGCAAAACACATTGAGGAGACTTCCGTGCCGAACCGACGTCGACGCAGGCTCTCGACAACCATGAGCGCAGTCGCCGCCCTGGCCGTCGCGAGTCCGTTCGCAGTTGTCGCAGTGTCCGAGCTGGCCGCCCACAGCAGCGCGCCGCAGCATCATGACTTCGTCGCGGCTTCGTCCGTGGCCGACCTGCCCGGTGAGCTGATCACCGCCCTCAGCCAGGGCCTGTCCCAGTTCGGTGTGAACATCCCGCCGGTGCCCGGATTCAACAACGGGTCCGCTTCGACCGGGCTGTACCCGGGGGCGTCGACCGGGGTGTACCCCGGCGGTCTGGGCACACCGGGCCTCACCTCGCCGGGTCTGACCTCGCCGGGTCTGACCTCGCCGGGGCTCACCGACCCGTCGCTGACCACGCCGTCGCTGTCGACGCCGCCGCTGGGCACTCCCGGGGTGTCCACCACCTCCGGACTGACCACCCCCGGCCTGACCACGCCGCCGCTGACCGATCCGCTGACCAGCCCGGGATTGACCAGCCCCGGCCTGACCAGCCCGTTGACCAGCCCCGGCTTGACCAGCCCCGGCCTGGACAACACCGGCCTGCTCGGGGCCGACGGTCTGCCGCTCACCTCGCCGCTGGGCCTGGACCCCGGTCTCGACGGCACCTACCCGATCCTCGGCGACCCGGCCCTGGGATACCCGGAGACCAGCAGCGGCAGCGGCGGTCTGGTCAGCGACCTGATGAGCGCCGCCAACCAGCTGGGCGCCGGGCAGGCCATCGACCTGATCAAGGGTGTGGTGATCCCGTCCATCGCACAGGCCGCACAGGGTGCCGGACCGGCCATTGCCGCCCCGCCCCCGCCGCCGGTGCCGTAAGACACAACAGCGGAGCTGTTCCGCCCAACGGCACCGCAGAGTCAGCCCGCACCTGGCGGGCGCCGAGGACTCTGCGGTGCCGTTAACAATTCCGGGGGAATCGCCCGGAGCCGGCGGGCGCGTGTCGCATCACCAACAACACACGACACATACGTAACATCAGCACGTGCAAACCCGTCGTCGTCCCCCGCCGACGATCAAGCTCACCGCGTCTCTGGCGACCGTGCTGATCCTGCCGTGGGCCCTGAACTCCGGGCCGAGCATCACGCCGGTCGACGCCTCTGCCACACCCCCCAGCGCTGCGGCCACCAAGCTGAACCAGCAGCCACTGCCGGATCTGGAACCGGGCGTCACCGTCCGCGAGATCACCCAAGACGAACCGTTCACCATGGTCGCGCTCACCGGCGCCGACCTCAGCGGCACGTCCGCACGGATCCGCGCCAAGCGCACCGACGGGTCGTGGGGGCCGTGGTATGCCACCGCGCACGAGACCAAGCAGGAGACCCCGGGCCCGCGGCCGGCTGATGCGCCCGCCCTCGGCCCGGACGGCACCGAGCCGGTGTTCGTCGGCCGAACCACAGCCGTACAGATCGCGATCACCCGAACCGCGCCGAGCGATCCCGCTCCGGCCAAGCCCCCCACCAAGCCGGCCGCCACCAAGTCCGCCCCGGCAGATCTGGGCTACGTGCCGGCCACCGCCGAACAGCCCTTTGCCCAGAACATCTCCGCGGTGCTGATCACGCCGCCGAAAGCCCCGGTCGACGCGCAGTGGCAACCGCCGAAGGCGGTGCTGGGCCCGGGCCAGCCCCCCAACATCATTCCGCGCAGCCACTGGGGCGCCGGCGCCTACGGCCGGTGCGGCAAACCGGTGGAAAGCGGCCCGGTCCACGCGGCCGTGGTGCACCACACCGCGGGCTCCAACGACTACGCCCCGGAAGACTCCGCAGAGATCATCCGGGCGATCTACGCGTATCACACCCGCACCCTGGGCTGGTGCGACATCGGCTACAACGCGCTGGTGGACAAGTACGGCCAAGTCTTCGAGGGCCGGGCCGGCGGTCTGACCCGCGGCATCATGGGCAGCCACGCCGGCGGGTTCAACCGCAACACCTGGGGAGTGTCGATGATCGGCACCTTCGAGGACGAGCCTCCCCCGCCCATCCAGATCGAGACGGTGGGCCGGTTGCTGGGCTGGCGGTTAGGTCTGGACCGCACCGATCCACGCGGCCTCGCGCAGCTGACCTCTGCCGGGGGTGCGTTCACCAACGTTCCGCGCGGCGCCTCGCTGATGCTGCCCTCGATCATCGGCCACCGCGACCTCGACGCGACCGAGTGCCCCGGCGATCAGGGCTACATCGCACTCAACGAGATTCGGGACATCGCCGCCCGGTTCAATGAGCCGCCCGGACCCGAAGACCTCGTCCGGATGATGGAGGGCGGCGCCATCCACACCCGCTGGATGGAACTGGGCGGTGCCGAGGGCATGCTCGGCGCCGTCACGTCGCCGGAGGCGATCGGCGAGGGTTCCACCAAGTACGCCACCTTCGAGCACGGCGCGATCTACTGGTCACCCGAGACCGGCGCGCAGCCGATCACCGGGGCCATCTATGACGCGTGGGCGTCGCTGGGATACGAGCGTGGTGTGCTCGGCCTGCCGACCAGCGCCGAAATCCCCGAACCCGAATGGGTGGGCCAGAACTTCCAGCACGGCACCCTCAACTACAACTGGGCCAGCGGGACGGTCATCCGGGTGGTCGACGGCATTGCCGAAGAGCTGCCCCCGCTGCAGGAGGACGGCCCGCCGGTGCAACTCGAACGCTTCTCGCCGGTGATCGATCCGTTCGGAGTCAATTAGCCGCTGAATTACTGCGGCCCGAAGATCCGCTCCAGCACCCGCGCCAGGCCGTCGTCGGTGTTGGGTGTGGTGATCTCGGCAGCTGCCGCCAGTACCTCGGGGTGGGCGTTGCCCATCGCCACCCCGTGCCCCGCCTGCACCAGCATCGGCAGGTCATTGGGCATATCCCCGAACGCCACCACCTGCCCGATGTCGATTCCCAGCGGCGCGATCAGCTCCTCGATTCCGGTGGCCTTGGTGATACCCGCCGGCACCACCTCGATCAGCCCGTTGTTGGTGGAGTAAGTCAGCTCCGCGGCCGTGCCCATGTGGGCTGACAGCTGCTCGGCCATGGCGGCGCTGGGCATGCCCGCCTTGCGAATCAACAGCTTGATCGCCGGCTGAGACAGCAGATCCTCGAGAGACACCTCGGTGTTGTCGGGGTTGAGCCAGGCGTGCTCGTAGCCCGGCGAGCTGACGAACTGCGGGGTGGCGGCGTCGTGCGCGCTCTCGCCGATGCGTTCCACGGCCAGGCCCGCACCCGGGATGGCGCGGCCGGCGACCTCGGCCAGCTTGACCAGATCCTCGGCCGACAGGGTGCGTGCCGAGATCACCCGGTCGGTGGCCGGGTCGTAGATCACCGCTCCGTTGGCGCACACCGCCATCGGCGCGAACCCGAGCGCGTCCACCACCGGCTTGATCCAGCGCGGCGGACGTCCGGTCGCCAGCACGAAGCGCGCGCCGGAGTCCACGGCCGCGTGCACCGCGGCCCGGGTGCGCGCGGTGATGTTCTCGGTGTTGTCGAGCAGCGTGCCGTCGACGTCGCTGGCGATCAGCGCGGGCGGTCCGCCTTGCAGCTGCATCAGTGCGAACTCCGTCCGGCCGGTGTCTTCCGCAGCCGGCCGCTACGGGCCCGCCCCTGCTCGATACGTCTGCGCTCACGTTCGGCCAGCTCAGCCTCGCGCATCTGCTGGGCTTCGGCCACGGTGGGCGCGCTGCCGCCCAGCCGGCGCGGCACCCAGTGCGCCCCCGCCGGGTGCGGGTATTCCAGCTGTGCCCGGTGCAGCATTTCCGCCATCGTGCTCCTCAGCTCAGCGGTGGTCGCCGCCGCGTCAGCGCCGGCAGCCATCGGCTGCCCGATTCTCGTCAGCACCGGAATGTGATTACGCCACAAGTGCTTCGGGTGGTCCTTGGTCCAGACCCGGTGGATCCCCCAGACGATCACCGGGATGAGCGGAACGCCCGCGCTGTACGCCATCCGGGCAGCACCCGTCTTGAATTCCCCCAACTCGAAGCTACGGCTGATGGTGGCCTCCGGATTCAGACCGACCAGCTCACCCTGCCGCAACCGCTGCACCGCCTCGTCGTAGGCGCCGGCCCCGGCGGAGCGGTCGACCGGAATCAACTTGAGGTGCTTGATCGCATAGTTGACCACCGGGACCTCGGTCATCTCGGCCTTGATCATGAATCGCAGCCGGCGGTTGCGGCGCAGGGCCGCGACCGAGGCCGGATACCAGTCCAGGTAGCCGGTGTGATTCACGGTGAGCACCGCCCCGCCATGCTCGGGGATGTTCTGAAGGCCGTCGATTGTCACGTGCGGGCCGTTGGCATTCGCCAGGAGCGGGAAGACGATCTCCAGCGCCCGGAAGAAGGGTTCTGCCATGGTCTACTCCGTGCCCGGTGGGTCCGCGAGGCAGTCGCCGGCTCGCCTGCGCATCCGTTCGGCAAGCTCCCGCTCTTCTACAACCCTAGCCTCGGCGGGAGTGGGCGCGCCGCCGCCGAGTCGCCGGGGGACCCAGAACTCGCCGGCCGGGTGCGGGTATTCCTGCTGCACCTGAGCCAGCAGCGGCGCCATTCGCTCACGCAGTCGGGTGGTGAGCGCGGCGGCGTCACCGGACGGAGAAAGTGGTTCACCCGCCAGGACGGTGATCGGGATCTTGCTGCGCACCAACCGTGCCCGCGGATGGTCTTTGGTCCACAGCCGGTGGGCGCCCCAGACGATCAGCGGGACTATCGGCACCTGCGCCTCCAGCGCCATGCGGGCCGCCCCGGACTTGAATTCCTTGAGCTCGAAGCTGCGGCTGATGGTGGCCTCGGGATAGACGCCCACCACCTCGCCGGCACGCAAGGCCTTGACCGCGTGCTGGTAGGCGTCGGCGCCGGCCGCGCGATCCACCGGGATGGTGCCGGTGTGGTTGATCAGGTAGTTCACCACCCGCACCTGCTGCATTTCGGCCTTGATCATGAACCGCATCCGGCGCCCGCGGTAATACGCCGCCAGCCCGGCCGGCAGGAAATCCACGTAGCCGGTGTGGTTGATCGCTATCACGGCGCCGCCGTCGGCCGGGATGTGTTCCAGCCCGCGGTATTCGACCCGCGCGCCGGCGATCTTCACCAGGCTCAGCGCAGTGAGCTCCAGCGCACGAAAGACCGGCTGCATGCCAGCTCTACTCCGCGGTGCCCGTCGGGCTCGGCGGCTGCTGCTGGCGGGCGGCCCGCTCCTCGGCTCGGCGCACCGCTTCGGCGGCATCGAGCTCCAGCGCCTCGGCGGGGGTGGGCGCGCTGCCACCCAGGCGTCGGGGCACCCAGAATGCCCCGGCGGGATGATCGTCGGGGTAGGCGTCCTGCGCCTGCTCCAGCAGCTGCTGCATACGGGTCTGCAGCAGGGCACGCAATTCCTCGACCGGGAGCGTGGGCGCTATCGGCTCGCCGATCGTCACCGTGACCGGCACCTTGGTGCGGCCCAGTTTCTTCGGGTGGTCCTTGGTCCAGATCCGCTGGGCGCCCCACACGATATGCGGGATGATCGGCACCTGCGCCTCGATCGCCATCCGCGCGGCGCCGCTCTTGAACTCCTTGAGCTCGAAACTGCGGCTGATGGTGGCCTCCGGGTAGACCCCGACCAGTTCTCCGGCCCGGAGCTTGTCGACCGCGGTGGCATAGGACTCCGCACCCTGGCTGCGGTCCACCGCGATGTGCTTGCAGCCTCGCATGATCGGGCGGCTGTACCGGTTGTCGAACGTCTCCTTCTTGGCCATGAAGCGCACCCAGCGCCGTGGCTTCGCGTCGTAGGAGGCCACGCCGGCAAACAGGAAGTCGAGGTAGCCGGTGTGGTTGATCGCGACCACCGCTCCGCCGGTGGCGGGAATGTTCTCCCGGCCGGTGACGATGATCTTCAAACCCTCATAACGCCACAACGTTCGCGCAGCGGCGGCGACAGCGCCGTACCAAGCCTCCACAGCACCCAAGCCTAGGCGATGGGGGCACCTCGACCGCCGGTAAGCTCGGAAGGGATCTCTTAGAGCGTCGGGAGAAGGTACAAGTGCAGGTCACCAGCGTCGGGCACGCCGGCTTCCGGATCGAGACCGCCGCAGGCAGCATCCTGTGCGACCCGTGGGTGAATCCGGCCTACTTCGGGTCATGGGTCCCGTTCCCGGACAACTCCACGCTGGACTGGGACGCCCTCGGCGACTGCGACTACCTCTACATCTCGCACCTGCACCACGACCACTTCGACCCGCGGCACCTGGCGGCGCACGTCAACAAGGACGCGGTGGTGCTGCTGCCCGACTTTCCCGTGCCGGACCTGCGCCGCGAGCTGGAAGGGCTGGGCTTTCACCGATTCTTCGAGACCGCCGATTCCCAGCGGCACACGGTGTCGGGACCCAAGGGCGATCTGGACGTGATGATCATCGCGCTGCGCGCCCCGGCCGACGGACCGATCGGCGACTCCGGCCTGGTGGTCTCCGACGGTGTGACCACCGTGTTCAACATGAACGACTCGCGCCCGATCGACTTGGATGTGCTCCACGCCTTCGGCGCCATCGACGTGCACCTGCTGCAGTACAGCGGGGCGATCTGGTACCCGATGGTCTACGACATGCCGGCCCGGGCCAAGGAGGCGTTCGGCGTCCAGAAGCGCCAGCGGCAGATGGACCGCGCCCGCCAATACGTCTCCCACGTCGGGGCGACCTGGGTGGTGCCCTCAGCCGGTCCGCCATGCTTCCTGGATTCCGAGCTGCGCTACCTCAACGACGACCACGGCGACCCGGCCAACATCTTCCCCGACCAGATGGTGTTCCTAGACCAGCTGCGCCGGAACGGCCACGACGGCGGATTGTTGATGATTCCGGGAAGCACCGCCAGTTTCACCGGAGCACAACTGGATTCACTGAGCCACCCGCTGGACGACGCCGATGTCGAGGCCATCTTCACCACCGGCAAGTCCGACTACATCGCCGCCTACGCCGATCGGATGGCCCCCGCGCTGGCCGCGGAGAAGGCCTCCTGGGCGCCGGCGGCCGGCCCGGCGATGCTGGAGCCGCTGCGTGCTCTGTTCGAGCCGATCATGGCCCGCAGCAACGAGATCTGCGACGGCATCGGCTATCCGGTCGAGCTGGTGCTCGACGGGCAGGGCCACACCGAGACGGTGGTGCTGGACTTCCCCAAACGCATAGTGCGCGAACCGATTCCCGGCGAGAAGTTCCGTTACGGCTTCGGCATTCCACCCGAGCTGGTGCGGACCGTGCTGCGCGACAATGAACCGGACTGGGTCAACACCATCTTCTTGTCCACCCGGTTCCGGGCGTGGCGGGTCGGCGGCTACAACGAGTACCTCTACACCTTCTTCAAGTGCCTCACCGAGGACCGGATCGTCTACGCCGAAGGCTGGTTCGGCGAGAGCCACGACGACTCGGCGACCATCACACTGGGCGACTGGCAGATTCAGCGCCGCTGCCCGCACATGAAGGCCGACCTGTCGAAGGTCGGAGTGGTCGAGGGCGACACCCTGACCTGCAATCAGCACGGCTGGGAATGGGATCTCAAGTCCGGACGCTGCCTGACCGCCAAGGGCCACGAACTGCGTTGCGAGAGGTTATGACCGCCAGTTCCTACGACGACGGACTGGTCGCCCTGGATCACCGGGCGATCACGTTGCGCCGCTACCACTTCCCCTCCGGTACCGCGAAGGTGATCCCGCTGTCGGCGGTCCGCGGGTACCGCGCGGAACCGCTGGGCACGTGGACTCACCGCTTCCGGATCTGGGGCAGCTCGGATCTGCGGCGCTGGCTGCCGCTGGACATCAAACGGCCGACGCGGTCCACCCTGATCACCCTGGAACTGCACGGCGACCCGTGGCCGCGACCGGCGTTCACCCCCGCCGACCCGCGTGCGTTCCGGGCGTTGCTCGACGAGCTGCTGGCCCCCGAGTAATCGCCGCCGTGCGGCCCACGCCTCTCAGCGGTCGGCCAACACCTGATGCGCGGCGTTGTAGCCCGGGATGAACGTGATCCCCGGCCCGCCATGACAGCCCGCGCTCCCGAGATAGAGCCCCGCCACCGGCAGGGGCTGGCCGAGAAAGCCCCGCGGTCCGGGCCGGTTGGGGCCGATCTGATTCGGATTGAGCAGGCCGTGGCAGTAGTCGCCGCCGGGCGCACCGAACATGGTGCCCATATGCCGCGGGGTGAAGGTGGTGTGCCGCGTGATGCTGAGCTCGAAATTCGGTGCCAGCCTGGTGATCTTGTCGATCACCCGCTGACCCATCTCGACCTTCATCTCGCCGTAGTTGCCGTCCCCCTCGATGGGGAACCACAGCGCGAACGCCGAGGCGGCGTGCTTGCCCGGTGGGGCCAGCTCGGGGTCATGCAGCGACGGGATCTGCAGCACCACAGTCGGATCGGCCGGGACGATGCCGCGGCGGGCATCCTCCCACTGCTGTTGCACCTCCTCGGGCGTGCAGAAGATCCCCAGCGAAGCCTGCATGGCAGGGTCGTTGAGCGCCTCGTAGGGCGCGGTGAACACCGGCGCCTCGTCCAGCGCGAAGTGCATCTGCAGATAACTGCCCCGGTGGTCGGTGCGGGCGTAGCGGGCGCGGACATCCTCCGGGACCGAAGCCGCGTCGAGCAGTCCGGTGACCGTGACGTCGGGAGCGATCGCCGACACCACCACCGGTGCGCTCACGGTGTCCCCCGATTCGGTGCGCACCCCGGCCACCGCCCCGTCGGCGACCAGGATCTCTGAGACCGCGGCGCGCAGCCGCAGCTGGCCACCCAAGCCGGTGAACGTCTGGCACAGGTGCCCGGTGAGCGCGCCGATACCGCCGCGCAGCTTCTTCATCAGCACGGTGTTCTCGTCGGGCACACCCAGACCGAAGGCCAGTGCCGCGGCACTGCCGGGGGTGGCGGGCCCGCGGTAGAGGGTGTTGACGGCCAGCACGGTGAAGGAGCCGCGCAGCGCCGCGTGCTTCTCCCGGTCGGGCAGGTACCGATCCAGCACGTCGGTGACCGAGCCGAACAGCATGTCGTCGATGGCTGATCGCTCGAACTCGTTGGTGGCGCAGGCATACATCTCGTCGAGTGACTTCGGCGCCCGC
Source organism: Mycolicibacter nonchromogenicus (assembly GCF_002101775.1). GTDB lineage: Bacteria > Actinomycetota > Actinomycetes > Mycobacteriales > Mycobacteriaceae > Mycobacterium > Mycobacterium nonchromogenicum. Next base: position 37,265 of record NZ_LQPI01000020.1, on the reverse strand, counting down.
CCGGCCTCGAAGCGGCCCAACGCGCGGGTGGGTGCCTGACTCCAGGCCAGCAGCCCCGCCATGCCGTTGACCGCCTCGGCGCCATGCACCTCACTGAGGTGGGTGAACAGCTTCATCGGGTCGGTGTATTGGATCAGCGGGTCGTCCCCGACGCCCCGCATCGCCACCGACATGACTTCCAGGTCGATGCTCTCCAGCGCGTCGAGCCCCAGCTCCGCGCTGACCGCCGCCGACGTGGGGAACTGCACCGAGCCGGCGATCTCGAACCGATAGCCGTCGAACAGCTCCACGGTGGAGGCCATGCCCCCGGCGTAGCGTCCGGCCTCCAGGCACACCGTGCGCAGTCCGGCCCGCTGCAGGATGAGCGCAGCCGCCAGTCCGTTGTGTCCGGCGCCGATGACGATCGCGTCGAAATCCGACATCCATCCGCCCTTCCCGCTTTCGGAGGAACGCTGGCACGCAGGGATGGTTTTGTCAATATTGACGGAACTAAAGGTTGCGCAGCGAGTCCAGCGCGGCGCGGGACATCCGGGCCAGCTCGGCCAATGTGCGGTCGGCACCCAGCATCCAGACCTCCATCGCGGCGAAGACGGCGGCCGCGATGCAGCGGGCCGTGACGGCCACCCGCAGTGGGTCAATCGGTTCACGCCCGGCGGTGGCCCGCAGCCGCTCGGCCACCGCATCGGCGAAGTCGATCTCCACCTGCCGGATGTGCCGCACGATCCGTTCCGGGTCGAGCTCTTCGGCACGCAGCGCAGCGATCCGGGTCACCGCCTCCACGTCATAGGGGAACGCGAAGATCGCCGCCTTGACGGCCTCGATCATCGGCTCGACCGGCGGGCGGGCCGCCAGGGCGCTGCGGAACCACTGCAGCCCGGCGTCATAGTCGGCGAACAGCAGATCGTGCTTGGAGGTGAAGTGCCGATAGAACGTTCGCAGCGACACCCCGGCGTCAGCGGCGATCTGCTCGGCGGAGGTGTCCTCCACGCCCTGCGCCAGGAAACGCACCAGCGCGGCCTGACGCAACGCTTCGCGGGTGCGTTCGCTACGCGCGGTCTGGGGCGTTCTGGGCATGCCGGTAAACGTACCGCAGCAACACACTCGCACAGAATGGCAATATTGACAATGTTTGCGGCGCGTGATGAGACTGGCCCATGATCTCGCTCATCGTGCATGCAGTGCTGGGCCTGGCGACCCTGTGGTGGATCGTGTCATCCAATCGCGCGGTCTTCGCGAAACCCGCTGGGGGCAGCGCTTTCTCACCTCTGGAAATGGTGTACTACGCGGTCGGCCTCGCCTCGATCGTGCTGGGCTGGTACTTCAACATCCGCTTTGTTCAGCAATACGCGCACGGCCCCAACCACAACCCGATCTGGGGGCCGGGAAGTTGGACGCACTACATCCAGCTGATGTTCACCAACCCGGCGGCCGGTTCGGCCAGCCAGGACTACACGATCATCAACGTCGTTCTGCTGCCGCTGTTCACCATCGTCGACGGCTATCGCCGAGGGCTGCGGCGTCCCTGGCTGTACTTCGTGTCGAGCCTGTTCACCAGCTGCGCCTTCGCCTACGCCTTCTACTTCGCCACCATGGAGCGCCAGCACCGGCACGCCAAGGCCGCGGAGTAGCTGCTCGGCACGCGAATCAGGAGCCGGCCGGTTCCAGAACCTCCACGCCGACGTAGGGCACCAGCGCCTTCGGCACCCGCACACTGCCGTCGGGCTGCTGGTGGTTCTCCAGGATCGCCACCAGCCACCGGGTGGTCGCCAGCGTGCCGTTCAGGGTGGCCGCGGTCTGCGGCTTGCCGTTCTCGTCGCGGTAGCGGGTCGCCAGCCGGCGGGCCTGGAAGGTGGTGCAGTTCGACGTCGACGTCAGCTCGCGGTAGGTGCCCTGGGAGGGCACCCACGCCTCACAGTCGAACTTGCGGGCAGCCGAGGATCCGAGATCGCCCGCGGCGACGTCGATCACCCGGTAGGGCACCTCGATGTGGGCCAGCATCTCGCGCTGCCAGCCGAGCAGCCGGTCGTGTTCGGCTTCGGCCTCCTCGGGCCGGCAGTAGACGAACCCCTCGACCTTGTCGAACTGGTGCACCCGAATGATGCCGCGGGTGTCCTTGCCGTAGCTGCCGGCCTCCCGGCGGAAACACGATGACCACCCGGCGTAGCGCAGGGGCCCGCCCGACAGGTCGAGGATCTCGTCGGCGTGGTAGCCCGCCAGCGGCACCTCGGAGGTGCCCACCAGATACAGGTCGTCGGCTTCGAGCCGGTAGACCTCGTCGGCGTGCGCGCCGAGGAATCCGGTGCCGGACATCACCTCGGGGCGGACCAGCGACGGCGTGATCATCGGGGTGAACCCGTTGTCGACGGCCACGCGTACGGCCAGCTGCAACAGACCCAGTTGCAGCAGCGCGCCGCGGCCGGTCAGGAAGTAGAACCGCGAACCCGAGACCTTGGCGCCGCGCCCCATGTCGATCAGGCCCAGCGCCTCACCGAGTTCGAGGTGGTCCCGCGGGTTCTCGATCGCCGGCGGCTCACCGACCACGTCGCGCACCGTGAAGTCGTCTTCGCCGCCGGGGGGCACTCCGTCGATCACCACGTTGGCAATCGCCATGTGCGCAGCCGTGAAGGCCGCTTCGGCCTCACTCTGGGCAGTCTCGGCGGCCTTGACCTGCTCGGCCAGCTCCTTGGCCCGCGCCAGCAGTGCGGGGCGCTCCTCGGGCGTCGCTTTGCCGACCAACTTGCTGGCCGCCTTCTGTTCGGCGCGCATCGAGTCAGCGGCGGCGATGGCCGCGCGGCGTGCGGTGTCGGCGGCCAGCAGGGCGTCCACCAGGGCCGGGTCCTCACCGCGACCCACCTGGGAGCGGCGGACACGGTCGGGGTCTTCACGCAGCAGCTTCAGGTCGATCACGGCAAAACCCTACAACCTGGCCGGCTGCATCACTTTCGCATCATTTGTCACGCGTCTGCGGCTGCCTGTCAGAATGGAGCCGATGTCAGAGGCAGCCGACCAGGAGAATCCACCCGCCAAGCGGGTGTCTTGGCGACGCACGCTGCCCGCCGCCCCGACGCGGCGCGCGCTGTTGCTGACCGCGCTGGGCGGGTTGCTGATCGCCGGTCTGATCACGGTGGTGCCCGTCCTCGGCGAGGGGCCCGCCGGGCTGCTGGGCCGCCTGAACGCCGAGCCGGTACCGGTCGTGGGCGGCAAAGGCACTGGTCCGGGGCTGGGGCTGGGGACCGTCAAGGGCAACGAGGCGATCGATCGCGCCGTTTCCGGGGACTGCCTGAACTGGCCGGAGAACGACCTGGATGCGGCGACGATCGTCAGCTGCGCCGAGGAGCACAAGTTCGAGGTGTCCGGCCCGGTGGACATGAAGATGTTCCCGGGCGCCGAATACGGGCCGGACGCCCCGCCGCCGTCGATGGCCCGCATCGAGCAGATCACCCAGGAACAGTGTGAGTCGTCGGTGCGCCGCTATCTGGGCGCCAAGTTCGACCCGCACAGCAAGTTCGTCGCCAGCATGCTGTGGGCGGGCGACCGCGCGTGGCGCCAGCACGGCGAGCGGCGGATGTTGTGCGGCCTGCAACTGCCGGGCGTGGGCGGCCAGCAGACCGCGTTCGTCGGCAAGATCGCCGACATCGACCAGTCCAAGGTCTGGCCGCCGGGCACCTGCCTGGGCATCGATCCGGCCACCAACCAGCCCAACGACGTTCCGGTCGACTGCGCGGCACCGCACACCAAGGAAGTCACCGGCACGGTCAACCTGGCCGAGCGTTTTCCCGACGCGCTGCCTCCCGAGCCCGAACAGGATGCCTTCATCAAGGAGTCCTGCACCCGGCTCACCGACGCCTACCTGGACCCGGTGCAGCTGCGCGACACGACGCTGACGCTGACCTATGCCACCGTCTCGCTGCCCAGCTGGGCGGCGGGCAGCCGATCGGTGTCCTGCAGCCTCGGCGCCACGTTGGGCAACGGCGGCTGGGCGACGCTGATCAACAGTGCCCGCGGATCGCTGCTGATCAACGGTCAGCCCCCCGTTCCGCCGCCGTCGATCCCCGCGGAGCGGCTGAATCAATTGCCCGCCGGTAGCCAGCCGCGGTGAGTGTCGCGATGGACCCGCGCCGGTTCGACGATCTTGTCTCCGACGCCCTGGACCTGATTCCGCGCGAGTTGGCCGCGGCCTTCAACAACGTTGTGGTGCTGGTGGAAGACCGCAACGCCGAGGAGCCCGATCTGCTCGGGCTCTATGAAGGGGTGGCGCTGACCGAGCGCGATTCCAGCTACGCCGGCTCGCTGCCCGACACCATCACCATCTATCGGGATGCTCTGCTGGAGATGTGCGAGTCCGAGGACGAGGTGGTCGACGAGGTCCGGATCACGGTGATCCACGAGATCGCCCATCACTTCGGGATCGACGACGACCGGCTGCACGAATTGGGCTGGGGCTGACGGCGCTCGGTGCGGCGCGCCGGACCGGGGTTGTCGGCGCGCAGTGCTATGAACGACCCATGGATGACCACTGCCGAGACTGCCGGGCGGAGCTGGAGCACTGCCACGGGACACTCATCCACCATGTTCATCAGGCCGCGGAGTGCACCGAGGACGGCTGCCCCGGCCAGGTGCTGCCGCATCCGTTCGCCTTGGACTGCGAGGCGGTCGGCTGCCACTGCGCCCGGGTGTACGCGCAGGCGGTGTAGCTAACCCATCGGGTCGGTGTCGGACCGCAACGCGTCGCCGACCGGGTCCGGGTTCGGTTCGGGACAAAACGGGGGCGTCAGCGAGCCCCACTGCACACAGCTCCACCGGCCGTCGGTGATGGGGGCCAGCACCACGGCGGTGGCGTTCTCCAGATGGTTGTCCAGGACGAAGCCGGCATCCACCCCCGCCAGCGTCGCCGCCGCCAGGCGGATCGCCGCGCCGTGGCTGACCACGACGATGTCCCCGGTCCAATCCTCATCGTCGAGGTAGCGCAGCCGCAGGTCGGTGACGACCGGCAGGTAGCGGTCGAGCACCTGTTCGGCCGACTCGCCGCCGGGCAGTGCGAGGCCGGTCTCGCCGGAGTGCCAGCGTTGATAGATCGCGTTGAACTCGGCGATCGCGTCGTCGTCGGTGCGGTTCTCCAGCTCGCCGGCCTGCACCTCGTGAATGCCTTCCAGGGCGCGGGCGGTCACGCCGCCCAGTCGGCCGCTGATCTCGGCGGCGGTCTGCACCGCGCGGGTGGCCACCGAATGGGCGACCAGCATCGGGCGGTGTCTGCCCTCTGCGGCGAAATTCCTGGCCTGTTCGCGGCCCAGCGGGGTCAGTTCCGTTCCGGGCGGGCGGGTGTCGAGTCGGCGCTCGACGTTGCCGTAGGACTGGCCGTGGCGCAGCAGCACCAGTCGCCCGCTCATGACACCACTCCGGATCGGCGCGGCGACGCGATGGGCCAGGAGCCCAGGTAGCGGACGTCGGCGCAGCTGCGGCGCAGTGCCTGCAGCGCCTCGGCGACCGCCTCGTCCTCGATGTGTCCGACGCAGTCCAGGAAGAACAGATAGGTGCCCAGCTCGGTGCGGGTCGGCCGCGACTCGATGCGTGTCAGATCGATACCGCGACTTCCGAATTCGGTCAGGGCAGCCGCCAGGGCTCCGGGCGCGTTGTCCAGGCGCAGCACCACCGATGTCCGGTCGGCGCCGGTGCGCACCGGCGGCTGCGCCGGGTTGCCCACCAGCACGAAGCGCGTCCGCGCATTGGGTTCGTCGATGACACCCTCGGCCAGGGAAACCAGCCCACGCTGCTGGGCGGCCAGCGCGGTGCTCACCCCGGCGTCCACCTCGCCGTCATAGACCTGTTGCGCCGCAGCGGCATTGGAGTTGGCCGGCACGGTCTGGGCACCTGGCAGATGCTCGGCCAGCCAGCGCCGCACCTGCGCGCCCGCCACCGGGTGGGCGGCCACCGTGCGAATGTCCGCCTCACCGCGACCCGGCGCGACGACGATCGAAAACGAGACGTCGAGGGTGATCTCGGCGAATATCTGCAACGGCGTGCCCACCGCGAGCCCGTCCAGGGTGGGCGTCACGCCGCCCTCGATCGAGTTCTCAATCGGCACGCACGCGTAGTCGGCGGCGCCGGAGCGCACCGCCTCGAGAGCCGCCGGCGTGCTCTCGGCCGGCACCGGTTCGAGGTCGGCGTCGGGAACCCGTCCGGCGCCGGTCAACGCGAGCAGCGCCGCTTCGGCGAAGGTCCCCGCCGGGCCGAGATAGCTGATGCGGGTCACCGGACAACCCTATCGGCCGCAGCCCGCCGGCGCGCTCACCGGCGGCGTGGCGCCGCTGCGGCGATTCCGCATTTCCTGTTGCGCCCCTCGCGGTCATTAATTAAGTTAGCCTTACCTCACTTCGAAAGGTGATCGATGGCCACAGCTACCGCAGCAACCGTCCCGACGTCCGCCGAGCGCATTCGCAGCGCCTGCATCCGCGGCCAGGCCTTGGTGGCGATCGCCGACGCCGCCGACGCCACACCGGTGCACGCACCGGTGTGCCACCTGGTCGACGGATCCGTGGTGGTCGCCGTCCCGGTCGAGAATCCGGTCGCGCAGGCCGCGGCCGACTCCGTGCAGGCCATGATCGAGTTGACCGATCACGCACCGTTGCGGCTGCGCGAGCGAGTGCGCGCGCTGGCGTGGATCCGGGGTGTGCTGCGCCCGGTGCCCGACCGTGAGATCTCCGTGCTGCTCGACCAGATCGCGGCGGTCGATCCCAATCCGGCTCTGCTCCAGGTTGTTTCACCGCGCTCGGTGTCGTGCTCCCGTCACGTCGGCGCCAACGATTCCGACATCGACTACGCACTGCTTCGGTTGACACCCGAGTCGGCGGTGCTGGCCGACGCCACCGGAGCCGAGTCGGTCGACGTGCATGAGCTGCTGGCTGCCCGCCCCGACCCGTTCTGTGCCATCGAGGCGCACTGGCTGCAGCACCTGGACTCGGCGCATTCGGACATGGTGGCCCGACTCGCCGCCGCAAAACTGCCGCCGCAGCTGCGTCGCGGCCCGGCGCGCCCGCTGGCCGTGGACCGCTACGGCATGTGGCTGCGGGTGGAGGCCCCCGAGGGGGACCGCGACGTTCGGCTGAGTTTCCCGCGGCCGGTCGAGGATGTGCTGAGCCTGAACCGCGCGGTTCGCGCGCTGCTGGGCTGCCCGTTTCTCAACGGGCTGCAGGCCCGGCGTCAGGCGCAGTAGCAGGTCGACGCCGTAGTTCCAGCAGCTACCGTGGCGAGGTGTCCGAGCTCCAGACCCCGCGACGTGCACTGCGCGTGGAGATCGTCCTGGTCCTGGCGATCACCTACGGCCTCAGTGCGGTCACCGCGATTCTGCAGCTCGCCGATGCGGTGCTGCGTGACCTGCGCACCCAGCAGATCCCCCTCAACCCTCGCCGGTCCTATTTCGACCTGATCGACCTGGGGCTCAACGCCGCCTGGGCGGTGCAACTGATCGCCTGGGGCGCACTGGCGCTGTACCTGCTGTGGCGCAGCGGAATCGGACCCGGCCGCATCGGAGTCGGCGGGTGGCCCCGCCGCGGCGACGTGGCCGGCGCACTCGGGCTGGCCGCCCTGATCGGGCTGCCCGGCCTGGGCCTGTACCTGCTGGCACGAACCTTGGGCCTCAACGCCGACGTGATTCCCGCGGCGATCAACGACACCTGGTGGCGCGCCCCGATACTGATCGTGATCGCGTTCGCCAACGCCTTCGCCGAGGAAGTGATCGTGGTCGGCTACCTGCTGACCCGGCTGAAGCAGCTGCGGGTGTCGCCCTGGGTGGCGCTGGCCTGTTCTGCCCTCCTCCGCGGCACCTACCACCTCTATCAGGGATTCGGTGCCGGGCTGGGCAACATCGCCATGGGCCTGGTGTTCGGCTACACCTGGCAGCGCAGCGGACGACTGTGGCCGCTGATCCTGGCGCACGCCGTGATCGACACCGTGGCGTTCGTCGGATACGCGATGTTCGCCGACAGGCTCGGCTGGCTGCGCTGACCGCGGGGGCTCAGCCCGCGACGCGCGTCACCGTGACGGAGATGGTGTGGGCGCCGGCGCCGGATTCGATGACCAGCACCGAAGCATTGTCCGCCGAGACGACTTCGCCGCCGGTGACGCTCACCTGGTAGCCGTTCGGGAACTGCACGTCCGGGATCGAGATCCGGGTCTGCGATCCCGGATCGAAGACGCCGGCGCCCTCAGCCGTCGTCGTGGAGTAACTGAACGAGAAGACCCCGTTGGCGAACGACCAGCTGTTCGGAATTCCGGCGATCACCTGCGGGTAGGGCTGGGCCAGCGTCGACAGGATGGCCTGGCTGACGTTGTCGCCGGTCGGCGGCAGGTTGGTGTTGTGCACCAACGAGCCCGCCTCATTGGTGTAGCCCCAGTACAGCCAGCCGAACTTGTGCGGATCGATGGAGTTCAGCTGGCTGGTGATGGTGTCGGTGTTGGAGGTCGCACCGAACTCGGTGACCACCGCCGGGACGTCGTAGCGGTCGACGAAGCGCTGCGCGCCTTCCATCATCATTCCGTCCCACAGCGAGCAGCCGGCGGCGCTGCCGGTGCCCAGGGCGTCGAAGATGCAGTAGTCGTGGAAGGCGAACACAGCGTTGTCGTCGTCCACCGGGCGCAGGTTGGTCAGGGCAGTGACGTTGCCGAACAACACGTTCGGCTCGTAGTACACCGTGGTCTTCGGATCGACCGACCGGATCGCCGAGGTCACCTGCTCGTAGAACGGGTTCAGGGTCTCGCGGTCGAAGTGCGGGTTGCCCAGCAGGCTGGCCAGCCACGGCGAGCCGGTCCACGGCTCGTTCATGATCTCGTAGCCGGCCACACCGGGCGTGCCGCCGAAGTAGTCGGCGACCGTCTGCCACATCCTGGCGTAGTAGTTCTGCAGCCCGATTCCGTCCACCTTCTCGTTGGACCAGAACGCATCCCAGGCTTGGTTCTGCGCCGGGTTGAGGGCGTAGGCGAACGGGAAAGGCTGGGTGGGGTCATTGTCTGCCGCGTTGAACAGCGTGGCCCAGTCCGGCGCGCCATGCCCCCCGACTTCCGCGCCGTAGAGGTCCTGGTGCATGTCGAGGATGCTGACGATGCCGTGCGCCCTCAGCGTCTCAATGGTCCCCTTGACCGATTCCAGATAGGCCCAGTTGTACACGCCGGGCTGCGGTTCGATCTGGTCCCAGTACAGGCCCAGCCGCACCGCGGTGAAGCCGTTGGCGGCCAGGAACGCCGCATCGTCATCGTCGAAGCCGTTGCCGCCGGGTGAGAACGGCGCCGACTTGTACACCTGGTTGACGCCCTGCAGGATCACCACCCGGCCGTCCTGGTCGACGATCCAGTTGCCGGCCGTGTGCAGTTCGGGCAAGGCCTTCACCGGAGCTCCGTCCAGCACGCCGAAAGTGCCCACCGCGCCGTGGGTGCCCAGCGAGCCGGCCAGACCCCCCGCCCCGCCCAGTGCGGGCAGATCTCCCGGGCCCAGATAGGCGCCGTCACCGCCGTCGCCACCGTCACCGCCGCCGCCGAACCACCTCGATCCGTTGCCGCCGTCACCGCCGTTGCCGCCGAGGTGGCTGCCGTCGCCGCCGTCGCCGCCGGCACCGCCGACACCCAGCAGCCACCCGCGGCCATCGCCGCCGGCTCCGCCCACTCCGCCGTAGACACCGTCCCCACCGGCTCCGCCGGCGCCACCGATGCCCATGAACCACCCACCGACTCCGCCGGCCCCACCGCTGCCGCCTTCGCCGCCGTCGCCACCGGCACCACCATTGCCGAAGAACCCGGCCGCTCCCCCGGCCCCACCGGACCCACCGACCTCGGTGCTGTCCCAGCCGGCCCCGCCGTCACCGAACAGCCAGCCGCCCGCGCCACCGGCGGCATCCTCTGCCGTGCCGTCTGCGCCGTCACCGATCATCAGGCCCAGACCCAGGCCCTCGCTGATCTGGTTGTAGACATCGATGACCGGTGCCAGCACCGGGTTGCCGACCAGCCAGTCGATACCGGAGTACAGCGGGGTGTAGACCCAGTTCTGAATCAGCCCCGCGACGTCGGGGTACAGCAGGCTGTCCAGGTTCGAGGACGCAGCTGCCGAACCGGCCCACATTCCATCCCAGTTCGCGGCGAACGCCTCCCAGGCTGCCGGACTGAACACCGCATCCCAGTCCAGGCCGCCGGACGCGGTGTCGATGAACGGCGCCAACACCTGATCGAAGACCTCGAAACCCTCGGCAGTCGCCACCGGCATCGACGCACCGGGCAGCACTGCGAGCGTCAGAGACGCCCCGACCGCCGCACCCAGCCCGACAACCCGGCGATTGCGCTTTGTGCTGCACTGACGAGTCATCTGTCGGTAGGCCTCTCTTCATGGTCGCGGCGGGCGACGGACGTGGGCCAAGATAACGATCTCTTCGGAAGATTACTAATAAAGGCTGAGAGGCCCGGCGTGGCTGAATGCCCGCGGACGTGCCGCGTCCAGCACGCCACCGGGCTGACCACTGAAGATCGCCCCGATGGCGCTGGATACGTAGATTGGGCGGGTGAACGGCGAGCGCGGGCCGAGCCGGCCCTGGCACCTGGAACCGCCGCGTCGCGAGCCGCCGCCGATGTTGTACCGCGACCCCCACGGCCGGCCGGTCTCGCCGGCGCCGCAGCGGGTCGTCCGGCGACCGGCCCCCCACCCGGCCCCGCGCGCCTACTCCCCGCCTCCGCCGTCTCCACCGCCTCGCCCGGCGGCGACGCGACCTCCTGTCGCGCGGCGGCGACGCTCCTGGCCGCGCCGGCTGGTGGTGCTGGCCCTGCTGGCGGTGTTGCTCGGCAGCGCCACGCTGGTGGGTGCAGCCGCCTGGTTCGACACCGCGCTGCAGCGGACCGCGGCATTCTCCGATTACCCGCAGCGCCCGGAACCGGGCCGCGGCACGACGTGGCTGCTGGTCGGTTCGGACAGCCGCGCCGATCTCACCCCCGAAGAGCAACAGCAGCTGAACACCGGCGGAAACATCGGCAACGGACGCACCGACACCATGCTGGTCGTCCACCTGCCCACACGGGGATCGCAGTCACCGGCCACGGTGATCTCCCTGCCGCGCGACTCCTACGTCACGATCCCCGGCTACGGCGCAGACAAGATCAACGCCGCGTTCACCCTCGGCGGCGCTGCGCTGCTGACCCGCACGGTGGAGCAGGCCACCGGACTGCGGCTGGACCATTACCTCGAGATCGGGTTCGGCGGATTCGCCACCCTCGTCGACGCGCTCGGCGGCGTCACCTTATGCCCCGACGAGCCGATCGAGGACCCACTGGCCGGGCTCAGTCTGCCGGCCGGCTGCCAGAAGCTGGCCGGCGCGGCCGCGCTGGGCTACGTGCGCAGCCGGGCCACCCCACGTGCCGACCTGGATCGGATGGACCACCAGCGACTGTTTCTCTCGGCGCTGCTGGCCCGCATCACCGAACCGGCCGCCTGGCTCAATCCGGTGCGCTGGTACACCGTGCCGCACACCGCCGCACGCGCGATCACTGTGGACAACGGCTCCGGCGTGCTGGACCTGGCGGCGTTGGGCTGGGCGCTGCACGGCACCACCACCATGCTGACCGTGCCGATCGGCGAGTTCGTCTGGACCGAGGTCGGCGACGCGGTGGTATGGAACGATGCCGAGGCCACCGAGTTATTCGACGCCCTGCGTCGCGATACGCCACCACCGATAGGGTCGGTTAATTGAGTAACGCCTAATTTACCGCCCGATTGCGCAATTTTGCATATCCTATCTTTACTTAGGCAATGCTCGCCTGAGTAAGGTTCTCCTTGGATGCAAACCCCTGCTGACCAGGGGTAGCATCGCGGTCATGATCGAGAACGACAGCCACAAGACGAAATTCCACGCGCTGCTTCAAGAGCAGATCTACCACGAATTCACCGCTGCGCAGCAATACGTCGCTGTCGCGGTTTATTTCGACGGCGAAGAATTACCGCAATTGGCGAAGTTCTTTTACGCGCAGGCCGTCGAGGAACGCAGCCACGCGATGATGATGGTGCAGTACCTGCTCGACCGCGGCATCCGCGTCGAGATTCCCGGTGTGGACGCCGTGCGCAACCACTTCGACGCTCCGCGGGATGCGCTGGCGCTGACCCTGGACCAGGAACGCACCGTCACCGAGCAGATCAGCCGGCTCACCAGCGCCGCGCGCGACGAGGGCGACCACCTCGGCGAACAGTTCATGCAGTGGTTCCTGCGCGAACAGATCGAGGAGGTGGCCGTGATGACCCGACTGCTCCGGGTCGCCGACCGCGCCGGGCACAACCTGTTCGAGCTGGAGAACTTCATCGCGCGCGAGATCACGGTGGGTCAAGAAGCCGGCGCGCCGCGAGCGGCCGGCGGGTAAGCCTCGCTCCCCCGCGGGATCAGCCCGCCCGTAACCGCGCCTTGGTTCGGGCGGGCTGATTGGTCGCGACCCACGCGACCCCGACATCCCTGCAGAAGTCGACGTCCTCGTGGCGGTCGACGGTCCAGCAGTACAACGCACGGCCGCGCGCGGCCGCCTGGTCCACCAACTCCGGGTGTTCGCGCAAGGTCTCGATGGACGGACCGATCGCGGTGGCACCGACCGTCGTCGCCGCGCCGCCGCCCAGATAGCGGGCGCCGGAGCCGAGCAGGACGGTGGGCAGCAGCGGCGCGGCCCGGCGGATCCGCCACACCGCCGCCGCCGAGAACGACATCACCACCGCACGCGACCGGGCGGCCGACGCCGGCGCGGCGAGCCCGAATCGGTGCAACAGGGCGAGCACTTCACGCTCGACCATTGCGCCGTAGCGCACCGGATGCTTGGTCTCGATGAAGATCTTCACCGGCCGATGCCAGTCCAGTACCAGCGCCACCAGCGCATCGAGGGTGAGCAGTCCGGTGTCGCCGATGTCGGAGCCGGCCTGCCCGTTACGGTGCCAGGCACCGTAGTCGAGACGTTGCAGCTGCGACAACGTCATCTCGCTGACCACCCCGGCCCCGCTGGAGGTCCGGTCCACCCGACGATCGTGCACGCAGACCAAGTGCCCATCGCTGGTCAGCCGCACATCGCATTCGACGCCGTCCGCCCCCTCCTGCAGCGCCAAGTCGTAGGCGGCCAGGGTGTGTTCCGGGCGGTCGACAGACGCACCCCGGTGTGCGACCACGAAAGGGTGTTCCGCGACGACATCACCGGCCGGGGTCATGGGCTTACGCTGCCGGTTCCCGTCCGTCGGGCTCAAGAGCCGGAGCCGCCGGCGCGACCTGCTCCGGCGTCGGTTCGCCATCCGGAGGTGGCGGCGTCACCGCACGATCATCGGGCACCACCACCCAGTGGTGAGCCGGCCGGCCCATAGAGCGGCGCTCGAATCCCTCGACCACCCGGGTCGCCGTCACCACTGCGGCCAGGCCCAGCAGGTAAGCCACCACGGTCGCCACGATGTTGTTGGCAATGCCTTGAGCCCCATCAGCCCGACTGGTGGCGGTGGCGAAGACCGCGACGGCAGTGCTGGCCGCCCAGACGGCCCACCACACCACGATGGGTTTGCGCAGCCGCTCCAGCCGGCCCTCCCGCTGGGCCAACTCGATGACGAACACCGGCGCCCAGGCCAGGTTGACCACCGGCACCAGGCACCCGGCCCACAGCGCCCACGCCGGGCGCGTCTCGGACTGATGCAACCGAGCGAAGGCGGCCGCACGCCGGGCCAGCAGCCACCTGGTCAGCACCACGGCGCAGGTGACCACCGCCGCGATCGCGGCCAACCCGGCCAGCCGGCCCAGCCATACCGCGCCACCGGCGATCACGGGATTCAACAGCTTGGTGCGATTGACGATCATCAGCACGTAGATCAAGACGTGCACCAGGGCCGCGACGCCCAGCGCGGCGATCGCGGCAGCGAGCGTCCGCTCCAGTGCGCGCGCCGTCGGCGCCTGCCGTTCCCCTCGCTTCGACGGTGCCGCACTGCGACTCGGAGCGCCCATCAGCGTCCACCGCGGCATCACCGTGTAACGCGGGGTCGGCCCGAGCGGGCGCCGGGCGGGCGGCCGCGGAGGCGGGGGGCCGGGCCGCACCGCGATCCACCGGTAACCGAGTCCCGGCCGCAGCGGCGCCTGTCCCGGCGCGGCGGGCGGTGCAGGGGGACCGGGTTGGGTCCGCTGCAACTCGGCCTCTTGCTGGGGTGTCAGCGGCGCCCACAACGCACCGTTGCAACGTGGACACCAGGACCGCTGGCGGTCGTGCACGTTCCACCGCGTGTTGCAGCGGGAACACACCTGAATCACCGCCCCAGCCTAGCGGCGACCGCAAGGTCGGCGGAGCCGACCGCGGCGGGTCGGCGCCCAGCAGTACCGAGGCGACCGCAAGGTCGGCGGAGCCGACCGCGGCGGGTCGGCGCCCAGCAGTACCGAGGCGACCGCGGTCGGCGGTGGGGGTACCGACCGCAGCCGGACCACGGCGTTCGGCGCACCGAGCCGAAAACGTTCCGGCGGCCCTCGCGGGACCCGGCAGCTACCACCGGCTATCCACAGTTTCCACAGGTTTATCCACACACCGATCGACAGCCGCACGGGCCGTGATGTGCTCGTAACATGCCGACAGACGCATCGGTTGTGGATAACGCAGCGTCGTCGCCCCGAACTGGCTAACAGCGTCGAGCGAAATCGCTTGATCGGCTAAGCAGCCGCTGTCGCCCCCTGCTTGACAGCCGTCCGGCCCCGGAATGCATCCGTGCAGGTAAGTCGGGTTATCGTGGGGAATTTTTCCACGCGGGAACCAAAGCGCTATGATCGCCGTCACAGAACGGATGTGATGCGCCTCACGGGGGTGGGCGCACGGCGAAGTTGGGGGCACAGCGATGTTGAGGGCAGCGGAATGACCGCCCGGTCGATCGGACCTTTCGCGGCGGCGTCGGGCTGGCATTCGGGTTCATCCACCTACAAGCGCGCCTATCTGCTGGCAGCACTGCGCGCCGGGGCGATCGCTCTGGTGCTGCTGACTTTCCTGCTTGTGCTCGTCCTGACCTGAACTCCCGCCCGCGGATTGTGATCGGCTGACGCCGTGCGCCGACTCGATCCGTTGTTGCGGTCCCCTCGGTGTTGGAGCAGTGTGGTTGCCGGTGGCCCCACCACACCGCGACCGCGCTGGGAGTGGGGTGCCGCTAGACCGTCAACGCCTGTCGACAATGATCAACGGTGATCGACACCGGATCAGTACTGACCGAAGGAAGGAACCCCGTGGCCGACTACACCTTGCCGGACTTGGACTGGGATTACGGAGCCCTTGAGCCGCACATCTCGGGTCAGATCAACGAACTGCACCACAGCAAGCACCACGCCGCCTACGTGGCCGGCGTCAACACCGCGCTGGAGAAGCTCGCCGAGGCGCGCGCCAACGACGACCACGGCGCGATCTTCTTGAACGAGAAGAACCTCGCGTTCCACCTCGGCGGGCACGTCAACCACTCGATCTGGTGGAAGAACCTGTCCCCCAACGGCGGCGACAAGCCGACGGGCGAGCTTGCCGCAGCCATCGACGACGCGTTCGGCTCGTTCGACAAGTTCCGCGCGCAGTTCACCGCGGCCGCCAACGGCCTGCAGGGTTCGGGTTGGGCGGTGCTCGGCTACGACACCCTGGGCGGAAAGCTGCTGACCTTCCAGCTCTACGACCAGCAGGCCAACGTGCCGCTGGGAATCATCCCGCTGCTGCAGGTCGACATGTGGGAGCACGCCTTCTACCTGCAGTACAAGAACGTCAAGGCGGACTACGTCAAGGCGTTCTGGAACGTGGTCAACTGGGCCGATGTGCAGTCGCGTTTCGCGGCCGCCACCTCCAAGACCTCGGGCCTGATCTTCTAGCCGCACTGTCGGCCAAGTGGGGCGTCGCGCCGTTGGCGTGGCGCCCCACTTGTTTTATCCGGCTTTCATACGGCGGTTCCAGCGTCGCCTCTCCTCCGTCGCGCCTCGCTGAACCGCCGGCTTTATTCACCGCTTCGTTACCGGCCACCGCGCCGTGTCATCTTGAATCCGCGGTGCGGTTGCCGCATGCTGCCAATATCCCACCCGCTGAAAATGCGAGCGCGAATCAGCCAGTAGGTCAATACAATCGCGGAGGGTGCGCGATGGAGACAACAGGGTCAGGTCGGGCGATCGAAGTCGCCCCGTTTCACTCGCGTGGCGAGCTGCACGGATTCGTGGTCTTCGGCCGCTGGCCGGATTCCACCAAAGAATGGGCGCAGTTGCTCAGCATCACCGTCCGAGTCGCGACCATGCCCGGATTGCTGCCCACCACAACGGTTTTCGGCACACATGAGGAGCTCCCCGACCAAGCGGGTCCGGGCACCGTCGGATTTCTGCTGGCCGAAGGGACCGTCATCGGCGAATCGGCGATCTCCCCGGGGTACTTCGCCGGCCGCCAGCCCTCAGCGCTGCTGATGCTGCACCCGCCGTCGGAGACCATTCCCTCGCTGCCCGAATGCCGAGGCGCCGCGTCCGGCTGTGTACTGCTGCCCGGGATTCCCTACCTGGGCCTGGAGCACCGGGCGGCCTGGGTCGAAGCCGAATCCGACGGCACCGTCACCTCGATGGTGAGCCGGGTCGGCGTGGACCCGGTCAGCCATCCAGACACCGCGGTCTTGGCCATGCTGCTTGCTGCATAAAGCAATTCAGGCCCGATTTGTCCCGTCCCCGGATCGTGGATTTCGGCTGGCCGAAATCTGGCGGCGGCTGGCGGCCGGACCCGGGAGTCACTAGCCTCGGCAGCTGACGAAAGGGCGTCCGCATGCTTGCCGCCATGCTGCTCAGCCTGGGCGTGGTCTTCCTCGCCGAACTCGGTGACAAGTCCCAACTGATCACCATGACCTACGCGCTGCGGCACCGCTGGTGGGTGGTTCTGGGCGGGGTGGCTATCGCCGCGTTCGCCATCCACGGCATCTCGGTGACGGTGGGGCACTTTCTCGGGCTGACGTTGCCCGCGCGGCCGATCGCGGCCGTCGCCGGTATCGCCTTCATCGGCTTCGCGGCGTGGACCTGGCGCGAGGGAGCCAGCACCTCGCCTGGGGACACAGCGGTCCGCGAGCCACGATTCGTCCTGTTTGCGGTGGTGTCCTCAGTGCTGTTGGCCGAACTCGGGGACAAGACGATGCTGGCGACCGTCGCGTTGGCCAGCGACCGTAACTGGCTGGGAGTATGGCTGGGCGCGACGGCCGGCATGGTGCTGGCCGACGCTGTCGCGATCGCGGTCGGAACGGTGCTGCACCGGCGGTTGCCCGAGCATCTGTTGCACACCGCGGCCGGGCTGCTCTTCCTCGGATGCGGCGTGTGGATTCTCTTCGACGAGGCGCTCGGCTGGCGACCGGTGGCCATCATCGCGGTCGCCGGATTGGCGTCGGTGGCGTTGGGGTCAGCGCTTTGGCGGGCATCGCTTCGCCGTTCCCGGCAAACCGCCGGAGACGATTCCACCACTCGGTAGCAAATCCCGGCGACAACTCAGCCCACGGCGGAAACTTCACTTCGCCGGAGTGCCTTCCGGTAGCGAGGACCAACGGACCGGTGTTGGTGGAACACTCAGTTCGTCGTGACCGACGCAATTGTGCTTGGTACACCGGGAAATCCGGCCACAGTGATCTCTACGGCGAGCCGAATGAACTGCACCACGCCCGATCTCGTGCATCAAGATCGAATTCGCCACCCAAACACCCTTGGTTGTGTCAGTAACTATGGCTACGATGTCAGCAAATCATCGGGCGCTGCCGCATCCGCCGTCGTGGTGCGCCCGTCGGCCGCCTGCCTACCCCCTTTGGAGGTCCTATCGATGAGCGCGACGTTCGCGGTCCGCTTAAATCGTCTTTTCGATGTGGTCTACCCACCCGGCCGCGGACCGCATACGTCCGCCGAGGTAATCGCGGCACTCAAAGCGGAGGGCGTCACCATGTCGGCCCCGTACCTCTCGCAGTTGCGCTCGGGTAATCGCACCAACCCATCCACCGCGACCATGAACGCTTTGGCCAACTTCTTCCGGATCAAACCGGCGTTCTTCACCGACGACGAGTACTACGCCAAGCTCGACGCCGAGCTGTCCTGGCTGGAGAGCGTCCGCGACGCCGGGGTACGGCGCATCGCAACCCAGGTCGTCGGGCTCTCCCCCGAGGCGCAGGAGGACATCCTGGCCCACATCGATGAGCTCCGTCGCAAGGAGCACCTCAGCGCCTGAGGCGCCGGCGCCGCGATTAGGGTGGCTTGATCGGTTCCAGCGAGACACCGGGGAGGCGGCCGCGATGGGCCTGTTCAGAAAACGCAAGAGCCGCGCGACCCGGCGTGCCGAAGCACGGGCGCTGAAGGCCGGCGCCAAGCTTGAGGCGCGGCTGGCCGCCAAGGGCGAGGCGAAACGCTTCAAGGCCGGCCAGCGCGCGGAGGCCCGTGCACTGAAGGCCCAGATCAGGTCGGACCGCAACCGCGACCGCGCCGCGCTCAAGGCCGCCGAAAGCCAGCTCAAGGCCGCCCGTGACGGCCGGATCCTCTCGCCCGCCCGCATCCGTCGGACACTGGTGGTCACCCGGATGCTGGCACCGATCGTGGTACCGCTGGCATACCGCGCCGCGATGGCCGTACGCGGCCTGATCGACGAGCAGCGAGCCGCCCGGCTCGGCGTGCCGCTGTCCCGCCTCGGCGAGTTCTCCGGCAACGGAGCCCAGCTCTCGGCGCGCATCGCCGGGGCAGAGAAGACCCTGCGCCTGGTGCAGGAGCGCAAGCCCAAAGATGCCGAGACCAAGCAGTTCGTCGCCGCGATCACCGAACGGCTGTCGGACCTGTCGACGGCCGTGACCGCCATCGAGACCATGCCGGTAGACCGTCGCCGGGCGGCGGCCGCCTCGATCAGCTACCAGCTCGACGGGATCGACGCCGATCTGATGGCCCGGCTGGGGCTGCCGTCATGAGCGCCCGGATGCGCGCCCTGGCGCTGGCCGCGGCGATCACCGCGGCTTCCTTGGTCGGTGCCGCGCCGGCCTGGGCGCATGTGCACGCCAGCAGCCCCGGTGCGGTGCGCGGCGGGGTCGCGATGGTCACCTTTGAGGTCCCCAACGAGTCCCCAAACGGTTCTGCCACAACAGAACTCACCGTGACGCTGCCCGACGTGGCCTCGGCTCGCACCGAGACCAAACCCGGTTGGAAGGCACGCCTGGACCGCGACCCCAAGTCCGGCGCGGTGCGCTCGGTGACCTGGACCGCCGACGCCGGCGCCGGCATCGGCCCCGACCAGTTCGGGCTGTTCCGGATCGCGATGCGACTGCCCGACGCCGAGACCGTGAGCTTCCCATCGGCTCAGCGGTACGCCGACGGCACCGAAGTGCGCTGGGACCAGACCCCGCCACCCGGCGGCGGCGAGGCGCAGCGCCCAGTGCCCACCCTGGCCCTGGGAACTGGCCCGGCGGCGGCGACCGAACACCACGCCCAGCATCCGGAGCCTGCGGTCTCTGCCGGCCCGGCGCCGGCGGCGGAGCCCGAGGCCGGCGAGCATCACGGCGACAACGCCGCCCGGCTGCTCGGCGGGGCCGCACTGCTCCTCGCCGCCCTGGCAGCCACAATCGCCCTGGGTAGGCGACGGGCGTGAGGCGGACATTGCGCGGCGCGCTGGCCGGCCTGTTCCTGCTGGGGATGCTGTTGACGGCCACCGGGGTGGCCGCCGCGCACGCCGTGCTGGTGTCGACCGACCCGCCGCGCGACGCGGAACTGTCGCGTGGCCCCGAGCGCGTCAGCGCCACCTTCAACGAGCAGCTGCAGTCCGACTTCGCGGCGATGACCGTGGTGGGGCCCGACGGGCACCTGTGGTCCACGGGGGACACCCGGGTGGACGGCGCGGTCGCCAGTGTCGCGGTGCGTCCGCTGGGGCCCGCCGGTACCTACACCGTCCACTATCGGGTCACCTCCGCCGACGGGCATGTGGTGTCCGGTTCGTGGCCGTTTCAGCTGACGGTGGCCGGCACCGGGGAGCCCGGCCCCGCGGTCACCGACCGCGACGACGCGGCGCCCGCCGTTCCGCTCCGCCACAGCGACCCCCAGGGCGACCTGCCGATTTGGCCCTTCGTAGCCGGCGCGGTGGTGCTCGTCGGGGCCGGTGTGTGGTTCAACCGGCCGCGCTCCTGACTTTCGGCCGGCGGTCACCGCGGGCAGATGCTGGCATGATGGGCATGTTGCCGATGTGACGCTGAGTTGATCTGTGACCAGAACCCCGCCAGAGGAGCTGTTGTATGACCGAACCGCAGGGCCAGCCCGACCACGACGCCGCCGCTGCGCCCGAGCCGGTTGCACCGGCTGAAGCTGACTCACCAACAGACCCGCCGGCGGTGACACCGCCGAAGGCGCCCGCGAAGAAGGCACCCGCCAAGAAGGCACCGGCGAAGAAGGCCGCCGCCAAGAAGGCACCGGCCAAGGCCGCCAAGAAGGCACCCGCGAAGAAGGCGCCCGCCAAGAGCGCCCCCGCGGCCCCGGCCCCGGCCATCCCCACCCCACCCGCAGTCAACACCAACGGGTCGAGCCAGCTCGCTGAGGGCGCCAAAGAGACGGCTGCACAGGCGAAGACCACGGTGGAGACCGCCCACAACCCACTGAGCACGCCGGCGTCCCCGGCGCGACGCTCGCCCGGCCCGCTGCTGGCCGCCGGAATCGCCGGTGTGCTCGCACTGTTGCTGCTTCGCCGGCTGCGTCGCGCGCGCCGAGGCTGACCGGCGGTGACCGCACGCTTTCGGCCCACCGCCGACCTGGTCGATGAGATCGGGCCCGACGTAGGTAGCTGCGACGTTCAGTTCCGCCAGTTCGGCGGCCGTACCGAATTCGCCGGTCGGATCAGCACCGTGCGCTGCTTCCAGGACAACGCGCTGCTCAAGTCGGTGCTCTCCGAGCCGGGCGACGGTGGCGTGCTGGTGATCGACGGCAGCGGTTCACTGCACACCGCACTGGTCGGTGACGTCATCGCTGAGCTGGCCCGCAGCAACGGCTGGGCAGGGCTGATCGTGCACGGCGCGGTGCGCGACGCCTCCACCCTGCGCACCCTCGACATCGGCATCAAGGCCCTGGGCACCAATCCCCGCAAGAGCACCAAGACCGGCGCGGGTGAGCGCGATGTCGTCGTCGAGTTCGGCGGCGTCGCCTTTGTCCCCGGTGCGGTCGCCCACAGCGACGACGACGGCATCGTCGTCGTATAGCGGGTCCACACCGATGGACGCCACACTGCGGGCGCGCTGGGAACAGCTCCGTGGACGCGTCGACGACGCCTGCCGCGCCGCGGGCCGTTCGCCCGAGGACGTCGATGTGCTGCCGGTGAGCAAGACCTTCGGTCCCGAGGTGATCCGAGAGGCCATCGCTCTCGGCCTGCACCGGTTCGGCGAGAACAAGGTCCAGGAGATCAAGGACAAGGCGCTGGCTCTGGGCGGCCAGGAGGCCGACCCGAGCATCGACTGGGTGATGATCGGGCACCTGCAGACGAACAAGGCCGGCGTGGTGGCACGGCTGGCCGCCGAGGTGCAGTCTTTGGACCGGCCCAAACTGGCCGTGGCGCTGGATCGCCACCTGCGCGCCGAGAACCGCGTCATCGACGTGCTGGTGCAGGTCAAGACCTCTGACGAACCCAGCAAGTATGGGCTGGACCCCGACCAGCTGCTGCCGTTCCTCGACGAGCTGGCCGGCTACCCCACCATGCGGGTGCGCGGTCTGATGACGCTGGCCATCAACACCGATGACCCCGACACCGTCCGCGGCTGTTTTCGCCGGTTGCGCGAGCTACGCGACACCGCGGCCGAACAGGGCCATGACCTGCCGCGGCTGTCGATGGGCATGAGCGGCGACTTCGCGCTGGCGATCGCCGAGGGCGCCACCGAGGTACGGATCGGGACCGCGTTGTTCGGGTCCCGAACCTACCCCGACTCCTACTACTGGCCCGAGCGGACTTAGGAGAGCGCCGCTAGGCGCTCACCGTCGCCCGGTGCTTGCTGAACTTCAGCGACTTCTCGTCCACCCTGCCGTACCGGATCAGCCGCAGATCCAGCAGATAGTTCTGCTTGAGCCGCCAGGGGGCCTCCGAACCGGACCGCGGCAGGCTGTCCATGGCGCGGCGGAAGTAGCCGGGGCTGAAGTCCATGAACGGTTCTTCCTTCACCGCGGCGCCGGGGTGCTGCGGCTCGACCTTGTCGAAACCCTTCTCGTCCATGTAGTTGAGCACCCGGCAGACGAACTCCGAGACCAGGTCGGCCTTGAGCGTCCACGACGCGTTGGTGTAGCCGAAGGTCACCGCGGCGTTGGGCACGCCGGAGAACATCAAGCCCTTGTAGGTCATCGTCTTGGGCAGATCGATCGGCTCGCCGTTGCGCAGCAGCGTCGCGCCGCCCAGCAGCTGCATGTTCAGTCCGGTCGCGGTGATGATGATGTCGGCGTCGAGCTCCTGGCCGGAGTTCAGCCGGATCCCGGTCTTGGTGAACGTGTCGATCGTGTCGGTGACGACGTCCGCCTGACCGCGGCGGATGACCTTGAACAGGTCGCCGTCGGGCGCCAGGCACAACCGCTCGTCCCACGGGTTGTAGCGCGGCCCGAAGTGCTTCTGCACATCGAAGCCCTCCGGCAGCCGGCGCTTGGCCATGGTCATCAGCGTGTTGCGCATGAACTTCGGGAATTTCCGCGACACCTGGTACTGGATGGTGCTCAGGCCGATCGCCTTCCAGCGGTTGACGAAGTGCGCCGCACCGGCGGGCAGGTATCGGTTTGTCCGCTCTGCGACGGGGTCGACCAGGGGCAGCGCGCCGATGTAGGTGGGCGAGCGCTGCAACATGGTCACGTGCCCGGCGCCGGAGTTGACCAGCGCGGGGATCAGCGTCACCGCGGTGGCGCCGCTGCCGATCACCACGATCTTCTTGCCGGCGTAGTCCAGGTCCTCCGGCCAGTGCTGTGGGTGCACGATGGTGCCGGCGAAGTCCGCGGCGCCGGGGAACTCCGGCGAGTAGCCCTCTTCGTAGTTGTAGTAGCCGCTGCAGGCGAACACGAATGACGCGGTGATCTGCTCCTGGGTGCCGTTGTTGTCCACCGTGATCGTCCACCGGTTGTCGGCGTCAGACCAGTCGGCCGATACCACCCGGTGCCGATAGCGGATCTTCTTGTCGATGCCGTTCTCGACGGCGGCCTCGTTGATGTAGTTCCAGATGTCGGGCCCCTGAGCGATCCCCTGCGCCGATCGCCACGGCTTGAACCGGAAGCCCAGGGTGAACATGTCGGAGTCCGAGCGGATGCCGGGGTACTTGAACAGGTCCCAGGTGCCGCCGAGCCTGTCCCGGCCTTCCAGGATGGCGTAGCTCTTGTTCGGGCAGCGGTTCTGCAGATGCCAGGCCGCGCTGATACCCGAGATGCCGGCGCCGACGATCACAACATCGAGGTGTTCAGTCATGACGCCAGGCTATCAACGGCGTGTTGAGTCAGTCAACACCATGTTGATTAATTCGACATGGTGTAAAGTAACCGCCATGGCCAGCCCCAACGCGACCCGTCACGGACGCCGTGGGACACGGCCGTCCGGTGACGATCGCGAGCAGGCCATTCTGGCAACGGCCGAACGGCTGCTGGAGGAACGCTCGTTGGGCGAGATCTCCGTCGACGACCTGGCCAAAGGCGCCGGAATCTCGCGGCCCACGTTCTACTTCTATTTCAAGTCGAAGGACGCGGTGCTGCTCTCGCTGCTGGAGCCGATGATCGCGGCGGCCGACTCGGAGTTCGTCGGGGCGGTGCAACGGCTGCCGACCGACCCGCGCCGGATCTGGCGCAACGGCATCAAAGCGTTCTTCGTCGCGTTCAGCTCCCACCGGGCCATCGCCCGGGCCGGAACCGAGGCGCTAGCCACCAGTCCGGAGGTCCGGGCGGTGTGGAACGCCTTCATGCAGAAATGGATCCAGCAGACCGCAGCGATGATCAACGCCGAACGCGAACGCGGCGCGGCGCCGGAGACCATCGACGCGGTGGATCTCGCGACATCTCTGAATCAGATGAACGAGCGGACCATGATGGCGGCGGTGATGGCCGAGCAGCCGTCAGTGCCGCACGACCAGGTGGTCGACACGTTGACCCACATCTGGGTCAGCAGCATCTACGGCCAAGCGTCCTGACTCGGCGAGCTGGACGCGGTCAGAACCCGCCGACGCCGAAACCGGCCAGCAGCACCGCGAACCCGCAGACCTCGCCGATGATCAGCACCACCATGCCGGCGTGCAGATGCCAGCCGAGCCGCTCGAATTGGTTGTCGGTGTCGCGCAACACGCCGTGCAACATGTAGCTGCCGATCGCGACGACGAAGAAGAAGACGATGACCATGGCTGCGGCCATGTTCACCCAGGTCGGCCAGGCACTGAGTTCCACGAATACCGCGACCAGCAGGGTCGCGAAGGCATACATCAGTGCGGCGCGATGTGCGATGTCGACGTAGACATGCGCCTGATGATCCTCCGAGGTCGCGATCTGCTGGTACTTCCACGCGCCCAACAGCAACGCGAGCAGAAAGATCAGGCCCGCGGACAACAAGGTCACCTTGGTGTCGATGTCCAGATTCATGACCACCGGCCGAGCCTACTTCGCACCGGCCAAGGCGTGCCGACCCGCAGCGGCCGGCCCCGCTAGGCTCGGCGGGATGCGCTTCGCATTCAAGACCTCACCGCAGAACACCACCTGGGCCGACATGCTGGCCGTCTGGCGCGCCGCCGACGACATCGACATTTACGAGTCCGGGTGGACCTTCGACCACTTCTACCCGATCTTCTCCGACCCGACGGGGCCGTGCCTGGAGGGCTGGACCACCCTGACGGCGTTGGCCCAGGCGACCACCCGGCTGCGGGTGGGCACCTTGGTGACCGGCATCCATTACCGTCACCCCGCCGTGCTGGCCAACATGGCCGCCGCCCTCGACATCATCTCCGGCGGACGACTGGAGCTGGGGATCGGCGCGGGCTGGAACGAAGAGGAGTCGGGCGCCTACGGGATCGAGTTGGGCAGCATCACCGAGCGCTTCGACCGCTTCGAGGAGGCCTGCCAGGTCCTCATCGGCCTGTTGAGCGCGGACACCACCACGTTTTCGGGCACCTATTACCGCCTCACCGACGCCCGCAACGAGCCCAAGGGCCCGCAGCGCCCGCACCCGCCGATCTGCATCGGCGGCAACGGCGAGAAGCGCACGCTGAAGATCACGGCGAAGTACGCCCAACATTGGAACTTCGTGGGCGGAACTCCTGCCGAGTTCGCCCGCAAGCGTGACGTGTTGGCCGCGCACTGCGCCGATATCGGGCGCGACCCGAAGCAGATCACCTTGTCCGCGCACCTGCGGTTGCAGCCGGATCGCGACTACGGCCGGCTGCTCGACGAGGCGGCAGCACTCGGAGCCGAGGGCCTGGATCTGGCGATCGTCTACCTGCCCACGCCCCACGACCCGACGGTGCTGGAACCGTTGGCCGAGGCGATCCGCGACTCCGGGCTGGCAAAGATCACGAACTGATCACGATCAGCAAACTCTGACCTGGGACCCCGAATGGTCCATGCGATCGGACCTAGGTCGCGAAGCGCATGAGTTCGTCGGCGGTGATCAAGCGCTCGTGCTTGGCGGGAAACTCTCGGCTTCTGCGGGGATGCCGCAGGAGTGACCAGGCCATACGGCCCATCCGGTATCGGTATATCGGCTTGATGTACACGGCGCTCAACCCCCGCCCCGGTTTGGACCCGATTGGAATAATACGGACCATGTTAACACGCTGTTAACGTGAGTCACATAGCTTTCTATTAGATACCCCACACGCGGCAAACAAAATCCGACGCGCCGACATTTGAGACAAAAGTTATCTATGTGATA
Organism: Mycolicibacter nonchromogenicus; assembly: GCF_002101775.1. GTDB lineage: Bacteria > Actinomycetota > Actinomycetes > Mycobacteriales > Mycobacteriaceae > Mycobacterium > Mycobacterium nonchromogenicum. The sequence continues at coordinate 11,411 of NZ_LQPI01000020.1, read as the reverse complement.
TCTGGGGCTGTAGTGGCGATCCGTTCGGCGGCCACTTGGCGGGCGCGGGCGATCGGCGCCACAGATCGCTCCACTTTGGAGCCCACCAGCGCACCGTCATAGAGCAACTGAAGGTCGCCCGCCCGCTCGTGCGCGTCAGCAACGCCGGCCTGGGCAAGCAACTCCGCCAACGTCGAATGCATCCAGCTGCGATGAGCCATCACCGGCTCGAGTTCGGTACCGGCGTACGCGCCGGCCGCGTTGACATACAGACAGCCGCGGTAACGGCGCTTCTTGGCGGCCGCGGCGGCCAGGTCGAAGAAGAGCAGGATCTTCTCGACGGGATCGCCCAGCCGCGCCGCGGCCGCCTGGTACCGCTTGCGATCAGCCTGATCCAAAGCCCTCAGGTAGGCCAGCACGAGCGCTTCCTTCGAGCCGTAGAGGCTGTAGAGACTCGCCTTCGCCACCCCGGATTCAGCCAGGATCCGGTCGATGCCCACTTCCCGAATATCCTGTGCGGCAAAGAGTTCCGTCGCCGTTGCGAGCAGACGCTGCGCGGGCGGCACGCTGCGTGCGGCGGGTGAGGCCGGCTGCCGGCCAGTTCCGGTCGTGCGCGTCATGGCAGCAGGTTAACCCAGCCGCGGCGATAGACAGGTCTGTCTGTCGCTGGCAGCGTCGTAGTCATCCGACGGCGAAAGGCAACCCATGACTCTGTACCTCTACGAGATCGCTCCGCAGCGCCTCGACCGCTCCGACGCCGACCGCGCGATCAAGGAACTCGACGCTGTCATCCACCGATCAGGCGGTGAACTGATCGAGGCCCAGGTGACCGGTGAGGCGCACCGGATCTTCGCGATCGCAGAATTCGGCTCCTGTCAGGCGCCTCCGGTCGACCCGGAATCATTGTCGGTGGCCGAGGCCAGTGGCCCGCACCCGGTACGGCTGGTGGGCGCCGAGCTGGCCCAACTCAAGGCCGCCCGCCCTGCCGCGGGCTACCTCGTCGAATGGGACCTGCCGGCCGACTTGGACATGGACACCTACCTGGCGCGCAAGAAGGCCAAGTCCCCGAAGTACGCCGACGTTCCCGAGGTGACCTTCTTGCGCACCTATGTGCGCGAAGACATGGACAAGTGCCTGTGCTTCTACGACGCCCCCGACGAGTCGGCGGTACGGCGGGCCCGAGAAGCCGTCACCACCCCGATCGACCGACTGCACCGATTGCGGGGCGAGCAGCCGTGAGCGCGCCGGTGCGCCTGGTGCACACCGGGCTGGCCGACCTCACCGCGACCGTGGCGGAGCGCGCCGAGGCACTCGACACCGGCCTCCGCGACGTCCGCGCCGACCTGGCTCGGTTCGGCTCAGCCGGATTCTTCGAGGCGGCGCTGCGCGACGACGGTCTGCCGGAGTTGGTGTCGATGATCGAGCACACCGCGACGGCCAGCCTGGCGGTCGGGTTCTCGTTGTGGGCGCACACCATGGCGGTGACCTATCTGGCCCACGCGCCGGCACCGGCACGCGATGGCCGTCTTGCGGCGCTGAGCAGCGGTGCCCGCGCCGGCGTGACGGCGATGGCAGCCGGGCTCAAGCAGGTCGCCGGCCTTGGCCCGGTTCCGCTGGTCGCCGACGGCTCCGCTGACGACCTGCGGATCACCGGACCCATCCACTGGGCGTCCAACGTCTTCGACGATTCGGTGATCGTGTTGCCCGCGCGCCGCCCCGACGGCACAACCCTGGTCGCGGTGGTCGATGCCGACGCGGCGGGTATCACGGTCGACCCCGCCCCCGAGTTGATGGCGCTGGGGGCCACCGCCTCGACGTCGCTGCGCCTCGACGACGTCGCGGTCCACCCTGATCAGATCCTCACCGACGACCTGGCATCCTTCGTCAGCACGATTCGACCCACGTTTCTGCTGCTGCAGACCTCCTTCTGCGTCGGGGTGGCCGCCGCCGCGCTCGCCGGCGCCGAGCACGCCGGCGGCCGGCTGGCCGAGCAGTTCGACACCGAGCGCGCCGCCCTGCGCCAACGGCTTAACGGGCTGCGCGAACAGCTGTTCGTGCTGGCCGGTCACCCGCAGGCGGCCGGCCTCGCCGAGATCATCCGGCTGCGCCTGGACGCCGCGACGACGGCGGTGGATGCCACCCGGCTGGAATCGACATTGGCCGGCGGCGCCGGCTACGCCACCCGCAGTGCGGCCAACCGACGGTTTCGAGAAGCGGCGTTTCTCCCCATCCAATCGCCATCGGAAGGACAACTGCGGTGGGAACTGAGTCGGTACGTGTAGCCCAGGGCAGCAAGCGTTTCGGGTCCGTCACCGTCTTGCGCGACATCGACCTCTCGGTCGGCGACGGTGAGTTCGTGGCGGTCCTGGGCAGCAGTGGCAGCGGCAAGTCGACGCTGCTGCGGGTGCTGGCCGGGCTGGAGTCGCTGGACGGCGGCACCGTCACCTGGAATTCCGACGGCAACCGGCCACGCACCGGTGTGGTGTTTCAGCGGCCATTGCTGATGCCCTGGCTCACGGTCGCCGAGAACGTGGCCTACGCACGGCGATTCGCCGCGCACCGCGCCGACTTCGACCAGGCGCGCGCCACCGGATTGATGACCCGCTTCGGTGTCGACCACCTGGCGGACCGCTATCCCGATCAGCTGTCCGGAGGGCAGGCGCAGCGCGTCGCCATTCTGCGGGCGGTGGCCACCAGTCCGCGGTTGTTGCTGCTCGACGAACCGTTCAGCGCACTGGACCCGACCACCCGCACCGACCTGCAGGGCTGGCTGGCCCAGTTGGCGGCCGAGCTGCGGGTGACCGTCGTGCTGGTGACCCATGACGTTGACGAGGCGCTGCGGCTGGCGCAGCGAGTCGTGCTCCTCGGCACTGACGGGCGCCTGCGCAACCAGTGGGCGGTCGCCACCACGGCCGACGGTCACCCCGGACTGCGCCGGGATATCTTGGCCCACTACGACGTCGATCGCCTCGGCGTCGCCGGAGTGCCGACGTGACGACGCTGAGCCGGCGCCGGCTGCTGACCGGTGCGGCGGCGGCTGCGGCGGCCGGCGGCGTCTTCGGGATCGGTGACCTGGCCCGCAGCGCCACCAGTCGCGCCGCCGACACCGCAGGCCCGCTGCGTATCGGTTATCTGCCGATCACCGACGCCGCACCCCTGCTGCTGGCGCACAGCGCTGCGCTGTATCCGGCGGGGCTGGTCAGTTCGGCCAAGCCCGTGCTGTTTCGCAGCTGGGCATCGCTTGGCGAGGCCTTCGTCACGGGCAAGGTGGATGTGGTGCATCTGCTGATGCCGATGGCGGTCCAGCTGCGTTACGCCCTGGGCGGTGGCGTTCGGGTACTGGGCTGGAACCACACCAACGGCTCGGCGCTGACCGTGGCACCGCACATCAAGGACCTTTCAGACCTGGCCGGCACCCAGGTGGCGATCCCGTTCTGGTGGTCCATCCACAACATCGTGCTGCAGCAGCTGCTGCGCGCGCACGGACTGCGACCGGTGGTGCGGCGCAGCGCTTCTCGGTCTGGGCGAACCGTGGAGTTGATCGTGATGAGCCCCTCGGACATGGTGCCGGCACTGGCGAATCGCTCGATCGGCGGCTATGTCGTCGCCGACCCGTTCAATGCGGTCGCCCAGATCAAGAAGATCGGCCGCATCCATACCTTCCTGGGCGACGTCTGGCGTGACCACGCCTGTTGTGCGCTGATCACCCGCGACGACGTGATCGCCCAGCGGCCCAACGCCATCCAGCAGGTGACTGACGCCGTGGTCGGCGCGCAGCTACTGCTGAACACCGACCGCGTCGCGGCGGCCAAAGCCCTGGGCGGCGGCCATTATCTGCCGCAACCGGTGCCGGCGGTGCAGCTTGCCCTGACCTATCCCGATCCGCCCTATCCCCTGGCGCATCCGGACTGGCAGCCGCAGCGGCTGGGCTTCACCCCGTTCCCGTTTGCCGGCTTCACTCACCGCCTCGTCGAGGCGATGGGAGAGACGGTGATCGACGGCGACCGCCGCTTCCTGGACCGGCTGGATCCCGCCCGGGTCCACGCCGACCTCGTCGACGACCAGTTCGTGCGATCCGCCCTGGCTGCCCACGGCGGGCCCGCCGCGTTCGGCCTGGCCGCGTCGCTGACCCGAAAAGAACAGGTAATCACCGCATGAGCGCCCTTGCAGTACAGCCTCATAACCAGACCGATCCGGACCCCCGGTCGCGATGGTGGGCGCGGGTCTGGCCGCCGGTCGTCAGTGTCGGCGTGGCGATCGCACTGTGGTGGGCAGCGACGTCGGTGCTCTGCGCCCCGCAGTCGCTGCTGCGCCAAACAGCACCGCAGCATGTGGTCGTGGCGCTGGCGGACCTGGTCGGTCGCGGTGTGCTGGTGTCGGACACCGCCGTGAGCCTCTACCGTCTGCTGATCGGCCTGCTGATCGCCGCACTGGTGGGCATCCCGGCCGGCCTGCTCATCGGCCTGAGCCGCACCGCCGAGCGTGCGGCCGGACCGGTGGTGGCGTTCCTGCGGATGATCTCTCCGCTGTCCTGGACGCCGATCGTCGTGGCGGTGTTCGGGATCGGCAGCCAGCCGGTGATCTTCCTGATCGCCGCCGCGGCGGTCTGGCCGGTGCTGCTCGGCACCGTCGCCGGGGTGCATGCGATCGACCCGGGCTATCTGCATGTCGCGCGGTCATTGCACGCCAGCCGATTCGAGCAGTTGACCGCGGTGGTACTGCCGGCGGTCCGGGTGCCGGTGCAGAACGGTCTGCGCCTGGCACTGGGTATCGCCTGGGTGGTGCTGGTGCCCGCCGAAATGCTGGGCGTGCGATCAGGTCTGGGGTATCAGATCCTCAACGCCCGCGACCAGCTCGCCTACGATCAGGTCGTCGCGGTGATCGCGGTGATCGGCGTCCTCGGCTACCTGCTCGACCTGGCAGCCCGCATTCTGCTCGCGCCGCGTCGTAGCGCCGCGAGCTGAATGCGGGCCGGTGGCCTCAGCGAAGCTGTGCCGCTGTCGCTGCGATCGGCGACGGCAGCGCGGTGCGGCCCATCAGATACCGGTCCGCGCTCGCCGCTGCACCGCGCCCTTCGGCGATCGCCCAGACGATCAGGGACTGACCGCGCCCCATGTCGCCGGCGACGAAGACGCCGGGCACCGAGGTGGAGTAGTCCGGATCCCGGACTACGCTGCCGCGTTCGGTGAAATCAAGGCCCAGATCTGCCAGCAGCGGCGACCGCTCGGGCCCGACGAATCCCATCGCAAGCAGGACCAGATCGGCTTCGAGCTCGAAATCGGTGCCCTCCACCTTTTCGAAGCCACCGCCCTTGCGGCGCACCTCATGGGCCCGCAGGCCGGTGACCCGGCCGTCGCGGCCGATGAACTCCTCGGTGTTGACCGAGAACACCCGCTCACCGCCCTCTTCGTGCGCCGAGGTGGTTCGCATGATCAACGGGTAGGTCGGCCACGGGGTGGAGGGGTCACGGTCCTCCGGGGGACGCGGCATGATCTCGAACTGGTGCACGTGCGTCGCGCCCTGGCGGTGCGCCGTGCCCAGGCAGTCGGCGCCGGTGTCACCACCGCCGATGATGATGACCTTCTTGCCGTGGGCGGTGATCGGCGGCTCGGCCAGGTCACCGGCCTGCACCCGGTTCGCCCACGGCAGGTACTCCATCGCCTGATGGATGCCCTCGAGCTCGCGGCCGGGGATCGGCAGGTCCCGCCAGGCGGTGGCGCCGCCGGCCAGCACAATCGCGTCGAAGTCTTCGCGCAGCTGCTCGACCGTCAGGTCAACCCCGACATTGACACCCGTGGTGAATGTCGTTCCCTCACCGGCCATCTGCTCCAGGCGCCGGTCCAAGATGCGCTTTTCCATCTTGAATTCCGGGATGCCGTACCGCAACAGCCCGCCGATGCGGTCCTCGCGCTCGAACACCGTCACGGCATGCCCACCACGGGTGAGTTGCTGGGCGGCGGCCAGTCCGGCCGGCCCGGAGCCCACCACCGCGACAGACTTGCCGGTGCGGACCGAAGGCGGAACAGGCTGGACCCAGCCCTCGTCGAAGCCGCGTTCGATGATCTCGTACTCGACCTGCTTGATGGTCACCGGCGGCTGGTTGATGCCCAGCACACAGGCCGGTTCACACGGCGCGGGGCACAGCCGCCCGGTGAAGTCCGGAAAGTTGTTGGTGGCATGCAGCCTGTCGAACGCCTCACGCCAGCGCCCGGTCCGCACCAGGTCATTCCATTCGGGAATGAGGTTACCCAACGGACAACCGTTGTGACAGAACGGAATACCACAATCCATGCAGCGTCCGGCCTGCTGACGAAGGGTGTCCTCAGGGAAGTCCTGATAGACCTCCTTCCAGTCGTTGAGCCGCTCGGAGACCGGGCGGCGCACCGGCAGGATGCGCAGGGGGTTTCTGATGAATCCTCTCGGGTCAGCCATGAGCCGCCGCCATAATTGCCTCCTCGGGGTCTGTGCCACTGGCTTCCGCCTCGGCAATCGCGGCGAGTACTCGCCGATAGTCGCGCGGCATCACTTTGACGAAGTTCCTTCCGCGGTTGGCCCAATCGCCCAGGATCGCGCGGGCGGGCACCGAGTCGGTGGCCGCGACGTGTCCCGCCAGGATGTCCCGAAGCCAGGCCACGTCGTCGTCGTCGAAGTCGTCGAAGGTGTCGAGTTCCACCATCTCGGTGTTCAGCCGGTCACCCAGCTTCCGGTCCGGGTCGTAGACGTAGGCCACGCCCCCGGACATGCCGGCGGCGAAGTTACGCCCGGTCGGCCCCAGGACCACCACCTTGCCTCCGGTCATGTACTCGCAACCGTGGTCGCCGACTCCCTCGACCACGGCCACCGCACCGGAGTTACGGACGGCGAACCGTTCTCCGACCACCCCGCGCAGGAACAGCTCGCCGGACGTGGCGCCGAAGAGGATGACGTTGCCGCCGATGATGTTCTCTTCGGCGACGTAACCCTCGGGCGCATCGAGCGACGGGCGCACCACGATCCGGCCACCCGACAGCCCCTTGCCGACGTAGTCGTTGGCGTCGCCGAAGACCCGCAGGGTGATCCCCGACGGCAGGAATGCTCCGAAGCTGTTGCCTGCCGATCCGGTGAACGTGATGTCGATGGTTCCGTCCGGCAACCCGTTGGCCCCGTAGGCTTTGGTGACCTCGTAGCCGAGCATGGTGCCGACGGTCCGGTTCACGTTGGATATCGCACTGGAGAACTTGACCGGGGTGCCCGAATCGAGAGCCTCGCGACTCATCGCGATCAGCTGCTGGTCCAATGCCTTATCCAGGCCGTGGTCCTGACCGGAGGTGCAGTACAGGTCCTGGTTCATGAACGCGGAATCGGGTTCATGCAGCACCGGCGTGAGGTCGAGCTTGTGGGCCTTCCAGTGGGCGCGGGCCAGCGTGGTATCCAGCGCGCTCACCTGCCCGACCGCCTCGTCGATGCTGCGGAAGCCCAGCGCCGCAAGGTATTCGCGCACCTCTTCGGCGACGAACCAGAAGAAGTTCTCGACGAACTCCGGCTGACCGGTGAACCGTGCACGCAACTCCGGGTTCTGCGTCGCGACACCCACGGGGCAGGTGTCGAGATGACAGACCCGCATCATGATGCAGCCCGACACCACCAACGGCGCGGTGGCGAAGCCGAACTCCTCGGCGCCCAGCAGCGCCGCGATCACCACGTCGCGGCCGGTCTTGAGCTGGCCGTCCACCTGCACCACGATCCGGTCCCGAAGTCCGTTGAGCAGCAGGGTCTGCTGGGTTTCGGCGAGGCCGAGTTCCCACGGCGCCCCGGCGTGCTTGAGCGAGGTCAACGGCGCCGCCCCGGTGCCCCCGTCGTGGCCGGAGATCAACACCACATCGGCGTGGGCCTTGGACACTCCCGCCGCCACGGTTCCGACACCGTTCTCGGCGACCAGCTTCACATGGATGCGGGCCTCCGGGTTGGCGTTCTTCAGGTCGTGGATCAGCTGCTTGAGGTCTTCGATGGAGTAGATGTCGTGGTGCGGCGGCGGCGAGATCAGCCCGACACCCGGGGTGGCGTGCCGGACCTCGGCGATCCACGGATACACCTTGTTGCCGGGGAGCTGACCGCCCTCGCCGGGCTTGGCCCCCTGCGCGATCTTGATCTGCAGGTCGGTGCAGTTGACCAGGTAGTCGCTCGTCACGCCGAATCGGCCCGAGGCGACCTGCTTGATCGCGCTGCGCCGCCACGTGCCGTCGGGCTCGGGAAGGAAACGGCCGGCGTGCTCGCCGCCCTCACCACAGTTGGACCGCCCACCGATCCGGTTCATCGCGATCGCCAAGGTCTCATGCGCCTCGGCGGAGATCGAGCCGTAGCTCATCGCGCCGGTGGCGAAGCGCTTGACGATCTCGGTGGCCGGCTCCACCTCGTCCAAGGGCACCGGTGGCCGCTCGCCGAGCTTGAACTGCAGCAGCCCACGCAGCGTGGCCAGCCGCTCGCTCTGGTCGTCGACCAGCTTGGTGTACTCCTTGAACACCTCGTACTGACCGGTGCGGGTGGAGTGCTGCAGCTTGAACACCGTCTCCGGGTTGAACAGGTGGTATTCACCTTCGCGGCGCCACTGGTACTCGCCACCCACCGGCAGTTCGCGGTGCGCCCGCTCTTCCGGGCGATCCAGGTAGGCCAACTGGTGCCGCGCCGCGACATCGGCGGCGATGTCGTCGAGGGTGATCCCGCCGATCGGGCAGTACAGACCGGTGAAGTACTCGTCGAGAACGTCTTGGGAGATACCGATGGGCTGGAAAAGCTGCGCTCCGGTGTAGGAGGACCGCGTCGAGATCCCCATCTTGGACATGACTTTCAGCACGCCCTTGCCGGCTGCCTTGATGTAGTTGGCCAACGCCTTCTCGCGGTCGAGGCCTTCGATCTGCCCCCGGTCGAGCATGTCCTTGATGGACTCGAACGCCATGTACGGGTTGACCGCGGCGGCGCCGAATCCGATCAGGGCGGCGATATGGTGCACCTCGCGGGCGTCACCGGACTCCACCACCAGACCCACCTTGGTGCGGCTGCGCTCGGCGACCAGGTGGTGATGCACGGCGGCCGTGGCCAACAGCGACGGGATGGGGGCCATCGTCTCGTCGGACTCCCGGTCGGAGATCACCAGGAAGCTGGCACCCTGGGCGATCGCCTCCGAGGCCCGAGCGCACACCTGCTTCAGCGCTGCGCGCAGCCCGGCGCCACCCGCGGCTGGCGGATACAGACAGCTGATGACAGCCGTGGACAGACCGTGCGGGCGTCGGTCGCCGATCTGCTCCTCCGGACTCAGCTTCAACAGCTTCGCCAACTCGCCGTTGCTCAGGATCGGCTGCGGCAGCACGATCTGATGCCAGGTGGGTTCGTCGGTGTTGAGCAGGTCACCTTCGGGTCCCAGCGCACCCTGCAGGCTGGTGATCACCTCTTCGCGGATGGCGTCCAACGGCGGGTTGGTGACCTGGGCGAAAAGCTGCTGGAAGTAGTCGTACAGCAGCCGGGGCCGCGCCGAGAGCGCCGCCACCGGAGTGTCGGTGCCCATGGATCCGATCGGCTCGGCACCGGAGCGCGCCATCGGCGCGAGCACCAGGTTGAGCTCTTCGTAGGTGTAGCCGAACACGTGCTGTCGCAACAGAACCCGGTGGTGATCCATCCGGGGTGCGTCGCCGGGAGGAAGCTCGTCGATCCCGATCAGGCACTCGTCGATCCACTGCTGGTACGGCCGTTCGGCGGCCAGCGACGACTTGATCTCGCTGTCGGAGATGATCCGCCCGGCGGCGGTGTCCACCAGGAACATCTTGCCCGGCTGCAACCGCTGCCGGTGCACCACCGTGGCCGGGTCCAGGTCGAGGACACCGGCCTCGGAGGCCATCACCACCAGCCCGTCTTCGGTCACCCAGATCCGCGACGGCCGCAGTCCGTTGCGGTCCAGCACCGCGCCCACCAGGGTGCCGTCGGTGAAGGTCATCGAGGCCGGCCCGTCCCAGGGCTCCATCACCGAGTCGTGGTACTCGTAGAAGGCCCGGGTGGCCGCATCCATGCTTTCGTGCCGTTCCCACGCCTCCGGGATCATCATCAGCACCGCGTGCGGCAGGCTGCGGCCGCCCAGATGGAGCAGCTCGAGCACCTCGTCGAACCGGGCCGTGTCCGAGGCCCCCGGCGTGCAGATCGGGAACAGCTTGTCGCCCGGGTTTTTCGCGCCGTAGCTCTTTCCGGAGCCGAACAGGTCGGTGCGGATCAGCGCCTCACGAGCACGCATCCAGTTCTCGTTGCCGGTGACGGTGTTGATCTCGCCGTTGTGCGCGATACGACGGAACGGGTGGGCCAGCGGCCACGACGGGAACGTGTTGGTGGAGAAGCGGGAGTGCACGAGGCCCAGGGCGCTCTGCATCCGCTCGTCGGCCAGATCGGGATAGAACGCCTTGAGCTGCGGCGTGGTCAACATGCCCTTGTAGACCATGGTCCGGCCGGAAAGGCTTGGGAAATAGACGGATTCCCTTCCCGGACCGTCCTGGCCGGGGCCCTTGCTGCCCAGCTCGTGTTCGGCGCGCTTGCGCACCACATAGGCCCGGCGCTCCAGGGCCATGCCGGACGCCCCGCCGATGAACAGTTGCCGGAAGGTCGGCATCGCATCACGTGCCAGCGCGCCCAGCGAGGAGTCGTCGGTCGGCACCTCACGCCAGCCGAGCACCTGCAGACCCTCGGCCTCGACGATCTTCTCCAGGCCGACGCATGCTGCCGCCGACTCCTTGGCCGACTGGGGCAGGAATGCGATCCCGGTGGCGTAGCTGCCCTCAGGCGGAAGATCGAAGTCGACGACGGAGCGCAGGAACAGGTCCGGGATCTGGATCAGGATGCCGGCGCCGTCGCCGCTGTTGGGCTCGGCTCCGGCGGCGCCGCGATGCTCCAGATTGAGCAGCGCAGTGATCGACTTGTCGACGATGTCGCGACTGCGCCGACCATGGATATCGACCACCATGGCCACCCCACACGCGTCATGCTCAAACGCGGGGTTGTAGAGCCCCACCCGACTGGGCGCCATCGCCACCTGACCCTTCGCACGGCCTTGCCCGCTGCCCAATAGGGACAAACGATCAAGGGGATTGGTCCGTGCGACGTTGAACGGCGTTCCTGCCTGAAAAAACTCACAGGCAACGCCACGATATACCCCTACCCAGCAAACGTGCCAGTTCGCCTGACAGCGGGCTCGTTGTGAGGCGCGTGTTACCTCACCGAAATAACCGGATGATGTTCAGGAAATGTGACCTCCCTATCGTTTGCCTGTCTGCACGCGAAGGAGACCACATGGCCACCGACATTTTTAAGCTCGTCGCCGACGAGTCCGTTGAGTACATCGACATTCGTTTCTGCGACCTTCCGGGTGTTATGCAGCACTTTTCGATCCCGGCCGCCGCGTTCGACGAGTCGGTGTTCGA
>NZ_LQPI01000019.1 GCF_002101775.1 Mycolicibacter nonchromogenicus | reverse complement strand
CGCAGCGCCTCAGCAACAATCGCCCGACGATCCGGCCCCCCGACCGGCGCAGCACTCTTCTCGCTCAACTCAACCTCCCCGAGAGCCGCGCGAGCAGCTCGTCATCTGTCATACAGACCGAGCAGTAGCATCCAGTCGGTCGAACCCATCACGTTGGTAGATCTCCACACAGCTGGAACGGCGGATCTTGCCGCTGGTCGTGATCGGGATGGCGCCCGGCGACACCAGGACCAGGTCACCGCTGACCAGGCCGTGTGCCTTGGACAGCGCGGCGGTCACCTTGCGGCGCACCTCGGTCAGTCTGTCCTGGATCTCCGCTTCGGAACCCCTGCTCTTGAACTCCGCGATCGTCACGAGCTGCTCAGACTGGCTGTTGGGGATCGAGATCGCGGCAACACGCCCACCGGTGATCTCCGAAACGGTGGCCTCGATGTCGTCCGGGTAGTGGTTACGCCCGTCGACGATCAGCAGGTCCTTGATCCGCCCGACGATGTAGAGCTCGCCGTCGGAGATGACCCCGAGGTCGCCGGTCATCAGCCAGGGGCCCTGCGGCGTCCCCGGCGAGGGGTCGACCAGCTTGCCGCCGAAGGTGGCTTCGGTGGCCTGCTGGTTGTGCCAATAACCCGCCGCAACGTTGGGGCCGTGCGTCCAGACCTCGCCGACCTTCCCCTCGGGGTTCTCGGTGCGTGTCTCGGGGTCCACGATCCGGATGGTGCAGGCCCGCGGAACCCCGCAGCTGACCAACTCGACTCCGCCGTCCGGACCGCTCGGCTCGGCCGTGCCGTCGGCCAACTTGGTGTAGTCGAACCGCGGCGTCGGCGGCGGGGTGCCCGGCGTGTTCGACGTGAGGTACACGCTGGCCTCGGCCAGACCGTAGCCCGGGCGCAGGGCGGCCGGGTCGATGCCGAACTTGGCGAAGCGGTCGACGAACCGGCGCAGTGTCGCGGCGTGAATGCGCTCCGCACCGAGACAGAACGTGTGCACGTTGGCCAAGGTCAGTCCGGCCAAGTCCTCGTCGGAGGTCCGCCGCACGGCCAGCTCATAGGCGAAGTTGGGTCCACCGGTGAAGCCGATCGGAGCCTTGGCCAGTTCCTGCAACCACCGGGCCGGCTTCGCCAGGAATGCCATGGGGCTCATGTGCACCGTGTGCCGCTGCAGGACCAGCGGGAAGATGACGGTGCCCAGCAGGCCCAGGTCGTGGTAGAAGGGCATCCAGGACACGATGTTGAGCTCCTCCGGCGGCGTGCCGCCGGTCAGTGCGAAGGTGTCCGAAGCCATCTGATGCATGTTCGACACGGCGTTGGCGTGGGTGACCATGACGCCGGCGGGTGTCCGGGTCGACCCGGACGTGTACTGCAGGAAGGCGATCTTGGTCTGCGCCGTCGCGCCCGGTGCGGCCACCGGCTCGGAGTCGAGGTCCAGGGCGTCGACCTCGATGACCACCGGAGGCTTGCCGCCCAGGCCCTTGATCGAGCTGGCGATGTCGCCGACAGCCGCCGAGGTCGTCAGGATCGCGGCCGGAGCACTGTCGCGCAGCGCCGCCGACACGCGCTCGTCGTGCACGCCGAACATCGGTACCGGCAGCGGAACGGCGATCATGCCCGCCTCCAGTGCGCCGTAGAAGCCGACGATGTACTCGAGGCTCTGCGGAGCCAGGATCGCCACCCGGTCCCCAGGTGAGGCACAGGTCGCCAGTTCGGCCGCCACCACCCGCGCGCGGTTGCGCAACTGCGCCCACGTCAGGGTCTCGCGGTAGCCGGCCGGGTCGACGTCGAAGTCGATAAAGGTGTATGCCGGCTCGTCCGGCCGGTCCCGCTCAAGATTGGCCAGGATGGTCGGGATGTGCGTTTCAGTTACCGACATTGGTATGTCTTCTCCTTCTGCGCTGCCAGGTCGGGGACCTCAAACCTGCTGAGTAGTTCGTCCCCCCGTCGAGAGTCGTTTACACGTGCTCTCCGAACTGACGGTTCGCTGCGCAAGGTCCCTGCACAGCGGAGGTATGCAATTGGATAAGCGACATTTGGGATGGGTCCCACCGCGGGATCGAGTCTGGCGGGCATCCCTGACGGCGTGCTCAGCTGTATACGTCAGCCTCAGCGCACGGTGGCTGCTCGCAGTGCCGGGCGGAAATGGGGGCGGGGATCTCCGAGCGCCGAGATCGCCCGGCCGACACGGCCGGTGCGGAAGATTCGACCAACGACACGGGTACCCCTTCTGGATGTTTGGAACCTGCCTAAAACTCCTTGGACCCCGACATCCCAGGCGTTTCCCTCCCGCGGAGGCTACCACGGACGCTCTGTTGACAGGCAATTTATGGCCCGCATACAGCGCAAACGCAGCAGATCCGCCATAGTAGCGGAGAAGTCATTGGCGCGCATCACGAGTAACTTCGGCATCAAGTGTCCATTCACATTCCGGGTCGGGTTCGACCAGTCATTCCCGGCAGTACTGGGCGATCTTTTTTTCGATGTCACCGACCACTTCCGGCAGGTGTTCGTTGAGGTAGAAGTGGTGACCGGGCGCGGTGAACACCCGCGCGCTGAATTCGGCCGTGGTGCGCTCCGCCCACGGCCCCACCTTTTCCGCGGTGGCAACGTCATCTTCGTCACCATGGAAAGCGAAGATCGGACAGGACACCCGCGCCTCGGGTGGGCAGTCGTAGTTCGCGATGGCTTTCAGGCCGCGCAGCGTCGGCAGAATCTTGGCCGCGAACTCCTCGTTCTCCAAGAATTCGGGGTTGACGCCCGTCATGGTGCTCATCGCATCCAGCAGGCCGCGATCGGACTCGGGAATGTTGTCGTAGCCGGCGCGGCCCGGCGCACCGGCCGCCGACACGAAGAGCGCGGCGATCCGATGTCCGTCCGCCTCGAAGCGGCGAGCCACCTCGAACCCCAGCAGCGCGCCCATGCTGTGTCCGAAGAAGGCCACCGGGCCATCGGACGGGGCCGGCGGCGCGACCGTCTTACAGACCTGGTCGGCGAGGTCTTCGATACTGGTGAAGGCACCGAGGTCGTGTGTTCCGCCCTTGCCCGGGTATTGCACCCCGATGCGCTTGACGTCGGTGGTGAACGTCTTGGAGAACGGCACATAGTACTGCGGCGATCCGCCGGCATGCGGGAAGATGTAGAGCTTCGGCGTACGGTCAGTCACTCGGCAACCCTACCGGCGGGCCAGCACGCGAGCGGGTCCCTCCTGCCCCCGGCGCCCGTTCACTTACCCGGTGGCGGCGTTGCGCTCGGCGAACGGCTCCCCCAGTTGCGGGATCGGGCGGTAGCCGCGCAGGCGGGCCTGTGCGGCACCACGGCGAAGCAGCGCCGCGGTGCCGATGAATCCGGCGTGGTCGACGGCGAGGAACGGGGTCACCAACCGGTTGTGCACGTAACCGAACGCCAACCCCGAGGCCGGATCAGCCCACCCCATCGAGCCGCCCAGCCCGACGTGGCCGAATCCGGGCAGCACCGATCCGATCGGCACGGCGTGATAACCCAGGTGGAACGCCAGCGGGAACACCACCGAGCGGTCCAACTGCAGACTGCGCCGACCGGTGAGGCCGTCCACGAGCCGGCGAGACAGCAGCTGGGTGCCGTCGATCTGCCCGCCGTTGGCCAGGGCGCCGTACAGACGGGCCAGGCTGCGCGCGGTGGCCACCCCGTTGACGGCGGCGGCCTCGGTGTCCAGCAGCGGGATGTCACCCCGCACGCTGTCCATCACACCAGGAAAGTAGATGGCGCCGAAGCCCCCGTAGGGCATCATCGCCGCCGCCCTGGGCGCCAGCACCTCCATGAGCCGGTTCCGGCGACTGCGCTGGGGCATGATGATCTCCGCGGCGACCGTGGGTGCGTCGGCCGGAGGCCGCCCCAGGTGCAATCCGTCGGTGCCCAGCGGTCCGGCGAGCTCATAGCGGAAGAGCTCGCGCATGCCGGTGCCGGTCACGGCCCGGGCCAGACCCGACAGCAGCCATCCATAGGTCAGCGCATGGTAGGCGGGTTTTCCGCGTTCGGGACCCGGCGCCGCGGCGGCCAGCCGCGACTCCATCCCGACGTGGTCCAGCAGGTCGGCCTTGCTGACCCCCTTGAGGTGGGTCAGCCCGGCCCGGTGCGCCATCAGCTCGCGCACCGTGATCGCCGACTTGCCCCTTGCCCCGAATTCCGGCCAGTACTGCGCGACCGGCACGTCGTAGTCGATCAGCCCCCGGTCGACCAGCCGGTGGATGACCGTCGAGGCCGCGCCCTTGGTCGCCGAGAAGACCATGGCGCCGGTGTCGGCCGACCACGGCACCCGCCCCGCCCGATCCGACCACCCGGTCCAGACGTCCACCACCGGTTCGCCGTCCAGATACACGGCCAGCGCCCCGCCCCCGTAGCGGCGGCCCGGGAACATCGCGGCGAAGGCGCGCACAGCCCAGGCGAAATTGGGGTCCGCGGCGCCCTGCACGTTCGCCGGAAGCCCCGCCTGACGACTGTCGAAATGCTGTGTCATAGCTGGCAATCTACCGCGCTGACCGGCTGCCCATAACTCGAATTAGCGCACAGACACCCGGATTCGGCCCCGTCGCCTAGTCCCAGATCGCCCCGAGGATTCGCTGGGCCGCCAGCGCGGGGGTCAACTCGCCGCTGAGCACCTGCTGCTCCACTTTCGCGCGCACCTCGCGCACAGCCGGATCCGACAGTGCGCGCTCGAGCACCGCGTCGCGCACCAGCTGGCGGGTCCAGTCCACCTGTTGCGCCCGCCGCCGGGCGTCGAACTCGCCGGCGTCGATCAGCGTCTGCCGATGCCGCTCCACGGTGTCCCAGAATTCCGACAGCCCGGTTCCCTCGAGGGCGCTCATCGTCAACACCGGCGGTCGCCACAGCGTTTCACGGGGATAGATGAGCCGAATAGCGGTCGACAACTCCCGCGCGGCCAGCCGCGCCTCGGCCAGGTGGTCCCCGTCGGCCTTGTTGACCACCACGATGTCGGCCAGCTCCAGCACGCCCTTCTTGATGCCCTGCAACTGGTCGCCGGTGCGGGCCAGCGTCAAGAAGACGAAGGTGTCGACCATGTTGGCGACCGTCACCTCGGATTGGCCGACGCCGACGGTCTCGATCAGGATCACGTCGAAGCCGGCGGCCTCCAGCAGCACCACTGTCTCGCGGGTGGCCCTGGCGACCCCGCCCAGCGTGCCCGAGGTCGGCGACGGGCGGATGTAGGCGCGTTCGTGCGACCCCAGCCGCTGCATCCGGGTCTTGTCCCCCAGGATCGAACCCCCGGTGCGCGTGGACGACGGGTCGACCGCCAGCACCGCGACCCGGTGGCCCTGCTCGATGAGGTGCATCCCGAGGGCTTCGATGGTGGTCGACTTGCCCACTCCGGGAACCCCGGTGATGCCCACTCGCCGCGCCCCGCCGGCGTCCGGCAACAGCGCCAGCAGCAGTTCCTGCGCCTGCTGGCGATGGTCGGCGCGAGTGGACTCGACCAGGGTGATGGCCCGGGGCAGCACGGAGCGGTCGCCGGCGCGCACCGCTTCCGCCAACTGCGCAACGGTGTCAGACACGTTGTCGGCCATCTACTTCTGGTCTGCCGCCGGTTCTTCCTGGTCGGTGAGTTCGTAGCCGCGCTTCGACGCGAGGGTCTTCAGCAGGTCCACCGCGGCGTCGGCGATCACCGTGCCGGGCGGGAAGATCGCGGTGGCGCCGGCGGCATAGAGCTCCTCGAAGTCGCCGGGCGGAATGACGCCGCCGACCACGATCGTGATGTCGGGGCGACCCACCTGCGCCAGTGCGTCGCGCAGGGCCGGCACCAGGGTCAGGTGCCCCGCCGCCAGTGAGGACACCCCGACCACGTGCACGTCGTTGTCGGCGGCCTGGCGCGCGACCTCCTCCGGCGTGGAGAACAGGGCGCCCACGTCCACGTCGAAGCCGATGTCGGCGAACGCGGTGGCGATGACCTTCTGGCCGCGGTCGTGCCCGTCCTGGCCCATCTTGGCGACCAGGATGCGGGGCCGGCGGCCGTCGGCCTCGGCGAACTTCTCGACCAGGGCGGATGCGCTAGCGATATTGCTGCCCTTTCCGACTTCGTCACGGTAGACGCCGGAGATCGTGCGGATCTCGGCCTGGTGGCGACCGTATACCTTCTCCAGGGCGTCGGAGATCTCTCCGAGTGTGGCCTTGGCCCGGGCGGCGTCGATCGCCAGCGCCAGCAGATTGTTGCCGAGGCCGTCCTCTCCTGCCGGGCCGCTGGCGCCGGCCGCCCGGGTCAGCTCGGCCAGCGCGGCCTGGCAGGCCGACTCGTCACGCTCGGCGCGCAGCGCCTGCAGCTTGGCCAGCTGCTCGGCGCGGACCCGGCTGTTCTCGACCTTGAGCACCTCGATCTCATGGTCTTCGGCGACCTGGTACTTGTTGACGCCGATCAGCGGCTGACGCCCGGAGTCGATCCGGGCCTGCGTGCGGGCGGCGGCCTCCTCGATGCGCAGCTTCGGAATGCCGTCGCTGATGGCCTGGGCCATGCCGCCGTGCGCCTCGACCTCTGCGATGTGGGCCCGGGCGCGCTGCGCCAACTGATGGGTCAGCCATTCCACGTAGTAGGAACCGCCCCACGGGTCGATCGGCCGGGTGGTGCCCGACTCCTGCTGCAGCAGCAGCTGGGTGTTGCGCGCGATGCGTGCGGAGAAGTCGGTGGGCAACGCCAGCGCCTCGTCAAGGGCGTTGGTGTGCAGCGACTGGGTGTGGCCCTGCGTGGCGGCCATCGCCTCGATGCAGGTTCGCGCCACGTTGTTGAAGACGTCCTGGGCGGTCAGCGACCAACCAGAGGTCTGCGAATGCGTGCGCAGTGACAGCGATTTCGAACTCTTGGGGTCAAAGCGGGCGACCAGCTCGCTCCACAGCAGCCGGCCCGCACGCAGCTTGGCGACCTCCATGAAGAAGTTCATCCCGATGCCCCAGAAGAACGACAGCCGGGGCGCGAACTTGTCGATGTCCAGACCGGCGTCCAGGCCGGCCTTGATGTAGTCCACCCCGTCGGCCAGCGTGTAGGCCAACTCGAGATCGGCTGTGGCACCGGCCTCTTGGATGTGGTAGCCGGAGATCGAGATGGAATTGAACTTGGGCATCTTCGCGCTGGTGTAGGCGAAGATGTCGGAGATGATCCGCATCGACGGCTTCGGCGGATAGATGTAGGTGTTGCGGACCATGAACTCTTTGAGGATGTCGTTCTGGATGGTGCCGGCCAGCTTCTCCGGCGGCACTCCCTGCTCCTCTGCGGCCACCACATACAGCGCCAGAATCGGCAGCACGGCGCCGTTCATGGTCATCGAGACGCTGACCGAGCCCAAGTCGATCCCGTCGAACAGTTGGCGCATGTCCAGAATGGAATCGATTGCCACTCCGGCCATTCCGACGTCGCCCTGCACGCGGGGGTGATCCGAGTCATAGCCGCGGTGAGTGGCCAGGTCGAAAGCGACCGACAGGCCTTTCTGCCCGGCCGCGAGGTTGCGGCGGTAGAACGCGTTGGAGTCGGCCGCGGTCGAGAACCCCGCGTACTGGCGAATCGTCCACGGCTGGTTGACATACATCGTCGGATAGGGGCCGCGCACGAAGGGCGCCTCGCCGGGGAAGCTGTCCAGCGGGTATCCCTCGGCGACCGCGGCGGAGCGATCGGCGGCGGTGAACACCGGCTTGACCGCGATGCCTTCCGGGGTGTGCCATTCCAGCTGCTCGGGCGTGTAGCCATGTGCGGCCGCGGCGGCCGCAACATGCTCGGCCACAGCGCTCTCGGTCACCGGAGCGGTGACACGGTCGCTGTGCAGTGCGACGTCGGCGAAGCTGCCGAGCGTGCCGTGCGAGGTACTCGTGGTCATGGCTCTCAGGCCCCCAATCGGGTCAGTAAGTCCGACAACGCCTGCACCGCATCGATTTTCATGGTCAGGTAGTCGTCTGGCTTCGAATCGGTTTGGGCTGCGCCGTCAGGATCCGCCAGAGCCGAGGCCGGCCCTGCGAGGTAGACCCGGTCGACGCCGGCGCTACGGGCCGCCCCGATGACCGCGGCCGCTTCCGCGCGGTAGCGGGCGTCGCTGCCACACAGCACCGCCGCGCCCGGCGAGCCGGCGTCGGCCACGGCGGCGGCCACCTGATCGGCGTCCACCGTGCCGGGGTTGATCACCGCGATGCCGCCGGAGGCAAGCAGATTGGCGGCGAAGGTGGTCCGAATGTTGTGCTCGGCCATCGGTCCCAGCGGCACCAGCAACACCTGCGGCCGGGCGCCGGTGCGGGCCAGGTACGCGTCGGAGCGGTCGCGCAACTCCTCGAACTGCGCCGCGTAGCGTCGCACGCCGGCCGGGCCATGCTGCGTCGCCGACGGCGGCAGTGGCGGCTCGTCAAGGTTCGGGAACTCGTTGACGCCGGTGATCGCGCTGCGCCGATGCGCGATGTCGTCGGCTCGGGCCGCGGCGACCGCGGCGATCCGCTCGCCGATGTGCTCGCGGGCGGCCTCGAATCCACCGCGCGCCTCGATCTCCTGGAATTGCCCCCAGGCCTGCTGCGCCAACTGTTCGGTGAGGTCTTCGACGAACCAGGAGCCGCCGGCCGGGTCCAGCACCTGGCCCAGGTGGGACTCTTCGAGCAGCAGCAGTTGGGTGTTGCGGGCGATCCGGCGCGAGAACGTGGTCGACGTGCCGGGCTGCCCGCCCGGAATCACCGTGTCGAACGGCCACACCAGCACGGTGTCAGCCCCGCCGACTCCTGCGCCGAAGGCGGCCAGCGTGGTGCGCAGCATGTTCACCCACGGGTCGCGCTGCGTCATCATCGCCAGCGAGGTCTCGGCGTGCACGATCGCGGCGCCGGCTTCCGGTGCCCCGGCCACCTCGGTGACCCGTGCCCAGAGCTGGCGCACCGCCCGGATCTTGGCGATCGTGATGAATTGGTCGTCGTCGGCGGCGATCCGGAAGCTGATCTGGCGGGCGGCGTCGGCCACCGACAGGCCGGCCTCGATGAGCAGGCGCAGGTAGGCCACGGCTGCGGCCAGTGCGGCGGCCAGCTCCCCTGAGGCGCCCGCGCCCAGATTGTGCAGGGCCGGGCCGTTGACGGAGATGGCCCGCACGCCCGGGCGGCCGATGGACCGCGTCGCCACCGCGATCACCTCGTCGATCGACGGAGCCGGACGATCCGTCAGCGGTGCGGTCAGCGGGTCGGCGCCCAGGTCCACCGACAGGTTGGCGCGGTTGTCCGGCTCGAGCGCGTCGACCAGCGCCAGCATGGTCTCGGCGGCGGCGGTGAAGTCATCGGCACCGGCGCCGTCGAGCAGCACGGGAACCAGGTCCAGGTAGACGTCGTCGAAGACGCGCCGCAGCTCGGCGGCCGCCACCCCCTGCTCACCGACCCGCAGAGTCAGCGCGCTGACCCCGTCGGTCAGGGCGCTCAGGACGGCGCCGTTGGCGTCCGCGGCCGAGCCCGGCCCGCCGATGGGAAAGACTTCGGCGACCTTCCAGCCGGTGTTGACGTCACGCCGGGCGTCGGCCCCGCGGACGTAGGGCCACTGGCCCGGCAACGGCGGCTCCGGCAGCTCGTCCAACGCGGTGTAGAGCGCCCGGACGGCGAATCCGCCCTGCCCGGCCAGCCCCTCCACCGGGGTGTCCAGCAGCCGCTCGGGCTCACCGCCGGTCTCGGCGTCGATCTCGGCCGGCTCGCGGCGCGCGCTCTTGGCCAGCACGCCGGCCACGGCGGCACGCCAGCGGGCGCGGGCCTGCTCCAGCCCGGCGGGTTGGGCGGACACGTCGATTGACACCGGCGACTCCTGTGGTTACTCATGAGTAGCTGTTGAAGCGCTACCCGACATGTGTCAACCAGGCTAAATGATGCCCGTCGGCCGACACGGGTGAGGTATGCCGAGCCGCGAAACCCCCTCGGCGTGACACGAGGTGTTTACCGTCGGCCCGTAGTCTTGGGTGCCGTGATGCCCGCCGCGACCCGAATCCCGCAGGTGCTGCGTGGTGCCTGGTCAGCATTTGTCGCCACCGCGCGCCAGGTGGCGCTACGACGGCTGGCGTGGACAACGGCGGTCATCGCCTGCCTGGTCGCGGTGGCGCTGCTGGTCCCGGTGCCCTCCGCGGTGCAGCTGCGGGACTGGGCGCAGGCGTTGGGGCCGTGGTTCCCGGTGGCGTTCTTGGTGGCGCACACCGTGGTGACGGTGTTCCCCTTCCCGCGGACCGCGTTCACCCTGGCCGCTGGTCTGCTGTTCGGCCCGTGGCTGGGTGTTCTCCTGGCGGTGGTGGCCAGCGCGTTGAGCGCGGTGGGGGTGCTGGTCGTGATGCGGGTTTTCGGGTGGCAGCTGAGCCGGGTGGTGCGTCATCCGCGGCTGGACTCCCTCGACGCCCGCCTTCATCAGCGGGGCTGGCCGGCGGTGGTGTCGCTGCGGTTGATTCCCGCGATCCCGTTCTCGGTGATCAACTATGCCGCCGGCGCGTCGGCGGTGCGGCTGGTGCCCTACACGGCGGCGACCCTGGTCGGGCTGCTGCCGGGCACGGCTGCGGTGGTGGTGCTCGGCGACGCCCTGACCGGTGAGGTGAGTCCGCTGCTGTTCGCGGTGTCGGCGTGCACCGCTGCGGTCGGAGCGGCCCTGCTGGTCTACGAGGTGCGCTCGCACCGATCGCACCCCAGCACGGCTGAGGCCGTTGTGGTCCCTCAGCAGGATCAGAACTGCACCTGCGGTGGGCCCTGCTGACCCGGCGGCGCCTGGTAGAACGGCCGCTTACCGACGCCGGCGAGACCGGTGAAGAACATCCACGGGATGGTCACCACCCGCTGGTTCAGGCTCGCGGCCGCGTCGTTGTAGTACTGCCGGGCGAACGCCAACTGACTCTCGGTGTCGGCGAGCTGGTCCTGTAGCTGCAGGTAGTTGGCTGAGGCCTTCAGGTCGGGATAGTTCTCGGCCACCGCGAGCACGGTGCCGATCGCCCGATCCAGCCGGGCCTGCGCCTGCGACTTGTCATCGACGGTTCCGGTGGCCGCTGCCCGGGTCGCCCCGGTGCGGGCGGCGGTCACCTCGTCGAAGATCTTCTGCTCATGCGCCGCATACCCTTTGACCGCGTTGATCAGGTTGGGCACCAGGTCGGCCCGGCGGGTCAGTTGGACGTCGATACCGCTCAGTGCCTCACTGACTCTGACGTCGAGCCGGCGCAGCAGGTTGAAGGCCGCCACTGCGAAGGCGGCCAGGGCCACCAGCAGGATCACCCCAACGGCGAAGGCAACAGTGCTGTTCATCGGCGCGCCTCTTTCTGTTGATGTTGTTTGGTGTTGCGGTCCAGAGCAATTCGGCTCACCAGGTACCGCCTCCCCCACCGCCGCCGCCACCCCAGCTGCCCCCGCCACTGCTGAAACTTGATCCGCTCGAGCTCGACGACGAGCTCTGTGAACTGCGGTAGGCGCTGATCGAGGCGGCTACCGCCGAGTCGAATCCGGCGAAGCCACTCGAGGAGTACAGCGCGGCGGGGCTACTGGACGCCCGCACCGGATACCACTGCGGACTGGGTGGTTCGGCGCCGACCGCGGTCCGGTATCTCTCCGCCCAGCCGTCCGCGGCGCCGAATGCCGCCGCATAGGGGATGTAGGCGGTGAACAGATCCCTGCGCGCGGCGAAATCGAACCGGTCTTCGCTGGAGGGGGTGGTCAGCAGCCGCTCGAAACCGGCCGCCCGTGACCACACCGCGCGCCCGGACGGGGTGCGCCGGGTACCCACGCCCGTGCTCAGCAGACCGATACCGCCGATGACGAACGCGGCGAACGGCAGACCCCAGATGGTCAGCGTGAACAGGCCGAAGAATCCCGCCACCGCCATCGGCATCGCCAGAATCACCGCGACGCGGCCTATCTTCTCCGATCGGGACGTCACCATCAGGCCGGTGCTCTGGGCCCACTCGGTACAGCTCGACTTCAGCTCCGCAGCGGCCTCACTGAGTTTCTTGCCGGCCTTCACGCTGCCGTTCGCACGAAAGACGCCGCCGTCGCCCGTCACCCCCAACGCCTCACCGACCTTGCGGCTCACCGGGTCCAGCTCCGCCCACTGCGCGGCGGTGCCCGAGCCGGTTATGGTCCACTTCTGCGATCCCCCGCCGGCCAGTCGCACCACGCCCCGCTCCGCCAGGTACAGCAGGGTGGCGACCAGAGCGTGCTCATCGACCTTCTCCTTGACGATGTAGACGGTCTGCACCGGCCCGAGCCCGTCCGGCGGAACGTACATCACCGGCTGACCCGGGTCGGGTTCACGCGACGAGCGCGCCCATCCGTATCCGGCCAGCGCCGTCAGACCCGACAGCAACGCCAGCATGGCGACGGTCGACACCGAGCGGCCCAGGATCTTGTCGAACCGCACCGGCCACGGCAGGGTGGCACGGTCGGGCAGCGGTACCTGCAGGTCTATCCGAAGGGTGACCGGGTTCTGCGGCGGCAGATTCACCGCGGTGACGGTGACCCGTTCGGTGCCGGCGCCGTCGATGTCGCACGGTGTCGCCCCGTCGGCGTCGGCCGCGCACTGCACCAGGCCTGACGTGCCCGGCAGCTCGATCACCGCCCGAGCGGCGCTGATCTTCATCGCCCAGAACCCGACCACGTTGTAGTAGAACGAGGCCGTCGGCGCAGCCGGGTTGGCGCCCGCCTGCCGGGTGAAGCTGCCCGGCGCGCTGGGCGGTTCCGCCAGCACACCGTCGATGGTGTAACTGATCGAGTACACGTGCAGGCCCGGGCTGACCATCGCTTCCGGGTCGCCGATCTGGGCCACGAAGATGCTGCGGTCGTCTCGCCACGAGTAGCTCACCGGTACCGGCCGGTCATCGAGGGTGATGGCGGTGACGGTGGGAATGAGCCGAGCATGCGGGTCGGTGGGATCGGCTGCCGGGAAGAACCGGAAGATGCCGTGGCGGGAGCCGGGCGATGCCACCGTCAGCACTTCGGTCGCCAGCAGCCGTCCGTCGGCGTCGATCCGGTATGTCGCGGTGTAGTCGGTGATCGTGGAATCCGGGTCGATGGCCGGGCCGTTCACGTGGGCGGCGGCACTGCTCAGATAAAGCTGGTGCAACAGCGGCCAGCAGATCCCCAGGCCCGTCAGCGCAACGAGCATCGCAGCAACGCCTAATCGCCTGCCGTGTCGGAATCGCCGGAGGAATTGATACGCGACGACCGCCAGGACGATCCCACCGACGACCGCCAGCAGCACCAACCGCGGTCTCCCTCCACACGGCGGAACACAACCGGCTGATTCTCACACCCCGAGGCGGTTTCCAATCGAAGAACCGCGAAAGTCGATTGGCGCGAAAAAGCGCCGACGCGGGCCGAGAAATGGCAGCGGGGCCAGCTCAATCGCGCAACAATTCGGTCCACTACGGCCCCAGGCTGCCAGGGGTAACACCGCTGCCGGCGTTAAAGTTTTCCTGGCGCCAAATCTTGGCCCGCCGCAAATTCGAGCTGCGCTCGACGGATTGAAGGGACCGGATCAATGGCTGATCGCAATGCCGCGGTGCGCAAATATCTGACCGAGATGATCGGGACGTTCGTCTTCATGTTCGCGGTGCTCGGTATCGTCCTGTCGGGCAGCGATTGCGTTGCCGCCACCGCCGTGGGCATCGGCTCGGTGCTGATGGTGATGGTCTACGCCAGCGGCCACATCTCGGGCGGTCACCTCAATCCCGCGGTTTCGGTGGCCGCCTATCTGCGGGGTGCCCTGCCGCTGGGCGATCTGGGCCCTTACATCGTGGCGCAATTGGTCGGGGCGCTGGCCGCCTTCAGCGTGGGATTCGGGTTGTGGCACGACAAGTACTCCCCCGGGGCGCTGGATCTGACCGGCAATGTCTGGGCGGCGTTGTTGGCCGAGGCAGTGTTCACGTTCACGTTGTGTTACGTCGTTCTGCACACCGCGACCAGTAAGGACAGCGCCGGCAACAGCTTCTACGGGCTGGCGATCGGTTTCGTGGTGACGGTCGGCGTGGTGGCGGTCGGCTCCATCTCGGGTGCCGCATTCAACCCCGCCATCACCTTCGGCCTGATGCTGTCCGGGGTCTTCTCCTGGAAGTTCCTCTGGGTCTACCTGTTCGCCCAGCTGCTCGGCGCCGCCGTGGCGGCCTACGCCTATAAGGCGACCACCCTCGACGAGTACACCGCGGCCGCCCGGCGGGGATAGCGGTCTAGGACGCCGGGGCCCGTACTCCGCTCCTGCCGGTGTCCGGGCCCACGACCGTCATCGAGGCGAAGACCAGCAACAGCAGCACCGCGGGCACGATGTTGGCGATCCGGTTGCGCACCCGCAGGTGGATGCCCAGTGCCCCCGCGAAATACAACGTCAACAACCCGGTGGTCAGTCGGGCCGCGCCCGGGAAGCGGAACACCGAGGCCAGCCCCAGCGCGGTGGCGGCTTTGGCCACCGGGACCGCCCAGCGAATATCCTCCGGGATTCCCATGGCGTCCATGTTCGCCGCGACGTAGGGCACCGGGATCGCCGAGGCCACGGCGTCGCCCGCCAGGAATGCGGCCAGGGCCGCGTACGTGGAACGCGCCGTCAGCGCGCTCACGCCGGACCGGGATCGAGCTGCGGTGGGAGAATGCCCTCGACCGGCTTGCGCGCATCGGCCTCGGCCTTGGCGACGGCCTGAGCGATCGCCGGATCGGTCTGGGTGGTGAACCAGTCGGCGACTTCGTCGCTGTCGTCCACGTGCCGGTTCGGCTGATCGTCGACCGGTGAGGGCTGGTAGCGGTAGACACCGTCTTCACCGGGCGCACCCAGCAGCTTGGTGAAGCCCTGCAGTGCGGTGCCGAAATCACTGGGCACCACCCACACCTTGTTTGCCTCACCGCGCGCCATCTCCGGCAGTACCTGCAGGTACTGGTAGGCCAGCAACTCGGGGGTGGGCCGGGCGGCCTTGATCGCGGCGAAGGTCTTCTCGATCGCTTTGGCCTGGCCCTGGGCCTGCAGGTAGGCGGCGGCCCGCTCACCTTGGGCCCGCAGCATCCGCGACTGCCGCTCGGCCTCGGCGGCCAGGATCGCCGCCTGCTTGGCGCCCTCGGCGGTCAGAATCTCGGACTGCTTCTGTCCCTCGGCCTGTTTGATCGCGGCCTCGCGCTGGCCCTCGGCGGTCAGGATCATGGCCCGCTTCTCGCGGTCCGCCTTCATCTGCTTCTCCATCGACGCCTGGATCGACGGCGGCGGGTCGATGCTGCGCAGCTCCACCCGGGCCACCCGCAGACCCCAGCGCCCGGTGGCCTCGTCGAGCACGCCACGCAGCTGGCTGTTGATCACCTCACGGGAGGTCAACGTCTGTTCCAAGGTCATTCCGCCGACCACGTTGCGCAGTGTGGTGGTGGTCAGCTGCTCCACACCGACGATGTAGTTGCTGATCTCATACACCGCGGCCTTGGGGTTGGTGACCTGGAAGTAGACGACGGTGTCGATGTTGAGCGTCAGGTTGTCCTCGGTGATCACCGGCTGCGGCGGGAACGACACCACCCGTTCGCGCAGGTCGATGCGGGCCCGCACCCGGTCGATGAAGGGAACCAGCATGGTCAGCTGACCGCTGACGGTGCGGCTGTACCGGCCGAGTCGCTCGATCACCGCCGCCTCGGCCTGCGGGATCAGCGCAACCGACTTGGCGACCACGATCGCCGCGAACACCACCAACACGGCCAGCAGCAGCAGCCCGGTTGTGACACCTTCCATGACGATTCCTCTCGTTACACGATCTTGCCGACCACCGCGGTCGCTCCGTCGATGTGCAGCACGGTGACCTGCTCCCCCGGTTCGAAGACGTCGCCGTCGGCGAGCGGTCGGGCCGTCCACACCTCGCCGTTCAGCTTCACCCGGCCGGCGTGCAGTTCCACGCGGTCGAGCACCAGCGCGGTCTTGCCCTGCAGCGCCAGTACCCCTGTGTCGTCACCCGGTGCCGCCCACAGCCGGCGGCGCAGCACCGGACGTACCAGCACCAGCAGCAGCACCGACACCACCAGGAACACCGCACCGTCGGTCCACAGCGGCCAATCGGTCAGGGCGCTGGATGCGGCCGCCGACAGCGCACCACCGGAGAGCATCAACAGGAACATGTCGCCGGTGAGGGCCTCGGCTCCTGCGAGCCCGAGTGCGAAGACCAACCAGATCAGGGCAGTCGGCATGCGGCCAGAATAGCCCGACAAAGGCCCGAACCAGTGCGGTCCGGCGGCGACGGCGCCAGCAATTACACTGCCTTGCATCATGTGGTGCCCGAGTACTTCCCTGTCGGTGTGGGCCAACGCCTGGCTTGCCGGCCGGGCCGCACCCGACGATGTGCTGGACGCATTATCGGCCTGGGCACCAGTGCAATCGGTTGCCGCCTATGACGCGATCAGCATCGGTGAGTCCGGTGTGGCATGGTCCGGCGGGCCCAACGGCGGCGCGGCCGCCCTGCTGCAGTTGGTCCGCGGTGCCGGCCCCTCGGCCGCCGGAGACGGCATCCGACCGGTGTTCCCGGTTCCCGGCGACGTCCGCGGCCTGCCGGCTGGGACGGCCTTTTCCCGGGAGGCGATCCTCGCCGGTGAGGCCGTGATGATCGCCCCCGCGGACGCCTCGCCGGTCGGGCTGGTTCCGGCGTACTGCGATGACGCCGACGGCGGCGAGCTGTGCTGGACCGTGTTCCCGCTGACCAGCCTGCCGGCCGGTGAACAGCACGATCTCGGCGATGCCGAGTACGCGTTGCGCTCAGCGGTGCGCACGGCCGCCGAAGCATTGGGCTCCACCGGTTCGCGGTGGGCCGACTACGGGGTGGAGGATCCGCGGCTGCGGGTGGAGCAGATGATGGAAGCCGCTCTGCTGCACCGGATTCCGGACCACGCGCCGAATCGGGCGCTGCGCGTTCTGCAGAGCGCCGCCCATGTCGAGGCGATCATCACCGTCAGCGCCGATCTGTTGACCGCCAGCGCTCAGTCTTCGGCCGCGGTGCAGCGCGCGGCTGATGCGGTTGCGCCGCTGGCGACCGTGGTGCGCACGGCACGCAGCGCAGCGGTGACCGAGATTCTGCATTCGGCCTGGCGGCCCTGACCGTTAGCCGGCGGGCGCCACGACCGCCGAGCAGTGCGACGAACCGCACGGCGCCCCGTTGACTCCGAATCCACAGCCCAGGTCTGCCGGACCGGCGACGCGTTCGGCTGCGGTGCCATCCCGCAGCTCCTCGACCAGGCCGCGGGCCAACTGGGCCAGCCGTCGATCGGCATTGGGCGTGGCCGCTCGGGCGTAGCCGATTCCGGCCGCCTGGGCCGCGGAGCGGACTTCGTTGTCGAGATCCCAGAGCACTTCGATGTTGTCGCTGAGGAAGCCGATGGGGCACACGATCACCGCGCGGACGCCGGCCTTCGCCAGGGTCGCCACGTGCGCTTCGACGTCGGGCTCCAGCCAGGGCACCTGGGGCGGGCCCGAGCGTGACTGCCACACCTGGTCGTAGTCGCGGTAGCCGGCGGCGGCCGCGACCAGACTCGTCGCGTAGGCGACCTGTCGGCTGTAGAGCTGTGGCCCGTAGCGGGCGTCGGCGCTCACCGGAATGGAATGTGCGGTGAACACCAGCCGCGCCGAATCACGCAGACCGGCCGGCAATGTCTCGGCGGCCGCGGTGATCGCCGCGGCGAACATCGCCACGAACAGCGGGTGGTCGAAATACTGGCGCAGTTTCACCAGTTCGGGTGCCTGCTCCCCGACCGCCCGTCGCGCCCGGGCGATGTCCTGGGCGTACTGGTCGCAGCCCGAATATCCGCCCCACGCCGAGGTCGGGAACACCGCGGCGCGGCGCACGCCGTCGGCCGTCATCTGGGCGACCACGTCCTCGGCGTAGGGCTCCCAGTTGCGGTTGCCGAAATACACCGGCAGATCGGGCATTTCGGCACGCATGGCGTCGGCCAAGGCGCGGTTGATCCCGTTGATCGGCGATACCCCGCCGAAATGCAGGTAGTGCTCGGCGACCGCGTCGAGCCGCGCCGGGGGCACCCCGCGTCCCCGGGTGACGTTCTCCAGGAACGGCCGAACCTGCTCCGGGCCTTCAGGACCGCCGAAGGACAGCAGCAGGACGGCGTCGAGCTCCATTCAGAGCAACTGGGTGTGCGCGCCGCCGTCGGCGTAGACGACCGTTCCGGTGGTGGACGGCAACCAGTCGGACAACAGCGCGCAGACCGTCTTGGCCACCGGCGTCGGGTCCTTCATGTCCCAGCCGATCGGGGCCCGCTGGTCCCAGCCCTCCTCCAGCAGCCGGATCTGCTCGCCGGCGCCCTCACCGAGGGCACCGCCCACGATCGCGCTCATCGCCAGCGTCCGGATCGGCCCGGCGGCAACCAGATTCGACCGCACACCGACCTTGCCGGCCTCGCGTGCCACGAACCGGTTCACCGACTCCAGTGCGCTCTTGGCCACCGTCATCCAGTTGTAGGCCGGCATCGCCCGGGTGGGGTCGAAGTCCATGCCGACGATGCCGCCGCCGGGATTCATGATCGGCAGCAGGGCTTTGGCCAGCGAGGCATAGGAGTAGGCCGAGATGTGGATGCCCTTGGCCACGTCCTCGAAGGGGGCGTCGAAGAACGGGTTGATGCCCATGCCGGTCTGCGGCATGAAGCCGATGGAGTGCACCACACCGTCGAGCTTGTTGCCCTCACCGATCACCTCGGTGACCCGGTCGGCCAGGGTGTCGAGGTGCTCGTTGTTCTGCACGTCGAGTTCGAGCAGCGGCGCCGGCTCCGGCAGCCGGTCGATGATGCGCTGGATCAGCCGCAGCCGGTCGAAGCCGGTGCACACCAGCTGCGCGCCGGCCTCCTGCGCCACCTTGGCGATGTGGAACGCGATCGAGGAGTCGGTGATGATCCCGGTGACCAGGATCCGTTTGCCTTCGAGAATGCCTGCCATGAAAAGTCCCCTATCTTGAACTGAAACGAGTCGCTAGTGGCCCATGCCCATGCCGCCGTCGACGGGGATGACCGCGCCGGCGATGTAGCTTGCGTCCTCGGATGCCAGGAAGCTGACCGCACCGGCGACCTCCTCGGCGGTGCCGACCCGCTTGGCGGGGATGAAGTCCAGTGCGCCCTGCTGGATGCGCTCGTCGAGGGCGCGGGTCATCTCGGTGTCGATGTAGCCGGGCGCGACGACGTTTGCGGTGACGCCGGCCTTGGACAGCTCGCGAGAGATGGAGCGGGCCATGCCGATCAGGCCCGCCTTGGCCGCCGCGTAGTTGGCCTGGTTGCCGATCCCCCACATGCCCGAGACCGAGCCGATGTAGATGATCCGGCCGAAGCGCTTGCGCTGCATGCTGCGCGACGCCCGCTGGGTGACCCGGAACGCGCCGGTGAGGTTGGCGTTGATGACCTCTTCGAAGCGCTCCTCGGTCATCCGCATCAGGAAGGCGTCCTTGGAGATGCCGGCGTTGGCCACCAGCACCTCGACCGGGCCCTGGTGTTCCTCGACCTCGGTGAAGGCGCGGTCGACGGCGGCGTTGTCGGTGACATCGCACACCACCCCGAACAGTCCCTCGGGTGCCCCGGAGCCGCGGTGGGTCACCGCCACCTTGTGTCCGTCGGCGGCCAGGCGCTGTGCGATCGCCAGCCCGATCCCCCGGTTTCCACCGGTCACCAGGACCGAACGGGACACGAATGGCGGCTTTCCGGTGGGCGTTTCGCTGTCAGTCACCGGCATAACCTATCAGTGCTCCCCGTTGACTCTGCGCTCACCAAAGCGCCTGCCGGCACATTCCCCTGGTGGCCGCGAGTCAACGCGGGTCAGGCGGGCAGGCGGCGGTTGAGCAGCAGTGCCGCCAGCGCGGCCAGCGCCAGGATGAGGGAACCCAGTCGCAGCCAGCCGGTGCTGGCGTCACCGCGAATGGTCTCGAAGCCGATCTGGTCCTGCAGGGTGGCGTACACCTCTTTGAGCTGGGCCAGGCTGGAGGCGGTGTAGGCGGTGCCGCCGGACAGGTCGGCGATCTTCTTCAGCGATTCGTCGTCGACCGGCACCGGTTGACGCTGCTCGTTGATCTCGACGTAGCCGTACGCCGTGCCGAACGAGATCGTCGAGACCGGAACGCCCTGGTCCTTCGCGGTGCGCGCCGCGGTGAACGCCCCCTTGGGGTTGTCGGGGTTCGACGGGACGGTCTCCTTACCGTCGGAGAGCAGCACGATGCGGGCCGGCGGTGGCGTGTCGCCGCCGCCGATGACAGCGCCCACCGTGGCGATCGCCTGCAGTGCGGTGAAGATGCCCTCGCCGGTGGCGGTGCGGTCCGCCAGCTGCAGCTTGTCGATGGCGGCCTTGGTGGCTTCGCGGTTGGTGGTCGGCGAGGTCAGCACGGTCGCGGTGCCGGCGTAGGCGATCAGTCCCAGGTTGATGCCCGCGGTCAGTTCGTCGGCGAACTGCTTGCCGGCTTCCTGGGCGGCCGCCAGCCGGCTGGGAGCGACGTCGGTGGCCCGCATCGATTGGGAGACGTCGATCACCAGCATGACCACCGCGCGGTTGCGCGGGATCCGGACGTCGTGGGTGGGCCCGGCCATCGCGACGGTGAACAGCAGCAGCGAGCTGACCAGCAGGATCGCCGACAGGTGCCGCCAGCGCGTGGGCGTTTTGGGCGCCACGCTCTCCAGCAGCTCCATGTTGGCGAACCTCAGGATGCGCCGATGCCGCGCCACCTGCATGAGGATGTACAGCGCGACCAGGCCCAGGATCACCAACAGGAACAGGAAGAACCACGGGTGGGCGAAGCCGGTCAGGGTCATCGGCCCGAGGAGCGGCAATGTCATAACAGACCTGTCTGTGTACGGGTCGAGGTCACGGCGTCCCCGCCAGCGCGCCGCGCCGGCGTGACTCGACGAAACGGACGATGTCGGCAATCCAGTCCCGGTCGGTGCGCAACCCCAGCAACGGTGCGCCGCAGCTGCGCAGCGCGCGGGCGACGTCGGCGCGGTGGGCCACAGCGGCCCGGGCGAAGTCGTCGCGCAGCTTGGCGTCGATGGTGAATTCGCGGGTGACCCCGGTTTCGGTGTCCTGCAGCACCACGTCGCCGACGTCGGGCAGTTCGACATCGCGCGGGTCGAGGACCTCGATGCCCAGCACCTCGTGACGGGCGGCGATCGCGCGCAGCGGGCGCATCCAGTTGATCGGGCCGAGGAAGTCGCTGATGATGACCGCCATCCCGCGCCGGCGTTCCGGCCGGCGCAGTGCGTCGATGGCCGCCGCCAGGTCACCTCGCACCCCCACGGGGGCCCGCGGAATGGTGGCGATGGTGCGCAGCAGGGTCTGCTCGTGGTTGCGACCCGAGTGGGCCGGCACTCGTACGACGTTCTGACCGTTGGTCACCAGCGCGCCCAGCCGGTTGCCGCCACCACTGTTGAGGTAGACGATGGCTGAGGCCGCGGCGACCGCCAGGTCGCGCTTCTCGCAGGTGGCGGTGCCGAAGTCCATGCTGGCCGACATGTCGACCACCAGCCAGGTCTCCAGCTCGCGGTCGGCGATCATCTGCCGCACGTGCGGGTGGGTGGTGCGGGCCGTGACCGACCAGTCCATCCGGCGCACGTCGTCGCCCGGCTGGTACAGCCGGGACTCGCCGGGCTCGGAGCCGGGGCCGGGAATCAGACCGAGATGATCCCCGTGCAGCACGCCGTCGAGCTTGCGTTTGACGGTGAGCTCGAGGGTGCGCAGCGCCGCGGCCAGCTTCGGGTCACGGATTCCGCCGCGCAGCATCGACGGCGGCGTACTGCTGGTTCCGGGCGACTGGGACGAGCCAGCCCCGGTGTCGGGGTCGCTCACCGACCGCCGGCCACTGCCGCTGCGGTCGGGGCACCCGGTGCCGAGTGCTGTTGCTGCGGAACCGCGTTCACCTGCGGAAGCGGAACCGTCTGCAGCAACCGGTTGATGACGATCTCCGGGGTGATCTCATCGGCGAGTGCGTCGTAGGACAGCACCAGGCGGTGGCGCAGCACGTCCGGGATGACCTCGATGACGTCCTGCGGAATCACGTAGTCGCGGCCGCGCACCAGGGCCAGCGCCCGGGCCGCGGAGATGATGCCCAGCGAGGCACGCGGCGACGCGCCGAAGGACAGCCAGTTCTTCACGTCGGGCATGCCGAACTGCTCGGGCTGCCGGGTTGCAGTGATCACCCGGACGACGTAGTCCACCAGGGCGTGGTGCACGAAGTTGTTGGCCGCCAGCGTCTGCAGCCGCACCAGGTCGCCGGTGCCGAGGATCTGCTTGGGCTCCGGCGGGGCGACACCCATCCGGTAGATGATCTCGCGCTCTTCCTCCGGGGAGGGGTAGCTGACGTTGATCTTGAACAGGAAGCGGTCGCGCTGCGCCTCGGGCAGCGGGTAGACGCCCTCGTGCTCGATCGGGTTCTGGGTGGCCATCACCAGGAACGGGTTGGGCAGCGCGAAGCTCTTGCCGCCGATGGAGACCTTGCGCTCCTGCATGACCTCCAGCAGTGCCGACTGCACCTTGGCCGGTGCACGGTTGATCTCGTCGGCCAGCAGGAAGTTGGTCATCACCGGGCCGAGTTCGGTGTCGAACTCCTCACGGCCCTGCCGGTAGATGCGGGTACCGATGATGTCGGTGGGCACCAGGTCCGGGGTGAACTGGATGCGGGCAAAGCTGCCGCCGACCACCTTGGCGAAGGTCTCCACCGCCAGGGTCTTGGCGACGCCGGGCACGCCTTCGAGCAGCACGTGGCCCTTGGCGAGCAGGCCGACCAGGATGCGCTCGACGAGCTGGTCCTGGCCGACGATGACGCGCTTGACCTCAAAGATGGCCCGCTCCAGCGCATGGACGTCGGCGGCGAGCCCGCTACCGCCGACTGTGCCTGTCTCGGCACCGGCCGAGCCGGGGAAACCGCTGGCGCCCACAGGCGTCCCATCCGATGACGTCATCGACAAATCCTCCACAAAGGTCGGTCAGACACAACTGCTTGCACGGCACACGGCCGAGGGGCAGCGTTGTGCCCGCGTTTCACTATTCCAGGGTTAGCAGCATCCGTCGACGTAAGGGCCGTCTCGAATGCGTCAGTACTCGATGATTCGGGTCAGATACGGCGTCATCCCGGCGGTCCGCACCGGGCTGACGACCACCTTGCCGGCACTACCCGAGGCCTCCAGCATCTTGCCCCCGCCGAGGTACATCGTGACGTGCTGGCCACCGCCGGGGCCGTAGAACATCAGGTCGCCACGACGGGCCTGACTGGGCGGGATGTGCCGGCCGGCGTTGTACTGGTCCCCGGAGTACCGCGGGATCAGCACGCCGACCCCGGCGAATGCGTAACGCATGAGGCCCGAACAGTCGAAGCCGACCGTGCCCGCGCCCGAGTCGACGCCTTTGCTGGGGCCGGTCAGCGAACCCCCGCCCCAGGAGTACGGCACGCCCATCTGGGAACCACCACGACGGATCACGTACTCGATGGCCTGCTTGCCGTGCACGCGCTTGCCGGGCGCCACATTGCCGGTGGCTTCGTCGCCGACGTTGAACCCGAGGCCGGCCAGGAACTTGCGCCCCAGGTCCATCGTGGTCTGGGTTGCCTGCGCGGTGGCCTGCAGGGAGGCGTTGGCGATTGCCAACGGGTCACCGGGCGCACCGGCACTGATCGTCGCAGGCAGGGTGGGGTCCCAACCCGGGTCGGCCTCGGCCGGTCCGGCCAGGCCCACCGCTAAGGGGATCGCCACCAGCAGCGATCCGATGAGACGCGATAGTCGTAGTGAACTCAGTTGCATTGCACCGCCGTCAGTACTCGATGTATCGGACTACGTAGGGCGTCATGCCGCTCTTGCGGACCGGCGACACCTTCACCACCTGGCCCACGTCGGGGGCCTCCAGCATCAGGCCGTTGCCGAGGTAGAGCGTCACGTGTTGGCTGCCGCCGGGCCCGTAGAAGATGACGTCGCCACGACGCGCCGTGCCGAGGGGATCTGGCGGCCCATCTTGTACTGCGAACCCGAGTAGTGCGGCAGCTTGATGCCCACCCCGGCGAACGCGTAGAGGATCAGGCCCGAACAGTCGAAACCGACAGTGCCCGAACCGGATCCGATTCCGCGACCGGGTCCCGCAGCGGTGCCGCCGCCCCAGGAGTACGGCACGCCGCGCTGGGAAAGGCCGCGGCGAATCACGTATTCGGAGGCCTGGCGGCCGTATACCCGCGGGATCTTGCCGTTGTTGATACCGGTGTCGTCGGGCTTGGCCAGCCCCAGCGACTGCAGGAACTTCTTGCCCATGTTGGCCGTCACCTGCGCCGAGGTCTGCGAGATCCCCAGCACCTGGTTGATGATCGCGATCGGGTCGCCGGGGACATCGGCGCTGGGGATCATCGGCAGGGTCGGGTCCCAGGGACCGTCCCACTGCGCAGGCGCGCCGACCGTGGGGCCGGCGACGGGCCCGGCGGGGTTGCCCCACCGATCGCCGGCGGCAGGCGCAGGGTCCGCCTGGGGCTGCTGATAGCCGCGGGCCGCGGCGAGTTTGGCCTGCGCCGCGCTGCGGCGTGCGGCCAGCCGATCGATCTCGCCCTGCTGTTCGCCGAATTTGCGCTGGGTGTCGGTGAGCGCGGCCACCGCGGCGTCCTGGCTGGACTGCGCGTCGGCGACGGCCTGATCGGCCCGTTGCTTGGCGGCCCGGGCGGCCGATTCCTTGTTCAACTGCTCGGTGCGGGCTTGCTTGAGGCGGTCCAGTGCCTGCTGGGAGCTCAGCGCCAGGGTCTGGCCGGCCGCCGCCGTGGCGATCATCTCCGCGGGGTCGGCCGCGGTCAGGTAGCTGTCGGAGGGTCCGTTGACGTAGGTCGACGCCGCGAAGGTGTTGAACCGTCGCTGGGCGGCGGCGATCGCGGCGTCGGCGTCGGCGATCGCCTGCCGGCCGGACTCGACCTCCTGCTGAGCGGCGGCCGCCTCTTCACGCGCGGTTTGCAGATCCACCAGGGCCTTGTTGACCCCTTCTTTCTCCTCGGCGATCTGGGCGCCCAGGTTCTGCAGCTGCTGGTTGGCCTCGGCCACCTCAGCGATCAGCGCCGCGATGCCGTCGGGGTCGGGTTGAGCGGCGGCCAGCCCCGGGGTGATCAGCACCATCGCAGCGCTGAGTACCGACACCGTCACCGGTTGGGCGAACCGGGTCGCCCGTCGGAAAACAGAGCCATCGGAGGCACAACGTATGCGTCTCATTCGGCTTGGATCTCCTCGGACTCGCAACAGGCGGCGCCGTGCTTCTGCCGGTGGCAAAAACACAGAAACAACAGGTGCAACAGATGCGCCTTTTGGAACCATACGTCACATCAGTCACGGGAGAAACTTTCATAACGAACTACATTTTTGTAATTAAGCGCGTTGTGACCATTCGGTGACCTGGCTATTTGCGACAGCGCAGACCGGGGCGACAATTAATCGCCCGGTTTCCGGTTTTTCGGAGGTGAAGCCGCTAGTCGGCGACGTCGGAGCGCCCGGCGCTCTCCGCAGCCCGTTTGCTGCGTCGCTGCAGGAAGCGGGTGCCGACGGCCGCCGCGGCCACCCCCACCAACAGCACCACCGTCAAACCCGTCCAGGGCAGATCGGGGGTGGTCAATTCGTGCAGGAAATTCTGCGCCGAAGTCACCGGATCACCGGTTTTGGCGTGGTCCTCGGCGGCCTCGAGCTTGGACCGGTGAAACTGGCCGCTGTAGCTGCCGACAAAGTTCGTACTGACGACCAGGACAGTGGAATCGGGATAGTCGTAGCCGACCACCGTGGCGACGTCGCGCAGCGCGGTGTCCATTCCCGGATTGCGGGCGACCTCCACGATCTTGAGGTCGATGCCCTGTTGGGCCGCGTCGGCAACCACCTCCCGCAGTGCCGGTACGTCGGCCGCCGGGGCGCTCACCCCGTCGGCGGCGACGGCGACCTTGACCAACGCCATGCAGTCGTCAGGCGGGGTGGCCGGGTCGAGGCCGACGGTGATGCAGAGCTCGCCGGGGATATAGGCCGGCGGGTGCTGGATCGTCACGGTTGAAGACGGTATCAAGCGGGCGGCATTTTCAGGCCGTGCCGTGGACTGCGGCCCGTAAGGCAACCGATTCGCGTCACGCACGTGATTAATGCGATCGGGATCACACTTGTCAGACCCCCCAATTACTATCGAAAATATGTTCGAACCGCCGATGTCGTGCGATCTGGCAGACCAGCCGGATCTGGCCGTCGCCGACGAGGCCACCCTGGCCGCGGAGGTCAGCCGGTGGGCTCGAGCTGAAGCGATGGCCGCCTCCCGGCGACTGGCCGCGATCGCGGAACTGACCGCCCGACGCTGCTCCAACGATCCCGACGACCGGGACGGCCGGTCCCGCTGGGCGTGTGACGACTGGGATGGGGTGGCCGCCGAGGTCAGCGCCGGCTGCGCCATCAGCCACGGCAAGGCCTCCGGGCAGATGTACCTCGCCGTGGCGCTGCGCAACCGGCTTCCCAAAGTCGCCGCGCTGCTGGCCGCCGGGCGCATCACCGCCGCGCTGGCCGCCACGATCTCCTGGCACACCACCTTGATCGTCAACCCGGCGGTGCTGGCGCTGGTCGACACCGCCCTGGCCGCCGATGCGCTGCGCTACGGGCCACTGTCGCAAGACAAGACCGCCCAGGCCATCGACGCGATCATCGAAACGCACGACAGCGCCGCGCTGCGCCGGGGCCGGATCCTGGCCCGCTCCCGCGATCTGGTCGTCGACAAACGCAGCACCGACCACGGCACCACCCCGCTGTGGGGCCGGCTCTACGCCCACGACGCCGAGGCCCTCGACCGCCGCCTGATGGCGATGGCCCATGGAGTCTGCGACGACGACCCACGCACCATCGCCCAACGCCGCGCCGACGCCCTCGGCGCCCTGGCCGCCGGGTCGCAGACGCTGGCGTGTGCCTGCGGCAACCAATCCTGCCCCGCCCAGACCTCGGCAGACACCGGCGCGGATGACTCACGCACACCGGCGCCGGGCCGGACGGTCATCCACGTCGTCGCCCACCCCGAGACCG
Source organism: Mycolicibacter nonchromogenicus (assembly GCF_002101775.1). Lineage (GTDB taxonomy): Bacteria > Actinomycetota > Actinomycetes > Mycobacteriales > Mycobacteriaceae > Mycobacterium > Mycobacterium nonchromogenicum. The sequence goes on along the minus strand of NZ_LQPI01000019.1, from coordinate 42,163 downwards.
TGCAAAGCCCCACCGACGCCCACCGCAACGGCGAGGAGTCACCAACCCCTCCCGATCGCCCCGACGATCTGTTCGCCCCGGCACGCGGCCCCGAACCGGATCCGCCGCCGAAGACCCCGCCAGCACTGGTCCTCGGCGGCCCGGCTTTGCCGGCACCGTTGGTGGCCGAACTCCTCGCCCGCGGCGCGATCGTGCGTACCATCGGCCACCCCGGCCCCAAGAGCCCGCCCGAGGCGGGCTATCGACCCTCGACCGCCCTGGATGAATTCGTGCGGGCACGCGATATGACGTGCCGGTTTCCCGGTTGTGACCGCCCGGCGCAGAGCTGCGATCTCGACCACGCCATCGCCTACCCCGCCGGGCCGACCCATCCGTCGAATTTACGATGTCTGTGCCGAAAACATCACTTGCTGAAGACTTTTCACCATTGGCGAGATCGGCAGCGCCCCGACGGCTCTATCGAATGGACCAGCCCCACCGGGGCCACCTACACCACCCACCCCGGCAGTCGCCTGCTGTTCCCGTCGCTGTGCGCCTCCACCGGCGCGCTACCACTCCCCGCGGCGACCACCACAGCCCGCACACCTGGGCACACCCTGATGATGCCCACCCGCAGCCGGACCCGGGCTCAGAACCGCGCTCGAGCCATCACCGCCGAACGCGCCCGAAACGCCAAGCCCCCACCCCAGTGAGGTCTACCTTACTTTTTACAGGACAGTCGTACTGTTAGGGTTATATCGCCTGTCGGCGCGGACCCGTCGATGGATGAGCATTCGATCTCGGGGAGTTGAAGTGACCAGCACAGATTCGGTGAATTCGTTCGGGGCCCGTGCCACGCTGACCGTGGGCGACAAGGACTATGAGATCTACCGCCTCGATGCCGTCCCGGGCACCGAGAAACTCCCCTACAGCCTCAAGGTGCTGGCCGAGAACCTGCTGCGCACCGAGGACGGCGCCAACATCACCAAGGATCACATCAACGCGATCGCCAGCTGGGACCCGACCGCCGAGCCGAGCATCGAAATCCAGTTCACCCCCGCCCGGGTGATCATGCAGGACTTCACCGGTGTGCCCTGTGTCGTCGACCTGGCCACCATGCGTGAGGCCGTCACCGCCCTGGGCGGCGACCCCAACAAGGTCAACCCGCTCTCACCCGCCGAGATGGTCATCGACCACTCCGTGATCCTCGACGTCTTCGGCACCCCGGACGCCTTCGAGCGCAACGTCGAGCTGGAGTACCAGCGCAACGCCGAGCGCTACCAGTTCCTGCGCTGGGGTCAGGGCGCCTTCGACGACTTCAAGGTCGTCCCGCCGGGCACCGGCATCGTGCACCAGGTCAACATCGAGTACCTGGCGCGGACCGTCATGGTGCGTGACGGCAAGGCCTACCCGGACACCTGTGTGGGCACCGACAGCCACACCACCATGCAGAACGGCCTGGGCGTGCTGGGCTGGGGCGTCGGCGGTATCGAGGCCGAGGCCGCCATGCTGGGCCAGCCGGTGTCGATGCTGATCCCCCGCGTCGTCGGCTTCAAGCTGACCGGTGAGATTCAGCCGGGCGTCACGGCCACCGACGTGGTGCTCACCGTCACCGACATGCTGCGCCGCCACGGTGTGGTCGGCAAGTTCGTCGAGTTCTACGGCAAGGGCGTCGCCGAGGTGCCGCTGGCCAACCGCGCCACCCTGGGCAACATGAGCCCCGAGTTCGGCTCGACCTGCGCGATCTTCCCGATCGACGACGAAACCATCAACTACCTGCGCCTGACCGGCCGCACCGACGAACAGCTCGCGCTGGTCGAGGCCTACGCCAAGACGCAGGGCATGTGGCACAACCCCGACCACGAGCCGGCCTTCTCCGAGTACCTGGAGCTGGACCTGTCCACCGTGGTCCCCTCGATCGCCGGGCCGAAGCGCCCGCAGGACCGGATCCTGTTGTCGGAGAGCAAGATCGCCTTCCGCAAGGACATCCACAACTACGTCGAAGAGCAGCACCCGACGCCGGAGACCCAGCTGGACGAGGCGATCGAGGAGTCCTTCCCGGCCTCCGACCCGGTCGCACTGTCCTTCGCCGACGACGGAGCGGTGGACGTGCAGTCCGCGGCCAACGGTTCCGAGGGCCGGCCGAGCAAGCCGATCCGGGTCAAGGGTGAGCGCGGCGAGTTCATCATCGACCACGGCGCCGTCGCGGTCGCGGGCATCACCTCCTGCACCAACACCTCCAACCCGTCGGTGATGATCGGCGCGGCCCTGCTGGCCCGCAACGCCGTGCAGAAGGGCCTGTCGTCCAAGCCGTGGGTCAAGACCAACATGGCGCCGGGCAGCCAGGTCGTCACTGACTACTACGAGAAGGCCGGCCTGTGGCCCTACCTGGAGAAGCTCGGCTTCTACCTCGGTGGTTACGGCTGCACCACCTGTATCGGCAACACCGGCCCGCTGCCCGAGGAGATCTCCAAGGCGGTCAACGAGCACGACCTGACCGTCACCGCGGTGCTCTCGGGCAACCGCAACTTCGAGGGCCGCATCTCCCCCGACGTCAAGATGAACTACCTGGCCTCCCCGCCGCTGGTCATCGCCTACGCCCTGGCCGGCACCATGGACTTCGACTTCGAGACCGATTCCCTGGGCAAAGACGAGCAGGGCAACGACGTGTACCTGCGCGACATCTGGCCGTCGGCTCAGGAGATCGACGACACCATCAAGTCCGCGATCAACCAGGACATGTTCCGCAAGTCCTACGCCGACGTGTTCGCCGGAGACGAGAACTGGCGCAACCTGCCCACCCCCGACGGTGACACCTTCGCCTGGGACGAGTCATCGACCTACGTGCGCAAGGCCCCGTACTTCGACGGCATGGGACTGGAGCCTGAGCCGGTCACCGACATCAAGGGTGCGCGGGTGATGGCGCTGCTGGGCGACTCGGTCACCACCGACCACATCAGCCCGGCCGGCCCCATCAAGCCCGGCACCCCGGCAGCGGACTACCTGGACGCCCACGGTGTGGAGCGCAAGGACTACAACTCGCTGGGCAGCCGTCGCGGCAACCACGAGGTCATGGTCCGCGGCACCTTCGCCAACATCCGCCTGCAGAACCGGATCCTGGACACCATCGGTCTGGAGGGCACCCAGGGCGGCTACACCCGGGACTTCACCCAGGAGGGTGGCCCGAAGGAGTTCATCTACAACGCGTGTGTGAACTACCAGAAGGCCGGCATTCCGCTGGTTGTGCTGGGCGGCAAGGAATACGGCTCCGGCTCGTCGCGTGACTGGGCGGCCAAGGGCACCACCCTGCTGGGCGTCAAGGCCGTCATCACCGAGTCCTTCGAGCGTATCCACCGTTCCAACCTGATCGGCATGGGCGTGATCCCGCTGCAGTTCCCGGCCGGCGAGAGCGCCTCGTCGCTGGGGCTGGACGGCACCGAGACCTTCGACATCGTGGGCATCACCGAACTCAACGCCGGCAAGACCCCGAAGACGGTCAAGGTCACGGCCACCAAGGAGAACGGCGACAAGGTCGAGTTCGACGCGGTGGTGCGCATCGACACCCCCGGCGAGGCGGACTACTACCGCAACGGCGGCATCCTGCAGTACGTGCTGCGCAACATGCTGAGATCGACGACGACCGCGTAGACGGCGAATCACCGATGCCCAGGGTCAGCGAGGATCATCTGGCGGCCCGGCGCCGCCAGATCCTCGATGGCGCGCGGCGTTGCTTCGCCGCGTACGGCTACGACCAGGCAACGGTGCGGCGGCTCGAGCAGACGGTCGGCTTGTCGCGCGGGGCGATCTTCCATCACTTCCGCGACAAGGACACGCTGTTTTTCGAGCTGGCGCGCGAGGACGCGGAGCGGATGGCCGATCTGGCCTCGCGTGAGGGCCTGATCGGCGTGATGCGGGACATGTTGGCGGCGCCGGAGCAGTTCGACTGGCTGGCCACCCGGCTGGAGATCGCCCGCAAACTGCGCCACGACCCGGAGTTCAGCCGCGGATGGGCGGAGCGGTTAGCCGAATTGGCTGCTGCCACAACGGATCGACTGCACCGCCAGAAGCAGGCCGGCCGCCTGCGCGACGACGTCCCCGGTGACGTGTTGCACTGCTACCTGGATCTGGTGCTCGACGGCCTGGTCGCGCGCCTGGCATCCGGGGAAGATCCGCAGCGGCTCTCAGCGGTCCTCGACCTGGTCGAGGATTCGGTGCGGCAGAGCTGATTTGAGCTAGCGCGATCGGGTGCGGTGGTTGGGCCCACCGCGGCTGCGCATCGCCACGCCCGACTCCCGCAGCATGCTGTGCACCGATCCGTACGATCGGCCGGTCGACGCCGCCAACGTACGGATGCTGGCCCCGCCTTCATAGGCGTTGCGCAGCTCGAGCAGCTGACGATCGCGTTGCTTGTTCGGTTTCGTCGTCGTCGCCACGTCCCCTCACCATCCCCTTGTCGCCCTTGACGGTTTCAGCGTAAGAACGCGTCGGCCGCACCGGGCGACTTTGAGGGAAATACCGGGGACGGGGCCGTAGCGCCCGGCTAGGCGAGCTCGATCAGGTCGCGGTAGTCCGCCGACCAATGATCTTCGGTGCCGTCGGGCAACAACACCACGCGCTGCGGGTCCAGTGCTTCGGCGGCGCCCGGGTCGTGGGTCACCAGCACCACCGCACCGGCATAACTGCGCAGCGCGTCGAGCACCTGCTCGCGCGACGCCGGGTCGAGGTTGTTGGTCGGTTCGTCGAGCAGCAGCACGTTGGCGGTGGACGCCACCAGTCCGGCCAGCGCCAGTCGGGTCTTCTCGCCGCCGGACAACGTGCCGGCCGGTTGTTCCAGCTGCGGCCCGGTGAACATGAAGGCGCCCAGCAGTCCCCGCAGATCCTGCTCAGAGGTGTCGGGTGCGGCGTGAACGATGTTCTCCCACACCGTCGCGGCGTTGTCGATGGTGTCGTGTTCCTGGGCGAAGTAACCGATCTTGCAACCGTGACCGGGCTCCAGCTGACCTGCATCGGGGGTCTCGACCCCGGCCAGCACCCGCAACAGCGTGGTCTTGCCGGCACCGTTGAGCCCGAGCACCACCACTCGCGATCCCCGGTCGATGGCCAGGTCGACACCGCTGAACACCTCGAGTGAGCCGTACATCTTGGTCAGTCCACTGGCCATCAGCGGAGTCTTTCCGCATGCGGCCGGGGTGGGGAACTTGATCCTGGCCACCTTGTCGGCGACCCGTTCCTCATCCAGCGCCGCCAGCATCCTGTCAGCGCGCCGCAACATGTTCTGCGCGGCAACGGCTTTGGTGGCCTTGGCGCCCAGCTTGGCGGCCTGGGTGCGCAGCGCGGCGACCTTGCGCTCGGCATTGGCCCGCTCCCGGCGCCGGCGCTGCTCGTCGGTGGCTCGGGCATCGAGATACTTCTGCCAGCCCATGTTGTAGACGTCGGCCTCACCGCGCACCGCGTCGAGGAACCACACCCGGTTGACCACGTCCGCCAACAGGTCCACGTCGTGGCTGATCAGCACCAGTCCCCCGCTGTGGTTCTTCAGAAAATCACGCAGCCAGCCGATCGAATCCGCGTCGAGGTGGTTGGTCGGTTCGTCGAGCAGCAGGGTGGTGCTCGAACCCGCCCCACCGGCGCCACCCTCGCCGGCCGCGAACAGAATCCGGGCCAGCTCCACGCGGCGACGCTGGCCACCGGACAGGGTGCGCAACGGCTGCGTCAGCACCCGATCAGGCAGGCCCAGGCTGGTGCAGATCCGGCCCGCCTCGCTTTCGGCGGCGTAGCCACCCAGCGCGGCGAATCGCTCTTCAAGCTGGCCGTAGCGGCGAATGGCTCGATCACGCTCGGCCTCGTCGACGACCTCGGCCATCAGCACCTGCTGCTTCTCCAGGTCGGCCAGGATGGCGTCCAGTCCGCGAGCCGAAAGCACGCGGTCGCGGGCCAGCACGTCGAGGTTGCCTTCCCGCGGGTCCTGCGGCAGGTAGCCGATCTCACCGGTACGGGTGATGGTGCCGGCGTAGGGCTCGCCTTCACCGGCCAGGATGCGCAGGGTGGTGGTCTTGCCGGCGCCGTTGCGGCCGACCAGGCCGATCCGATCTCCGGGCTGTACCCGCAGCACCGAATCAACCGAGTCGAGCAGGGTGCGCGCTCCGGCGCGGACCTCCAGGCCCGTTGCGGTAATCACGCGCGCAGTACTCCTGTCGTGTTCTGGCTACTTATCGTCGGTAAAGGCCGGCGGGCGCTTCTCGGCGCGCGCAGCGACGGCTTCCTCGAAGTTGCTGGTCAGCAGGCGCACGTAGAGCTGTCCGAGCCCCTCGGCCTGCATGTGCCCCTCCAGACTACCGGCGTCGAGTCCGCTCCAGAGCGTCCGCTTGGTCAACTCGGCCCCCGGCCGGGAGAAGCCGGCGATCCGCTCGGCCATCTCGTAGCAGGTGTCCAGCAGGTTCGGCTGCTCCACCACCCGCGAGACCAGGCCGATTCGTTCGGCTTCGGCGGCGTCGACGTCGCGCCCGGTGAGCATGATCTCAAACGCCCGCGACGTTCCGATCGCCCGGGGCAACAGGTAGCTCAGGCCCAGCTCGCTGGCGGTCAGACCGTTGTTGATGCCGGCGGCCCGGAAGTAGGCGCCCGACGCGGCGACCCGGATGTCGGCCGCCAGCGCCAGGCATAACCCACCGCCGATGGCTGCGCCGTTGACGGCCGCGATCACCGGCTGGTGCAGGCGCCGCAGCCCCAGGATGATGTCGTCGAGCAGTTCCATCGAGCGCAGGCCGAACGTGGGCCTGGTCAGGCCCTCCACGTGCGGAACCGAACCCGCGGACTTGTGGTCGGCGCCCGAGGAGAATCCCCGGCCCGCCCCGGTCAGCACCACCACCCGCACCGAGTTGTCGTAGCTGACCTGCGCCAGCGCGTCGCGCAGCGGGACCATCACGTCGAACGCCATGGAGTTCATCCGCTCCGGGCGATTCAGCGTGATCAGGGCGACGTGCGGACGGGGACGCTCTACCAGGATGAATTCGGATTCAGAAGACACCGAAGCACGCTATCGCGTGCGCGCCCTCAGACCTGGTCGGGCTTGTCCGCGGCGTTCTGTTCGGCCAGCGCGGCCTCGATGTCGAGATCCTTGACCTGCTGCACCAGGTCCTCCAACGCCGCGGCGGGCAGGGCGCCGGCCTGGTTGAACACCAGCGTGCCCTTCTTGAACGCCATCAGCGTGGGAATGGAGCGGATCTGGGCGGCGGCGGCCAGCTGCTGCTCGGCTTCGGTGTCGACCTTGGCGAACACCACGTCCGGGTGCTTATCCGAAACCGCCGCGAAGGTCGGCGCGAACGAGCGGCACGGGCCGCACCAGGAGGCCCAGAAGTCGACAAGGACGATGTCGTTGTCGGCGATGGTTTCTTCGAACTTCGCTGCGGTGAGGTCTTGAGTTGCCATGACAGAGCCAACGTCCGGCGACGTCGCGGTGTTCCCGCGGGTCGTTTTGCAGAGGGCAAGCGGTCTCCACAGCGGGCTCACAGCTGAGATCTAGGTGCTCGCTAACTCGACCATTGACGGTGATAGCACCGGCAGCGGCAACCGCCGCGGGCTCATCCCAACGAACGGAGACGCCGATGTCCCCCCGCCTGAGCACACCCACCCGTAACCGCACGATCGGCGCCGTGACCGGAGCGACGGCGCTGGTGGCGGCCGGGCTGTTCGTCCCGGCATTGGCCCACGCCCACGGCGACCACGTGATGGGTACGGTCTCCTCGGTGTCCGGCGACACCGTCGAGGTGGCACGAGCGTCGGGCACCACCACCGTTACCGTGACCGACAGCACCCGCATCTTCGAGTCGGTGCCCGCGCAGCGCGGCGAGATCACCACCGGCACCTGCATCAAGGCCGGCGCCGGGCACGACAGTGCTCCCGCCGACAGCGGCGCCATCACGGCGAAGTTCGTGGCGATCAGCGACGGTGCCTGCACGCAGCCGCCCGCCGCGACGGCTGACAATCCGACACCGCCGAAGGCGCACCACGGCGTCCGCGGGGTGGTCGAGTCGGTCTCCGGTGACACGCTGACCGTCAGCGGGCCGTCCGGTCCGACCACGGTCACGCTCGACGACGACACCGACTTCCGCCGGATGGTCACCGTCAGCGCGCCGTCGATCAGCGCCGGCAAGTGTGTTGCCGCCGGCGGGACCACCGACGCCGACGGCGTGCTGCAGGCGGCCCGGGTCACCGTGTGGGCCGGCGACGGCGACTGCCCCGAGTAAGGGCGCGCCCCCTACCCCAGCACCCTGCCGTAGGTCTGCCGGCCCATCAGGAAGGTGGCCTCCACGGCCACGTCGCGCAGTTCTTCTGGCGGGACCCGGCGGGGATTGCGGGACAGCACCACCAGATCGGCGTACTTGCCGGGTTCCAGGCTGCCGATCTCGGTGTCGAGCCGCAGTTGCCAGGCGGCGTTGAGGGTCTGCGCCCGGATCGCCGCGTCGACGCCGATGCGCTGCTCGGGGGCCAGCACCCGGCCACTGCCCTTGGCAATACGGTTCACCGCGGTGGCGATGTTGCCGATCGGGCTGGGCGGGGTGACGCTGCCGTCATTGTGGAACGACATCCGCAGTCCGGCGTCGAGGGCCGAGCGCGCCGACATCCAGTGCGAGCCATGTTCGGAGCCGAACAGCTTGTCTACCAACACGTCTCCCCAGAAATAGAGCTGTTCGACAAACAGGCTCGGGGTGATGCCCAGCTGCGCGGCGCGGGCGTACTGATCGGGTCGCATGGCTCCGGCGTGTTCGATTCGGGGCCGTAGCGCCGGGGGCGTGCGCGCCTGTTCGAAGGCGTCGAGCACAACGTCGATCGCGGCATCACCGTGCGCGTGACACGACACCTGCCAGTGCTGATCGACGAAGCCCTTGGTCAGCTGCTGAATCTGCTCGGGTGAGTAATTCATCCGGCCGCGGTGATCAGGCCCCAGATCCATGCTCGCGGTGGTGGCATTGGCCAGATACGGGAAGGTGGTGAAGATGTTGCCCTGCCAGGGCGAACCGTCCGCCCAGATCTTCATCCCGATCTTGTCGAACAGCACGTCGGCGCGGGTCCGCCTGCCGCGGACGTTCTTGGCGTCCGCGGCCAGCTCCGGGGTGCCGACCTCGTAGGCGCGGACCCGCACCGCGCAGTCGGCCTGCCGGGCGAGGTGGGCGAACACCTCCGATTGGGCACCCGCGTCATAGGAATGCTCGGTGGCGGTGGCGATTCCGGCGCGGGCGAGTTGTGCGTAGGCCCAGCGCAGGTTGTCCCCGGCGTTGGCCATGTTCGCGCCGGAGAACGGCGCGACCAGCGCCGCCACCGCCGCGGCCTCGCGCACCTCGCCGGTCAGCTGGCCATCCGGCCCGTGGAGGTATTGGGCGCCTGCGGGGTTGGGGGTGGTCCTGGTGATGCCGGCCGCGGTGAACGCCGCCGTGTTGCCGTAGGCGGCGTGGCCACTGTCGGCGATGATCACCACGGGATGGTTCGGTGCGAGCCGGGTCAGTTCGGTTCGGGTGAAGGGCGCCAACCCGGTCTGCAGCAGCGGATCCACCCCGTTGAGCAGGATCGGCTGGCCCTTGGGTGTGTCCGCGACGGCCTCGGCCAGCTTCGCGAACACCCCGTCGGCGGTGGGGACGGTGAAGGGACGCACGTCGATGGCCGGTGGGGCCAGCCTCGAGCCCATCTCGAAGGGATGACTATGCGGCTCCACGAAAGCCGGCAGCAGTGCCCGGCCGCGGAGGTCGACGACGGTGGTTCCCGCTCCCCGCAGTTCCAGTGCCTCCTCGGCGGTGCCGACGCGGCTGATCCGTCCGCCGGTGACCGCGAGAGCTTCGGCCTCGGGCGGGCCCGGCGCCACGGTCACCACCGGACCTCCGAGGAATATGGTGTCTGCCACCGGACCCCGCGATCCGCACGCGGCAAGCCCACCGACCGCCGTCCCCGCGGCTGCGGCCGCCATCCCGGCCATGAACCGCCGCCGGGTTGTCGGCACCGTGTCCCGCTCGTATCCCGTCACAGTCGCGCGACGCGCTAGGTGAGGTCGTCGTGGTCGCCGCGTGCCCAGGCCGCGTGGCGGTCGGCCGAGAATCGGACCGCGGCCACCGCATCGGAGTCGATGGTGTTGGTGTGCAGCCCGTAGATGCGGTCGAACCGCAACTGTTCCAGCGATGCGGCCATCCGCTGGGCGACGGCCGCCGACAGCGGAATCCGGTTCGGATAGCTGCGCAGGAAGGCCACGGTGCGCCGGTCGGGGTTCGGAAAGACGGTGTCGCCCACCAGAAGCACCCCGCGCCCGTCGGCCCCGGCGTCCCAGCACGCGACGGAGCTGCCCGGAAAGTGGCCGCCGATCTGAACCACGGTCAACCCGTCAGCGAGCTCGAGGCGGCCCGACCAGTATCGGATCAACGGGTCCGGGCGCATCACCCACTGCCGGTCGGCGGCGTTGACATACACCGGCACTCCGCCGAGCCGTCGGCCCCACTCCACCTGGGCGCCGAACATGTGGGGGTGACTGGCGACGACGCCGAGCACCGGCCCGTGCTCGAGCGCCGCGGCGACCCCGGCGTCATCGACGAACCCGGATGGATCCCACAGCATGTTGCCGCCGCCGGTGCACACCAGCTTGCCCAACTGACCGATGCCCAGCGGCGGATCAGCGCCGATCCCGGTCAGCCCGGGTTCGAGTTCACAGGTGTAGGACCGCATCCCCTCGGCGGCCAGGCCGTCCAAGGTGGCCCAGTGCTGGCCGTCGGATGGCACCCATTGCCGGTCGTCCGCGCAGACCGCACACACCTGCGGCGTGGCATCGTGTTCGACACCGCACGTCCGGCACAGCCAGAACTCCGATGCCGGCACGGGTCAGACCGTGAAACCGACTGCGCGCATCATTTCGCGGCCCTCGTCGGTGATCTTGTCCGGTCCCCAGGCCGGCTCCCAGACCCAATTGACGTCAGCCTTCTTGACCAAACCGGCTCCCACCGTGGCGTTCTGGATCTGCTCGACGATCATGTCCTGCAGCGGGCAGGCCGGTGAGGTGAGGGTCATGGTGACGACCGCGGCCGGACCGTCTTCGTCCTGCCGGACCGACAGGTCATACATCAGGCCCAGGTCCACGACATTGATGCCGATCTCGGGGTCGATGACGTCGTGCATGGATTCCTCGAGTTCGGCGAGCAGCTCGTCCGGCCCCAATTCGCTCATCGGTTCATCTCCTGGGTTGAGACACTGGCGGCGGCCAGTTCCTGTTCTTCTGTCTTCGAAAGCGCCTGTGCCAGCGCATCTTTGAATGCCATCCAGCCAAGCAGTGCGCATTTGACCCGCGCCGGGTACTTGGCCACCCCGGCGAACGCGATGCCGTCGCCGAGCACGTCCTCGTCACCTTCCACAGTGCCGCGTGAGGACACCATCTCGTGGAACGCATCGAAGGTCGCCAACGCCTGATCCACGCTCAAGCCGATCACCTGGCTGGCCAGCACCGACGTTGCGGCCTGCGAGATCGAGCAGCCCTGCCCGTCGTAGGAGACATCGGCGATCTGCTCCCCGTCGGGCGACAGCGCCACCCGCAACGTCAACTCGTCACCGCAGGTGGGGTTGACGTGGTGCACCTGGGCGCCGTAGGGCTCGCGCAGACCGCGATGCTGCGGATGTTTGTAGTGATCGAGGATCACCTCTTGATAGAACTGCTCAAGACGCAACGTCTCACACTCCCCCGAAGAATTCCACGGCCCGGCGAACACCCGCCAGCAGGCGCTCCACCTCCTCAGCGGTGTTGTACACCGCGAACGAGGCGCGGGCGGTGGCGGCAACATTGAACTTGCGGTGCAACGGCATTGCGCAGTGGTGACCCACCCGGACCGCGACACCGTCATCGTCGAGCACCTGCCCGACGTCGTGCGCGTGCACCCCGTCGATCACGAACGACACCGGCGAGCCGCGGTCGACGGTGGTGGTCGGCCCGACGATACGCACGCCGGGAATGCCAGCGAGGCCTTCGAGGGCGGCGGCCACCAGCTCACGCTCGTGAGCGGCCACCACATCCATTCCGATCGCATCCAGATACCGCGCGGCCGCGGCCAGCCCGACCACCTGTGAGGTCATCGGCGTGCCCGCCTCGAAGCGTTGCGGCGCCGGCGCGTAGGTGCTCGACGCCATGGTCACCGTCTCGATCATCGATCCACCGGTGAGGAACGGCGGCAGCGCCGCCAACAGCTCCCGGCGCCCGTAGAGCACCCCGATCCCGTTGGGCCCCAGCATCTTGTGCCCCGAGAACGCCGCGAAGTCCACTCCCAGCGCGTGGAAGTCGACGGGCTGGTGCGGAACCGACTGGCAGGCGTCCAGCACCGTGAGCGCGCCGACCGCGCGGGCCCGCGACGCCAGCTCGGCGACCGGGGCCAGCGCGCCGGTCACGTTGGAGTGGTGCGTGAACGCAACGACTTTGACCCGCTCATCGAGTTCCAGCGAGTCCGGGTCGATGCGCCCGTCGGGCGTGACCTCGTACCACTGCAGGGTGGCACCGGTGCGCCGCGCCAGCTCCTGCCAGGGAATCAGGTTGGCGTGGTGTTCCAGTTCGGTGGTGACGATGACGTCGCCAGGGCCGACCGCCGCCTCGAAGCGGTCGTCACCGAGCACATAGGACACCAGGTTCAGCGACTCGGTGGCGTTCTTGGTGAACACCAGCTCGTCCGGTTCGGCGCCGACGAAGCGCGCGATCGCGGATCGACCGTCCTCGTAGGCGTCGGTGGCCTCCTCCATCAGCTGGTGCGCCCCGCGGTGCACCGCGCCGTTGGAGGTCAGCAGGAACTCCCGCTCGGCGTCGAGCACCGGCAGCGGGCGCTGCGAGGTGGCCCCGGAGTCCAGGTAGGCCAGCCGGCTTCCGCCGCGCATGACACGGTTCAGGATCGGGAAATCCGCCCGAATCGCATCGAGGTCCGGCACGGCCGGACGACTGACCGAGAGTGTCATGTCCTACGCCTCCGCCACTGCCGCCTGCTCGGTGAAGCGTTCGTAGCCGTTCTCCTCCAGCTCGTCGGCCAGCTCGGGCCCGCCCGACTCGACGATCCGGCCGCCGGCGAAGACGTGCACGAACTGCGGCTGGATGTAGCGCAGAATGCGGGTGTAGTGCGTGATCACCAGCACGCCACCGTTTTCCGCCTCCTGGTAGCGGTTCACCCCTTCGCTGACCACTCGCAGCGCGTCGACGTCCAGGCCGGAGTCGGTCTCGTCGAGGATCGCGATCTTGGGCTTGAGCAGGCTCAGCTGCAGAATCTCGTGGCGCTTCTTCTCGCCGCCGGAGAAGCCCTCGTTGACGTTGCGCTCGGCGAAAGCGGAGTCGATCCCCAACTCGGCGAACGCCGCTCGCTGTTCCTTGATCCAGGTCCGCAGCTTGGGCGCCTCGCCGCGCACCGCGGTCACCGCGGTGCGCAGGAAGTTCGACATCGACACCCCGGGCACCTCGACCGGGTACTGCATCGCCAGGAACAGGCCCGCGCGCGCCCGCTCATCGATGCTCATCGCCAGCACGTCTTCACCGTCGAGGGTGATCGACCCGGACGTCACGGTGTACTTGGGGTGCCCGGCGATCGCGTACGACAGGGTGGACTTGCCGGACCCGTTCGGGCCCATCAGGGCGTGCGTCTCACCGGAGTTCACCGTCAGGTCGACCCCGTGCAGAATCGGGATGTCGCCCGTGCCGTCGTCGCCGGCGCCGCCGGGCGACACACTCACATGCAGGCCCTTGATTTCCAGTGTGCTCATTGCTGATTCGTGTCCTTAGCTGATGCGTTCGGGGTTTATCGGTTCTCGGTGACCGCGAGTTCACGCTCGACGGCCTCGGTGAGGCGCTCCTGCACCGCCGGAACGGGGATCTTGGCGATGATCTCGCCGAAGAAGCCACGCACGATCAGGCGCCGCGCCTGGTCTTCGGGGATGCCGCGCGCCTGTAGGTAGAACAACTGGAGATCGTCGAAACGTCCCGTCGCACTGGCGTGACCGGCCTGCACGATCTCCCCGGTCTCGATCTCGAGGTTGGGAATCGAGTCGGCCCGGGCGCCGTCGGCCAGCACCAGATTGCGGTTCACCTCGAAGGTGTCGGTGCCCACGCCGCTGGCGCGGATCAGCACGTCACCTACCCAGACGGTGTGGGCGTCCGGCAGTGCCGAATCGGGGTCGCCCTGCAGCGCGCCCTTGTAGAGCACGTTGGACCGGCAGTTGGGCTGGGCGTGGTCGACCAACAGGCGCGATTCGAGGTGCTGGCCGTCGTCGGCGAAGTACAGGCCCAGCAACTCGGCGTCGCCGCCCGGACCGTCGAAGCGGACCCGTCCGGTCAGGCGCACCAGGCCGCCACCGAGCTGTACGGCGCTGTGACGCAGCACCGCGTCCTTGCCCAGCGCCGCGTGGTGCATGGTGACGTGCACCAGGTCTGAGTCGCCGTCGGCGATCCAGACCACGGTCAGCTGTGCGCCGTTGCCGACCACGAATTCGACGTTGTCGGCGTAGGTTCCGCTGCCCCGCACATCGATCACGACGGTCGCTCGTGACAGTTCTTCAGCGCGCAGCTGCAGGTGGCCGTAGGCGGTGGCTCCGGCACCCGGGCCGGTGACCGTGATGGTGACGGGCTCTTCGACGCTCGCCTCCTTGGGCACGGTGACCACCGTCGCCTCACGAAACGCCGAGAAGGCCTGGGCCGCAACGCGGTCCGCGGGTGCACCGGCAGCGCCCAGTCGGTCGTCGCCGCGCTCGACGGTCTCGATCCGCACGTCGCCGGAGCCGGCCACCTCGATGCCGGCTGATCCGTCGGCGACCGCGGAGCCGTCGTGCAGACCACGCAGCCGGCGCAGCGGGGTGAACCGCCACACCTCATCGCGACCGTGCGGCACCTCGAAGGCCTCGACGTCGAAGGAGGTGAATGCGGCGCCCTTGGTGGCGCCTTCGACCGCTGCGGTCAGGTTGGTGCCGGCGATAGAGGTCGTCACCTAGCCCACCGAGCCTTCCATCTGCAGCTGGATCAGCTTGTTGAGCTCCAGCGCGTATTCCATCGGCAGTTCCTTGGCGATGGGCTCGACGAAGCCGCGCACCACCATCGCCATCGCCTCGTCCTCGGTCAGGCCGCGGCTCATCAGGTAGAACAGCTGGTTCTCGCTGACCTTCGACACGGTGGCCTCGTGGCCGACGGTGACGTCGTCCTCGCGGATGTCGACATAGGGGTAGGTGTCACTGCGGCTGACGTTGTCGACCAGCAGCGCATCACATTTCACGCTGGACTTGGCCCCGTGCGCGCCCTTGTGGATCTCCACCAGACCTCGGTAGGAGGACCGGCCGCCGCCGCGCGACACCGACTTGGAGACGATGTTGCTCGACGTGTTGGGCGCCAGGTGCAGCATCTTGGCGCCGGTGTCCTGGTGCTGGTCCTCGCCGGCGAACGCCACCGAGAGCACCTCGCCCTTGGCGTGCTCGCCGGTCATCCAGACGGCCGGGTACTTCATGGTGACCTTCGAGCCGATGTTGCCGTCGACCCACTCCATGGTGGCCCCGGCCTCAGCCCGGGCTCGCTTGGTCACCAGGTTGTAGACGTTGACCGACCAGTTCTGGATGGTGGTGTAGCGGCACCGGCCGCCCGGCTTCACCACGATCTCCACCACCGCCGAGTGCAGCGAGTCCGACGTGTAGACCGGCGCGGTGCAGCCCTCGATGTAGTGCACGTAGGCGTCTTCGTCGACGATGATCAGGGTGCGCTCGAACTGGCCCATGTTCTCGGTGTTGATCCGGAAGTAGGCCTGCAGCGGGATATCGACGTGCACGCCCTTGGGGACATAGATGAACGATCCCCCGCTCCACACCGCGGTGTTGAGCGCAGAGAACTTGTTGTCGCCGGCCGGAATCACCGTGGCGAAGTGCTCGCGGAACAGGTCCTCGTGCTCCCGCAGAGCGGTGTCGGTGTCGAGGAAGATGACGCCCTGGGCTTCCAGGTCCTCGCGGATCTTGTGATAGACGACCTCGGACTCGTACTGGGCGGCCACGCCACCGATGTAGCGCTGCTTTTCGGCCTCCGGGATGCCCAGCCGGTCATAGGTGTTGCGGATGTCGTCAGGCAGGTCGTCCCAGGTCTGGGCCTGCTTCTCGGTGGACCGCACGAAGTATTTGATGTTGTCGAAGTCGATACCGGACAGATCCGAGCCCCAGTTCGGCATCGGCTTCTTCAGGAAGGTCCGGTAGGCCCGCAGGCGTGCCTGCAGCATCCACTCCGGTTCGTTCTTCTTCGCCGAGATGTCGCGCACCACAGCCTCGGACAGCCCGCGCTGGGCGGCAGCGCCCGCGTCATCGGCGTCGGCCCAACCGTATTCGTACCGGCCCAGCGACGCGATCGTCTCTTCCTGGGTGGTCGGCTCCGCAGCTGCTGCGGTGGCCTCCGGCGTCAGTGTCATGGTGACACTCCTTCGGTGCTCGTGATGGCTTCGGCGCAGGGTGTGTGCCGAAGGTGTGCTGCTAATGCTGTTTTTTGACCGCCGCGACGGCGCCGGACTTGCCGGCCTTTGCGGCCCTGGCGCTGCGGTTGGTCAGTGGCACATGGGTGGTGCAGACGTAGCCGCCGTCGGCGATGGTCGCCAACCGCTGTACGTGAGTGCCCAGTACCTCGGCCATGGCCTGCCGCTCGGCCCGGCACAACTCCGGGAACTCCTTGGCGACGTTGGCCACCGGGCAGTGGTGCTGCAGGATCTGCACCCCGGGCACGCCCCCGTCCACCCGCGCGGTGGTGGCGGCATAACCGGCCTCGGTCAGGGCGCCGGCGATGCGTTGGGCGGTGGCCTCCAGGTCACCGTCGTCGGTGCCGCTGCCGGCTGCCATGGCCGCCACCTTGGCCAGGATGGTGTCGATGCGCTGACGAGCGAAAGCGACCACCGCGTCCTCGCCACCGATCTCGCGCAGCTGACGCATGGCGGCCACCGCGAGATCGTCGTAACGGTGACCGAGCTTGCCGCGACCGGCTGCGGTGAGCTGGTAGCGCTTGGCCGGACGGCCGCGCCCCACCTGCTGCCAGGATGCCGCCGCATGTGCCTCGGCGTCACCCATCTCGATGAGGGCGTCCAGGTGGCGACGCACCCCGGCGGCGGACAAGCCCAACCGGGCGCCGATCTCCCCCGCGGTGATCGAGCCGGATTCCATCAGCAGGCGGACCACCGCATGGCGGGTGTCGTGGCCGCTGGCGATCTCGACCGCCGGTGGGGTGCCTGCCATCACCGCACCGCCACGGCCCTGCCCGGCGGTTTCGGTGGTGGTCTTCACCTCCCCCATCTCGGAGGTCTCGAATTTCACAACACCAGTGTGACGCAATTCCCGAGCGGGGTCTAGAAAGGGTTACCTCAGTTCGGCCGGTATCTGCCGTTGCGCTGGTCACATCCGGCGCGGCGCCGGGCTGGCCCGGGGATGGCAGAGCGGCCGTTACGCTGCTGGGATGTCCCCTCGCCGGCATTCGCTGAGCACGTCGATCGCGCATCTGCACGGCGACGAGCGCACCGTCGGCTCCCCGCTCAACGCCGCTGAGCTGGTCGCCCTTCGGCGCACCCGCCGGTTCGGCGCCACCGGCACCATGCTGATGGCCATCGGCGCTCTCGGCGCCGGTGCGCGGCCGGTGGTGCAGGACCCGACCTTCGGGGTGCGGCTGCTGAACCTGCCGTCGCGGCTGCAGACGGTGGCCCTGACCATGACCACCACCGGCGCGGTGATGATGGCGCTGGCCTGGCTGATGCTGGGCCGGTTCGCCCTGGGCAGGCGGCGGATGTCGCGCATCCAGCTCGACCGCACGCTGCTGTTGTGGATGCTGCCGCTGCTGGTCGCCCCGCCGATGTACAGCAAGGACGTCTACTCGTACCTGGCCCAGAGTCAGATCTCCCGGCTGGGCCTGGACCCCTACCGGGTGGGCCCGGCGCCGGCCTTGGGCCTGGACCACGTCTTCACCTTGTCGGTGCCCAGCCTGTGGCGGGAGACACCGGCGCCCTACGGGCCGCTGTTTTTGTGGATCGGCCGCGGAATCTCGGCGTTGACCGGTGAAAACATCGTCCTGGCGGTGCTGTGCCATCGGGTGGTGGTGCTGCTCGGGGTGGGGCTGATCGTGTGGGCGGTGCCGCGCCTGGCAGCGCGCTGCGGGGTCGCCGAGGTCAGCGCTCTGTGGCTGGGCGCGGCCAATCCCCTGCTGCTGATGCACCTGGTGGCCGGCATCCACAACGAGGCGTTGATGCTCGGGCTCATGCTGACCGGCACGGAGTTCGCCTTGCGCGGGATCACCTCGGCCCAGCCCATACTGCCGTCGCTGCGGGCTAACCGCCGCCCTGATGATGCGGCGGTCCCAGCTTCGCCTCTCCTGCGTCGAGCCTCGCTGAACCGCCGGGACTGGGCGCCGCTGGCCGGCCTACTCGCCGGCGCCGTGCTGATCACGATGTCGTCGCAGGTCAAGCTGCCGTCGCTGCTGGCGCTCGGGTTCGTCGCGATGGCACTGGGCTGGCGGTGGGGCGGCGACGTGCGAGCGTTTCTGCTGGCCGGCACCAGCATGGCCGCGCTGGCGGCGGCGGTGACGGGCCTGATCGGCTGGGCCAGTGGGCTGGGCTTCGGGTGGGTGTTCACCCTGGGCACGGCCAACGTGGTGCGCAGCTGGATGTCGCCGCCGACGCTGATCGCCCTGGGCACCGGCCAGGTCGGGATCCTGCTCGGGCTGGGTGATCACACCACCGCTGTGCTGTCACTGACCCGCGCCATCGGTGTCCTGCTCATCGCGGTGCTGGTGGTGTGGCTGTTGCTGGTGGTGTTCAACGGGCGGCTTCATCCGGTCGGAGGGCTCGGCGTCGCGCTGGGCATCACCGTCCTGCTGTTCCCGGTGGTGCAGCCGTGGTACCTGCTGTGGGCGATCATCCCGCTGGCCGCCTGGGCGACTCGCCCGAACTTCCGGGTCGCGGTGATCGCGGTGACCCTGGTGGTGGGCATCTTCGGCCCGACCGCCAACGGCGACCGTTTCGCGCTGTTCCAGATCGTGGACGCCACCCTGGCCAGTGCCGTGGTGGTGCTGGCACTGTTCCTGCTGACCTACCGGCGCCTGCCGTGGCGCGAGTTGCCGAGACGGCCTGAGGCCCCGCCCGATGGCGCACCGGCCGAGGAACCGACCCCGCGGCCGGCCGCCGCCACCGACGCTTACGCTGATTCTCCGTGAACTCAGCTGTCGCGGTGCGTCTGCGCGGGGTCCGCAAGCGCTACGGGACCGGCCCTGCTGCGATCGAAGCGGTCGCCGGCCTTGATTTCGACGTCCAGACCGCCGAAGTGTTCGCGCTGCTCGGTCCCAACGGCGCTGGGAAGACGACCACCATCGAGATGTGCGAGGGCTTCGTGCGCCCGGACGCCGGGACCATCGAAGTGCTCGGCCTGGACCCGGTCGCCGACAATGACCGGCTTCGGGAGCGCATCGGGGTGATGCTGCAGGGCGGGGGCGGCTACCCGGCCGCACGCGCCGGGGAGATGCTCAAGCTGGTCGCGTCGTACTCGGCCAACCCCCTGGACCCGCAGTGGCTGTTGGACACCCTCGGCCTGACCGATGCGGCACGCACCACCTACCGGCGGCTCTCCGGCGGGCAGCAGCAGCGACTCGCGCTGGCCTGCGCCCTGGTCGGTCGACCCGAGCTGGTCTTCCTCGACGAACCGACCGCCGGCATGGACGCCCACGCCCGACTGCTGGTGTGGGAGCTGATCGACGCCCTCCGCCGCGACGGGGTGACGGTGGTGCTCACCACCCATCACCTGCGTGAGGCCGAAGAGCTGGCCGACCGGCTGCTGATCATCGACCACGGCACTGTGGTCGCGGCCGGCACCCCGACCGAGTTGACCCGCAGCGGCGCCCAGGGCCAGCTGCGTTTCACCGCCCCGCCGCGACTGGATCTGTCGTTGCTGATCGCGGCGTTGCCGGAGGGCTATCGGGCCAGCGAGGTGCTGCCCGGTGAATACCTCGTCGAAGGAACGGTCGACCCGCGGGTGCTGGCGACGGTGACCTCCTGGTGCGCCCGCCTGGATGTGCTGGCCACCCAGCTGCGGGTCGAGCAGCGCAGCCTCGAGGATGTGTTCTTGGAGCTGACGGGACGGGAGCTACGCCCATGAGTGATCGGCAGGTCTTCGCGCCCGGCACCTTCACCCCCGACCCTCGTCCGGCGGACGTGCCGGCGATGCTGGCCGCGCAGTACCGCTTGGAGCTGACCCTGCTGCTGCGCAACGGCGAGCAGCTGCTGTTGACGATGTTCATTCCGATCACCCTGCTGATCGGGCTGACGGTGCTGCCGCTGGGCCCCTTCGGCGAGGGCCACGCCGAACGCGCCACCACGGTGCTGCCGGTGATCATGTCGCTGGCGGTGATCGCCACCGCGTTCACCGGGCAGGCGATCGCGGTGGCCTTCGACCGGCGCTACGGGGCCCTGAAACGGCTGGGCGCCACGGCACTACCGGTCTGGGGCATCATCGCCGGCAAATCGCTTTCGGTGGCCACCGTGGTTCTGCTGCAGTCCGTGCTGCTCGGAGCGATCGGCGCCGCGCTGGGCTGGCGACCGACGCTGGCCGGCCTCGCCCTGGGTGCGGTGGTGATCGCACTCGGCACCGCGTGTTTCGCGGCATTGGGGCTGCTGCTCGGAGGCAGCCTGCGCGCCGAGATCGTGCTGGCCGGCGCCAACCTGATGTGGTTCGTGTTCGGCGGGTTCTCCGCGCTGACGGTGGAGACCGACCTGGTGCCCGGCGCGGTCCGCTGGCTCGCACGGCTGACCCCGTCGGGGGCGCTGACCGAGGCGCTGGCGCAGGCGCTGAGTGTCTCGGTCGACTGGTTCGGTCTCGCGGTGGTGACGGTGTGGGGCCTGCTGGCCGCCGTCGGGGCCGTGCGTTGGTTCCGGTTCAGCTGACCTACTACGGGATGTAGTTACCGATCCTCTACGATCAGGCGTCGTGGGACGGTTCCTGATGCGCCTGGTGGACCTGCTGCCCGAACCAGGCCTGCGCACCCAGCGGTGGCTGGCTGCCGCGGTCGTCTTCACCCAGGGATTCATCTCGGTCACCGGTGCGATCGTTCGGGTCACCGCGTCCGGCTTGGGTTGCCCGACGTGGCCGCAGTGCTTCCCGGGCAGCTACGTCCCGGTGGCCGTCTCGGAGGTGCCGCGGATTCATCAGGCCATCGAGTTCGGCAACCGGATGGTCACCTTCGCCGTGGTGATCACCGCGGCGCTGGCGGTACTGGCCGTGATCCGGGCCCGGCGGCGCACCGAGGTCCTGGTGTACGCCTGGCTGATGCCCGGCTCCACCGTGGCCCAGGCGGTGATCGGCGGCATCACGGTACGCACCGGGCTGGCCTGGTGGACCGTGGCCGTGCACCTGCTGGTCTCCATGCTGATGGTGTGGCTGGCGGTGCAGTTCTACGTCAAAGTCGGCCAGACCGACGACCAGTCGGCGGTGGTGAGCTACCGGGTCCCGGCACCGTTGCGGGGGTTGACCGCACTGTGCGCGGTCACGCTGGCGGCAGTGCTGGTGACCGGCACCCTGGTGACCGCCGCCGGCCCGCACGCCGGCGACAAGAGCGCGGCCCGCACGGTGGCTCGCCTGAAGGTGGAGGTCGCCACGCTCGCCCATCTGCACGAGTCGTTGCTGATCGGATTCCTGGGGCTGCTGGTGGGCCTGGCCTTCGGGCTGGCCGCGGTGCAGGCGGCCAGGCCGGTGACGCGCCGGCTGGCGGTGGTGACCGCCCTGACCCTGGCCCAGGGACTGATCGGTGTGGTCCAGTACTTCACCGGGGTGCCCGCCGTGCTGGTCACCCTGCATGTGGCCGGTGCGGTGCTGGTCACCGGGGCGACCGCCGCGCTATGGGCGTCGCTGCGCCAGCGGACCCAGCCCGAGTCGCTCTAGAGCGGCCCCGACTTCGACGGCGAAGCGGCGCTGCGCCCGGTGTCGTTCATCGGCGTCGAGTTCGCTGAAACCGAATTGCGGCGCGATCAGATCCAGGCCGACCAGACGGGCATCCGCGGCGGTTCCGGCTACGTCCACGCGGGCGTAGAGCAGCTCTTCGATCCGGATGCTCAAGCGCTCGGCGGCCGAGCGCAGGGCGGCACGTCCGACATCCCACAGTTCGAAGTCCGGGTCGGATCCCGCGGCGCCGAACGCATGCGATCGGCCGGCGCCGAAGAACACCAGCGCGCTCAGCTCACCCGGAGGCTGCCCCGTCAGCGTCGGCACCCCATCGCACTGCAGGTCGGCCAGGTAGCGCTTATCGGCGTTCCAGGCCACCGCCTCCGGCGGGTTCAGCAGGTGGGTCACCCGTCTGGTCCAGTCCAGAAACTCCGCACGCCGTGCACCCCCGGCGGTCCGCAGGATCACCAGATCCGCCGCCAGCGTCTCCGGCTCATCCCAGGGCAGTCGGCGAGCGTGTAGCCCGCGGTGACGCAACGCCGCGATCAGGCCGGCGTCGTCCTCGGCGCCGTGGGCCGTCTCGACTTCCTCGGGGTGACCGCGCACCGGATCGACCGCCAGCACAATGCGCGGATGGAAGATGTCGGGCCGGGCCAGCTTCATGCAGACCTCATGGTCGGAGATGATAGTCACCATGCACGCCGTGGAAGTGGCCGCGACCGGTGGCCCAGAGGTTTTGACCCTGGTCGACAGACCACAGCCCTCCCCTGCCTCCGGTGAGGTGTTGATCCGGGTCGAGACGGTCGGGGTCAACTACATCGACACGTATTTCCGCTCCGGGATCTATCCCGCCCAACTGCCGTTCGTGGTGGGCAATGAGGCCGCGGGCACGGTCGCCGAGGTCGGTGCGGGAGTGACCGCCCTGGCGGTGGGCGATCGTGTGGTGACGGCGGCGGCCACCGGGGCCTACGCGCAATACTGCACGGCGCCGGCGTCTTTGACCGCGCCCATTCCGGACGGCATTGAGTCCGACGTGGCCGCGGCCGCACTGCTCAAGGGCCTGACGGCGCACTACCTGATCAAGTCGGTGTACCCCGTGCAGCCCGACGACACCGTGTTGTTGCATGCCGGCGCCGGCGGGGTGGGGCTGATCCTGACCCAGTGGGCCACCGCACTCGGCGCCCGGGTGATCACCACGGTCTCGAGTCCGTCCAAAGCGGAGTTGTCGCGGCAGGCGGGCGCCGTGGAGGTGCTCGACTATCCCGGCCCGGACCCGCAGGACGCCGCGGCATTCGGCGCTGCGATCCGGGAGCTGGTCGACGGCGGGGTGGTCGCGGTGTACGACGGGGTGGGCGCGGCGACATTCGACGCCAGCCTGGCCAGCCTCGCTGTCCGGGGCACCTTGGCGCTGTTCGGCGCGGCGAGCGGTCCGGTGCCTCCGGTCGACCCGCAGCGGCTCAATGCCGCGGGCTCGGTCTACCTGACCCGCCCCAACCTGGCTCACTTCACCCGTACCGCACCGGAATTCGCGTGGCGCGCAGGCGAACTGTTCGAGGCGATCGGCAATGGCACGATCACGGTGACGGTCAGTAAGCATTATCCGCTGGCGGACGCGGCCCAGGCCCACCGCGATCTGCAGGGCCGCCACACCGTCGGTTCGATCGTGCTCGACGCCTAGCTTCTGCGGTCGGCCTCGCCGGCGTTCCAGGTCTCGGGCAGCAACGGCTTCCGCGGACCACCGGCGAATTCTGCCGCCGCCATCCGGGTCAGCCCCAGCGGCCGGGACTGTTCGGTGCGGGCCACCCCGGCGCGGCCCAGGTCGCCGGCGCCGTGCTCCGATGCCGGTGTCGGCCCCCAGTCCGGGGTGACGCCGACCGTCAGATCCATCACCGCATCCTCGTGACCCGGTCGGGTCTTGCGCCGGCGCTGCCGTTGGGACCGCAGCGCCGCCTGGGCCGCGGCAGCCGAGGCGGCAGACG
Source organism: Mycolicibacter nonchromogenicus (assembly GCF_002101775.1). Classification (GTDB taxonomy): domain Bacteria; phylum Actinomycetota; class Actinomycetes; order Mycobacteriales; family Mycobacteriaceae; genus Mycobacterium; species Mycobacterium nonchromogenicum. The sequence goes on along the minus strand of NZ_LQPI01000019.1, from coordinate 18,299 downwards.
GGGTGGGCGCCTTGCGCTGGGCGGAGGCCGGTGCGCCGACGTGCGCACCCACACCCGAGCCGGTGTCGATGCCCGGCCCGCCGCCTACCAGGTAGGGCATCAGCGCACTGGCGGGCACGGGCGCCGGTGGCGCCGGCGCCGGGGCCGGGGCGCCGGCACCGGCCGGGGCGGAGGCCGGCGGCCCGGCGGGCGGAGGGGCCGGCGGCGCCACCACCGACGAGCCCACCGCGGCCCCGGGCACGTTGACCACCAACGCCGGTGTCGCCGGCACCGTGGCCGCGGCAGTCACGGGCACCGGCGCAGCCAACCCGGCGAGGCCGGCCAGGCCGCCGCCGGGAGCCACCACGGCGCCCGCCGCGGCGACCATCGCCGCCGGCTGGCTGACCGCCTGCAGCAACTGGGCGATATGGGTGGGCCAGTCGAAGATCGCCAGCGCCACGAAGTACTGCAGCGCCGGAATGATCTGAGTCGGGTCCTGGGTGACCATCAGGAAGTCCTGGTACAGCTCCAGACCCCGCGCGAGATACCAGATCGGTTTGGTGGCATCGACGTAGAGCTCATAGTTGAGTCCGTTGAGTGCTCCGGCGGACGGGTCCCAATTGATCCCGACGGTCCGCAGGAAGTCCGCGATAGCGGTCGTCAGGGCATTGGGGATGGTGTCGATCCTTGGGCGGCCGGATTCGATTCCGAGGCTCTTCAGCAGGGGCTCAAGGAAATCGACCAGCTGCTGCAGGGGGTGCTCGGTGATCGGCTGCGGCGTCCACCACGAGGAGTCCACGGCCGCCTTCTGGATCGGAGCCGCCGCGGTGACGCTGGGGGCCGCTGCAGCCGCGGCTTCGCAGGCCACCTGATAGGCCGCCATGGTGGCGGCGGCCTGCACCCACATCCGCAGGTAGTCGGCCTCGTTGAGCGCGATCGGAATGGTGTTGATACCGAAGAAGTTTGTGGCCACCAACACCGCGTGGGTGGTGTGATTGGCGGCCAGCTCCGGCAACGTCGGCATCGCTGCCAACGCGGCGGTATAGTCCGCCGCCACCTGTTCGTGTACCAGGGCCATCCGGGCGCTGTCCGCCCCAGCCCGCTGCAACCACTCCAGATACGGCAGGTGCGCCGCCTGGTACTGCTCGGCCGCGACTCCGTCCCACAACCCGGACGCGACCGACGCCAGCAGTGCGGTCAGATCCGCGGCGGTCTGCTCGTAGGCCTCGCTCAACGAGGACCAGGCGCCGGCGGCCCCGAGCAGCGGTCCGGGGCCGGGGCCGGCACTGAGCAGCGCCGCATGCACCTCGGGCGGCGACGCCATCCACACCGGGCCGAACACGAGAATTCACTCTAGCGAATCTATGGTTTCGGGTAGCCGAACTCCCCTACTTCGTATCCGGCCAGTTTCCCGGCAGCAGCGGCAGGCGCGGTTCGTCGTCGAAGGCACCACCGGTAGACCGCGTCAGCCCCACAGCGGAGGCACCGTCATGCGCCGTCGTCCCGGTGAATCCGGGTGCTCCGCGCGATGACGCGATCACGGCCGGCTCAGCGCAGTGCGGCGTCACCGTGATGTTCAGGTCCATGACAGCGTCGTCCGGCCGTCGCCGTCCGGCACGCCGGCGACGCCGGGACCGCTGCAGGTCTCCGGCCGCGGGCGCCGTAGCGGCAGCCGCCGCGCCGTGGGGCTCACCGGCCTTGCGTGACGTACCGGCACGGGCGGGCATGCCCGAGCCGGTACCGATTCCGGGCGGACCAACCAGGTACGGGGGAAAGAACGGCGCCCCGGGCGACGCCGCAGCAGCCGGGGCCGGCACGGATGCACCGCCAGCCCCTGCACCAGCGGGGATTGATGCCGGCGCCGGTGCCGGCGGTGGTGGTGGCGCTGCGGGAGTCGCCGCGGACCCGAGCGCCGGGAGAAGATCGGGCACCGGAGCCAAGGGCATCGGAGCAGAGCCCGGTGCAGGCAGCGCGGCCAATCCCGCGAACCCCGCCGCGCCGCCGGCCACGCCCAGGGGCGCGACGGCAGGGACGGCCAGCGCAGCGAACAGGGCCGGGTTCTGCGCCACGAACTGCGACACCTCAAGGATGTGCGTCGGAAAGTCGAACAGCTGCCAACTGATGAACCACGCGATGGCCTGCCCCGGATTCTGATTCAGCAGCTGGCCGAAGTATTGGAAGTCCTCCAGCAGTTCCAGCGCCCGCGCCACCCAGAAGCTCAGCTGGGCCGGGTTGGAGTAGTAGTCGTAGTCGAACCCGTTCAGCGTGCCCGCGGCGGGATCCCAGCGGTAGCCGACGCTCTGCAGCAGGTGCGCGATGGCTTGGTCGAAAGACGTGTTGATCGTCGGGTCATGCGCCAACTGGCTGTCTCCGATACCCAGTTTCTCCAGTGCGTCCACCAACCACTGCGGCAACCCGAGCGGGTTGTCGTCGTCCGTGGGATCCGCGGTGTGCGATCTCACGATCTCCGGCGCGCAGAGCGGCTGGGGCGCGGCGGCCACCGCCCCACCGCTGATGGCCTGATAGGTCGACATGGTCGTTGCGGCCTGCACCCACATCCGCACGTAGTCGGCCTCGTTGAGCGCGATCGGAATGGTGTTGACACCGAAGAAGTTCGTCGCCGTCAGCACACCGTGGGCGGTGTGATTGGCGGCCAACTCCGCCAGGGTCGGCATGGCGGCCACCGCGCTGACATAGGCAGCGGCGGCCGTCTCATGTCGGGCCGCCGCTGCCGCACTGTCCGCGGCGGCTCGGTTCAGCCAGGCGACATAGGGCGCGTGAGCGGCCAGGTAGGACTCGGCGCTCGGTCCGTGCCAGGCGCCGGCCTGAACCACACCCAGAATCTCGACGAGCTGGTCGGCGGCTTCGGCGTAGTGGGCGCCCAGCGCCGACCACGCCTCCGCGGCAGCCAGCAGCGGACCGGACCCTACGCCTGCGCTCAATAGGGCCGAGTGCACCTCGGGAGGAGACGCCATCCAGATCGGCAGCCCGGAGGTCACCGGCCACCGCCACGTCGACAAATGAATATGATTTTCATTCTCAAAGATCGAACCGCGGGTGCGAGCGTCCGCACCAGGCTCTGCGCCCACGCGTTCCCTGCGTTGCTGCTGTGTCGCTGTTGGCCCGGCTGGCACCATCGTTCACATGCCGACCCCGCAGTTCATCGTGGATCTCCGGACCCATATCGGCCACGCACCGCTGTGGCTGATCGGCGTGACGGCGGTGGTCATTCGCAACGACGAGGTGTTACTCGTCGAACGCGCCGACAACGGCATCTGGGCGCCGGTGACCGGGATCGTGGATCCCGGCGAAGAGCCCGCGGACACCGCGGTGCGCGAGGTCGCCGAGGAGACCGGTGTCACGGCGGCACCCGTGCGGCTGGCCTGGGTGCACGTCACGCCGCCGATCACCCATGTCAACGGTGACCGGGCGCAGTACCTCGACCACGTCTTCGTGATGCGCTGGGTGGCGGGCGAGCCCTACCCCGCCGACGAGGAGAGCACCGACGCGCGCTGGTACCCGCGCGAAGCGCTGCCCGACATGCCGGAGCGGATGCGGCGGCGGATCGATGCCGCGCTCGACGAGGGCCGGGACACCCGGTTCGAATGGAGCGGCGCCGGCTAGAACAGGGTGGGCAGCCCGATGGCCGAGTCCACTGCGAGTGCGCAGAAGACCAGCGCCAAGTAGTTGTTCGACTGCAGGAACAGGCGCAGCGGTTTGATCGGCTCACCGCGACGCACACCGGCGTACAGCTGGTGGGCCATGGCCAGGAACCAGGCGCCGGCCAGGACCGCGACCGAGGCGTACAGCCAGCCCGCGGCGGGCACCAGCGCCAGCGTCGCCAGCACCGTCGCCCAGGTGTAAACCACGATCCGGTGGGTGACCACACGCTCGCTGGCGACCACCGGCAGCATGGGCACCCCGGCCGCCGCGTAGTCCTCCTTGTAGCGCATGGCCAGCGCCCAGGTGTGCGGCGGCGTCCAGAAGAAGATCACCAGGAACATCACCAGTGCCGGCCAGCCGATGGTGCCGGTGACCGCCGACCAGCCGATCACCACCGGCATGCAACCGGCCGCGCCGCCCCACACCACGTTCTGCGAGGTACGCCGCTTGAGCATCATCGAGTAGACCAGCACGTAAAACGCGATGGTGGCCACGGCCAGCAGGCCCGAGATCAAGTTCGTGGTACGCCACAGCCACACGAATGAGCCGGCGCCGAGCGCCAGGCTGAACACCAGAGCATTGCGGGTCGGCACCGCCTCGCGGGCCAGCGGTCGCAACGCAGTGCGCTTCATCACCTTGTCGATGTCGGCGTCGACCACGCAGTTCAGTGCATTGGCGCTGGCGGCGGCCAGCATCCCGCCGATAAGCGTGTTGAAGATCAGCAGCGGATTCACCGTGCCGCGGTCTGCCAGCAGCATCGCCGGAATGGTCGTGACCAGCAACAATTCGATGATTCGGGGCTTGGTCAGCGACAGGTAGGCCAACAACGTGCTGCGCACAGCGCGTATTCGGCGCGGCTCAGCGCGCTCGCGAATACTCACGTGATGACTCCTAGGATGGCAGCTGCGAAGCCAGCTTCTACTACCGACGATGGTAGACCGCTTGGCCAGGTCGTCCGAATCGCAGGGTCAATTCACGGTGAATCCACACGGCGACGCCGACCTGCAACGCTGCGCTCGCCCGCACTAGGGTGAGAGTTGCAACTCGGCCTGTTGTGAAGACCTATCCCGAAGATGAGGACCTGAAGTTCGTGACCACCGCCGCAGAGATCTCCGCTCTTACCGCCCCGCACCACCCCGCAGATTGGGCCGAGATCGACTCTGTCGCAGTCGACACCGCCCGGGTGCTTGCCGCTGACGCGGTGCAGAAGGTCGGCAACGGCCATCCGGGCACCGCGATGAGCCTGGCACCGCTGGCCTACACGCTGTTCCAGCGGGTGATGCGCCACGACCCGTCCGACACCGCATGGCTGGGCCGCGACCGGTTTGTGCTGTCCTGCGGACACTCCAGCCTGACGCTGTACATCCAGCTCTACCTGGGAGGTTTCGGGCTGGAACTGGCCGACATCGAGGCGCTGCGCACCTGGGGCTCCAAGACCCCGGGCCACCCGGAGTTCCGCCACACCAAGGGCGTGGAGATCACCACCGGCCCGCTCGGTCAGGGCCTGGCCTCCGCGGTCGGCATGGCGATGGCCGCACGCTACGAGCGCGGGTTGTTCGACCCGGAAGCCGCCCCCGGCGAGAGCCCGTTCGACCACTTCATCTACGTGATCGCCTCGGACGGCGACATCCAGGAGGGCGTCACCAGTGAGGCGTCCTCGCTGGCCGGCGTCCAGCAGCTGGGCAACCTCATCGTGTTCTACGACCACAACAAGATCTCCATCGAAGACGACACCGCGATCGCCTTCTGCGAGGACACCGCGGCCCGCTACCGGGCCTACGGCTGGCACGTCCAAGAGGTCGAGGGCGGCGAGAACGTGACCGGCATCGAGGAGGCCATCGCCAACGCGAAGGCCGTCACCGACAAGCCGTCGTTCATCTCGCTGCGCACCATCATCGGCTACCCCTCGCCGGGCAAGATGAACACCGGCGCCATCCACGGTTCGGCACTGGGCAGCGACGAGGTGGCCGCCACCAAGTCCGCACTCGGGTTCGACCCGGACAAGACATTCGACGTCCGCGAAGACGTGATCACCCACACCCGCGGGCTGGTGGCACGCGGCAAGCAGGCACACGCCGACTGGCAGGAGCAGTTCGAGGCGTGGGCGGCCCGTGAGCCGGAGCGCAAGGCGCTGCTGGACCGGCTGCTCGCCGGTGAACTCCCCGACGGCTGGGACTCCGAGCTGCCCTACTGGGAGCCGGGCTCCAAGGCGGTTGCCACCCGCGCCGCGTCCGGCAAGGTACTCAACGCGGTGGGCGCCAAGCTTCCCGAATTGTGGGGCGGCTCAGCCGATCTGGCGGGCAGCAACAACACCACCATGGACGGCGTCAAGTCGTTCGGACCGGCTTCGATCTCCACCGGCGAGTACACCGCCGACCCCTACGGCCGCACCCTGCATTTCGGCATCCGCGAGCACGCGATGGGCTCGATCCTGTCCGGCATCGTGCTGCACGGGCCCACCCGCGCCTACGGCGGCACCTTTCTGCAGTTCTCCGACTACATGCGGCCCGCGGTGCGGTTGGCGGCGCTGATGGACATCGACCCGATCTACGTGTGGACGCATGACTCGATCGGCCTCGGTGAAGACGGTCCGACGCACCAGCCGATCGAGCACCTGGCTGCGCTGCGTGCCATCCCCCGGCTGTCGGTGGTGCGACCGGCCGACGCCAACGAGACGGCCTACGCCTGGCGCACCATCCTGGCCCGCGGCGCCAGCAGTGGCCCGGTCGGGCTGATCCTGACCCGGCAGAATGTGCCGATCATCGAGGGCACCGACGCCGACGGCGTGGCACGCGGAGGCTACGTGCTGGGCGGTCTGGAATCCGCAGGTGCCCAGGACCCCGATGTGCTGTTGATCGCCACCGGCTCAGAGGTGCAACTCGCGGTCGAGGCGCAGCAGCTGTTGGCGGCCCAGGACATCCGCGCCCGCGTGGTGTCGATGACCTGCCTGGAGTGGTTCGAATCCCAGCCGGCCGACTACCGCGACGCCGTGCTTCCGCCGTCGGTGTCGGCCCGGGTGGCCGTGGAGGCGGGTATCGCGCAGTGCTGGCACAAGATCGTCGGCGACACCGGCGAGATCGTGTCGATCGAGCACTACGGCGAATCCGCGGATTACCAAACGCTGTTCCGCGAGTTCGGTCTGACCGCGGAGGCCGTCGCCGCCGCGGCGCTGAGAACCCTGGATAACTGACGGCATTCGAAGCCGATTGAGAAGGAGCGCAACATGACTCAGAACCCGAAGTTTGCCGCTCTCAGCGCCGCAGGCGTCTCAGTGTGGCTCGATGATCTGTCCCGCGACCGGCTCACGTCGGGCAACCTGGCCGAGCTCGTCGCCACCCGCAGCGTGGTCGGGGTGACCACAAACCCGACCATCTTCCAGAAGGCGCTGGAGAAGGGGCATGCCTACGACGCGCAGCTGGCCGAGCTGGCGGCTCGCGACGCCGACGTGGACGCGGTGATCCGCACCGTGACCACCGACGACGTGCGCAACGCCTGCGATGTGCTGGCTGCGGCGTGGGAGGCCACCGACGGCGTGGACGGACGGGTGTCGATCGAGGTCGATCCGCGGCTGGCCCACGACACCGATAAGACCGTGGCCCAAGCCGTGGAACTGTGGAAGATCGTCGACCGGCCGAACCTTTTCATCAAGATTCCGGCCACCAAGGCCGGCCTGCCGGCCATCAGCGCGGTACTGGCCGAAGGGATTTCGGTCAACGTCACGCTGATCTTCTCCGTCGAACGGCATCGCGAGGTGATGGACGCCTACCTGGCCGGTCTCGAAGCGGCCAAGGCAGCCGGGCACGACCTGTCCAAGATCCACTCGGTGGCGTCGTTCTTCGTGTCCCGGGTGGACACCGAGATCGACGCCCGGTTGGAGAAGATCGGCTCGGCGCAGGCCCTGGCCCTGCGCGGCAAGGCCGGTCTGGCCAACGCCCGACTGGCCTACGCCGCCTACGAGGAAGTGTTCGCCGGCGAGCGCTTTGCCGCGCTGGCGGCCGAGGGCGCCCGGGTGCAGCGACCGTTGTGGGCGTCGACCGGGGTCAAGAACCCGGACTACCCCGACACCCTCTACGTCACCGAGCTGGTCGCGGCCCATACCGTCAACACGATGCCCGAGGCGACGCTGGACGCGGTCGCCGACCATGGCGAGATCACCGGTGACACCATCGCCGGCACCGCGTCGGCATCACAAGAGGTGTTCGACCAACTCGCAGCGGTGGGCATCGACCTGACCGACGTGTTCCTGGTGCTGGAGAAGGAGGGCGTCGAGAAGTTCGAAGCGTCCTGGGGCGAGCTGTTGGACGCCACGGCAGCTCAGCTGCAAGAGACCAAGTGATCTGATGGCCGGCGCCGGGGCAGCGCGAAACACCCCGCCGGGGTGGCACAACCCGCTGCGCGACAAGCGAGACAAACGCCTGCCCCGCATCGCCGGCCCATGCGGCGTGGTGATCTTCGGGGTCACCGGTGACCTGGCCAGGCGCAAACTGATGCCGGCCATCTACGACCTCGCCAACCGCGGGTTGCTGCCGGCCACCTTCGCGCTGGTCGGCTTCGCCCGCCGGGACTGGGCCGACGAAGACTTCGCCGACGTGGTCTACCAGGCCGTCAAACAGCATGCCCGGACCCCGTTCCGGCAGGTGGTGTGGGATCGGCTGGCGTCCGGATTCCGGTTCGTCACGGGCACATTCGATGACGACGAGGCCTTCGCCCGGCTGGCACAGACCCTGGAGCAGCTCGACGCCGAGCGCGGCACCGGCGGCAATCACGCCTTCTACCTGTCGATTCCGCCCGGGGCCTTTCCGGTGGTCTGCGAGAAGCTGCACTCGACCGGGCTGGCGCGGCCGCGCGACGGCCGGTGGAGCCGGGTGGTGATCGAGAAGCCGTTCGGTCACGACCTGGCCAGCGCCGTCGAACTCAACAGCGTGGTCAACAGCGTGTTCCCCGAGGAATCGGTGTTCCGGATCGACCACTACCTGGGCAAGGAGACGGTCCAGAACATTTTGGCGCTGCGCTTCGCCAACCAGCTGTTCGACCCGATCTGGAACGCCCACTACGTCGACCACGTCCAGATCACCATGGCCGAAGACATCGGCTTGGGCGGGCGCGCCGGCTATTACGACGGCATCGGTGCGGCGCGCGACGTGATCCAGAACCACCTGCTGCAGTTGCTGGCGCTGACGGCGATGGAGGAGCCGGTCAGCTTCTCCCCCGCCGAACTGCAGGCCGAGAAGATCAAGGTGCTCTCCGCCACCCGCTTGGCGCAGCCCCTGGATGAGACCACCTCTCGCGGCCAGTACGCCGCCGGGTGGCAGGGCGGCGAGCACGTCGTGGGCCTGCTCGACGAGGAGGGGTTCGCCCACGATTCGCGGACCGAGACCTTTGCGGCGATCACCCTGGAGGTCGACACCCGGCGCTGGGCCGGCGTGCCGTTCTATCTGCGTACCGGCAAACGCCTGGGCCGGCGGGTCACCGAGATCGCGCTGGTGTTCAAGCGGGCACCGCACCTGCCGTTCGACGACACCATGACCGACGAGTTGGGCAAGAACGCACTCGTGATCAGGGTGCAGCCCGACGAGGGGATCACCCTGCGGTTCGGGTCCAAGGTGCCCGGCCACTTGATGGAGGTCCGCGACGTCAATATGGACTTCTCCTATGGATCGACGTTCTCCGAGGATTCACCGGAGGCCTACGAGCGTCTGATCCTGGACGTGCTGTTGGGCGAGCCGTCGCTGTTCCCGGTCAATGCCGAGGTCGAATTGTCTTGGCAGATACTCGATCCGGTGCTGGAGAACTGGGCCCAACACGGCAAGCCCGAGCCGTATGTGGCCGGCAGTTGGGGGCCGCAGTCGGCGTTCGACATGCTCACGCGCTCCGGCCGGGAATGGCGGCGGCCATGATCATCCAGCTGGACAACACCACCACCACCGCGATCAACAAGAAGCTCAACGCGATTCGCGAGCAGGTCGGGGCCGCCACGACCGGCCGGGTGCTGACCCTGATCATCGCCCTGGAATCCGATGCGCTGCTCGATGAGTCCATCGAGGCGGCCTACATCGCCAGCCAAGAACACCCCAGCCGGGTGATCGCGGTGATCAGCGGGGGCAATGCCGGTGACTCCCGCCTGGACGCCGAGATACGGATGTTCGGCGACGCCGGCGCCAGCGAGGTGGTGGTGCTGCGACTGTACGGGCCGCTGGCCGATCACGCCGACGCGGTCGTCGTGCCGTTCCTGCTGCCCGACATCCCGGTCGTCGCGTGGTGGCCCGATGTCGCGCCCGCAACACCGGCGACCGACCCGCTGGGGGCCCTGGCGTTGCGGCGGATCACCGACGCCACCAATGCCCCCGACCCCCGGGCGGCGATCAACAGCCGCCGGGACGGCTACACCGCCGGTGACACCGACCTGTCGTGGAGTCGCATCACCTACTGGCGGGCGCTGCTCGCCTCGGCGCTGGATCAACCGCCGTTCGAGCCGATCCGCTCGGCGACGGTCTCTGGGCTGGCGACCGAACCGGCCCTGGACATCCTGGCCGGCTGGCTGGCCAGTCGCATCGACGGTCCGGTGCGGCGCGCTGTCGGCGAACTGAAGGTCGAGCTGACCCGCGACAGCGAGACCGTGTCGCTGAGCCGCCCGCAGGACGGGGTCACCGCCACCTTGAGCCGCACCGGGAGGCCCGCGGGCCTGGTGCCGCTGCCCCGGCGGGTCACCGCGGAGTGCCTGGCCGAGGATCTGCGCCGGCTGGATCCGGACGTCATCTACGGCGCCGCACTGACGGGCCTGGAAGAAGTGGAGTATCTGTGATCGTTGCGACCTACCCCGATGCCGCCGCGCTGGTCGCCGCGGCCGGTGACCGGCTGGCCGACGCCATCGAAGCGGCCATCGCCGCCCGGGGCCGGGCCTTGGTCGTGCTGACCGGGGGCGGTAACGGCATCGCGTTGCTGCATCGCCTCGGCGAGCACGCCGCGCGGATCGACTGGACACGCGTGCATCTGTTCTTCGGCGACGACCGCTTCGTTCCGGCGGCCGACGGCGACCGCAACGACAAGCAGGCTCGCGAAGCGTTGTTGGGCCGCATCGACATTCCCGCCGCCAACGTGCATGCCATGCCGGCCAGCGACGGTGACTACGGCGACGACCTCGACGCCGCCGCGCAGGCCTACCAGGAGGTACTGGCGGCCAACGCCGAACCGGGCCAGCCCGCGCCGGACTTCGACGTGCACCTGCTGGGCATGGGCGCCGAAGGCCACATCAACTCGCTGTTTCCCGACACCGCGGCCGTCCGCGAAGACACCCGGCTGGTGGTCGGCGTACCCGACTCGCCCAAGCCCCCGCCGCGGCGAATCACCCTGACGCTGCCCGCGATCCGACGCTCCCGCGAGGTGTGGCTGGTGGTGGCCGGGGAGTCCAAAGCCGAGGCGGTGGCCGCCGCGGTCGGTGGCGCCGACCCGGTCGCGGTGCCCGCCGCCGGGGCGACGGGGCGCGAGCAGACGGTGTGGCTGCTCGACGAAGCGGCAGCCTCGCTGCTGCCCGCCACGTCATAATGAGCGCTATGGCAGACAGAAGCTCAGGCTCCGGCACGGAACGTAAGCGACTCAAGACCCTGGCTCAGGCGGCCCTGAACGCCGACGTGACGGTCGGACAGCTCGAGGATGTTCTGGACGGTCTGGGCGGCACCATGAACGAGCTCAACAGTTCACTGTCCAACCTCAACGCGACCATCGAGCGCCTCGGCAGCGGCCTGGACCATCTTGAGGAGACCATGTCCAGCCTGGATGACCTGGCCAGCCGCCTGGCCACCCTGATCGAACCGGTGGAGGCCATCGTCAGCCGGATCGACTACCTGGTCGAAGTCGGTGAGACCGCCATGGCTCCGCTGACCGCGACCGAGAACGTGGTGCGCGGGGTGCTCAACGCCATGCGTAATCGCGTGGCGCGCTGACGCGCGCTCCCTCCCGCCGCGAGATCGGATTCACGCAGGGAAAGTGCGAGTAGCGACCTGCGTCAGCGGGATCTCGCGGGCGACCGGGGCCGGCCGGGTACGGCAGGTGGCCGACTGGCCGGGATCAGGCGTACTTGATGAGCAGGCCGACGGCGACGATCGAGATCAACCAGATGGCGATGACGAAATAGGTCAGCCGGTCCAGGTTCTTCTCGACCACGGTCGAGCCGGACAGGCTGGACTGCACCCCGCCACCGAACAGAGTCGACAGGCCGCCACCCTTGGCGCGGTGCAGCAGCACCAGCAGAATCACCAGCAGGCTGGTGATCACCAAGAGAATCTGCAGCGTCAAAATCATGCCGCTACCCTACCGTTCACCATGGCGCGTCACGGCAACGGCCCACCGGCGGCCAGCGCCGCCAGCACGGCGAACTGCTCACCGTCGAGCGAGGCTCCGCCGACCAGGCCGCCGTCCACATCGGGCTGGCCGATGAGTTCGCCGATGTTCTTGGCGTTGACCGAACCGCCGTAGAGCACCCGCACGGTGTCGGCGATCTTGGGCGAGGCGAGCTTGCCCAACTCGGCCCGCACAGCCGCGCAGACCTCCTGGGCGTCGGCCGCCCCGGCCACCCGGCCGGTGCCGATGGCCCACACCGGCTCGTAGGCGATGACGCTGGCACCGATCTGCTCGGCACTCAGCCCGGCCAGCGATCCGCGCAACTGCTCCAGGCAGTACTCGACGTGGTTGCCGGCCTCCCGGATCTCCAGGTGCTCGCCGATGCAGATGATCGGAGTCAGGCCGTGCCTGAGCGCGGCGGCGGCCTTCGCGGCCACCAGCGCGTCGTCCTCGCCGTGGTAGCTGCGACGTTCGGAGTGCCCGACCACGACGAAGGTGCAGCCCAGCTTGGCCAGGAACGCGCCGCTGATCTCGCCGGTGTAGGCGCCCGCGTCGTGCTGCGAGAGGTCCTGGGCGCCGAAGGTCAGCCGAAGCTTGTCGCCGTCGACCAGGGTCTGCACGCTGCGCAGGTCGGTGAACGGTGGCAGCACCGTGACGTCCACTTTGTCGAAGTACTTGTCCGGCAGCGCGAAGGCCACTTTCTGCACCAGTGCGATGGCCTCAAAGTGGTTGAGGTTCATCTTCCAGTTGCCGGCGATCAGCGGCTTACGACTCATGACGCTCCTCCGGTTTCCAGAACCTGCAGGCCGGGCAGTGCTTTGCCCTCAAGGTATTCCAGGGACGCCCCACCACCGGTGGAGATGTGCGAGAAGCCGTCCTCCGGCAGGCCCAGCGCCCGTACCGCCGCGGCGGAGTCGCCCCCGCCGACGACGCTGAAGGCGCCCTTGGTCGTGGCCGCGGCGATCGCTTCGGCCACTCCCCGGGTGCCGGCTTCAAACGCCGGGAACTCGAACACGCCCATCGGCCCGTTCCAGAAGATGGTCTTGGCGTTGGACAGCAGGGCGGCGAACCGCTCCACCGAACCCGGACCGACGTCCAGCCCCATCTTGCCGTCCGGAATCGCGTCCGCAGCGACGATCTCGCCGGTGGCGGCTGCGTCGAACTTGTCGGCGACGACGATGTCCACCGGCAACCGCAGCACATCGGCATAGTCATCCAGCAGCTGCCGGCAGGTGTCGACCATGTCGGCCTCCAGCAGCGACGTCCCGACCTGCAGCCCCTGAGCGGCCAGGAAGGTGAAGCACATGCCGCCGCCGATCACGATGGAATCGGCCTTGGTGGCCAGCGACTTGATCACGCCCAGCTTGTCGGAGACCTTCGACCCGCCCAGCACCACGGCGTAGGGCCGCTCGGTGGATTCGGTCAGCTGCTGCAGCACCGCGATCTCGGCAGCGACCAGAGTCCCGGCGTACGCCGGGAGCAGCGTGGCGATGTCGTAGACGGAGGCCTGCTTGCGATGCACCACACCGAACCCGTCGGAGACGAACGCCCCCGGCGAACCATCCGGCGCGGCGACCAACTCGGCCAGTGACCGGGCCAGGGCCAGACGCTCGTTGTCGTCCTTGCTGGTCTCCCGTGCGTCGAACCGGATGTTCTCCAGCAGCAACACGTCACCGTCGGTCAGCCCTTCGGCGCGGGCCAGGGCGTCGGTGCCGACCACGTCACCGGCCAGCTGGACATGCCGGCCCAACTGCTCGCTGAGTGCGGCCGCGACCGGCGCCAGCGACAGTTTGGGGTCCGGCCCGCCCTTGGGCCGACCCAGGTGAGCAGTCACCACGACCTTGGCGCCGGCATCCACCAGCGCGCGCAGCGTGGGCACCGACGCGGTGATGCGCCCCGCGTCGGTGATGGCGCCGTGCTCGTCGAGGGGGACGTTCAGGTCGGAGCGCACCAACACGCCCCGACCCGAAACCCCTTCTGCAAGAAGGTCGTCGAGCGTCTTGTGTGCCACGGCGCTTACAGGGACTTGCCGACGAGGGCGATCAGGTCGACCAGGCGGTTGGAGTAGCCCCACTCGTTGTCGTACCAGGACACCACCTTGGCCTGGTTGTCGATGACCTTGGTCAGCCCGGCGTCGTACAGCGACGAGTGCGGGTCGGTGACGATGTCGCTCGAGACGATCGGTGCGTCGTAGTACTTCAGGATGCCCTTCATCGGGCCCTCGGCGGCGGCCTTCATGGCGGCGTTGATGTCGTCCACCGATGCCGACTTGCTCAACTCGGCGGTCAGGTCGGTGACCGAGCCGGTGGGGATCGGCACCCGCAGCGCGTAACCGTCCAGCTTGCCCTTCAGCTCGGGCAGCACCAGGCCGATCGCCTTGGCGGCGCCGGTACCGGTGGGCACGATGTTGATCGCGGCGGCGCGGGCGCGACGCAGGTCGCTGTGCGGGCCGTCCTGCAGGTTCTGGTCCTGGGTGTAGGCGTGGATGGTGGTCATCAGGCCCTTGACGATGCCGAACTCGTCGTTGAGCACCTTGGCCAGCGGGCCGAGGCAGTTCGTGGTGCACGAGGCGTTGGAGATGATGTTCTGGCTGCCGTCGTACTTGTCGTCGTTGACGCCCAGCACGATGGTGATGTCCTCATCGGTGGCCGGCGCGGAGATGATGACCTTCTTGGCGCCCGCGTCCAGGTGACCCTTGGCCTTGGCGGCGTTGGTGAAGATGCCGGTGGACTCGACGACGACATCGACGCCCAGGTCGCCCCACGGCAGGGCCGCCGGGCCTTCCTTGACCGCGAGGGCCTTGATCTTGGTGTTGCCGACGACGATGGTGTCGTCGCCTTCGAGGCTGACGTCGTGGGGCAGCCGGCCCAGGATGGAGTCGAACTTCAGCAGATGCGCCAGGCTGGCGTTGTCGGTCAGGTCGTTGACCGCGACGATCTCAATGTCGGTGTTGTTGCCCAGGGCCTTCTGTGCGTCCAATGCCCTGAAGAAGTTCCGCCCGATGCGGCCGAAGCCGTTCACGCCTACCCGGACCGTCACTGCGCTCTCCTTGTGTCTTTATGCCGACCGATGTTTCCGTGGTCAGCCTAGTGGGCGGCCCGCGGGCGCCGCTCACGTGGCTCAGCGGTGGCGGGCGCCGCCCTACACTACGCCGGTCAGTTGCGGAAGCAGATGCTCGAGTTGGCCGACCTCTTCGATGTTGTGGCGCACCCAGGCGCGGACCATCTCATCGGGAAAGCGCCGATGGGTGTAGCGGTTCAGCGGCGACAGCAGCGCCGAGCGGGCTCCGATGTCCATGACGCTGACGTAGTGCGCACCCTCCGCGCATGCCGACCAGGTGTGTTCCAGCTGGAGAACGGCAATTCCGGCGATGCGCTGGACCAGCCGTATCCCGGTTTCGTCGAGTTTCTCCACCCGATCGGTGACGTCGACGGTGAATGCCGGATTGCCGCCGAACCGTTCGACGATGCGGAAGTGGGCACCCTCGCCGGCTCCCCCACCGGGTGCCGGGCGAGCGAGCTCCCAGCGAATGTGATCGATCGGATGCCAGGCCAGATAGCGGTTGATCACCGTGCCGCCGTACTCGATGGTGTCGCCGATGTGCGTGAACCAGTCCAGCAGCATCGGCGGAGTCACCCCCGCCAAGGGCCGATGGTCGATCGTGATGCGGCGCCGGTGATGGGGTCCGGCGCTGTACCGCACCCTGGCCGTATCAACACTGCGTAGCGGAAACACCACTGGACGCGTCATGACCCACTCCCGTCAAGATACGGTATCGTTTCTTATCGCCGCAACGGTACCGTGCAGCAATGAAGGAACGCAAGCGTTTCTCAGCGCGGGACGGTTCGCGGTCTATTTCCGAAAGGGGCAACCCCATGGCCGAGCGTCGACACGGCGCCGCACTGGAGGCGGCGATCCAGACGGCCGTCCTCGCCCTGCTCGCCGAGCAGGGGCCGGGCGCGGTCACCATGGAGGCGGTTGCCGCCCGCGCCAAGACCAGCAAGCCCGTGCTGTACCGCCGCTGGCCGGATCGGCGCGCGCTGCTGCGCGACGTGCTGCTTCGCACGGCGGTGACGACGATTCCGCACGCGGACACCGGCAGCTACCGGACGGACATGCTGGCCGTGTTGCGGGGCTGGGTCGACCTTTTCACCGGCCCGCAGGCCACCGCCCTACCCGCAGTGGTCGCGGCGATGGCACACGACGCCGAACTCGCCGCGGCGTTTCGCGGCGGCGTCATCGAGTGGCGAAAGCAGGAGATGTCCATGCTGCTGTCCCGTGGGATTCAGCGCGGTGACGTGCGCGCCGACGTCTCGGTGGAGATCGCGCGGGAGCTCGCCCAGAGCGTGCTGTGGCATCGGCTTCTGATCTCCGGGGACCCCATCACCGATGAGCTGATCACCGAGCTTGTCGACGACGTGCTGGTCCCCTACGTGACGCCGCGCTGACGCCGAGCAGAAGCGCTAGCGGGCTGTGATCCGAACCGGCAGCTCGTCGCCGGGTTCGGGCCACGGCTGGCGGCTGAGCATGTCGGCCACCGCCACATACCCGGCTTCGATCAGCCCGGTTTTGGCGTCGACGATCCGGTAGGCCTGCTCCTTGCGGTGAATGGGCTGGCCTTCGAGCACGATCACCCGCAGGTCCCCCTCGGCGAACTTGCAGCGGCGCTGCACCGCGGCGAGCAGCTGCTCGTTGTGGAGGTGGCCTTCGCCGAAGTTCCATCCGATCAGTGGACCGGCGATGATCTCGCCGTCGCGGATGTTGTAGTCGGCCGGGGCGGCGGGCCCCAGCGCCCGGGGCACCAGGCCGTTGAGGGCCCGGCCCTGCAGGTGCATGGCGCGGAACGCCCCCGGCACTTTGTCGGCGACCAGGTCGGCGGTGGACTGGTCGTAGAACTTCGCCAGCTGGTTGATCACCAGCGCGGAGCTCTTGACCACCTTGGCCTCCACGATGTCTTCGGTGCCGGCCCGGAAGCACCAGAAGCTGGCCGCCCAGTTTCCGGCGTAGTAGCGCATGGCCGGGAGGAAGGAGATCTGGTGGGGGAACATGTTTCCGGCGACCGGGATCACGATCAGCCCGACGAACAGGATCGCGATCAGCAACGGCGACCGCAGGTCGTAGACGCTGATCTCGGGGTGCTGCCCGAACAGGAAGAACAGCGAGAAGAGTACGAACACGTTCCATTCCAACGGGACTCCCATCGGGAGGTTGGACAGGATGTTGAGGTGGAAGATCACCATGAACGCGATCAGGAACCACCGCCACGGGTGATCGCCGGCGACGAGCACCAGGAGCGCGGGCACGACGAATTCGGCGGTGGTGCCGCCGACGTGAGCCATCAGTTGCGGTATCCGGGTGGGCCGCAGGTCATTGACGTGGTCCCGGTACATCAGGTGCTTGAGGCCGGTGAAGATCTTCGCGCGCAGCAGGGCGTTGTTGCTCGTCATCACCGCGACCACGTAGGGAAAGTGGTGGTTGAGCTTGGAGGTGGCCGCACCCCACCACAGTCCGAGGATGATGAGTTTGAACGCGGCCATCTGGTCGACGTAGGGGAAGAAGAAGACCAGCAGCGTCAGGCCGTAGTGCTCGGCGCGCGCGGCCAGAAAGATCGTCTTGTCCCGCAGACCGAGCAGCACCAGTGCGACGGCCACCGGCGCCACCACCATCGGGTCCAGCAGACCCACCGGCGCGGGGTCGCCCTGCCCCGGTGACAGCAATGCCCAGACACCGCAGCCCAACACCGCGGCATACAGCGCGACGTCGACCACGGTGCGGGTGTCGCCGCGGGTCAATGGCACCTTGTCGGGCCAGGGCGGCAACCGGATTGTGTTGGGGCGCAACCAGTACAGGACGCCGCCGATGGGTGGCCAGAACCGGGCGGTCAGCGGGCCGGATCCGCAGCCCAGGCCCAGGATCTCGAACAGCAGGCTGAAGACGACGAGCTTCTGGTAGACGATCGGCTGCGTCCACCAGTCGGCGATGCGCCCGAGCTCGCCCAGGCCCGGGGTCAGCGCGATGACCGCCGCCGCGCCCGCGGCGTAGGCCGCGATCTTGAGCAGGTAGATCAGGTAGACCCCGGACGGGGTGCCGAAACCCTCTTCGGCCCAGTGCCTGCTGCAGACCTGGATCCGGGTCGGCCACGGGGTGTCGCGCCACGTTGTGGGGTCGGCGTCGGGAACCGACGGTTTGATGAACCCCATACCTGTCCTCACTCCCTGCCGTGTGCCCGTTCTGTTATAGCGGCACGTGCAGGCGCGCGAGGGTCATTCGGGTGGGTCGGGGTCGTGTTGGAGGAGTTCGTGGGGGTGGTGGGCGTGGTT
>NZ_LQPI01000018.1 GCF_002101775.1 Mycolicibacter nonchromogenicus | reverse complement strand
CACAACCGGAGGCCTTCACCTGTCTCAACGACAGGCCAAAATCAACTCAATCCGTTACAACGTCCCTGGACATCACAGTTAGCGCGCCGGTGGGGCCGGAACGGCCTCGGCCAGGAATCGGCGCAGCACCTCCACCGCGTCGGCGAGTGTCTGGCGGTCCTCGGGGGAAAGCCGGTCCAGTTCGGGGTCGAGGGCCGCTGCCCGGTCCTGGCGGACCCGCGCCATGGTCTCGATGCCCTTGTCGGTGATCCTGATCAACACGGCACGCGCGTCGAGCGGGTCCGGGGTGCGGGTGGTCAGACCAGCGTCCTCGAGCCGGCGCACCTGGGTGGTCATCGTCGGCTGGGAGCAGTGATCCACCGCCGCCAGGTCGGAAATCCGGGCTACATCCAGGTCCTCGATAGTGGAAAGTAGTCGCGCCTGAGCCCCCGGGATCGGCAGCGCTACACGTTGGGTAGCGAGCCGGTTGAGCCGGGATACAACGCTGAGCAATTCAGCTCCGAGGCTGACTTGGGCGGGGGCTGCCATCGGGCAAGTATTTCACATGCGTGAACGAAAGTGGACCATCTCGGTCCGCTCCGCGAAAGTCGGTCCGCGCGGCTGGCAGAATCGACGGGTGACGAAGACCGGCCAGCGCCCCCACCGAGTCCGGGCGCGGTCGATGCAGCCCTTCGAGATCGCGCAGGCCGCCGTGATGGCGGCGCTGTGCGCGGCGACGGCGATCATCGCGGTCGTGGTGCCCTTCGCCGCAGGCTTGGCGCTGCTCGGCACCGTGCCGATGGGGCTTCTGGCCTTCCGCTACCGGATTCGGGTGCTGATCGCCGCCACCGTCGCCGCCGCGACCATCGCGTTTCTGATCGCGGGCATGGGCGGCTTCATGACCGTGGTCAACAGCGCCTATATCGGCGGTTTGACCGGCGTCATCAAGCGCCATCGCCGTGGCCTGCCCACCGTGATCGTGGCCTCGGCAGTGGCCGGCGGCATTTTCGGCACCGTCATGGTGCTGGCGCTGACCGTGTTGTCCCGCCTGCGCCACCTGATCTTCGAGACGATCACCGCCAATGTGCACGGCGTCGCGGCCGCCGTAGCGCGTGTCCCGTTGCCGGAGTTTCAGCGGGC
Organism: Mycolicibacter nonchromogenicus; assembly: GCF_002101775.1. GTDB lineage: Bacteria > Actinomycetota > Actinomycetes > Mycobacteriales > Mycobacteriaceae > Mycobacterium > Mycobacterium nonchromogenicum. The sequence continues at coordinate 83,762 of NZ_LQPI01000018.1, read as the reverse complement.
CAGCGAGGACTTGAACGGATTTCTCAGTGTGCTGCTGCATTACTGGCAGTGGCTCATCCTGGCCCAGATGACCGTCAGCGTCATGATCGTCTCGCTGCTCGGGTGGTGGGCGTTGTCTCGGGTTCTACATCGACTTCGCGGGGTGCCAGACGTGCACAAACTCGATGTGCCGGTCGAGACCGGCCCGGTGGCGCCGGTCCCGGTCCGGCTGGACCAGGTGCGATTCCGCTATCCGCAGTCCGACCACGACGCCCTGGGGCCGGTGAGCCTGGAAGTCGGTGCCGGCGAGCACGTCGCGATCACCGGCGCGAACGGCTCCGGCAAGACCACCCTGATGCTGCTGCTGGCCGGGCGGGCCCCCACTGCGGGCACCATCGAACGCCCCGGCGCGGTGGGCCTCGGTGCGCCCGGAGGCACCGCGGTGGTCATGCAGCACCCGGAGAGCCAGGTGCTGGGCACTCGGGTCGCCGATGACGTGGTGTGGGGCCTGCCGCCGGGAACCCACCCCGACGTCGAACGGCTGCTCGGCGAGGTCGGCCTGGCGGGCTTCGCCGAACGTGACACCGGCAGCCTGTCCGGCGGGGAGCTGCAGCGGCTGGCCGTAGCGGCCGCGCTGGCCCGTGAACCCGCACTGTTGATCGCCGACGAGGTCACCAGCATGGTCGACCCGCAAGGACGCGAGGTGTTGTTGGGGGTGCTGTCGGAGCTGGCCGGGTGCTCTGATCGGCGGTGCACCTCCCTGGTGCACATCACCCACTACAACGACGAGGCCGGCAGCGCCGACCGAACCATCGACCTGTCGGGGTCTCGCGACAACACCGCCATGGTGGAGACCGCCGAGGTTCCCACTGCTTCCGGCGGTGAAAGACCTAGGGGAGCGCCGGTTCTCGAGTTGTCGGGCGTGGGACACGAATACGCCAGCGGCACACCGTGGGCCAAGACCGCACTGAGGGATATCAGCTTCACGGTCAACGAGGGCGACGGCCTGCTGATCCACGGCGGCAACGGCTCGGGCAAGTCCACCCTGGCCTGGATCATGGCCGGCCTGACCACCCCGACCACCGGCAGTTGCCTGCTCGACGGCCGGCCCGCCGATCAGCAGGTGGGAGCTGTCGCCTTGTCGTTCCAGGCGGCTCGGCTGCAGCTGATGCGCAGCTACGTCGGCCAGGAAGTGGCTTCTGCTGCGGGCTTTTCCGCGCGTGATCACGCCAAGGTCAGCGCCGCCCTGGCCGCCGTCGGCTTGGACGCGGCGCTGGCCGGACGGCGCATCGACCAGCTCAGCGGCGGCCAGATGCGCCGACTGGTCCTGGCGGGCCTCCTCGCCCGGTCGCCACGGGCGTTGATTCTCGACGAGCCGCTGGCCGGTCTCGACGCCGCCAGTCGGGACGGCTTGCTGCGACTGCTGGAGGACCTGCGTCGGGAGAGTGGTCTGACGGTGGTGGTCATCTCACACGATTTCGACGGTCTCGGCGAGCTGTGTCCGCGAACTCTGCACTTGCACAACGGTGTACTGGTGCCGACGCCGGCAGGTGCGGCATGACGGGGGAGGCGCGCAGCACGCCGCGGCCGGTGGTGCTGCTGCGGCCGGTTCCCGGCGACTCCGCCATCCACCGACTGTGGGCCGGAACGAAGTTGATCGTGGTGTTCGGCATCTCGGTGCTGCTGACCTTCTATCCCGGCTGGCCGACGATCGGCGCGGTGGCCCTGCTGGTATTCGGTGCGGCCAGGATCGCTCGCATCCCGCGGGGCGCGCTGCCCTCAGTGCCCCGCTGGCTGTGGTTGCTGCTGTTGATCGGCGGCGGGACTGCGGCCATGTCCGGCGGCGATCCGGCCGGCCTGGGTGGGCTGTTGTACTTCCTGCGGATCACTGCGCTGTCGATCGTGCTGCTGGGGCTGGGCGCGATGGTGTCGTGGACCACCAATGTCGCCGAGATCGCTCCCGCGGTGGCCACGCTGGGCCGGCCGCTGCGGCTGTTGCGCATTCCCGTCGACGAGTGGGCGGTGGCGCTGGCGTTGGCGTTGCGTGCTTTTCCGATGCTGGTCGACGAGTTTCGGGTGCTCTACGCCGCGCGGCGCCTACGGCCGCGGTCGCAGCCGCGCACCCGGCGACAACGGCGCCGTCGCTGGGCACGTGAGGCGGTCGATCTGATGACCGCGGCCATCACCGTGACACTTCGCCGGGCCGACGAGATGGGGGATGCGATCACCGCTCGCGGAGGTATCGGCCAGATTTCGGCGTCCCCGGCGCGGCCCGGGTTGGTCGACCTGGTGGCAGTGCTGACGGTGCTCATCGTGTGCGGTGCGGCGGTGGCGGTAGAACTGGCCGTCTTCGGCACGCCCCTGCCGCGCTGACGCGCTCGCCGCGCGCCGCTCGCCCTGCCCGCGCCGCTCGCCCTGCCCGCGCCGCTCGCCCTGCCCGCGCCGCGCGCCTTGCCCGCGAGATCCCGCTCACGCAGGTAGCCACTCGCACTTTTCCTGCGTGAGCTCGATCTCGCGGCGGGGTGAAGTGCGGATAGCCGATCCGGCACTCATCCTCGCGGGTATGAAGGGCGTCTTCATCGGCAGCGAGGCCCTCGCGATCGGCGCCGTGACTCGTCACGGGCTGACGCGCTGGTTCCGCCGCCTCCATCCTGACGTGTATTTCCCGAAGTTCCAGCAGGCGACCCTGCACGACAGGATCGTCGGAGCGTGGCTCTGGTCTGGCCGCCGCGCCGTGATCGCCGGCGTCGCCGCATCAGCGCTACACGGCGCGGAGTGGGTGAACGCCGAAGTCCCCGTTGAGCTGCTGGGGCGAAAGAACCCGTCGCCACCCGGGGTCATCGTGCGCAATGAACGGCTCAGTGCTGACGAGGCCACCGTCATCAAGGGCCTCACCGTCACCACCGCCGCCCGCACCGCGTTCGATCTGGCCCGCCATCTGCCGCGGGGACAAGCCTTGGCACGTCTCGATGCCTTGGCGCGGGCGACGCCATTCGGGGCCAACGATGTGCTGGGCATCGCCCGGCGCTACCCCGGTGCACGGGGGCTGAAGCAACTTCGAAAGCTCATACCCCTGGTGGACGCAGGCGCGGAATCGCCGAAGGAATCCTGGCTCCGGCTCCTTCTCATCGACGCCGGGTTCCCCGTGCCCAAGACACAGATTCCGGTGTACGCCCATGGGCGCCTGTTCGCGGTCCTGGATATGGGTTGGGAGGAGTTCAAGGTCTCCGCCGAGTACGACGGCGAGGTACACCGCACCGATCGCAACTCCTACGTCAGGGACCACTACCGGGAACGCACGTTGCCTCAGCTCGGCTGGCTGAACAACCGGGTGATCAAAGAGGACACCGTCACCGGCGTCATCGACCGGGTCGCGAACGCATTGTGGTCACGGGGATGGCGGGGACGGCCGGTATACCCCGCGAGATCCCGCTCACGCAGGTAGCCACTCGCAGTTTCCCTGCGTGAGCGCGATTTCGCGGAGTGGTCAGCGGCGGGCGGCGGCGTTGGCGGCGGTCTGCGCCTGGCGCAGGGCAGTGCCGACGTCGGAGCGGCCGAGGAACATCTCGTCGAAGTAGGGCTTGATGGCCTGGTTGCCGGCGGCAAATCCCGGACCACCGCCCGGGGCGGGGATGCGGGGCCCATCGAGCACCGCGAAGAAGGGAGTGACGTCGACACCGCGCTTCGCCCAGTAGTCGAAGTAAACCTGTTGTGCGCTGAGCACCGCCGGTATCGCCGCCCCGTGGCGCCCCAGGAAGGCGTTGCCCTTGCGGCTGCCCAGCCAGGCCAGCACCTGCCGTACGGCCGCGGGGTGCGGGGATGCGGCGTTGCCGACGGCGGCGACCCCGTTGGTGACACTGACGCGGCCGACCGGCCCGGCGGGCAGCATGGCCACCCCCCAGGAGAACGGCGCCTGATCGGCAACGGCCGCCAAGTTGTATGTGCCGGATTGGAATAGCGCCATCTTCCCGGCCAGGAACTGATTGCGGGAGAAGTCGCCGTTGGTATTGGTCTCCGAGGCCGGCGGTGCCACGTGGTCGTCGTTGATCAGCCGCACCAGGTAGCCGAAGGCGCTGACCGCTGCCGGATTGTCGAAGGCGAACTCGTCGCCGCGTTGGAACTCCCCGCCCGCCGATCCGATGTAGTTCAGGTAGATACCCTGCGGGTCGTTGGCGGCGTTGTAGCCCCACTGCCTGACGCGCCGTGGGTCGAAGCCGGGGGAGTCGGCGGTGCGTCCGGCGCTGTCGCGGGTGAGCCGGGCCAGCAGCGGCCGCAGCGTGTCGTGCGTGCCCTGGGGATCCCAGCGCAGGTCCTCCAGCGCAGCGGGTGTGATCCCCGCGGCGGCCAGGAGATCCGCGTTGTAGTAGACCGCGATCCCTGCGTCGGTCAGCTGCGGGACTCCCCACAGCGTCCCGTCGCGGGTGAATTGAGCGACCACTGACGGGTCCCAGTCCGCGCCCGCCGCATCGATGTTCACCAGCCGGCCGCTGTCGGTGTAGCCGGCCAGGTACGCGTTGGACAGCCAGAAGATGTCGTCGGCGCCGCCCCCGGCGACATCGGTGCGCAACGTGTCGAAGTAGGTGCCGTAGGCGACGACGTTGACGCGCACCTCGATCTCGGGGTGGACGCGGTGAAATGCGGCGAAAGACTCGCGATAGGCCTTCGCGACCTGTTCGTCCCACAGGCGCACCGTCACCACCGTCGTGCCGGCCGATGACCGGTTCGAGGCTCCGTCGAGCAGGACCGCCGCGACGCAGAGCAGGGCGGCCAGCAGCACCACCGCCGCGGCGAACACGGTGGAGAATCGCGGCCGGCTCACTTGATTCCCGTGACGACGATCGACTGCACGATCCGACGCTGGAAAATCGTGAACAGCACGATCAGTGGAATCATCGCGACGGTGGTTGCCGCCATCACCAGGGTCCACTGCGCGTTGTAGCGGGACTGCAGGGCGGCGGTCGCCACCGTGAGCACTCGCCATTTGTCGCCGCTGGTGATCACCAGGGGCCACATGAAGTTGTTCCACTGTGAGACCACGGTGATCAGCCCGAGCGTGACCAGGATCGGTCTGCTGGCCGGCATCATGACGTGCACGATCACGTCCAGGGTGTTCGCGCCGTCAAGGCGCGCGGCGTTGATCAGGTCATTGGGGACGGTGCGGAAGTGTTGACGCAGCAAAAAGATCGCATACGGCGACCCGAACACAAACGGCAATACCAACGCCCAGAACGTGTTCCGCAGCCCCAGCTGCGCCATCATCAGATACAGCGGCACCACCGTCACAGTGGCCGGCACCATCAGGGTCGCCACGTACACCCAGAACAGTTTGTCGCGACCCGGAAACTCCAACCGCGCGAACGCGTAGGCGGCCAGCACCGAGAAACTCAACTGGCCCACCACGATCACCGCCGTCATCAGCGTCGTGACCGCCGCCGCCCGGCCGAATCCGGCGCCACCGAGATCGCCGTAGTTGTCCAGCGTCGGCGGGTGGGGCCACGACAGCGGGGAGCCGGTGGCAAATTGGTGTGCCGGAGTGAACGACGTCAACAGCCCGAGGCCGAAGGGCGCCAGGGTGATCAGTGCGCCGACCGTGAGCAGCGCGTAGACCGAAAGGGCCCGAAGGCGCTTATGCGGGGAAGTCCTGATCAGCATGGGGCGGACAGCTCACTGGGGTGTTGGTAGGCGTAGGCGGCGGCCTGGGTGCGGTTGTGCACGCCGAGTTTGGCCATGATGGCACAGACGTGGGTGTTGGCGGTCTTGGTGCTGATGTAGAGGGCCGCAGCGATTTCGGCGTCGCTGCGCCCGGCGGCAAGAAGTTCGAGGACGTCGCGTTGGCGCTTGGTGAGGCCACGTGGGTCAGCGCTGGTGTCTTTGCGGCGGCGATCGGGATCGCGACCGCGCAGATGAGCGAGGCGCTGCTGGGCCCGGCGGGCCGCGGCGCGGGCGCCAAGCTGACGAAAGGTGCCCAGCGCGGCTTCAACGGCATCGATGTCGCCGCCGAGTTGAGCGATGGCGGCATCGTAGGGGCAGCCGCGAAGGGTCCACTCCCGCGCGGCCGCGCACCAATCGCCACTGATCTCCCATTCGTAGGGTGTGGCAGCCAGCACGTCACTACCGGCTTGGTCACCGGCCAGATGAGCCCAGCGCCGCACGGATCCCCCGAGCCACGCCGTGCCGGAGTCCGTACGAGCCTCGGCCGCGCAGTGGCGGGCCGACTCATCGTCGTCGACCAGCCAGGCGGCTTCGGCACGGGCGGCGTACACGGCCAGGCGCAGCAGGCTGCCCGTCGCACAAGCACGGGCGTCGTCGAGCAGCGGCCACACCGCCTCCTCGCCACGGCGGGCCCGGATCAGGGCGAGGGTGATCAACGGTGCGATCCGGTGGTGGGCCGGCAGTTCGGGCTGGGCCAGGATCTGCTCGGCCGTCAGGGCGGCAGACGACCAGTCGCCGGCGGCCAGAGACGTCAGCGCCTGAACCCCCGCCACCAGGGCTCCGAACATGCCAAGCGCGCGGTCGCCGAGGTAGGCCTCGACGTCGGCGAGTTGACGCTGCGCGCGGCCGTATTCGCCGCGCATGACGGCGAGCGTGCCGAGGAGGATGCCCAGACTGCCGCTGTGTTCCTCGAACCCGGTGGCCGCGGTTGATTCTCGCCATAGTTCCTCGACGTCGTCCCAGCCGGTGTCGCTGCAGAACACCGTGGTGAGTGCCGCATATCCGCGGGCATGGATCACTACGGCGGCGTCCTGGAACTGGGAGCCGAGAGCTTTCGCGCGGGTCGCATAGCGGGCGCAGGCGGGGTCTACGGCTAGGGCGGAGAGGTGCGCCATGTTGATCAGCGACCAGGCCAGCTGCGGGGACGGGCCGAGGCCTTCGAGCAACCGCAATGACGCGTGCGCCGCCGCCGAGGCTTCGGACGTGCGCCCCTGCAGCTGCAGTACTTGCGACAGCCGGCGCAGATCCTGCGCCTCCTGGTGGGTGTTCCCCAACCGGCGTCGCAATGCGATGGCCTCGTGCCAGGACAGCTCCGCGGGTCCGGTCCGGCCGGTCAGATAGCTGCTGTACGCGTGCTTTTCGAGCCAGACCACCTTGTGCGTATCAGGGGCGGTGCCGGCGTGGCGCAGCACCAACGCGTACAGGTCTGCGGCTTGCCTGTGCGCGCCAAATCCTGCGGCGCGCTCGGCGGCTGCCGGGCCGTGACCGATGACTGTGTCGGTGTCACCGGTCTGTTCGGCGTGAAACGTCAACGCTGCCAGCGTGTCCGGACGGATCGGGGGTTCGGCCAGTGCGGTCAGTGCCCGCTTGTGCAGCACTCGGCGCTGATAGTCGGGGATCTGTTCGAGGGTGGCACGGCGAGTCAGCTCATGACGGAATCCCACCGCGTCGGCGTCGGCCACCAGCACCCCGGCGGCCAGGCACTCACTCAGCGTGCCTGCCGCACCCGGCGATACCGCTTCGAGCAGGGCCGGGTGCACGCGCGGCCCGCAGACTGCCGCCGCCTGCGCGGTTTCGCGTCCCGCGGCCGTCAACCGCGCGAGCCGGCCCCGCACCGCCTCGGAGACACTGCACGGCAGGGCACCCTCACCGAGGGCATCAGGCCCCGCGGCCAACATCTCCGTGACGAAAAACGGGTTCCCGCCGGTAAGCCCGTAGAGCGCTTGGGCGTTGCAGCCGCTGCCGGCGGCCAATTCGGCCACCGCCGCGGCGCTGAGCGGGTTCAGCTCCGTGCGTGTGACGGTCGCCCAGGTCGCCAAATCGCCCAACAGCATAGCCAGCGGATGGGCTGGGCCGATCTGGTCGTCGCGGTAGGACGCCAGCAACAGCACCGGAAGCGTGTCGATCCGCCGGGCCACATGACGCAGCAGATCCAGGGCGGCGTCGTCAGACCAGTGCAGGTCCTCGATCACAAACACCGAGGGATCTGCGCGGACGGCGTCGACGAGGCGGGCATAGATCGTCTCGGTGTCCCCGGCGTCGACGGCGGCGCGTATCGGGCTCGCCTGGCTGGCGGGAAGGCCGGCGAGCATGTCGATGAACGGGCCCAACGGCCGCGGGTTGGCCAGGCCGTCGCACCAGCCCCGCAGCACCCGGGTGTCCGGATCGAGCGTGGTCAGAAAGTGGGCGATCACCGCGGTCTTGCCTGCCCCCGCCTCGCCACGCAGTAGCACCAATCGGCCGTGCCCGCGGGTGGCGGCTCGATAGCAGTGTTGAAGCGTGGCCAGCGTCGTGTCGCGTTCGAGCAGCCGGCTCACCACAGCCAAACCCCTCCCGCGTCGGGTCCGGGACCACGCACTCTGGAGCAAATATCAGGTAATTACCTGATGCGCCGAGGTTGGGCCGCCCGCCACACTCCCAAGGAGCGTGGCGGGCGGTCTGCCACGGGCGTCAGCACACCGCCATCTGATCAGGATGCGGGGTAAAGCCTAGCCCGCCGGACCCCTGCCGCGCCCAGCAAATTGCACGAAACCAGGCGCGTGACCACCCACAACTAAGGAGTACCGGTGAAGCGTTCAGTAACGGTTGCCGCAGCAGCGGCAGCAATCGCGGTAGTAGGACTGTCTGGGTGCTCCAGCGACAAGAAGTCGGAACCCGCCGCTTCCTCCTCTTCGAGCGTGTCGAGCTCGGTGAGCTCTTCGAGTGAGACCAGTGTGTCGGTCAGCGTCGACGGTGCTGCGGCAAACACCAAAGTCACCATTGACGGCCAAGACCAGGACGTCAGCGGCACCACCGTGTGCACGGCGCTGAACGGCGACGTCAACATCGCGATCGGTGGAGCGGCCACCGGCATCGCCGCGGTGCTCACCGACGCCAACCCTCCCGAGGTGAAGTCGGTCGGTCTGGGCAACGTCAACGGCGTGACGCTGGCATACACCGCGGGTACCGGCCAGGGCGAGGCCTCGGCGAGCAAAGAAGGCAACGCCTACAAGATCAGCGGCACCGCGACCGGGATCGACATGGCCAACCCGATGCAGCCGGTGAACAAGCCGTTCGAAATCGAAGTGACCTGTAGCTAGGTGAGGTCGTAGCTGACCCGCCGGCCCAACGAAAGCTGCTGAACGACCGTCACGCAGACCAGGACGGCGAACAGCACCAGTGCCATGACCGCGGCCCGGCCGATCGCCGCCGCCCCGAATGCCTCGTCATAGATGCGGTGAGCGATCAGGTCGGTGCGGCCGCTCGGGCCGCCCCCGGTGAGCGCGTAGACGGTGTCGAACACCTGCGCTGCGCTGACCACGCCGGTGACGAGAACGAAGAACATGGTGGGGCGCAGCATCGGCAAGGTGACCCGCCAAAACCGTTGCCAGCCGTTGGCCCCGTCGATGCGTGCCGCCGACAGCACCTGGGTGGGGATGGCCAGGATGCCCGCCAGGAAGAACAGCGCGACGTAGCCGACGTTGGTCCACACCACCACCGCCGAGGTCACCGGCAGCGCCAGTCCGGGATCGGTCAGCCATTCGATCCGATGCCCGAGCACGGTGCTCACCGCGCCGTCGGTGGGGCTCAGAATCCACCGCCACAGCACCGCGATCGCCAACGGTGCGCAGATCCATGGCAGCACGTAGATGGTGCGAAACAGGGCGCTGCCGGGCAACCCGCGCGCCAGCAGGAGAGCGACCGCCAGCCCCAGCGCGGTTTGCAGGGGGACCACGAAGGCGACGAAAAGCACCGTGACCACAAGGGAATTGCCGAACGCCGGATCGGTCAGCACTGATCGCCAGTTCTCCGCGCCGACATAACTGATCGGCCCCAGTAGATCCCAGCGGTGCAGGCTCAGCCACACCACCACCAGCATCGGCAGCAGCAGGAACGCCACCACGCCGAAGAGGCTGGGGGCGAGCAGCGCGTAACCCAGCGCCGCAGAGCGAGAGGCGCGGCGGCTCATAGGTGTATTAAAGCGGTTGGGTCGACTCAAAAACGGGTCTTCATCCGCTCGAGCACCCCGGGTACGTCGTCGAAGGAGTAGGAATCGCCGGCCGACGAGGTGACGGTGCCCCGGTAGGTCCCGGCGAGCTGCCAGTAGTCGACGGCGGCCACGACCAGGTTGGCCTTGACCGCTTTGCGTCCCTCGGGGGTGAAGGTCACGTCGAGCCGGCCGTCGCGGTCGCCGATGTGCACGCGATCGTCGGAGGTGAAGTCGAACTGGACGCCCGCGAGTGGTTCCACGGCGCCGGGAACCCAGTTCGCCGACTCGTCATCGTCGTCGCTGAGCTCCTGCCGGTCGACGAAGTTGGAGCCCACCACCCCGCCGGCCATCGCGACGGCAAAGGTGCCCCAGGTCCACGACGTCGAGTACGGGAACTGCGAACGATGCTCGTCGAGGATGGCGAAATCGCGGGCCCGCTCGAAGACATAGGTTCGGTCACCGACGGTGAGCCTTCCGTCGACCGGAAAGGGCTGCTTGAACGTGTAGTAGTCGATCGCCGGGGTGAGTCTGGCGCTGAGACTGAGCGGGGGTGCGGCGCCCTCGACATACAGCGTCAACGCACCGGAGATCGCGGGCCCGTGCCGATCTGCTGCGCAGTCGATCCGCACGGTGATCGTGCCGCTGTCGATGTCGAAGTCGTAGCAGAGCCGGTAGCGGCGCGTCGCGACCCGGCAGCGGCCACCGTGCAGCAGGTCGTCGGGCAGGTCCAAGGTGGCGCCCCGGAATCGGGTGCTTTTCTCCACCAGGACACCGGTTTCCCGATCACGGACGAACAACTCCGATGACGCCAGGTACTTCACGTCCTGCATGATCATGGCGCCCGACAATTCGGGGTGGATCAGGGCGAAACCGATCCATTCCTTGAGCCGAAATTCACGCCAGAGGCGCGAGAGGCCGCGGTGTGCATCGACGGAGTTGGTCTCGCCGACTCGGCCCGGAAAGCGGCCGTAGTGTCGAACACCGTCTTCCACCAGTCGCCGGGGTGCTGTCACGCCGTGATCTTTATCGACACCTATCCCGTGGTCAACCACCGCTACGTCGTTACGGTGGACGGGTGACAGCGAACCGGGGGATCGACGCCGACTTTCTGGCCCTGCCCCGCCACGAGCTGGCCGACGCTGCGTTGTCGGCGGCCACAGCGGCCGGGGCCGAGCATGCTGACCTGCGTATCCACCGGATCGCCACCGAGGTGATCCGGCTTCGCGACGGCGAGTTGGAGACCTCCGTCGTCAATCGTGAGCTCGGCTTCGCCGTGCGGGTGGTGGTCGACGGCACCTGGGGTTTCGCCTCGCATGCCGAGCTGGCGCCGGGCGTCGCGGCGGACACCGCTCGGCGTGCGGTGCAGGTCGCCAAGACGCTGGCGGTGCTCAACGCCGAACGTGTCGAACTGGCGGCTGAGCCGGTGTACCGCGACGCGACCTGGGTGTCGGACTATCTGATCGATCCGTTCGACGTACCCACCGCGGACAAGATCGACGTGCTGGAGGACTATTCGGGCCGGTTGCTCGCCGCCGACGGGGTGCACCACGTCACGGCCGCGCTGACCGCGGTCAAGGAGCAGACCTTCTACGCCGATGTGTTCGGATCCTCGATCACTCAGCAGCGGGTGCGGCTCATGCCGGTCTGCGACGCGGTCACCGTCGGCCCGGACGGCTTTGACTCGATGCGAACGCTGGCGCCACCGACCGCGCGCGGTTGGGAAGCGGTCGCCGGCGATGAGATCTGGGACTGGTCGAGCGAGCTGAGCGAACTTCCAGTGCTGCTCGCCGAGAAGGTCAAGTCGCCCAGCGTGACCGCCGGACCGACCGACCTGGTGATCGACCCCACCAACCTGTGGCTGACGATCCACGAATCCATCGGGCACGCGACCGAATACGACCGGGCCATCGGTTACGAGGCGGCGTACGCGGGTACGTCGTTCGCCACCCCGGACAAGCTCGGCACGTTGCAGTACGGATCGCCGGTGATGAACGTGACCGCCGACCGCACGGTGGCCTACGGATTGGCCAGCATCGGCTACGACGACGAAGGCGTGGCAGCCCAGAGCTGGGACCTGGTGCGCGACGGGCGTTTCGTGGGCTATCAGCTGGATCGGGTGTTCGCGCCCCGGCTGGGTCAGTCACGGTCCAACGGGTGCTCCTACGCCGACTCGCCGCACCATGTCCCGATCCAGCGGATGGCCAACGTGTCCCTTCAGCCCGGGACCGAGGACCTGTCCACCGCAGATCTGATCAGCCGGGTGGATGACGGCATCTACATCGTCGGGGACCGCTCGTGGTCGATTGACATGCAGCGCTACAACTTCCAGTTCACCGGACAGCGGTTCTTCCGAATCCGTGACGGCCGCCTCGACGGGCAGGTGCGCGACGTGGCCTATCAGGCGACCACCACCGATTTCTGGAATGCGATGGAGGCTGTCGGCGGTGCCTCGACGTGGCGGCTGGGCGGGGCGTTCAACTGCGGCAAAGCGCAGCCCGGTCAGGTGGCCGCGGTCAGCCACGGCTGTCCGTCGGCGCTGTTCCGGGGGATCAACGTGCTCAACACACGCAGCGAGGGGGGCCGGGAATGATCGGGCCGCAAGACGTTATCGACACCGCGCTGGCGGCGGCCAAGAGCGCCAACACCGAGACCATCGTGCTGGTCCGCGACCGGACCGAGGCGTCGCTGCGCTGGGCCGGCAACTCGATGACCACCAACGGGGTGTCGAGCAGCCGAACCACCACGGTCGTCTCGATCGTCTCCGACGACGAGGGGTCCCGGGTCGGCTCGCTGAGCTCGGCTGAGGTGGATCCGGCGCTGATACCCGAGCTGGTCGCGGCCTCGGCGGAGGCGGCTGCGGGCGCACCCGAGGCCCGCGACGCCGCAGAACTGTTGGGCGGCACCACGGTCCCGGTCGACTGGGACGCCCCGGTCCCGCAGACCGGCGCAGAGGTCTTCGCCGAGCTGGCCGGCTCCTTGAGCCGTGGCTTTCGGGGCGCAGATCAGCTGTATGGTTTCGCCCGCCACGAGGTGGAGACAACGTTTCTGGCGTCCTCGACGGGGTTGCGGAGGCGGTTCACTCAGCCCACCGGAACGGTGGAGATCAACGCCAAACGCGCTGGCGCCAGCGCCTGGGCCGGCATCAGCACCCCGGATTTCGTTGACGTGCCGACGGATTCCCTGCTGGAACAGCTCTCGACGCGATTGGGTTGGGCCGCGCGCAGCGTCGAACTGCCGGCCGGACGCTACGAGACATTGATGCCGCCTTCCACTGTCGCCGACATGATGATCTATCTCGGTTGGACCATGGGCGGCCGCGGCGCGCAGGAAGGCCGAACCGCGCTGTCGGCGCCGGGCGGCGGCACCCGGGTGGGGGAGCGGCTGTCCGAACTGCCCCTGACCCTGTATTCGGATCCACACGCCTTCGGGCTCGAGTGCGCGCCGTTCGTGGCGACCGGCACCTCGGCGGAGACCGTGTCGGTGTTCGACAACGGCTTGGACATCGGCTGCGTGGACTGGATCCGCGGTGGGGTGATCAATGCGCTGGCCTACCCGCGGGCGGCCGCCGCCGAGTTCGGCGTCCCGGTTGCCCTGGCCGCCGACAACCTGTTGATGACGGGCGGTTCGGCCAGCATGGACGAGATGATCGCCTCGACCGAGCGTGGGCTGCTGCTGACCACACTGTGGTACATCCGCGAGGTGGATCCGACCACGCTGCTGCTGACCGGACTGACCCGCGACGGCGTCTATCTGGTGGAGGACGGGACGGTGACCGCGGCGGTGAACAACTTCCGGTTCAATGAGAGCCCCTTGGACCTGCTGCGCCGGGCCACCCAGGCCGGTATCGCTGAGCCGACGCTGCCCCGGGAATGGGGCGACTGGGCGACCCGGGCGGTGATGCCGTCACTGCGGATTCCCGACTTCCACATGTCGTCGGTGAGTCAGGCGCAATGACGGCGGCTGCGATCAGCTGAGCTCGTCGAACCGGGCGAGCGCGGCGTCGAGGTCGTCCCCGTCGAACAGTTCCCAACGATTGATCAGGTCGCCGTCGATGGTCATGACGCTGATATCGCGCCACTCGGCCTCGAAGCCGTCCTGTGAAATACCTTGCGCCACATGGGTGACGACGGCGCCAGTTTGGCTCAGTCGATGCACGGCGGCGATGTAGATCCTGGTGTCCGGTGAATCGGCCCAGGCGGCCTCCACGTAGCGGATCATGTCACCGGAGTCGAAACCCGCCCCCCGCCGGTGGTCAATGCTGATCCAGTCCGGCGTCGTCGGAGAAACCTCCCGCCGGTTGAAACCGGCATAGGCGTCGGTGACGACCGACCACATCGACGCGTAGGCGGAGGCTTCGCCCGCGAGGTAGCGAGCTTCGAGTTCGCCAAAGGCAGCGTCGATGTCGTCGACGTCGAAGGTGACGGTGTATTGCATCAGGCCGGCGGTGTCGACGTCCATGAGATGCAACAACTCCACGACCACAGTGTGATCAGGGTCGCCGACGTCGCGATAGCGGTCCAGGGTCAGCGACAGTCGAGATCCCCGGACGGCGATGGGCTGGACCTCCAACCGCCAAGTGCTCGGGACCGTCGTCAAGGTGGCGTCGATGACCTTCCGTCGTTCGGGGCCGTCGAGGACCGAGCGCAGACCTTTGCGCCGGTCATCGTGGCGGCCATCGTCGTTGGCAAGCGCGAAGATGGCGTCCCCGTCGCGGCGGTTGAATGCTTCGGCTACCAGGACGCAGTTCCGGGTGGCTGCGTTCTCCAGCGCGGGCATCGATCGGCCCAACTCGTCGAACCTGGCGAGCGCGGCGTCCAGGTCTGCTTCATCGAATACTTCGCAACGGTTGACCAGGTCACCTTCCACCGTGGCCAGGATGACTTCTCGCCATTCGGCCTCGAAGCCCTGATCCGATAACCCCCGTGCCGCTTGAGTGAAGACCGCTCCGTGGGCGCCCAGTCGATGCACCGCCTCGACGTACACGCGAAAGCTCTGCGCTTCATCCCATGACGCGCGGAGGTATCGGGCCAGGCCGCCGGCCTTTGTCGGGATCCGGCGGTGATCGATGTTCACGCAGTCCGGGGTCAGCCTGAGTTGCTGCCTGTCCGCTGCGGCATAGGTCTGGGTGAGCGCCGACCACGTGCGTGCGTAGGGTGCCGCTTCGCCGGCCAGGTAGCGGGCGTCAAGCTCGGCGAGGGCGGCCTCGAAGTCGTCGGGGTCGAACGAGACACTCGCCGCCAACCGCCGCTCCGCATTGAACTCCCCGACGTCGAGTTGCTCGGCGACGAATGCCTCAGGGTCTTGGTCCCGGAACGAGAAAACGCTCCGAGTGAGGATGAGGTGCTCCCCGCGCGTCGCGATATCGCTCACATCGACGTCGGTGATATTCAGGTCGGCGACAGCCCGCATATTGGCCAGCGCCGCCTCGCGGCCGTGTCGCATCCCGGCATTCACGATGCTGCGGTGATCGTCTTGGTAGTAGTCGTCCACCCATATGTCGGCCATGGCATCCCAGTCATGGGCGGCAAACAGGGCTATGAAGCGCTGGGATACCTGGCTGGCCATATTGTGCAATCGCCGCGGCTTGCACGACTGCAGCTCCTCGAACCGCTCCAGGGCGGCGTCGAGGTCTGTTTCGTCGAACATCTCGCAGTGGCTGATCAGACCGCCGTCGACCAAGAGGGTGTCGACCATGCGCCACTCGACGTCTGAACCATCTTGCGATGTCCCTTTGGCCACATGCGTGATCACTGCGCCGCGGTCGGTCAACCGATGTACCGCTTCGACGTAGATCGCAAGCCCGCGGTGGTCGATGTCGGTGAAGCCGCGAAGCGCCGCCGGCATGTCACCCCTGCCCATCGCGACGAAAGCCGTTGTGATCGCTGACCACGTCTCCGCGCAGTCGGCGGCTTCGCCGGCCTGGTATCGCGCGTCGAGCTCAGCGATGGCGGCGTCGAAGCCGTCGACATCGAACACCACTGCTGCCACGACCTTCTCGTCTGAGTCGATCTCGATGACGTTGAGGGCATCGTTGTGAACCGCCTCGGGGTCGGGGCCGGAGGCCTGAACACGGGTGAGGACGAGGCGCTCGCCGCGGGTCGCCAGGGCGTCCGACATGATGATCGAGAAGCCCACCTCAGCGGTCGCCTGCAACTCCTGGATTCCGGCATCTCGGCCATACCTGATACCGGTGTTGACAGTTCGTCGGCGATCATCGATGTAGTAGTTGTCGGCCGCTGCTTCGGCGATGGCCTTCCAGTCACGGGCCGCAAAATTCGGGTAGAACCGCTGGATCACCAACATTGCCTTGTTCTGCACGCGACGCACTGCCTCGAATCGGGTGTCCAGCGAATCGGGTTCGGCGATCGCGGCGTCCCTGTCTTCGACGTGCTCACCGGCTCGAACGCACGCGTTGTCCACCTCGACCACCGACGATTCGGCCGACGCCGCGGACGCAGGTGCGGCCCGCTCACCCAGCATCGCCTGCGCTTTGGCGGCAAGGACCTCCGCGCCTTTGCGCTCATAGAGTCCCGACGCGCGCTCCGCAGCGGCCCGTGCTCCTACCGTATCGCCGGCGGCATGCAACACCGTCGCCAATGCCAGACAGGCATCGCCATGATCGACCAAGGCGTCGGTGCGTTCAGCCAGCGCGACCGCGGACTCGGCCATCGCCCGGGCACCGGGATGATCGCCGTGCCGCGTCAACAACAGCGCCCGAAGTGTGCGCCAGGCGATCGATGCCTTCAGGGCGTGTCCAGAGAGTCGCTCACTCTCGGTGCACAACTCCTCGGCCTCGTCGTCTCTGTCGAGTGCCAGGCAGGTACGGCCCAGCAGGGCGGCGGTCTCGGCGGTGTCGGCGTCCAGTCCCATCCGGCGAAAGCCCTGGTAGGCCTGACGCAGATGTGGCTCCGCGCTGCCGGGGTCATCGCCCACCAGCTCGATGATTCCGGCGAACTGCTCAACCTCGAGCAGGGCATGGCGCAGACCGATCTCGGTCACGGTGCGCCGCGCCGAGTCGATCATTCGTCGGGCGGTGGCGGGGCGGCCACGGAAGGCCTCCAACACGGCCTGGCATCGCGTCGATATCGCCTCCACCGCAGGGGAATCCGTCGTGATGCGCAACAGCCTCACCACGTCAAGACAGCGCCCGCCGGCCCGCGGAACCGGGTTCGGGCCCCACACCGCCGCCAGCGGTGCCCCCGCCAGGACCGCGTTGACCCGGCGGTGCTCACGGGCGTGCCGCGCTGCGGTCAGCGCGCTGTCCAAGGCGGTCTCGCAGTCGCCGATTCGCCCCAGACGCGCAAGGCTTCCGGCTCGTACGGTGTGCGCCTTGGCTTCTCCTTCGGTGTCGCCCAACCCGGCCAGCCTGACGGCAGCCGCGCCCAGGGCAGCTTCGATCTCGTCCAAGCGTTCCGGATGCACCAGCATCGACAGCTGGCCATCGAAACAGGTGGCCCACGCGGACATACGAGCTGAATCGACTGTCGCCGCCTGCAATTGCGAGACCGCGTGGGTGGCCGATGCCATATCGCCCGCGGCAAGCAGTGCCTCGCAGCGTGCCACCAACAGATCGGCGGTCTGGTCTGCGCGGTCGGGCAACTCGTCGTCGATCTCCTCCAGCGCGTGCAGTGCCTGATCGTAGAGATCGGCGGCACCTTCGTAGGCCAGGCGGGTCATCGCCTGGTCCGCGGCTCGCCGGCAATATTCGACGGCCTTGGTCGCGTTGCCCGCCCACGCGCATTCGAAGTAGTGGTAGGCCAGTTCCCCCAGCAGTTCTTCGTCCGCGCCGGGCGTGGCTTCCAGTGTGGTGGCGATACGTTGGTGCAGTCGCATGCGGCGCACCGACGCCAGCTCGGCGATCAGCGCCTGCCGGACGATCGCGTGGTTGAACCGGTATCGGCCGCCGGCCTCTTCGATGACGATGCCGGCCTTACACGCTTCGTCGAAGGCGTCGACGAGGTCGTGCTCGACCACCCGCTCCACGAGGTCTACCGCGAAGCTGCTGCCGACCACGGCAGCCGCGGCCAGCGCCTTATTGGTCTCCGCCGGAAGCCGTGACAGCCTGCGGCTCACCGCTTCACGAACACCCTGCGGCAATGTGTTGGGATCCCAGACACCGCCGCTTTCGTCAACATGGCGTAGTGCCTGGATCAAGAAGAACGGGTTGCCGCCGGTGACCGATGCCAGCGCCCGGGCGAGCTGTTCGTCGTCGTATCCGGCCTCGGCGACATAGGCGGTCACGTCGTCGGCGTCGAGGCCGCTCAGCGCAAGGCGGTCCGCGGTGCCGTCGCGGTGAAGATCGGCGAGCATTGCCGCCAGGGGATGGGATCGGTCGAGATCCGTGCTGCGGTACGTGGCGACGATTTGCACCCGGGTGTGGTCGCCGAAGCGCAGCAGATGCCGCAACAGCAGCAGCGTCGGTTTGGCCGCCCAGTGCAGATCGTCGAGTATCAGCATCACGGGAGCGCTGGCAGAGGCGAGTTCCAGCAGCGCGACCACGGCGTCGAAGAGTGCATAGCGTTCGGTGTCGGGGTCGGCGCGCGGCGGCGCGGACAGATCCGGGAGTACCTCGGTCAGAACGGGAATCAGGGGCAGTAGTGCTTCCACGCCCCGTAATCCCCGCAGTCGGTGGCTGTTGACGCAGGGGACGAGCGTTCGCAGTGCTTCGGCGAAGGGCTGATAGGGCGCCCCGAGGTCTTCGTCGGATCGGCCGTACAACACGACGGCACCTTGGTCGAACGCTTGTCGCGACCATTCGCCGGCCAGCCGAGTCTTGCCCACACCGGGTTCACCGGCAATCAGCATCGCGTGAATACCACCGGCGAGTGTGGTCTGCCACGCACTGGCCAGTCGGTCCAGTTCCAGGCCGCGTCCCACGAACCTTCCGGGGACGGTCAGTACCGCGGGGAGATCAGGGCGTTCCAGGGGTTCGTCGACGGGCTCTGCGACCTGCTCGGCGCTTTGTAGCCGGAGCTCGAACACATGCTCCGGGCGTGGCAGGTTGCGCAGGGCACGCATCCCGAGGTCGGCAAGGGCGACATCATCGGGCAGGGTGTCGACGACGAGCTCGGCTGTCGCACCTGAGCACAGAATCTGGCCCCCGGCGGCCAGCGAACGCAGGCGGGCGGCGCGATTGACCGCGCGGCCAAAGTAGTCACCGTCGCGCAACTCCACCTCGCCGGTGTGCAGGGCGATCCTGATGCGCATGGGGTCGTGCAAAGCCCACGGCTCGTGCAAGATCGCGTCTTGCAGCTCGATGGCCGCGGCGGCCGCTGCCGAGGGCCGGTCGAAGACCGAGAAGGTGGCATCGCCTTCGCCGCGGGTCTTGATCAGCCGCCCGCCGCGGGAGGTGACCACCTGCTCGACGAGTTCGTCATGGCGGGCCAGCGCTATCGCCATGGCGTCGGCCTGGGCCTCCCACGCGGCCGTCGACCCTTCGATATCAGTGAGCAGAAAGGTCACCGCGCGGGTCACCGACGGAACATGCTGGATCACCGGGTGATCCAAGGCGGAGTCCTGGGCCACGATCGCGCCCGCGAGCCGTCGAAGCTCGGGCCCGGGGTCGACGCCGAGCTCGTCGGCCAGCAGCGACCGGGCTCGTTGATAAGCGCCCAGGGCGTCACCTTGGCGGCCGGCCCGGTAGAGCGCCAGCATCAGCTGGGCCCATCGCCGTTCCCGCAGCGGGGCGTCGGCCACGGCGGCCTCCAGTTCGCCGATGATCTCTGCGACCCGCCCCGTCGCGAGCAGCGCATCGGCGCGGTCCTCGACCAGCGCGGCGTGCCCCTCGATCCAGCGCGTCTTCTCCGAAATTCCCCGGCGGGAATCGGGCAGCTCGGGTGTGCCCCGCCAGAGGCTCAGCGCATCCTCGAAGCGGGCCACCGCTTGACTGCTGTCGCCGGTCGTCGCGGCATCGCGTCCGGCTTTGGTGGCCCGCTTGTAGCGCGGGGCGTCCACTTCCGCGGTGTTGAGGATCCAGCCGGTTCCCTCGGTGAGAACGAAGCCGTCGCCCAGCGCTCTGCGCAGCGAGGAGATGTGTGTCTGCAGCGCCTTGGCGGCGGTGCGCGGCGGCTCATCGCCCCAGAGCAGATCGATCAGTGTGTCGGCCGAGACGACGGAACCGCCGTGCAGACCGAGCATCGTGAGGATGGCACGGGGTTTGGCGCCCGGGATGGTGACCGAGGCGCCGTCTCGCCGGGCCTGAAGAGGTCCCAAAACCCCCAGCTCCACGGCTTGAATGGTAGTCACGTGGCAATCGTCGGTGGGGCGATTCAACAGCCGGTCAAGATTTGGTAAAGGCCCGGTCCGGCGCGGTTTGACATACATTCGCGGGCGGTTTGGCCCCCCGAGAAACCCGACGGCCCGGTCGGTAAAATTCGGCGCTTATGAGCGCACGTGTGGAACAGCTGGAGTTTCAGGCTGAAGCTCGCCAGCTGCTGGATCTGATGGTTCACTCGGTCTACTCCAACAAGGACGCATTCCTGCGGGAGCTGGTCTCCAATGCCTCCGATGCGTTGGACAAGCTGCGGCTCGAGGCGTTCCGCAACAAGGACCTCGAGGTCGACACCTCTGACCTGCATATCGAGATCGAGGTGGACAAAGAGGCCCGCACCCTGACGGTCCGCGACAACGGCATCGGTATGTCGCGCGATGAGGTGGTGGACCTGATCGGCACCCTGGCCCGCTCCGGCACCGCCGAGCTGCGCCAGCAACTGCGGAAAGCTCAGAACGCCGAAGCATCCGACGAGCTGATCGGCCAGTTCGGGATCGGCTTCTACTCGGTGTTCATGGTCGCCGACAGGGTCGAGATGCTCACCCACAAAGCCGGTCAGAGCGAAGCCATCCGGTGGGAGTCCAGTGGTGATGGCACCTACACCATCGAATCCGTCGATGACGCGCCGCAGGGCACCTCGATCACCTTGCACCTCAAGCCCGAAGACGCTGAGGATGCGCTGCACGACTACACCTCGGAGTGGACGATCCGGGGCCTGATCAAGAAGTACTCCGACTTCATCGCCTGGCCGATCCGGATGCAGGTCGAGCGCCGTACACCACCGTCGGAAGAGGGCGGCGAAGAGACGGTCACCGTCGAAACCCAGACCCTGAACTCGATGCAGGCGCTGTGGGCGCGCCCCAAAGAAGAAGTCTCGCAAGAGGAATACAACGAGTTCTACAAGCACATCTCGCACGCCTGGGACGACCCGCTCGAGGTCATCGCGATGAAGGCCGAAGGCACCTTCGAATACCAGGCGCTGCTGTTCATCCCGTCGCACGCTCCGTTCGACCTGTTCAACCGGGACGCCCAGGTGGGCGTGCAGCTCTACGTCAAGCGCGTGTTCATCATGGGCGACTGCGACCAGCTGATGCCGGAGTATCTGCGCTTCGTCAAGGGCGTGGTCGACGCGGCGGACATGTCGCTCAACGTCTCGCGGGAGATTCTGCAGCAGGACCGCCAGATCAACGCGATTCGCCGGCGGCTGACCAAGAAGGTGTTGTCGACCATCAAGGAGCTGCAGGCGCAGCGGCCGGAGGACTACCGCACCTTCTGGACCGAGTTCGGTCGCGTCGTCAAGGAGGGGTTGCTCTCCGACTTCGACAACCAGGAGACGCTGCTGGCGATCAGCTCGTTCGCCTCGACGCACAGCGACACCGAACCGACCACGCTGGCCGAGTACGTCGAACGCATGAAAGACGGCCAAGAGCAGATCTTCTACGCCACCGGCGAGTCCCGCCAGCAGCTGCTGAAATCGCCGCACCTGGAGGCGTTCAAAGCCAAGGGCTACGAGGTGCTGCTGCTGACCGACCCCGTCGACGAGCTGTGGGTGAACACCGTCACCGAGTTCGACGGCAAGCCGCTGCAGTCGACGGCCAAGGGCGAGGTGGACCTGGACTCCGAGGAGGACAAGGCCGCGCACGAAGCCGAGCGCAAGGAACAGGAGAAGGATTTCGCCGACCTGATCTCCTGGCTGCAGCAGACCCTGGCCGAGCACGTCAAAGAGGTGCGGCTGTCGACTCGACTGACCGAGTCACCGGCCTGCCTGATCACCGACACCTTCGAGATGACCCCGGCGCTGGCTCGCATCTACCGCGCCAACGGCCAGGAGGTGCCGGTCGGCAAGCGCATCCTCGAGCTCAACCCGGGCCATCCGCTGGTCACCGGTCTGCGCCAGGCACACAGCGAGCGAGGCGGCGAGAACACCGAGCTGGCCGAGACCGCGGAGTTGCTCTACGGCACAGCGCTGTTGGCAGAGGGTGGGGCGCTGGAGGATCCGGCCCGTTTCGCCGAGCTGCTGGCGCAACGGCTGGCGCGCACCGTGTGATCTGGTGCCCTCAGGGCGCCAGCACCACTTTGCCGACGTTTTCCCGCGCGGCCAGAATGCGGTGCGCCTCCGGGGCATTCGCGAACGGTACCGCCGCATGCACCACCGGTGCGGCGGTCCCGTTGGCCAGCGCCTCTGACAGTGGGGTGATCCAGGGTCCGAGTGTGCCGCGGTCGTCCCACAACCGCAGCATGTTCAGGCCGATGACCGTCTTGGACTGCTCCATCTGTGTGATCAGGCTGAAGCCGCGCAGCATCGCCAGTGCCTGCGGCGCCGCCCGCAACAGGGATCGTTTCTCGCCCTGCTGCAGTGACGAAAGTCCGTAGGCGACAAGGCGTCCGCCGGGACGTAATAACTTCAGCGAGCGTCGCAGCGAGGTGCCGCCCAGGCCGTCGAGCACGATGTCGTAGGGCGGCAGGCCGTCCCACCAGCCTTTGCGGCGGTAGTCGATGGCGCGGTCGATGCCCAACGCGTCGAGCTGGGTGTGTTTGCCCGGTGACGCCGTGCCGTGCACCACGGCACCGGCGGCCTTGGCCAGCTGAATCGCTGCGATGCCGACGCCGCCGGCCGCGGCGTGCACCAGCACCCGCTCTCCGGACTGCAGCGACCCGTAGCCGTGCAGCGCCGCCCAGGCGGTCGCATAGTTCACCGGTACGGCCGCACCCTCCTCGAAACTCATCGACGGCGGCAGCGTGACGGTGTCGGTGGCGCTGGCATTGACGATCTCGGCGTAGCCGCCGAACCGGGTGCCGGCCAGCACCCGCTCGCCGACGCGGGCCGGGTCGACACCGTCCCCGACGGCGTCGACGGTCCCCGCCACCTCGTAGCCGACCACCGCCGGCAGTTTCGGCGCATCGGGATACAGCCCGACCCGGGCCAGGTGGTCGGCGAAATTCACCCCCGCCGCCCGCACCCCGATCCGCACCTGCCCGGCGGCGGGCGGCGGAGGGGCGGGCCGGTTCTGTACCTGCAGCACTGATGGGGGACCGGTCTTGGTGATGACGACGACGCGCATGAACTTCAGCCTATTGCTGCGGTGCTGGTAATCGAGGGTTTAGCGAAGCTGAAAGCCTAAGCTCGATCAGATGGACGTACTCGGTGAGCTGAACCGGTTGGTGGCGTGTTCGGACGGCGCGCTGGGCGCCCTGGTCCGCCAGGTGTGCGGACAGACGCTGGGCTTGACGCCGCTGCCGGCCGAGAGCAGCGCCGAGACATCCGATGCCGATCCGGCGGTGATCGAATTCGCCGAACAGTTCTGTGTGGACGTCTCGGCGATCACCGACACCCAACGTGTCCGGCTTCAAGAGGCGCTGGGGGACAAGGCCTTCGACGCCGTCGTACAGATGTATATCGGCGACTTGGTTCCGCGGGTGCGCGCCGGGCTCGAGGCGGTGGGTGTCGCGGTGTCGTGGCCGGACACCATCGCCTGGGATCGCACCAGCCACCCCGCCGACGCCTTGTTCAACGGGTTCATGCCCGCCGTCGCCCGGCTGCGGTCCCTGGATCCGGTGACATCCGAGGTGGTGCGGTTGCGTGGAGCCGCCCAGCACAACTGCCGGCTGTGCAAGTCGCTGCGTGAGACGACTGCACTGGACGCCGGCGGATCTGAATCGCTCTATGACGACATCGAGCGCTTCGAGGAGTCCCGACTGCTCAGCGAGGCGCAGAAGGCGGCGCTGCGCTACGTCGACGCGCTGATCTGGACCCCGGCGAACATCGGCACCGAGGTGGCAGCCGGAGTGCGCCGGCACTTCACCGACGCGCAGACCATCGAGCTGACGTTGGATGTGATGCGCAACGCCGGCAACAAGATTGCGGTGTCCTTGGCCGCCGACGCACCGCGGGTCGCCGAGGGGACCGAGCGCTATCTGCTGAACGCCGACGGCCAGACCGTGTACGGCTGAACTCAGGCGGAGTGCCGCGCCAGAAATTGCAGGATGGCGTCGGCGAAGATGTCGTTGCGGTCACCGGCGACCATGTGACCGGCCCCGGCGACGTCGACGAACTCCACCTGCGGGAACCGGGCCAGGAACTCCTCGGCGTTGGTAGCGCCCACCAGGTCGCTGAGCTGGCCGCGTACCAGCAACATCGGCACACCGCCGTCGAGAATGGTCTGCACCGCGGCGTTGAGTCGCTCGACATCGTGAATCTCCATCGGACCCTGATGCTCGGGACCGCGGATGAACTGAGGGTCCCAGTGCCAGTACCAGCGGTCGCCGCGGCGGCGCAGGTTGGTGGTGAGCCCGTTGAGATCGGCGGGACGGGGCCGGTGCGGGTTGTAGGCGGCGATCGCGTCGGCCACCTCATCGAGGGAGGCGAAGCCGGTCTCCATCTTTTCGGCCATGAAATCCTGCACGCGCTGCGCGCCGGAGGGATCCATGTTGGGCACGATGTCGACCAGCACCACCGCGCTGGCCACCCCGGGGGCGAGTTCGCCGCTGAGCAGCATCGCCGTGCACCCGCCCAGTGAGGCGCCTACCAGCACCGGGTCAGGCGGCAGGGTGCGCAGCACCTCGTGGACGTCGGCGGCGAAGCTGACCAACCGGTAGTCGCCCTCGCTCGCCCAATCCGACTCGCCGTGGCCGCGCAGGTCCACGGTGACCGCCTGCCAGCCACGCTCGGCAACCGCTGCGGCGGCCCGGCCCCATGATCGGCGGGTCTGCCCACCACCGTGCAGGAACACCACTGCGCGCGCGTCGGGGTCACCGTGGCGGTCGGCGATGATCCGGAGATCACCGGGGGCGTGGGTGACGAAGGTTTCCGCGGTCATCCTGGGATAGTAAGCCGACCTTGGTAATGGCCGATCAGTTGGCCGGTCAGGCGAACGGCTGCAGGGCGAATCGGCCCCAGGCCAGGAACGCGAACATCGCGATGAAGACGGTGTCGCCGACCAGATAGAGCCACTCGCTGCGCCGGAACCGAGTGGTGGCGGCGCCGGCCATGAACAGCATCAGTCCGGTGGCGGCGATCGGTACCAGCAGTGGCGCCACACCGACAGCCGCCGGCAGGACCAGGCCGGTCGCGCCGAGCAATTTAATGGTGCCGACAACCTTGAGGTGGCTGTCGCCGAAGTCGTCGACCCAGTGCTGGCTGGCCCCCAGCGCCCGGTACTTCGTCCGTGGCAGCAGCAGCAAGGTGGTGCCGCCGATGGCAAATCCGGCCGCGATGACGCCGGCGATGATCCACAACGCGGTGTTCATGGCGTGCTCCTTCGTGTTCGTGGTTACCTCACTCAGGTGGGGCTCGTCATTACCTATGACGGGTCGACACCACGAGAGGTAACCGATGACCACCGAGTCGCAATGGGCGCAAGCCTTCGAGCAGGAGCGTCATCGCCTACTGGCGTTGGCATATCGGGTGCTGGCCTCCTGGTCGGATGCCGAAGACGCGGTCCAGGAGGCGTGGCTGCGACTGTCGCGGCAGGACATCGATGCGATCGACAACCTGCAGGGATGGTTGACGACGGTGATCAGCCGGATCTGCATCGACACCCTGCGTTCGCGTGCCGCGCGGCCCGAGGTCTCGATCGATCAGGACTTTCCCGATCTCGTGGTGACCGACGACCGCGACACACCGGAAGAGACCGCAGTTCTGTCGGATTCGGTTGGGCTGGCGCTACTGGTCGTGCTGGGGTCGCTGCGCCCCGATGAACGGCTGGCGTTCGTGCTGCACGACATGTTCGCGGTGCCCTTCGCTGAGATCGGACCGATCGTGGGGAGGTCGGCAGAAGCCGCCAAGATGCTGGCCAGCCGGGCACGCCGCAAAGTCCAGGACGTACCGACGCCGGCGGGGGATCGGCGTGCGCAGCGCGAGGTCGTCGATGCCTTTCTGGCCGCCGCGCGGGATGGGGATTTCGACGCTCTGCTGCGGGTGCTGGACCCCGAGGTCTCCTGGCGTCAGCACACGGTGCGCGGGGTGACCGTGACGACCGGATCCAGCGCGGTGCTCGAGGCGGTTCGTCGAGGTCAGGGGGCGCGCATCACCGTGCGTCGTGTCCTGGTCAATGGCGAACCCGGGATCTTGGGCTGGGGTCCGACGGGCCGGCCGCTGGCCCTGATGGCGTGCACGGTACGAAGCGGACGACTGGTGGGCATCGTGTCGATCTCGGACCCAGTCCGCCTGGCCGGCATGGAGCTGCCCGACCCGCCCGGGGCGTAACCGCTGACTCTTCATCGGCGAGTCCGGCGGCAGGCGCTAGTGTCATGGTCGCCAGTCAGTGCCAGGGGGCGGTAGCTCAGTTGGTTAGAGCCGTGGACTCATAATCCATTGGTCGCGGGTTCGAGCCCCGCCCGCCCTACCACGTTCTCGATATATGCCGCGGGTGATGCGGACGCCTCCCGGGTGAGGAGTTGAGCCGAGCGTCGCCCGGCTCAACTCCTCAGCTGTCACACCCCGAAGAACGTGTTGAACAGCGCTTGCATCAGTTCACCGGTGTCGAGCATGGGAATCTCATTGAACGTGGTCATCCCGTCGACAACCGATGTGGCAGAGTCGATTTGGTCTGGCGTCAGTCCGAGGTAGACCTGGTGCAGCGCCAAACCGTAGAGCATGTCCTGCCAACTGGTGTTGCCCAGCAGCAGGTCCCACCAGGTTTTTCCGATGTGTT
The DNA here is from genome assembly GCF_002101775.1 of Mycolicibacter nonchromogenicus. GTDB lineage: Bacteria > Actinomycetota > Actinomycetes > Mycobacteriales > Mycobacteriaceae > Mycobacterium > Mycobacterium nonchromogenicum. The sequence continues at coordinate 56,959 of NZ_LQPI01000018.1, read as the reverse complement.
CGGCGAAGATGTCGCCTTCGATGTTGAACACTTCGGTGGGGTAGAGGTTGGTGGGGACGGCGGCGGGGTTCGCGCCGAGCATCACGAAACGCAACGCGTCGGTCGGGACGCCGGCCTCGATGAGTTCCTCCTGGGCGTAGGAGGCAATGAGGCTGCTCTGGGAGTAGGTGAAGATGGTCAGCGGGTCGGTGCAGATACCCGACGTGTCGCAGCCCATCTCGCCGGCGAGGAAGTCCTCGAGGATCGAATCGACGAGGATTTCTTGGCCCTGCGGAACGCTCCGAAGGAAGTCCCAGCTGTTGGGGAGGGTCAACGCCTCGACAGTAGCGAGACTGCCGCTGTAACCCAGCGGATCGAGGTACAGGTCAAATCCGTTGCTGATGTAGCCGGCCGATGGCGTCGCGATGCCCGTCGGACCCAGAACAAAGGCGTCGGTCGAGCCATAAAGGAAGTCGTATTGGTTGTTGTTGCCGTTCGCGGCATTGGCCGCACCGGCGAACGCGAATGCGGCGCCGCACAGCGCCGCGCCGATGATCAATTTCTTCATGACTTCCCCTTGCACGCGAACAGGTAGCGATTGCCTGCCCAGCGACCGTGCTGGGCAGGCGGTTTCATTGGCCGACACCTTCCGATGTCGGAAGTCAAAGGTAAAAAGTAATTCAGGTTACGTCAAATTAAGCCTTCAGTTTTCACAGCATCGCTGAATGGCGCCGACAAATATCTGGCAAATTGATCTTATAAAGGATGCTGCAGGTTGGAATAAGAAGACTTAGGTCCAGAATTGAGGACTCGCTCTGGAGGGGTTGCCGTCACCACGATCCGCTTGCTGCAATGCCACCGGCGGACAAGTTGGCCCCGGTTTCGGGGCTCGGCACACACCGCGGGCCCTCAGAAGAGAGGCCGACGCGCCCACAACCCCGAAAATCACCCATTCTTGGGTTGACCAACGTGCCCAGAGTTACCGTAGTGGCTCCAGTAATGAAATGAGTGTTGTGGGATCAGTCAGTCACCTTCGGATCACCGTCGGCATCGCAGCACTGGTCGCGGGCACACTGGCCGCGACACCAGTGGTGGCGACGCCGGCTGACGTCGTCGTGCGGGCAGCCGAGCTGACGGCCAGTCCCTTCGACCCCTACGTGGACCTGATCACCAACACCATCGACAACCTGGGCACCATCGGCGCCCACTGGCTGGAAGACCCGCTGCCCACGGTGGTCCAGTTGGCCACCAACTGGTTCGACTACGCGCAGCGAACGTTCGAGGCGTTCGGGGATACCGCCCAGTCCTTCGTGGACGGGCTGATCAACCTGCCCGACCAGCTCGACACGTTGTTCAGTGCCATCGCCTCGAGCGATATCACCGCGGCGCTGGGGGAGGCGATCATCATCGTGATCAGCGCCTTCCCGGTCTTGGGGCTGGTGGATCGCCTGGTGGCGATCCCCATCGACATCGTCGGCAACGTGGTGAACGCAGCGATGACCACCCTGCACGCCATACAGGTACCGGTCGGCCTTGCCGCGCTGAGCTCCGTGCATGCCGTCATCGCCGAGTTCGACACCCTCGCCCGCGATTTCATCGATGACCTGGCGGCCGGCGATATCACCGGCGCGCTGGTCGGGCTGATCGGAGCGCCGGCCGATCTGCTCAACGCCTACCTCAACAGCGATGCCCCGGGCCTGGCCGGTCTTCTGGCCCCGTTCGAGGACCTGAACCAATCGGGCTTTGTCGATGCTCTGATCAACTTTCTGCCTCGCGCGGTCGCCGAGTCGATCGGTGCGCCCTACTCGCCGATCGATGGTGCGCTGCCGCCGGACCTGGGCGCCTTCGACCTGGACCCGCTCGAGCCGAGCGCTCTGCTGCCGGACTTCTGAATTATCCGGCACCCGCGCCGTACCCAAGGGCGCGCGCGCCGCTGCCGCGACCAGAAACCAAGTTAATCCGAAGAATTCATTGAGTTCGATCTGTGATCGTGTCGTGTTACCGGCGTGATTTCTGATGCCCATTGTTACGGAAGTTGCCTGAGCGTTCCGCGAGCGAGTCGGTGTCGTAACCGAATAAGGAGTCTGGTCCGTGGTGGATGGGGTTAAGCGTTGTCGGCACCGGACCGCTACGACCCGCGTCACCACCCGCCGGGTGCGTTGGACCGCGGTAATCGCCGTGCTGGCAGTGCTTTTCGGAGGCGCCGCGGCTGCAGTGGGGTTGCCCGGGGTGGCGTCAGCAGCCGCCGCTGAGGCGCAGAACGTGGTGGCCGTGACCACCACCGCCACCCCGGTCAGCGCCGGGTTGATCGCCGTACCACCCAGCCCGGCCACCCAGTTCGTCATCGTCACCCCGCCGGCGCACGGCACGGCGACCATCACCGGCGCCACGTTCACCTACACCCCCGCAAACGGCTTTGTGGGCACCGATGCCTTCAGCTACGCCACGACCGACGGTGCGGGCGCCTCCACACCGGCCACCATCGGCATCCAGGTGATGTCTCCCGCGTCGAAGCCGCCCTCACTGGCGACTGCCTGCACCGATCTGGGCCCGGCCTTCAACCCGGTGTGCACGGCGATCGGTGACATCACCGACCCCCTGGTGAACGCCTGCAGCACAGTCGGCTCCGTCGAGGCGTGCAGCTGGTTCGGCGGCAACAAGCACGGGCTGATCAGTGCCTGCTTCGATGTCGCCACCGGCCAACTGGCAGCAGCCTGTAAGACTCTCGACGCGGCGGCCCAGCTGGTGGCCAGCCAGTGCCGGGTGATCAATGGTCCGATCGACTACTGCGCCCTGCGTAACGGCAGCCCCATCGGCGATCGGTCCGTGCAGACTTACCTGGCAGGTCCGGTGCACAGGGCGCTGGAGCAGCAGTACCGGCTGAGCATGACTCTGCCGCTGGGGGAGGCGCAGATACCTGCCACCCACAACTCGTTCAACTACACCAATGCCAATGTTCCGCCGACGTTGTCGGGCATGGATCCCGACCAGCTGTATTCGTTGGTCAACCAACTTGACTTGGACATGCGCTTCCTCGAGCTCGACCTGCACTGGTATCCCAGCCTGGGCGCCCCCGGCGGGTACGCACCGATCTTGTGTCACGGGTTCGACAACCACCTGGGCTGCACCTTCGAAAAGCCCGCGGTCACCGGCTTGCAGGAGATCCGGCGCTGGCTGGACGCCCACCCCGACCAGGTGATCGTCCTCTACGTCGAGAATCGGCTCGACGACCCGGTCGACGACATCACCAAGTCGCTGCCGGCCGGGGCCGCGGTCATCGAAAGCACATTGGGCAACACCTCTGGGCGTGACCTGCTGTTCCGTCCCACACAGGTGCAGCCCGGCTCATCCTGCGACAACCAGCCGATCCCCCTGGGCGTGAGCATGGCCCAGATCCTGGCGAGCGGCAAACAGGTGCTGCTGTATACCAACAGCGGTTGTGGCAAGAACGCGGCGTGGGACGCCCTCGGCTTCAACGACAGCAATGTGGCAGAGAAGGGCAGACCGGTCACCGTCCAGTACCCCGACTGCTACTTCAGCAGGGCCCAGTACCAGAACTCCTACACGCGGTTCTTCGACTCCAGCACGCTGGTCGACGTGCTCGCCGGCGGCGGCAATGCGCAGCCGATGACGTCCGCCGACATTCTCCAGATGATGAAGTGCGGTGCCAACGCGCCCGGCCCGAACTTCGTGGACCCACAAGCTGATCAGCTGGCGGGCTTCGCCTGGAGCTGGTCCTACGGTCAACCGGTGACCAGCCCCACCCAGCAGTGCGCCGTGCACAACGGCGACGGCCGCTTCCAGGCCGAGGCCTGCGGCCAGTTCTTGCCCTACGCCTGTCAGGGCCCCGACGGCTGGCACATCAGCTCGGGCGCCGGCCAATTCGCCGGTGGTGCCTTGGCGTGCGTGGGGCAGGGGACCTTCGCCGTGCCCCGCACCGGATATCAGAACGAACTGCTCCAGGCGGCCAAAGCCCAGGCCGGCGTCGACCGGGTCTGGCTGGCCTACACCGCCGGCAGCGACGGCAATTGGAACATGGGATCGACGCCCCCGCCGGCACCGTCGGCCACCCAACTCCGGCCGGCCACGCCGGGCCTGCCGGCATACCCGCTGGAGGTGCCCGAGCTGTTGGGGCCCGTCACGGTGTCCTGACGCCCGGAGACTGCGGTGCTTACAGGCCGATGAGGTCCAGCAGGCTGTCGGCCGCCAGCGCGGGCACGCCGACGAAGACGACCGCCGGCAGCTGGAAGAACAGGGTGTCCAGGCCCGCGAAGGCGTGATAGAGACCGTCGACGATCTCGCCTGCGAAGAATTGCTGCCCGCTTGCGATCAGCTCGTAGAGGCCTGCTTGGGCCAGTTCGGTCACGCTGGGAATGAGCGTGGACCAGTCCAAGCCCGAGGGGAGGTCGAAATCGCCGGCGTATGCCAGGTAGCTGGCGATGTCCTGCCCCAGCAGACCGCCCACCGTGGCCAGCACGATGTTCTCCGGGATGGCGGGGAAAATGTTGCCCACCGCGGAGCTGAAGTTCCCGGCTGCGCCGATCAGGTCAAGCCCAAGAAGGTCCGACACGCCCTGTTGCAGTTCGCTTTCGGCGAGAGCCAGGTTGGTCTCTAGGGCAGTCCAGAGATCCGCCGCGCCGGGTCCCGGAAGGGGGTAGGGGTAGGGGAGGATGGTGTAGTCGGACGTCAGCGCCACGGCGGCTTGCTGCACCGATGGGGCCATGGGGGCGGGTCCGGCGGCGATAAGACCAGCGCTCGCGAGCATGACGGCTGCCGTGCAGCTTGCGCGACGAACGTTTTCCACTAGGCACCTCCTGGCGAAGCTAACGGACGTTTCGTCCGTTTTTCCGAACGTAGCGCCCAAGATTGCTTAACGCAACATGAATTGCGATTGGGGTTTACTCAGGTTCTACGCGCGTCGAGTGCCTCGCCGCCTCGCGCAGCGGGGCATCATTTCCGGGAACACCGACAATTCAAGCGGCGAAGCCACGGCCGCTGAGGGAGAGCTGAGGGAGAGATGCCGTGACCGACCGCTACGCCATCCCACCCGTCGAAGTCCTGCGTGCCCGCGAAAAACTGGTGCTCGATCATTTCCGGGACGAAGTGCGTCAGAACTGGGACGACGTGCTGGCCACATTCCCGCACCCTCACTACGAGATCATCCCGACCCTGACCGTGCACGACGGCGACGCAGCAGTGCGCGGCTACTATCACGACACCCGAGTGGCGTTCCCCGACCAGAACCACGAGATCATCGCGGTGCGCCACAGCGCCGACGCGGTGATAGTTGAATTTTGGCTGACCGGAACGCATTTAGGGCCGCTGGGCGCTGTTCCTGCCACCGGGTCACGTCACCGCACCCGCATGAGTGCCTACTTCGTCTTCGACGAGCACGAGAACCTGGCGATCGAGCGCATCTACTTCGACACGCTGTCCATGGTCAGACAACTGATCGGCGGCATCAAACTGCGCGATCCGCGATCTTGGCCGTTGGTCGTCCGGGTCGTGCGGGGTCTGCTGCGCATGTCGGGGTCGCCCGATCCCAACCTTATGGATACCCCGCCGGCCGACCTGCCGTGCTGAACCGCCCAGGCCTGGACTGCACGGGTCCTACGGTTGCACTATGGACGGGTAGCGACCATCCGATGTGACCCTGTGGGGGATGAGGAGGTCACGAAAAGCCGTGTCCGACATCAGCGAACTACATCAAGAATTGCTGGGCCGTGTTCTGGGGCGGGGCGGGACGGCGTCACCGGAATTGCGCCGGGCGGCATACGGCAACACCGGACTGCGGGAACCGATCAGCACCCTGATCGACAAGGTGGCCCTGCGCTCGCACAGCGTGGCCGACGAGGATGTCGCCGCCGTCAGAGCCGCAGGGCTGAGCGAAGACCAGATCTTCGAGATCGTGGTGTGCGCCGCGGTCGGCCAGGCGTCCCGGCAGTACGCCGGCGCCCTGGAGGCGCTCGCCGCCGCCGAGGACCGGGGAACCCGATGAGACTGGGCATCCTGGATCACGGCCACCGGCTGCGCACCAAGGCCGTGCTGGGAATCATTCGGCTGGTGTCACGGCAGCCGGTCGTCGATGCCGTCAAACTCGCGTTTTATCGCCCGGAGTTCTACGGCGGTGGTCCGCTGACCAACGAGGCGATGCGCGGGCCCTCGGCGTGGACCATCGGGGAGCGAGAACTGATGGCCGCCTACGTCTCGAAGGTCAACGACTGCCCGTTCTGCGTCGCCGCGCACACCGCCACCTCCACCCTCTGCTACGACGACGCGACCGCAGCCGCCACCCTCACCGACCTGGACACCGCCCCGATCACCGAAGAGCTACGGGCCACACTTCGCCTGCTCGGCAAGCTGACGGGCCGGCATCGCGTCGACGCCGACGATGTGCGTGCAGTCCTGGCGGCTGGTGTCACTCCCGCGCAGGTCAAGGATGCGTTGGCGGTCGGTCTGGTCTTCAACATCACCGACCGGTTGGCCAACGCGTTCGACTTCGCGGTGGCCGGCCCAGCCGTCATGGAGGCCGGAGCACGACATCTGATCAAGCGTGGTTACGGCTAGCGACCCGGACTGTTGAGTCCATGGCCATCCGGCGCGCGGTGGACGTCATCCCCGGCCCACTGAGCCCGGCTACAGCTTTCCGGCGACGAAATCGGCTGCCTGGTTTACCATCCCGGACGAGATATATTCACTGGCCATGTGTTGCGGCCAGTTCGCCTCCCAGGTGTTCGGGTCGGCGGGATTGCAGATGGGGTCGGCGCCATGGCACAGCTCGATGGTCCGATCGTTGTAGACCGGACTGAAGTTGGTGATGGGTCCGATCCATTGACTGCCGTTGCCGAACAGCGCAACCGCCGCGATGTGCTCGTCGGCTCCCGGCGGCAGGGGATTGGTGAAGCCCAACGCGGAGAAGGGGACCGCCAGCACCACGTCGGTGACCGCCGCGCCCAGCGAATATCCCCCCGGCACGATTCGGGTGTTGGGGCAGCCGTTGATCGTGTTCTGGATGTGGGCGCTCATGTCGTTGGCGCCCTTGTCGATCTCGTTGTCGGCCGGGTAATTCACCGCATAAAGGCTGACGTACTTGGACGTCTTGGAGCGCAGAGCGCTGACGAAGGCGTTGCCGATCGCGCCTGCCCCAGGCGATTCCAGGCGCCCACGGGCGAACACCACTTCGACGTCGGGGCAGGCCGCGCTTGCCGGTGCCACCGCGCCGGGGGTTCCGGCGGGCAGCACGACAGGGGCGGTCAGCAAGGCTGCCGCCAGCGCAGTGGCTGAACCTGCGAGTCGCAATCGCTGGGCCGGGGAATCGCTCACGAAGTGGATAGTAATGGTCTGCGACGCTTCGTCGCCACCGACAGTGACCGGACCCACGCGTGGGGGCCAAATCGGGGTTTGCGGCGGCTATTCGGCGTCGGCGGGCCCCAGCAATCGCACTTCCTCGAGGTCCATCTCGGCCTGCACCGCACGTAACACGATGTCGTCGATCTGATTTCGGTCGCGCAGCTCGGTGACGGCACGGCGTTTGTGCTCCAGGACGCCCAGGTGTACTCGGCGCACCACGTCGTTGCGTTCGGTGGCCGCGTTGGGTCGATCGGCGGCCGCCACCAGCTCGGCCTGATCCTGGTATTCCTTGAGCAGCCGACTCACCAGATCCGGGTCGGCGCCGAGTTCGTCGGCAACCCGCGGCAGGGCCTGAAGGGCGGCTTCGGCGGCGCGGGTACGTGCCAGATGCAACTCCTCGGCCTGCGCCGCGTCCTCGGGCATTCGCGCCCACCGCACGACTGCGGGCAGGGTGCTTCCCTGGACCAGCACCGTCACCAGGATCACGAAGGTGACCACGTAGATGATCAGGTTGCGATCCGGAAATGGGGCGCCCGCATGGGTGGTCAACGGGACAGCCAATGCCGCGGCCAGGGAGACCGCGCCGCGGAAGCCCGCCCAACTCGCCACCGCGCGCTGGCGCCAGTTCACTCGGCGGGCCCGCTGCACGTCGCGCCGGTCCAGGGTGCGCAGGAGCACGGTGGTGATCTCCGACCACGCGATCCGGGTCACGACGACCACGCCGGTGACAGCTAGGGCCAGCACCGTGGCATGGCGAAGGCCCTCACCGACATTGACGATCCCGTGCACCGCGCCGGGAATCTGTACGCCGACGAAGACCCACAGTGAGCCGTTGATCAGGAATGTCGCCAGGTCCCAGAATGCGAAGGCCTGCAGCCTCGAACGAGCCCCGATCACCCGCGGGCCGACGTAGGTCAGCACCAGTGCCGACACCAGCACCGCGACAACACCGCTGCAGTGGAAGCTCTGGGCGAGCAGGAACGCCGCGAACGGCGTCAACACACTCAGGGCACCTTCCTCCAGCGGCGCGTCAATGCGGCGGCGCAGCAGCGTGACTGCGGCACCCACCAGCAGTCCGGCCGCGATGCCGCCGAGGTACGAGCCGACGAAGCGGCCCACCAGGTCGACGGGGCCGATCGACGGGCTTCCCGTCGCGACCGCGACCGTCACCGCGAACATCACCAGCGCGGTGCCGTCGTTGATGATGCTTTCGGCCCGCAGCACGGTCAGCTGGCGGCGGGGCAGTTTCTTGGCCAGCCCCGCCACCGCGGCGGCATCGGTGGGCGACAGCACCGCGCCCAGAACCGACGCCGCATGAGGTTCCATGCCCAGCGATCGCGCGGTCCAGGACACGGCCAGTGCGGTGGCGATCACCAGGCCGACGCTGATGAGCACGATCACCCGCAGGTTCGCCCGGATCTCCCGGAAGCTGGTGTTCATGCTCTCCCAGTACAGGATCGCCGGCAGGAACAGCAGCAGAACGATTTCCCCGTCGAGCTGGGTTTCGCCGAAGCGGGGAATCAAACCCAGCATGCCGCCCAGCAGGATGAGCAACACCGGCGGGCCGACGCGATACCGCTTGCCCAGCAGCGTGCCGCCGACCACGGTGGCGACAAGGGTGACAACTACGACGAGGCCGAACACCCCTCACATCCTTGCGTGGCCGCCGGGTTTACGCAGCCCCCGATTTCAGCCGGGCCGGGACTGCTCCAGGTACGTCGCCAGAGCGTTGGTCAGGCCGCGGCGGGCCTCGTCGAGGTCCGCATAGGAGCCCAGCTGGCGCTCGGAGACCAGCCCGCGCATGGCGCCGGGGATGAGAGCGGCCACCTCTCGTACCCGTTGGGGATCGACTCCGAGGTCGGCGAAGGCCGCATGGCACGTCGTGAGCCAGCTCTTGCCCCACGAATACAACTCGGCTGCGGTCCGCGGATACAGCCTCTCCAGTTCGCGGTGGTCGCGGGGGAGTGCGGCCCGCAGGTTCTCGATCGCGCGTGAGTCCGGCGATGCCAGGCCGTCATAGAGTGTGTCGATGATGGCAGCGACCCGTTCCCGCAGCGGCGCATCGGATTTCACGCTGCCGAACGCCGAGATCGCGGCATCGCGGCGCTCGGCGGTGCGGTGTAGCACCGCTGCCCAGAACCCGTCGACGTCACCGAACTGATACTGCACCGCGCCCCAGGTGGCGCCGATCTCCTTGGCGATCCGGCTGGCCGACACCGCGCCGGGGTCGCCGGTGGCCAGCGAGCGCACCGCGGCGTCCAGCATCGCCTCGCGGGTGGCCTGCCCCCGCTTGTTGCTGCGTCGCGCCGGTGATGGAGCCATCGGTCGAATCGTAACAACATTTACATAGCGCCCCCTATGATTCTGCCGCGACGCGCATTATGCTGCGACAGTCGGCCCGCTCGGAGACCACAGAGAGGACGCGTTGGCATGGCCAAACCGCCGTTGTCGATGAACCCGACAGGCTGGTTTCAAGTCGCCTGGTCCGACGAGATCGGCATCGGTGATGTGCACACCATGAAGTACTTCGGCCGGGAAATGGTGGCCTGGCGGGCTGAGTCGGGGCAGCTGACCGTGATGAACGCCTACTGCGAACACCTCGGTGCGCATCTGGGCTTCGGCGGCACCGTCTGTGGCGAGGTGCTGCAATGTCCGTTCCATGGCTGGCAGTGGAACGCGCAGGGGCGCAACGTGTGTATCCCGTACCAGGACAAGCCCAACCGCGGCCGGCGCATCACCACCTATCCGGTCATTGAGCGCAACGAGTCGGTGTACATCTGGAACGATGCGCAGGGGCGGGCGCCGTTCTTCGACACGCCGGATGTGTTCGCCGGCTTCGACGACCGCACCGCCGCCGACTACTACCCGCAACAGCGGCTGTTCCGCACGGGTCTGGAACTGCACCCGCAGTACGTCCTGGAGAACGGGGTGGACTTTGCCCACTTCAAGTTCGTGCACGGCACTCCGATCGTGCCGGTCTTCACCCGCCACGATTTCGCCGAACCGGTGTCCTACGTGGACTTCACCATCACCTTCGAAGGTGATGACGGCCAGAAGATCGAGGACGTCAACAGCGGCGTGGAAGCGATCAACGGCGGCTTGGGGATCGCGGTGACCAAAAGCTGGGGGATGATCGACAACCGGACCATCTCGGCCATCACGCCCGTCGACGACCGCACGTCAGACGTCCGCTTCATGGTCTACATCGGCCGGTCGCCGTCCGGCGATTCAGAACGCGCCGCGGCCCGGGCAGCTGATTTCGGGCGCGAAGTCATCCGCCAGTTCGAGCAGGACATCCACATCTGGTCGCATCAGCGCTATTCGGATCCACCGGCCCTGGCGACCGCCGAGTATGAGGGATTCACCGCAATCCGCCAGTGGGCCAAACAGTTCTATCCCGACGGCATCGGCGGCAGTGCCGCCGAGGTCGCTGAACGCAGAGCGCAGAAGGGTTTCACCGCATGAACGCACCCATTCGTGTCTTCCAGGTCGCCACCGGCAACGTCGGAACCGAGATGATCCGGCGATTCGCCGCCCGCGATGACCTCGAACTGGTTGGCGTGCACTGTTATTCGCCGGACAAGATCGGCAAAGATGCCGGCGAGCTGGCCGGGATCGCACCCAACGGGGTCATCGCGACGGGCAGCGTCGAGGAGATCATCGCCGCCAAGCCCGACGTGCTGACCTTTCACGGCGTGTTCCCCGACGAGGACCTCTACGTCACGATCCTGGAAGCAGGCATCAACATCGTGACCACCGCGGACTGGATCACCGGCTGGCACCGTGACCACAACCATCCGCACCCGTCGGGCAAGCCGGTCAGCCAGCTGTTGGCCGAGGCCTGCGAAAAGGGCGGCGCCACCTTCTACGGCACCGGGATGAACCCGGGGCTGAATCAGATTCTTGGCGTGGTGTGTTCGGCTGACGTCGCCGAGATCGAGAACATCACCACCATCGAGTCGGTGGACGTGTCATGTCACCATTCCAGGGACACCTGGATCGAGGTGGGCTACGGTCAGCCCGCCGACGATCCGGACATCCCGGCCAAACTGGAGAAGTTCACTCGCGTCTTCGCCGACAGCGTGCTGATGATGGCCGACTGCTTCGATCTGACTCTCGACGAGGTGACCTTCGACTACGAGCTCGGGGTGTGTACCCGCGACGTCGACCTGGGCTGGTACACCCTGCCCAAAGGCTCCCTGGGCGGCAACTACATCAAATACCAGGGGATGGTCAACGGTGTGCCGCGCGTCGAGACGCACCTGGAATGGCAGATGACGCCGTTCACCGAACCGAACTGGAACATCAAGGGCTGCTACATCACCCGGGTCACCGGTGATCCGTGCGTCTACAACAAGCACATGATCTTTCCCAAGCCCGGAGTGGACCTGTCTAACCCGGACAACTTTGCCTCGATCGGCATGACCGTGACCGGGCTACCCGCTCTCAACGCGATCAAGTCGGTGGTGGCGGCGCCGCCCGGCCTGCTGACCAGCGCCGATCTGCCATTGCGCGGATTCGCCGGACGCTTCCGCATCTGAGAGCCCGGCAGGCACGAATCAGGGCAGCGGTGTGCCGGAACTGCCCCCCTGCAGCGGAGTCCCGGAGCTGCCGGACGGCGGAGCCGGCGTGGGGTTCGCGGGCCGCGGCGCTGGGTTACGAGGTGGTGCAGCCGGCGCTGGGTTGCTGCCGCCGTTCGCCGGGAGCTGCGTCCCGGCTGCGGTCGGCTCCGGCTGCGCGGGCGCCTGCGGCGGCGGCGCCACCCACCGGAGCAGTTCCGCGCCGCCGGTCTGGTAGACCAGGCTGTTCGGTGCGTCGCCGGTGACGTCGAAGTAGACCTTGCCGCTGGTCTTCTGGCCCTGGGTGAGCGCGGTCGGAACGATTCCCTGAGGGGTGGGCACAGTGAACAGGGCCTGGTAGCTCTGGCCGCTGGCTGAACGGGCGTTGAGGTTGGCGACGATGGGGAAGACGGTGCCTTGGATCGCCTCGTCGGTGGCGGTGGCTTCCCACAGCGTGCCGCGGGGCTGGTAGGCGATGGTGTCTGAGCTGGGGCGCAGATCGCTGATCGTCCAGCCGTGGATTCCGGGGCCTTCGGGCAACGTGCCCTGGGTGCCGATCGGTTGCGTGGGGGCCGGGTCGGGGTCGGCGCCGGCGATTCCGGTGCCCAGGGCGCCCGCAGCGACCAGTGCCGCGGCCAAGGCGGTCGAGATGGACTTCATGAGACGGTCTCCTCAAATCGGCTGCATGCCGACGACACGCGGTTAATGCGATCGTAACGGGCTCGGTGCCAGGCTACCCAGGAGCGAACCCGGCCCGGCCTCGGGTAGCGGAGCCGGGGACGACAGGGCCGCGTTCAGCCGCCTCACCAGGATCGACGGTCAGGAGTGTGAACTCCACCAGGAGTAGAACTGCTCCAATGTGGACGTGTTCCGCTCGGTCCGCAGCGAGCCGATCGTCAGGTTCGCGTCGTTGGTCCAGACCAGTACCGGCGACCCCTGCCGCATGCCGCACAGCAGTGTTCCGGCTGTCTTGTCCGGGGTTGCGGTGCGGTGCCAGGGGCCCGGCGACTGGATCCGGCCCGGACAGGTGACCACGGTGGTGGCCCGCACCGTGTCATCGAAACTCTGACGCAGCGCTGTGGCGTCGGGGAACAGTGCGTATGTCGCGGCGGGCGGACCGTCGACGTCGATGTTGCGACCGCACGTCATCTCGGCGACAGCCCCACCCGACGGCGTGGACGACGTACAGGAGGCTTGGGGATAGCCCGACGGCAGGAGCTTGCGCAGACGGGCCTGCGCCTCGGCCGACGACACCGTCGTCGTGGGTTGACTGACCTCCGCGGCGGACTGCGAGGTGTCGCTGCCGGCAGTCAGGTCTGAAGACCCCGATCGGCTTGTCAGCCAGGCGATCAACCCGACCGCGACGACCAGTGCCGCCCCGATCCGCAGCAGCAGCTTGCGTTTGGCGGGGTCTTGGCGCAGACCCCCGCGTCGTGATGACGTCGACCAGTCGTCGGTGGCGACCGAAACCGGAGGCCGGCCCGACTGGCCGCTGACATCGGGAGTCGGACTGGGCTGGGCCGGTGCCACCTCACGAAGCGGTGCCGGGGAAACCTCGGCTGCCGCAGCGGGCGGCGGCTCTGCCGCGGCCGTCTGGTCCGCCCCGCCCGGTGGCGTGCTCGGCTGCGGCTCATCGATCAGCGGCGCGGTGGACTGCTGGCTGGTCTCATAGATCTGCAGCGTCCGGTGCTGATCGGGCGCGCTGAGCGCCTGATATGCCGCGGTCGCCAGCTCCGCGGCGCTGGCATATCGCTCCGCCGGATCCTTGGCCATGCCTTTGGCGACAACCTCGTCCAAGGCGGCCGGGATGGTCGCTCCGGCATGGCTGGGCCGCGGGATCGGCTTGTTCTGATGCGCGTTGGCCAGCATCTTCGGGCTGTCGGCCCGGTACGGTGGCGAACCCGTCAAGCACTGGTAGAGCACACATGCCAGCGCGTACACATCGACTGCCGGCCCGAAGTCGGTTCCGGAGAACAGCTCCGGTGCGGCGTACTTCCAGCGCGCTCCGGCGTTCTGGGCGTCAGCTGCCTCGGCGCCCGGAGCACCGGCAAGCCCGAAATCCACCAGATAGACGAAGTCATCACTGGTCACCAGGATGTTGCGCGGTTTGACGCCGCGGTGGATCACCCCGACGCTGTGTGCGGCGTCCAGCGCCGATGCCGCCTGCCACACCACGTTCACCGCGCGCGGCGGAGACAGTACGCCCGTGCGCTTCAACAGTGCGGCCAAGTCGGCACCGGGAACCAGCGGCATGTCGATGAACACCTGGCCGTCGACCTCGCCGTAGTCGCGTAACGGGACCACGTGCGGCTCCTGCACCCGCCCGATGAGCGGCGCCTCATGCTGCAGCCACTCCCGAAATGCCGGATTCCCGCCGAACGCCGGCGACAGCAGCTTGAGCGCGGCGGCGCGGTTTCTGTGCGTGTCGAGCGCCTCGTAGACCTCGCCGGTGGTACCGCGACCCAGCAGTCGTCTGAGGAGGTAACGCCCCACCCGTGACCCAGCCCGCGAACTCGACGCGGTCTCACTCATCACCGACTCCTCACGGAAAGCCATGAACCGCGGTCACCGAACTTCGTGCCCGACGACATTGCCGCCAATGATTCCACCATTGGACCGCGCCGCCATCAGCCGGTCGCGGCTACCTCGTCCGGTTCATGCGGCCGGCCCGGCAGGTCAACGGGCAGTGAGGTTGCTGATCGTCAGGATCTCCAGGTTCCGGTACGCGCGGCCGGTGGGTTGCACCAGATCGTGGAACCACAGCTGCGGCTCCCCGGTGTAGGGATGGTCCCAGGAGTCCCACGGCAGGTAGGTCTGGGTTCGACCTGCGACGAATCCCCAGTTGTAGGCACCCACATTGTGCCGCTTCATGATCGGCAGTATCCCGTCGATGGTGTTGCCGCGGGTACGCGCCAGATATTCGGTGCACAGGATCGGCCGACCCAGAGGCGCCAGTTCGGCAATGCGCTGGCTGAATGTCTCCGGCCTGTCGTAGGAGTGGAACGTGATGATGTCGGAGCTGTTGAGTTGGGTGTTGACGATCGTGCTGCCCTGCCGCGAGCCTTCCCATATCCCACTGGTCAGCGGCTGACGGGCATCGACCGATCGGGCCCAATTGAAGACCTGGGGAAGCAGGTCGCTGATGTAATCCAGCTTGTCCGATCGTTCGACAGCGCTGTACTCGCGGGCCATATTGTCCGGCTCGTTCCACAGATCCCAGGCCAGGATCCGTTCGTCGTACCGGAACTGGGTCATCACGCCGGTGACGTAGTCATACAGGGTGCGGTAGTAGTTACGGTCCCCGAGTCGCTCGGCGCCGGGGCTCTGCACCCATCGTGAATTGTGGATGCCGACTCGGGGGGCCGGTTGTGGTCCGGCCTTGGGATGCGGGTCCCAGCACGAGTCGAACAGGACGAACATCGGCTTGATCCGATTGCGGGCGGCGACTGCGACGAACTGGCCCAGCCGCTGTTGGAAGCCGCGCCGATCGGCGGCCCACAGTTGGTCGTGCAGGAACACCCGCACGGTGTTGAAGCCCGCAGACCGAGCCCAGCCCAACTCGGCGTCGATGCGCCGCAGATCGAAGGTGCCCGGCTGAAACATCTCGAGCTGATTGACGGCGGTGGAGGTGATGTAGTTGGAGCCGACCGGCCAACCCTGCGCCTGGTACCAGCGATTCGCCCGGTCGATCGACCACCGGCCGGGGTCCGCGCCGGCGCGTGGGAGCCGGCCCAAGGTGGGACCCGCCGCCAGCAGTAGGGGCAGCCCCAGTGCCGTTCGACGCTTCACGAAGTGACCATAGCGCTCAGACCTGCTGCGCAGCGTCCTGACGCGCGGTCTGTCGCCGAGCAAATCGGCCAGCCGAAACCCGTCCGACAGCGGCCACTTACACTGCACCGAAACCGTCAGTCCCATTCGTGTTGCCGGGAGGCCGACTATGTCGCAGCACCTGCAGGACAAGGTCGTCCTCATCACCGGTGCCGGCGGCGGCTTCGGCAAACTGATCGCCGAGCGGTGCGCCGCCGCCGGAGCTCGCGTGGTCGGCATCGACATCGGCGCCGAAAGTCTGGCGGCGGTCTTCGATGGGATCCGTGAGGCGGGACTGTCCGGCAGCTACCAGGTCGCCGACGTGACCGACATCGAGCAGATGAAGGCCGCCGTGCAGCACGCGGTGCAGACGTTCGGCGCGGTGGACGTCATCGTCAACAACGCCGGTGTGATGCCGCTGGCCTACTTCGCCGATCACGAGAAGGCGTGGCAGCGCTGGCACCGGGCGATCGACATCAACATCAAGGGCGTGGTGAACGGCATCTCGGCCGTCTACGACCAGATGATCGCCCAAGGCCGTGGTCACGTCGTCAATATCTCGTCGATCTACGGCAACGCCGGCATCGCCGGCGCTGGGGTCTACAGCGCGACCAAGGCCGCGGTCGCCGTCTTGTCGGACTCGCTGCGTAGCGAGGCGAAGGGAAAGATCAAGGTGACCACCGTCAAGCCGACCGGTGTCATGGGCACCAACCTGGGCAACGGCGTGGTCAACGGCTCCGCGATCATGGGCATCGTCGGAGCCCGCGGAGAGAGCTACAGGCAGTCGGTCCGGGCTTATGCGCAGGGCACCCTGGAACCCGAGCAGACCGACATCGACTCGGTGAAGTACTGGCTGATCACCCCCGAAGACCTCGCCGAGGCGGTGGTCCACGTCATCGACCAGCCCTGGGGCATCAGTATCAGCGACATCACCGTGCGAGCGAGCGGCGAAGACTACATCTACTGAGGCCCACGTGAAGGCGACCGATCAGAGGCGGTGAGCGGGATGTCTTCCGACACCTGGTCATCGCCGGCGTACACCCCCGACGAGGCCGAGCGTTATCACGCCGTCGGCTGGTGGTCCCTGACCACGCTGTCAGATGCGGTGCGCCACAACGCCCAGCGATTCGCCGACCGGGACGCCTATGTGGACTATCTCGGCGCAGCCTTGACCTGGCGAGAATTCGACATCGCCGCAGACGTATTGGCGGCGCGGTTGGCAGGTGCGGGAGTGCGTCCGGGAAGCCGGATCGCGGTGTGGCATCGCGACGCCGTGGCTATCCATGTTCTGTTCGTGGCGATTGAGCGCTGCGGGGCGATTGTGGTCGGTATCGGCGCACGGGCCGGAACCCGGGAGGTGGCAGCGATTCTGGCCGCTTCGCAGGCCCAGTTGTTGATCACCGATGAGCAGCGGCACGCCGTCGCGGCCGGACTCGACATCCCGACGCTGAGCGTCGATGCACTGCAGGCGGCCAACGTAACCGGGGTGCCGGGGCCGCAACTCGGTGCGGATGACGTCTTCCTGATCAACTCCACCTCCGGTACCACCGGCCTGCCCAAGTGTGTGGTGCACACCCAGAATCGCTGGCATTACTTTCACCGATTGGCCACCGCCAACGGGCAGTTGAGCGCCGACGACGTCTTCCTGCCGATCATTCCCACGCCGTTCGGTTTCGGGCTCTGGACCAGCCACACCACCCCGATCCATCTCGGGACCACGGCGATCCTGTTGGAGCGCTTCAGCGCAGCCGCGACCTGTGCCGCGATAGCCCGGCACAGGGTCACCGTGTTGTGCTGTGTCAGTACTCAATTGACCATGCTGATGGCGGATCCGGCCAGCCGCGAGTTCGATCTGAGCTCGCTGCGCGTCGTGTTCACCGGCGGTGAGGCATTGCCCTACCGGCCGGCCGCGCAGTTCGAGGAGCTCACCGGCGCGAAGATCCTGCAGTTCTACGGCTCCAACGAGACCGGAGTGCTCAGCGCCACCACCCTGGCGGACTCCTTGGAGCGGCGGCTGCGCACCGGTGGGCGAATCGTGCCGGAGATGGCGGTCCGGCTCTTCGGCGGGGAGGACGGCGACACCGACGTGACCGACACCGGCCGCGGTCAGCCCGCCTGCCGCGGCCCGGCCACCAGCCTCGGCTACCTCGACGGGATCGACCACGACAAACTGTTCACTGCCGACGGGTGGATGCGGATGGGGGATATCTGCGAGATCGACGCCGACGGATATCTGAGCGTCACCGGCCGGACCTCGGATTTCATTCTGCGCGGCGGCAAGAACATCAGCGCCGCCCAGGTCGAAGACGCGGTGATGACTCATCCCGCGATCGCGGTGGCCGCGGCGGTGCCGATGCGCGACGAGGTGTTCGGTGAGAAGGTCTGTGTCTACGTCGAACTCGCACCGACGGCCACCGGCACTCTTGAGTTGGCCGAACTCGTCGAGCACCTGCTGGCGCTCGGGGTGTCCAAAGAGCTGTTGCCGGAACGCCTTGTGGTCACCGACCAGTTGCCACGCTCATCCGGGGGCAAGATCGCCAAAGGGGTGTTGCGTGAGATGGGTGGCTATTCGTAGCCCTCATAGACCTGTGATGGTCCTTCGGGGGTGATCAGATAACCGACCGTCGCGATGTGGACATCGCCGATCGGGTCGAGCTCTCGATAGCCGCCGAACAGCTCGATGTCGTTGTCGTGCAGACCTACCCGAAATCCTCCCCAGAGGTAGGGCACCGGGAACCACAACTGTTTGCCGGTCAGCTCGTGCAGCACCTCCACCGGCGGATAGCGCAGCATCTGACGCAGGTCGCCATCACGGAACAGGTGGTGGATCAGGCCGTCGATCACGGCGGTGAGCTGGGTGTTGAGCGCAGCTATCCGGTCGCGGTCCAGGGCGGCCGGGGGCGGTCGGAGCACTTCCAGCAGCGCATCGGACCGCCGGTGGTCGACGGCGAGGTCATAGGCGGTGCGACCGGCGGCGTCGCGATGGGAGCGCAGCGCGCCGTGCTCTATCAACCAGGACGCGACGTCGGGGGACGCGCCGTGCCAACCTGCCTGGTGCAGGACCGTCAGCCAGGTCTTGCCTCCGGGCCGCCAGGACTTGATGTCGACCACGTGATCGCCGCGGTCGAGTTCCCGGATCACCGTGCTCCACTTGCCGCGCTTGGCCATGTCCGCCAGATACAACGCCGCCTGTGCCTGCCGGTTACCGAGCAGCGCGCGGTCCATCACGCCCGGCCACAGCGGCGCGTTGTTACGGATCTGCGCGTAGGTCGTCACAGTGGCATCCTCTCGCGGTTCGCGCCGCGATACCTGAGCCCGCGATTATGGATCTGCGTCGTAATCGAGGAGTTCGTCCGGATGGTGGAGATGGTTGATTCGCGGCGGGCCGGTGCCGTCAGTCCAGGCTAGGCGGCCTTGGTCGGTTACGTGAGTCTCGAGGTCGCCACGGGTGGCGCCGCCGTGATCTCCGCCGCAGGCGAAGTAGAGCTCGTCGGCGTTGGTGCGGCCGTCCTGAGCCCAATCGGTCGAATGGTGAACTTCGCAGTGGTAGCCCGGCTCTGGACAGTTGGGTCGGGTGCACCCGCGATCGCGGGCATGGCAGATGATCCGGTGATCCAAGGTAGCGATCCGTTTACTGCGGCCCAGATACAACGGCCGATCGGAGTGGTTATCGAAGACAGTGAGGTAGTGAATCGAGTTGGCTGCCATGCGGATCAGGTCACGCATCGGTAGGCGGCTACCCCCGCCGGTGCGGGCCGCAGCCGGCATCGGGACTTCCGGGTCGGCCATGGTTTGGGCCGCCTGGACGAGGTCGTCGAGTTTGGTGGTGACGATGACGGTCACCGGAATGCCGCGGTGAGTGCCCATGGCGCCGGACTCGATGCCATGGCGCAGGGCCAGCTTGAGTGCATCGTGGTCTCGTTGCCCCGATGATCTGGAATCGCGTTCTTGAGCGCCCTCGGGCTGGCGGTGGCCAGGGCGAACCGCAGCGATGACTGCTTCGAGGTAGGCGCGGGCTTCCGGGTCGATGCATCCCGACAGTCGGCTCATCCCATCGGGGCCTTGGCGGCCCAGGACCAGGTTGCGGCGGCGTGCCCGGTCCTCATCGGTGAAATTCCCGTCGGGATTGAGGTGATCGGCGATGGCGTGACCGAGTGCGGTTACGAAGACGGCGTCCTGTTCGGCCGCGTGGCTCACCAGGGTGCGTTCGGCGGCTGCGCGATCCGCCGGTGCGACCTTCGCGGGCAGTTCGTCGAGAGCCTTGGTGACCGCCTTGATGTGGTCGTCACCGATACGGCCGTCCTCGACAGCGGCGGCGACTTCGGGAAGCTCGGGCGGGGCCGGCGGCCCGGTCAAGTTGCGGCGCGGCCGGATGCGGGCTGCGATGCGGAACCGGCGCCGGACTTCCGCGCGGGTGATACGCAAGCGCGACCACAGCAGGTCCGTGATCTTGGTGTCGGCGGGCAGTCGGGGGTCCTCGGGACCGTCGGCGGGGTCGGCGATCTCGCCGAAGATGCGGTAGGACAAGCCACGGTTGACCCGGTGCTGGAGTTCGAGGTGTTCGGCGACTTCGACGCGAAACGCGTTGCCGACGATGTCGGTGTCAGCGCAGCGGAGCCGGGCTTGGGCGTCGTCGATCAGCGCCAGGTCCGCGCGGATGGCCGCACGGGCCGCCGCGGCGGGAGGAAGGACCTGATCGGGATCGGACACATTCTCAGAGTATCGAACAATCGTTCGAATATTAGGGGTCGAACGGCGAGCTGTGGATGGACCGGGCAACTGTGGATGAGGGCGTCCGGGGTTGCGGCACGCCCGCCGGCGTGCGTGGCACGGGTTCCGTTCCTGTCGGTATCGCCCTATATACAGTTCTGTTCAACCTTCGACGGCCGCAGACAGGTAGGTGCAGCAGTGATAACCGGCGAGCTCAAGGGCAAGATCGACCGGGTCTGGGATGCGTTCTGGTCCGGTGGCATCTCCAACCCACTGGAGGTCATCGAGCAGATCACCTATCTGCTGTTCATCCGCCGGTTGGACGACTTGAACACGCTTGCCGAAAAGAAGGCGCGCCTCACCGGCGCCAGCGACGGCGTCCTGTTCGGAGCGAGCCAACAGCATTTGCGTTGGTCCAAGCTCAAGCACGAGGACCCGACGCTGATGCACAAGATCGTCGCCGACGAGGTCTTCCCGTTCCTACGCGGCCTCGGTGGCGACGGGTCGACATACTCGGAGCACATGCGTGACGCTCGGTTCACCATTCCCACCCCGCAGTTGCTGTCGCGAGTAGTGGACCTGCTCGACGACATCCCGATGGATGACCGCGACACCAACGGTGATCTGTATGAGTATCTGCTTTCCAAGATCGCCGCTGCCGGCGTCAATGGGCAGTTCCGTACGCCGCGACACATCATCAAGGCGATGGTCGCGATGACGGCGCCGCGGCCGGGCGACGAGATCTGCGACCCGGCCTGTGGCACAGCCGGATTTCTGGTAGCTGCCTCGGAGTACGTCCGCGACCAGCATCCTGGGGTACTGACGAACGCCGAGCAGCGGCAGCACTTCCACGCCAGCATGTTCCACGGTTACGACTTCGACGCCACCATGTTGCGCATCGGCAGCATGAACATGTTGCTGCACGGAGTGGAATCACCGGATATCCGTTACCGCGACTCACTGTCTGAGGGCGCCAGCGAGGATTCCGAGAAATACACGCTGATCCTCGCCAACCCGCCGTTTGCCGGCTCGCTGGACTACGAGTCGACCTCGAAAGATCTGCAGCGAATGGTCAAGACCAAGAAGACCGAGCTGCTGTTCTTGGCGCTGTTTCTGAAGCTGCTGAAGCCGGGCGGTCGCGCAGCGGTGATCGTGCCTGACGGGGTGCTGTTCGGATCATCGAAGGCGCACAAGGAACTTCGTAGGACGCTCGTGGAGGAGCAGAAGCTCGACGGGGTAGTGAAGCTGCCGTCGGGAGTGTTCAAGCCGTACGCGGGGGTTTCGACGGCGATCCTGCTGTTCACCAAGACTGACTCCGGTGGTACCGAGAACGTTTGGTTCTACGACGTGCTGGCCGACGGATTCTCGCTCGATGACAAGCGCAACCCGGTTGAGGCAAACGACCTGCCGGACGTGGTCTCGCGCTGGGCTTTGCGTGATGGCTCCGAACTCGAGCGAGCGCGCACCGAGCAATCCTTCTGCGTGCCCAAGGACGACATCGTTGCCCAGGGCTATGACCTGTCGCTGAACAGGTACAAGGAGATCGTGCACGACGAAGTCGAGCACCGGCCGCCGCTGGAGATCATCGCGGAGATCGAGAAGTTGGAGGGCGAGATCGCTGCGGGGTTGGCGGAGTTGAAGGCGATGCTGTCGTGAGGATGGTGCCCTTCCTGGACGCGTTTGAGGATGTGTCGGCTGGCAATGCGAAGGTTCCTCAGTCCGAGTATGCGGAGGTTGGCCAGTTTGCTGTTGTAGACCAGGGGAAGGAGCTGGTCGCCGGGTTTACTGACGATGTGAGTCGCCGCTTCAAAGGAAGCCAGC
Source organism: Mycolicibacter nonchromogenicus (assembly GCF_002101775.1). Classification (GTDB taxonomy): domain Bacteria; phylum Actinomycetota; class Actinomycetes; order Mycobacteriales; family Mycobacteriaceae; genus Mycobacterium; species Mycobacterium nonchromogenicum. Next base: position 34,733 of record NZ_LQPI01000018.1, on the reverse strand, counting down.
CTGTAATCATATTCGGCGATCACACTCGAGCAGTGAAGTATGTTGACTTCCCGTTCGCTATGGGTGCTGACGGCGTCAAGGTGCTCAGTGTCCGTGCGGGATGGGATCCAAAATTTGCATATCATTACCTCCGGTCGGTGCGGCTACCAAACGCGGGCTATTCACGTCACTTCAAGTTTCTAAAGGACTTAAGAGTGCCGAATCCGCCACCCGACGAGCAGCGCCGGATCGCGACGATACTCGATCACGCAGACGCGCTACGCGCCAAGCGTCACCAGGTGGTTGGCCGGTTGGCGCTTCTCGAGCAGGCGGCTTTCCTTGACATGTTTGGTCCTCCAGGGGACTGGCCTAGGCGTTGGCCCATGGGAACGATCGGGGACATGGCTGAGGACGTTCAATACGGAACTGCCGCAAAGGCCGGCGATACCGGAGAATGGCCGATCGTGCGCATGGGCAACGTGACAGATGAGGGACGCCTGGATCGCAGTGACCTCAAGTGGATTGATTTGGCGGACAAGGATGTACCGAAATTCACTCTTCAACGCGGTGATCTGCTATTTAATCGCACCAATAGCAAGGAGAAGGTCGGCAAAACCTGCGTGGTGCACACAGATGAACCGCTTGCGTTCGCTGGCTATCTTGTCCGCGTGCGGCTTAGCCGTGAACATCGAGTCGAATTCGTCAATGCATTCATGACAAGTTCGTACGGCAGGGCTCTGCGCAAGAGCATGGCGAAGGCGGCAGTCAACCAAGCCAATATCAATGCCAGCGAGATGCAGTCGATACCGATCGCGCTGCCACCAACCGCACTGCAGGACCGATTCGCCTTAGTCCTGTCGAGAATCGACGCTGAACGCGATCGGCAGCTCGCACTTCTCTCTGCGCACGACGCACTCTTCGCCTCCCTCCAATCCCGCGCTTTCCGAGGGGAACTCTGATGGCCTTCGCGGTAATCGATTTCGAGACAACAGGGTTCGTTCCGGAGCGGGCCGATCGCGTCGTTGAGGTCGGGATTGTGCTCACCGACGACCGCGGAGTGATCGAAGACGAGTGGACAACCCTGATCAACCCGCGACGCGACGTAGGCGCCTCGCACATTCACGGGATCACCGCCGGCGATCTGCTGGACGCGCCCGAGTTCGGTGACATCAGCGGCCACGTCCTCGACATGCTCAGCGGTCGCACGGTCGTTGCGCACAACGCCACCTTCGACATGCGTTTTCTGCTGTGCGAACTGCAACGGGCCAACTACGCCATCGTCGACCGCCCGGCAGCACTGTGCTCGATGAAGTGGGCCGGTCGCATCCTCGGCGCCGCCAAACTCGCCCACTGCTGCGAGGCATTCGGAATCGCGCTGCCCGATGCGCATTCGGCGCTCTGCGATGCGCGCGCGACCGCGCAGTTGATGGCTCGGCTGATGGCCTCCTGCTGCGACACCCTCGACTGGCTCGACGACATCAAACGCTGCGCCGCTTACGCATGGCCGGCGCCGTCGGCGCCGGCACGGCACGTTGCCGCCGTGCTGCGGGGTCAGGTCTATACGGATCCGCACGAATGGTTGCGCACGGTTCTGGAAGCCTCCTGGATTCCCGGTCTGCCGGAAGACGAAGCCGCCTACCTGCTGGTCCTGGAAAGCGCCCTGTTAGACCGGGAGATCTCGCGCACCGAGGCCCGACAGCTCGTCGACACCGCCGCAGCGGCGGGCCTCAGTCGAGGCACCCTGAAACGGCTGCACCGCGATTACCTGCGCAGCGTCGCGCGGGAGGCGTTGGCCGACGGGGTCGTCACCGAGGCGGAGCGCGACGACCTCACGTCTGTTGCGGCTGCTGTCGGCCTCACTGCCGATGACGTCGCCGAAGCTCTCGAATGGGCGGTGGCCAATTCCGCCGAGGCGAAGGAGTCCCGATTCGCTCTCCGGACAGGTGATCGGGTGGTGTTCACCGGCGATATGGCACGTAGCCGCGACGAGTGGATCGCGGCAATCGTCGCTGCCGGCCTGACCTCAGGCGGGGTCACCAAATCCACTCGTCTGGTAGTCGCCGCTGACCCCGACTCGCTGAGCAGCAAGGCGGCAAAGGCCCGCGCCTACGGGATTCCGGTGGTCGGCGAGGAAGCGTTTGAGCGGATGTTTGCGCAGTACAGAGCCGATACGCCTACGTGAACACGTAGGCCGGGACACGATGTTCAAAAGTGACATGGATTCACCAACAATGTCACACAAGTACCACTAGAGTGACATTGTGGACCTGACAATGTTCGTAAACGAACATGCCGGCTCGCTCGTCGACATCGGGGGCGTCGACTCATCCGGGCGAGAGTGGCGGCACAAGGCGTTCGTCCCAGCCCCGCTCGCCGATCAGATGCCGGAGTTCACTCCGCCGACATTCCTCGCTGTTTCCGCTGCTCGCGCCGCTTTGGCGGCATTGGACAGCACCGCCGCCCAGCTTCCAGACCCCACGCTGTTACGGCTGCCAGTGTTGCGGCGGGAGGCCCAGAGCACCGCTGCGCTGGAAGGTACCTACGCCCCGCTGGATCAAGTGCTGACCGCTGACGAGGAAGAACCGACCTCGGCCGAACTCGTGGAAATCCTCAACTACGTCCACATGGCAAACCAGGGGTTTGCCTGGGTCGCCGAAGGGCGGCCGATATCGGCGACCCTGCTGCAGGACCTGCAGGGGCTCCTGATGCGCGGGACACCGCTCGAATCAGATTCGGGGCATCTCCGCGACACTCAAGTCGTCATCGGCGTGCGCGACGGCGCCGATCCCGGCACGCTGCCCGTGCACGCTGCTCGGTTCATTCCGCCGCCGCCTGGCGACCAACTGAGTACTGGGTTGCAGGATCTGGTCGACTGGATGCGCCGTGACCACAGCAGCACGATCGACCCCGTTGTCGCGGCTGCGATGTCCCACTATCAGCTGGAGACGTTGCACCCGTTCCGGGATGGCAACGGTCGACTTGGCCGGCTGCTGATCGTCCTGCACCTGAATGCTTTGGGGGTATTGACCGAACCGACATTGACGGTGTCGCCGTGGTTCGAAGGACGCCGCAGCCAGTACTACGACTACCTGCTGGCTGTCAGCACCGCCGGAAAGTGGGACGAGTTTGTCCGGTTCTTCAGCATCGGCTTGCGTGACTCCGCAGATGCGACTCGCCGCCAAATGCTCGAACTGGTTGCAGTGCAAAACGAACTCAAAGAGGTCGTGCGTAACTCGCCGTTGCGGGCCGACAGCGCCCAGTCCCTCGTTGATTTCGCGGTGGCGAATCCGTCGTTCACCGTCCGCAACGTCGAGTCAGTGCTGGGCATCTCCTACGGTCGGGCGAACAAACTCATCGGTCAGCTGATGGAACTCGGTATTCTCAACGTTCTCGATGCAGACGCCTACAAGCGGCGGTTCTTTGCGCCGCGCGTCCTCGGCGTTTTGACCGGAAGGGCTGCCCGTTGACTAACTTCGCCTTTCTGAAAGTCGTTGATTGGCCTGAGGTCTATGCCGACTGCACCAAAGCGGAGAGCTACGCGACCAGCGACCCGCGTTCGGCGTGCTTCTACGCCCGACGCACCGCCGAACAACTGGTCGAATTTCTTTACGACATCATGAACCTTTCCGTCCCCTACAAGGACGACCTCTCGGCCCGGATCAATGACAGCGCATTTCGCGCGAAGGCCGGCCAGGGGATCACGCAGAAACTCAACTTGATTCGCAGGCTCGGCAACACCGCGGTGCACGACCCGCGCCCGATTCCGCCGCGCGCCGCTCTGGACGCGCTCAAGGAACTGCATCACGTGATGGTGTGGGCGGCATTCCATTACTCCACCAACCCGAAGGCGGTGCCGCTCAAGGCGGTCTTTGACCCGGCGCTGGCGGCCAGATCAGCTCCGCTGACCCGTGAGGATGTCGCCCGGCTCGCCGCCAAGTTCAAAGCTCAGGACGACGCATACGCCAGAGCGCTGGCCGAAAGAGACGAGTTGGCCGCAGCCAAGGACGCCGAGATCGCCGCTCTGCGTGCACAGATCGAGCAAGTCCAGGCCACGAACGCTCAAGTCGATGACCGCGATTACGCCGAGGATGAAACCCGCGACCGGTTCATCGATGTGCTGCTGTGGGAGGCCGGCTGGCCGCTGACCGACGCACGAGACCGTGAGTACGAAGTCACCGGTATGCCCAACAACCATGGCATCGGCTACGCCGACTACGTGTTGTGGGGCGCTGATGGGCTACCGCTGGCCGTGGTCGAGGCCAAGCGCACCAGCAAAAGTCCCGAGATCGGGCAGCAACAGGCGAAGCTATACGCCGACTGTCTGGAGAAGGCGACCGGACGTCGCCCAATCATCTTCTACACCAACGGCTATGAACACTGGATCTGGGATGACGCGGCCGGCTACCCGCCCCGGCAAGTCCAGGGCTTCTACACGCGTGACGAACTGGAACTGGCGATTCATCGCCGCCATGCCCGGCAGCCCCTGGCTGACGTGACGATCGACACCGAGATCGTCGAACGCCATTACCAGCATCGCGCAATCCGGGCGGTGGATAAGGACTTCGCTGACAAGCGCCGTGAGGCCCTCTTAGTGATGGCGACCGGTTCGGGAAAGACCCGCACGGCCATCGCCTTGGTCGACCAGCTGATGAAGGCCGGTTGGGTCAAGCGAGTGCTGTTCTTGGCCGACCGCACGGCGCTGGTCACCCAGGCCGCCAACGCATTCAAGAGGCACCTTCCAGCGGTGACCACTGTCAACCTGGTCACGGAAAAAATCACCGATGGAAGGGTTTACGTCTCGACGTACCCGACGATGATGAACCTGATCAACGATACCGAGGGGGAGCTGCGAACCTTCGGTCCTGGATATTTTGACCTGGTGGTCATCGACGAGGCGCACCGTTCGGTGTATCAGAAGTACCGGGCGATCTTCGATTGGTTCGACTCCCTGCTGGTAGGTCTGACCGCGACACCCAAGGACGAGGTTGACCACAACACCTACCGGCTCTTTCACCTCGAAGACGGCGTTCCTACCGACGCCTACAGCCTCGAAGATGCTGTTTCCGAAGGCTTCCTGGTTCCGCCGGTGGGGGTGTCGGTAGGCACCCGATTCCTGCAGCAGGGCATCCGCTACGCCGACCTGAGTGAAGAAGAGAAGGACGAGTGGGACGCCCTTGACTGGGGTGATGATGGCGTTGTCCCGGACGCGGTGACGTCGGAGGAGCTCAACAAGTTCTTGTTCAACGAGGACACCGTCGACAAGGTGCTCGCCGAACTGATGGACAAGGGCGGCAAGGTTGCCGGCGGAGACCGGTTGGGCAAGACCATCATCTTCGCCAAGAACCAGGATCACGCTGAATTCATCGAGAAGCGGTTCAATATCCAATACCCGGAATACGCCGGTCACTTCGCGCGCGTCATCACGCACAGCACGGTCTATGCGCAAACCCTGATCGATGACTTCTCGGTTCCAGAGAAGGCGCCGCACATCGCGATCTCGGTGGACATGCTCGACACCGGCATCGACGTGCCCGACGTCATCAACCTGGTGTTCTTCAAGCTGGTGCGGTCGAAAACGAAGTTCTGGCAGATGATCGGCCGCGGCACCCGGCTGCGCCCCGACTTGTTCGGTCCGGGACAAGACAAGCAAAACTTCTACGTCTTCGACTTCTGTGGCAACCTCGAATACTTCAGCCAGGATCTGCCCGGATCGCAAGGGTCAATTCAGAAGTCATTGAACCAGCGGCTCTTCGAGACTCGGCTGGGCCTGATCACCGCATTGGATGCGGCAGTACCGCCGGACGGGACCGAGCCTGCCGAGGGAGCTGGCACTCAATCCGAACGGGGCCTGCGGGTCGACGCCGCCTGGTCGCTGCATCGGATCGTCGTCGGGATGAACCTGGAGAACTTCCTGGTCCGTCCGCACCGCAAATGGGTTGAGCGCTACGGCGACTGGGCGGCGTGGACTGCACTGACGCAAGAGACCGCGGGAGAGGTCGCCGAACATCTGGCCGGGCTACCGTCGAGCGCCACCGAGACCGACGAGGACGCAAAGCGTTTCGACTTGCTCATCCTGCGCCGCCAGCTTGCGCAACTGGAGAGCGACACCCTGGCTGCCGAACGGCTACGGGAACAAGTGCAGAGCATCGCATCAGGGCTGCTCAATCAGACCGCGATCCCGTCGGTGGCAGCACAGCAAGAGCTGCTCGCCGAGGTCGCCGACGACCAGTGGTGGGTTGACGTCACGTTGCCGATGCTCGAACTTGCCCGACGCCGGCTCCGCGGCTTGCTCAAGTTCCTGGAGAAGACAACGAAGGTGCGGGTCTACACCGACTTCGAGGATGCGCTGACCGCGTCGACGGTGATCGAGCTGCCCGGTATCACCCCTGGAACAAACTGGGACCGCTTCCGCGCCAAGGCAGCGGCCTACCTCAAAGCGCATCAGGACCACGTCGCACTCCAGCGCCTGCGGCGGAACAAACAGCTCACCGCCTCCGACCTGGAAGCGCTGGAGCAGATGCTCGTGGAAAGTGGGGCAGGCGGAGCCGAGGACATCGCGCACGCCGGCGAACAAGCGCATGGGTTGGGGTTGTTCGTCCGGTCGCTGGTGGGGCTGGATCGTCAGGCGGCGGCCGAGGCCTTTGGTATCTACCTGGATGGCACGAAGTTCAGCGTCGAGCAGATCCGATTCGTAAACCTGGTCGTTGATGAGCTGACCGACAACGGCGTGATGGAGCCGGCCCGCCTCTATGAGTCGCCCTACACCGACCACGCGCCGCGCGGTCCGGAAGGGATGTTCGGCGAGGCCGACATGGACGGCATCGTAGACATCCTGCGCGTTGTCAAAAGCCGCGCCGTGCCGCACCAAGGAGCTGTCAGGGACGTTCGGTAGGGTCCGTCGGCGTGACCGCGAACGTGACCCTCAAACCGGTGAATGCCCGCCTTGCCGACGAACTGGAAGTAGCCGAACGACAGGTCGCGGCCGCCGTCGCGCTGCTCGACGAGGGGGCGACGGTTCCCTTCATCGCCCGCTACCGCAAAGAGGTCACCGGCAGCCTCGACGATGGGCAGCTGCGCACCCTGGAAGAGCGGCTGCGCTACCTGCGAGAGCTCGACGACCGCCGGGCCGCGGTGCTGTCCTCGATCGAGGAACAGGGCAAGCTCACCGACGAGCTCAGGGCCGCGCTGCTCTCCGCGGACACCAAAGCCCGTGTCGAAGACATCTACCTGCCCTACAAGCCCAAGCGCCGCACCAAGGCGCAGATCGCGCGGGAGGCGGGGCTGGAGCCGCTGGCCGACCGGCTGCTCGCCGATCCCGGCCTGGACCCCCAGCAGCTGGCTTCGGAATACATCGGCGAGGCGGTCGCCGACGCCGCCGCCGCGTTGGAGGGCGCGCGCGCGATCCTGGTCGAACGTGCCGCCGAGGACGCCGAGCTGGTGGGCGCCGTGCGGGAGAAGTTCTGGTCGGCCGGCTCGCTGCGGACCATGCCGCGCTCCGAAGATGCCGCGAAAAGCGCTGCAGCACAGAAATTCCGGGACTACTTCGAGTTCAGCGAGGCCCTGGAGACCATGCCGTCGCACCGGGTGCTGGCCGTGTTGCGCGGCGAGAAGGAAGATGCCCTGGCGCTGGCTTTCGACGGCGGCGGCAACGAGCCCTATCACGCGATGGTCGCCAAGTCGCTGGGCGTGGACATGACTGCTCCCGGACCGGCCACCCCCTGGCTGGCTGACACCGTGCGGTGGGCATGGGACACCCGGCTGGCGTTCTCCGCGGCAGTCGATGCCCGGATGCGGCTGCGGCAACGCGCCGAGCAGGACGCGGTGGCGGTGTTCGCCAAGAACCTCAAAGATCTGCTGTTGGCGGCCCCGGCCGGAAACCGCACCACGCTCGGTCTCGACCCGGGCTTTCGCACCGGGGTGAAGGTCGCCGTGGTCGACGGCACCGGCAAGGTCCTTGAGACCTGCGCGATCTTCCCGCACCAGCCGCAGAAGCAGTGGGATCAGGCCAAGGCGGTGCTGGCCGCCCTGGTGGCTCGCCACGGCGTGGAGCTCATCGCGGTCGGCAACGGCACCGCCTCGCGCGAGACCGACGCTCTGGCCGGCGAGTTGATCGCCGACCTCACCAGCGCCGGTGCCCCCGCACCGGTCAAGGCGATGGTCAGCGAGGCCGGCGCGTCGGTGTACTCGGCCTCGGCCTACGCCGCTCATGAGCTACCCGAACTGGATGTCACGCTGCGCGGGGCAGTCTCGATCGCGCGGCGGCTGCAGGATCCGTTGGCAGAACTGGTCAAGATCGAGCCGAAGTCCATCGGTGTTGGTCAGTACCAGCACGACGTGACCCCGGGAATCCTGGCCCGCAGCCTTGATGCGGTGGTCGAAGACGCGGTGAACGCCGTGGGTGTCGACCTCAACACCGCCTCGGCCCCGCTGCTGGCCAAAGTGTCGGGGGTGTCGGAGTCCCTGGCCGAAGCGATCGTGGCGCACCGTGACCAGACCGGACCCTTCCGCAGTCGGGCCGCCCTGCTCGGCGTGCCGCGGTTGGGGCCCAAGGCATTCGAGCAGTGCGCCGGGTTCCTGCGCATCCGCGACGGTGATGACCCACTGGATTCCTCGGGGGTGCATCCCGAGGCCTACCCGGTGGTCCGGCGCATCTTGGACCGCTCGGGAGTTTCCCTGGCCGAGATCATCGGTGATGAGCGAGTGCTGCGGTCGCTGAATCCCGGCGACTTCGCCGATGACCGGTTCGGTGTCCCGACCGTGACCGACATCCTGGCCGAGCTGGAGAAGCCGGGACGGGACCCGCGGCCGGCGTTCTCCACGGCGACGTTCGCCGCGGGTGTGGAGAAGGTGGCCGACCTGAAGGTGGGCATGGTCCTGGAGGGCGTCGTGACCAACGTCGCGGCCTTCGGCGCTTTCGTCGATGTCGGGGTGCATCAGGACGGTCTGGTGCACGTCTCGGCCATGGCGGATCGCTTTGTCTCCGACCCGCATGAAGTGGTGCGTTCCGGCCAGGTGGTCAAGGTGAAGGTCATCGACGTCGACGTCGAACGGCAGCGCATTGGCCTGACACTGCGGCTCGGCGACAAGCCGGCGGACAAGGCCGGCAGATCCACCCGGGGTCCAGGCGCCAAACCGGCTGCGCGCGCAGACAACACCAAGCAGAATCGGGGGCGGCGTCCGGGCCACGGTGGCGGGCGAGGGGACGCGGCACCGGCCGGCGGGTCGATGGCCCAGGCGTTGCGTGACGCCGGATTCGGAAAGTAGGGACCGATGACCACGGTAGACAGCTCATCCCCTGAGGTGGAGCGCAGGTTCGCCGACATCGTCGGAGCGGGTGGGCTGCTCACCGGAGAGCAGATCGGTCCCGACTACGGCCATGATGAGGCCCTGGTCGGAGCGCCGGTCACACCGAGCTACGTCGCCCGCCCGCAGACCGCCGAGCAGGTTGCGGCGCTGCTGGCCGCGGCGACCGAGGCGAAGGTTCCGGTGACCGCCCGCGGATCGGGGACCGGCTTGTCGGCGGGGGCGCGGCCGTGCCCCGACGGGCTGCTGATCTCGTTCGAGCGGATGAACGCGATCCTGGAGATCGACACCGACAATCAGGTTGCGGTGGTACAGCCCGGTGTCACGTTGACCGACCTCGACAGCGCCACGGCCGAGTCGGGTCTGATGTACACCGTCTTCCCCGGCGAACTGTCCGCCAGCGTCGGAGGCAACGTCGGCACCAACGCCGGTGGTATGCGCGCCGTCAAGTACGGGGTGACTCGCAACAACGTGCTCGGGTTGCAGGCTGCCCTGCCGACCGGCGAGCTGATCCGCACCGGAGGCCGAATCACCAAGCTGTCCACCGGTTATGACCTGACTCAGCTGATCATCGGTTCGGAGGGCACCTGCGCGCTGGCCACCGAGGTCACCGTGCGGCTCTACCCCCGGCTCGGGCACTCCGCCACGTTGCTGGCCCCGTTCGGTGATCTGCCCGCCGTGATGCGCGCGGTGCCGGCGGTGGTGCGCAGCGGGGTGGATCCGGTAATCCTCGAATACGTCGACAAGCTCACTCTGGCTGCAATCAGCTACTCGCAGAACCTGAACCTGGGTATCCCGGACGCGGTGCGTGAGACCGCGGAGGCCTACCTGGTGGTGGGGGTGGAGAACCGTGAGCATGAGCGCCTTGACGACGACGTGGCCATGTTGGGCGAACTGCTCGCCTCGCTCGGCGCCAACGATGTCTATGTGCTGGAAGGCAATTCAGCGCATGCCTTGATCGAGGCGCGGGAGAAGGCATTCTGGACGGCCAAGGCCGCCGGGGCCCATGACGTCATCGACGTAGTGGTTCCGCGAGCCGAGATGCACCAGTTTCTCACCAAGGCACAAGGATTCGCCCAATCAGCCGGTGGGGGTGTGGTCGGCTGCGGACATGCCGGCGACGGTAACGTCCACCTGGCGGTGTTCTGCGCCGACGACGAGGTCCGCCACCGGTTGCTGCACGACATCTTCGCGGCAGCGATGGCCCTGGGCGGCGCCATCTCCGGTGAGCATGGATTGGGGCGGGTCAAGACCCAACATTTCCTGGAACTGGAGGATCCGGTCAAAATCGCCCTGATGCGGCGGATCAAGGATGCCTTCGACCCCGCCGGGATCCTCAATCCGGGCGTGCTTCTATAAGCAGGAGTGTGCGCTTCCCCGTACTTCGGTGCCCGTCAAGAAAGGCAGCCACATGACCAACGGAGCACAGGCCCTGATCGCCACCCTGGTCGACAGCGGGGTGCAGGTCTGTTTCGCCAACCCCGGTACTTCCGAGATGCATTTCGTGGCTGCGTTGGACTCGGTGCCGCAGATGCGCGGGGTGCTGTGCCTGTTCGAAGGCGTGGTGACCGGGGCCGCTGACGGGTATGCCCGGGTGGCGGGAAAGCCGGCCGCCACCCTGCTGCACTTGGGGCCCGGCCTGGGCAATGGCCTGGCCAACCTGCACAACGCCCGCCGTGCGCATGTGCCGGTGGTCAATGTCATCGGGGATCACGCCACCTACCACAAGAAGTACGACGCACCGCTGGAGTCCGACATCGAACCCCTGACCGACTGGACTCACGGCTGGGTGCGCCGCACCACCTCCGGTGCGGACGTCGGACGCGACGCCGCCGAAGCGGTCGCGGAGTCGATGGCCAGTCCGGCGCAGGTGGCCAACCTGATCCTGCCCGCCGACATCTCCTGGGGAGACGGCGCCCAGGCGGCCGGACCGGTCGACCCGGTCCCCCCGGCCGCTCCCGACGCACAGACGGTTGCCGACGTGGCCGCCGTGCTGGGCAGCGGCGAGCCGGTGGCAATCCTGATCGGCGGGCCGGCTGTCGCCGATGTGCGCGCGTTGGAGGCAACCGACCGGGTTGTCGCCGCAACCGGGGTCCGTGCGCTGGTCGAGACCTTCCCGACCCGGCTCGTTCGCGGTGCCGGGGTCCCGGCGATTGATCGGCTCGGCTACCTCGCCGAGCAGGCCGCCTTCCAGCTCGACGGCATCAAGCACTTGGTGGTGGCCGGCACGCGGGCTCCGGTGTCGTTCTTCGCCTACCCCGGCAAGCCGAGTGACCTGGTCCCCGAGGGCTGCACCGTGCACAACCTGGGCGGCCTCGAGACGGACGTGGTGGCCGCTTTGGAGCAGCTGGCCGACGCGGTGGCTGCCGGTGTGCAGCCGCGGCCCGCGCCCGCCGCCGTCCCCGAGCTTCCGGCCGGTCAGCTCACCCCGCAGAACTGGGTGCAGGTGATCGGAGCGCTGCTGCCCGACAACGCGATCATCTCCGATGAGTCCAACACCTCGGGCCTGATGCTGCCCGCGGCCACCGCCGGCGCCCCACGCCATGACGTACTGACACTCACCGGCGGGGCGATCGGCCAGGGTCTGCCGGTCGCGCTGGGTGCGGCCGTGGCCGCACCGGACCGGCCGGTGATCGCGCTGCAGGCCGATGGCAGTGCGGCCTACACCATCTCCGCGTTATGGACCATGGCGCGCGAGAACCTGAACGTCACCACGGTGCTGATCAACAACAGTGCGTATGCGATCCTGCGCCTCGAACTGGCCCGGGTGGGCGCCGAAGGGGGCGGGCCGAAGGCGAACGACCTGTTGGACCTGTCGCGGCCGAACATGGATTTCGCGAAGATCGCCGAGGGATTCGGGGTGCCGGCCACGGTGGCCACCACCTGCGAGGAACTGGCCGACCAGTTCCGGCGCGCCGTCGCGGAGCCGGGGCCGCATCTGATCGATGCGCGGATCCCGACCCTGTTCTGACCGGACGCGCGGCGCGGACCGCGCGGTCGCCTGGACGGCGGGCTGGAGACAGGCCGCGTCAGTTGACGCTGGGGCCGGCCGTGACCCGGCCGGCCACGAACGTCGCGGCCTCCACGGCCTTGCCGTCCTGCACGTACATCAGGTGCGGGACCACGCTTCCGCTGTCTTCGCAGTAGATGTCGCCGGCCAGGCAGAAGTCGATGGTCTTCGGGCGGTAGGAGGCCGCGAGCACCGGTAGCGGGCCGCCCCACAGCGAAGTGGAGTACGGGCTGGACGGGGGGCCGAACAGTGCCACCGCGACCACGTGGTTGGCAACCGATGCCGGCAGCGCATTGCTGGACATCGCGATGACGCTGGCGCCCTGCGAGTAGCCGCCGAGCACGAGCTTGGTGTTGGGACAGTTGGCGACGGTGTTCTGAATATGCGCGGTGGCGTCGCCCTCACCGAGTGTCGCGCTGTTGCGGTAGTCGGTGCTCGCCGGGTACTCGACCGGGTAGACGTTGACGTTAAGACCCGCCAGCTGCTCATGCAGGGAGCCGACGAAAGCCTCACCGACGTCCCCGAGTCCGACCGGCTGACCGGAGCCGCGGGCGAACACCACTTCGGCGTCCGGGCAGGGTTCGGCTACTGCGGCGGGCAGACCCGTCGGCGCGGCCACCAGGGTCCCGGTGAGCATCGCCGCGGCGGCGAAGGTGCGAACAGTGGAACGCAAATTCATCCTTGAATGCTGACATGTCCCGCTGGTGCCGCCGGCCTGCGGGTCGCGAATCAGCAAACCGCAAAGTCGACCGCACGGAGCGAAAACGGAGGTTAGAGCCGGTTTGCCGCGTAGGCAGCGCCTTCGTCGGCGATGTCGTTGTAGGCGCCGGGCGCGTGCGCCGAGAAGTTGAGCCCCTCGGAGCAGACCGGGTCTTCGGGCATGCACAGTTGGATGGTCTTGGCCGCGTACGCCGGACCGATGGACAGCGGCGGTTGGCCCAGGAAATTCATCGCCCGGTCGTTCGGAGTTCCGAACAGCACCACGGCAGCGACGTGGTCTGCCACCTCCGCGGGCATCGGCTGTGGTACGTCGATCGCGTCCACCCCGTCTGGGATGGCGTTGGCAGTGGAGAAGCCCATCACCGCGGCGCCCTGCGAGAAGCCGCTCAAGACCATCTTGGTGTCCGGGCAGTTCGCCGCAGTGGCCTCGATGTGGGAGGCGGCGTCACGGATGCCCTGAATGCCGGTGGGCCAGTCGTTGGTGGCCGGGTAGTCGACGGCGTAGACGTCTATCGACCGATCGGGTAGCCGGGTCCGTAGCGCGTTGACGAATGCTTGCCCAGTCTGCCCGAGGCCGACTTCCTCGCCGGTGCCTCTAGCAAACAATACTTGGACATCGGGACAGGGCTCCGCGAAGGCGGAGGGCGGGGCGGCGACGGTGCTGTGCAGCAGCCAGGTCAGTGCCAGAACAACACCGAGGGAGCGAAGGATCCGTCGTGGGTTCACGGGTACATGTTGGCATACGAACGGCTTTCTCGCGCGCCGACACCCCAGGCAGTGAACATATTCGGCCATGGCGGGCCGCCTGTCGTTAGATATGCTGAGTAATTCATGTCGGGGGTCTGAGCGGCAACTGAGATTGCTTCGAAAGTGGCCCCCGGTTACGGGCAGGCGACCATCGGGTGTCTTCTTGTCGACCATCGGCGCTTGCATGTCCAGCAAACTCTTACGGCGTCCGCATCCGGGGAGTGGACGGCTGAATTCCCGGGGTCGATGCGATGAGCGTGCCGGTTGACGTGCTGACAAGCGCACCGGACCCCACTTCGCCGGCTCGCTACGCCCAGACCTGCGGCGAACGTCCTGAGACGCCGGTGACGAACGCGGGCATGTTCATCGATGAATCGGCCGGAAGGCTGAGGTGCCCAAACACCGTGCTGAAACCGCCGAGCGTGCAATCCCCGGCGGAATGCCCCACGGTGGGCGCCGGCATACCAGCAGATGCCGGGGACCTGCCGCGGCAATTGTTCGGCGCACCAATAACGCTGCAATACCGGGTATAACGAACATTCATCGATAAAATTGCGCCGACCGGTGCTCTCTGACCGCCGGATAACACCGTGGATGGGACAGCATGGCGCAAGAGACTGGCCCCGCGTTGGGGATGTCCGTCGGGGCGACCACATTGGCGGCGGTTACCGCCGATCGCGCGATCACCCGCCGGCCCGTCCTGACACTGTTCCGGGATCGGCCGTCCCAAATCGGCATGCCCTCAGAGAATTCCGCAGTGAGTTCCGAGTTGCACGACCGTGGACTTGTCGTGACCGATTTCGTGGATCGCGTCGGCGGCGACAAGCCGGTGGTGGCCAGCGATGGGTCTACCCACCGTGCTGAGCAACTGCTGGCAGATGGGTTGCATGCCTTGGCGTATGCGGTGACCGAGGGCCGCCCGCTACCCCCGGCAGTGGCGGTGACCCATCCCGCGCACTGGTCCAGCGACGCAGTTGGCGCGCTTCGCACCGCGCTGGGTCGGGTGTCGGAATGGGCGCAGCATCCGGTCACGCTGATCTCGGACACAACGGCCGTGTTGACGGCGCTGAAGGCGAACCCGGGCCTGCCAGACCACGGGATCATCGCCGTGTGCGACTTCGGGGGCAGCGGAACCAATATCACCCTCGTCGACGCGGAGCGCGGATTCGAACCGATCAGCGAAACGCGCCGCACCACCGTCTTTTCCGGTGACGGGATCGACCAGGCACTGCTGGATCACGTGGTCGCAGATCTGGGTGGCAACGGCGACGGCAACGGCGACGGCCCGCCGACGGTGGGATCGCTGACCCGGTTGCGCAGCCAATGCCGTGACGCCAAGGAACAGCTGTCGTATGAGACCGTGGCCGAAATCGGGGGATTCCACGGCGGTGTGTGGCTGACTCGCGTCGAACTTGAGGAGGCTCTGCGCCAGCCGCTGGAGGGCTTCTTTACCGTCTTACAGAACACCTTGGATGACAACGGGATTGCCGCCGATGCGCTGTCGGCGATCGTCTCGGTCGGCGGTGGGGCGAAAATGCCGACGGTCACCACTGGTCTGGCGCAACGTTTCGGGGTCGCCGTGATCAGCTCGCCGCGACCCCAGTTGACGGCAGCCATCGGCGCCGCACTGAGTGTCGCCGGCGATGTGGTCGCCGTCCCCAAGGCACGGCCTCCGGTGGCGCCACCGCCATTTCCGGAGTCGGTTTCGCCACCGGAGCACGCTCCGCCACCGGCTGTCGAAAGTGTCCCGGATGCGGACCTACAACCGTTGGTGACGCCCCCGCCGCTGTACCCCCCTCCCACCGCGCCGCGCCCACCCATACCGGAACCCGAGCTGATCGGCGGTCAGGGCATCGTGGTCGAGTGGTATCGCCGACCGATCCTGGTGGTGGTCTTGGCCGGGCTGGTCGCGATGTTGCTGGGTACGGTTGCCGTGCTGGTGCTGCGCAATGCCGCCGACGACGACACGGACTTTGATGAGCTGACCCCGGTCTCATCGACGACGACCACCGTGACTGCACCGTCTCCGACGTTCGAACCGCCTCCGGCATTCGCGCCCAGCCCCGAACCGATTCCGCAGGAGCCGCCCGGGTTCACCGAGAGCCCGGCTCCGGAGTTCACCGAGAGCCCCGCTCCGGAATTCACCGAGAGCCCGGACAACCCCTAGCGCTGCTTGGTCAGAACGATCAGCGCCAGCGGAATCTGCACCTGCTGAGGGTTGCTCGCAAGCCGGGCGGCCACGCCGGCTTCCAGACGACGCACGAAGTCGGTAGCGCGCGGATCCTCGGCACCACCGGCCAGCGCGGAGGCCAGCGTCGGGAAGATCGCCGCGCTGACGAAGGATGCCCAATGGGCGCCGAGCGCGGCAGCATCGCCGTCGCGCAGGTATCGACCCCAGAATCGGTCCTCGGCATCGAAGACCTCCAGGTGCTCGATCGTCAGCGACTCGAACCGCCCCGCGGGGGCGAACGGCGCGCGGAGTTCCTTCTCGCTGCGGCCGAACACCGGGATCGACATGCGGGCGACCTCCTCCCGAGACAGGTCGCCCTCGCGCACCTGCTCGGCGAGAACCGCCACGATCGCATCGAGCAGCGGCTGGTAGCCCGAACGGCCCGCGGCGTCGACGGCTGCAGTCAACACCAGCAGCTTTCCGCCGGGGCACAATTCACGGCCGCGGTACGCCACGAAGTCATGCCAATCCTGCGCGGCCTGGCGGGCGTAGGCGCGCCGCGCTGCGTCGTCGTCGCTGTGCTCCACATGGACGTGGTCGGCGAACTCGGGAAGCTCAGTGACGGGCCGGCGCAGCCACATGGTCGCCCAGGAGGTCCAGCCCAGGTTGACGCTCTGTGAGGGCAGGATCTGGCTGTAGAACGAGCGGCCGACCGCGGAGGGGAAGCTGGCGGTGTCCTTGCGGACGTAGCTGTCGGGATCTTCTGCCAGCGTGGTGAACAGCCCAGTGAAGTCGTTGTCCGGCAGGTCGGTATGGACAACCCAAACGGCATGATCGGTGCGGGTTCGCCGGCGAAATGCCGCAATGGCGGCGCCGATCGGAAGCAGTGAGTTGTAGCCGATGGCGGCGCCATAGTCGGCTATCACGATCGGCCGCGGCGCGGCGGGCAGCGGAACCGTCGCCGCGAGCTCTTCGAACACGCCGGTGGCGTGCGCCAGTCCGGCCGCCTGCAATCGGCTCGAGGGAACTCCGCCGGGCTCGGGACGGACCACGATGCTCGACTCTGGCATAGGCACCTCCCACCGGGGCGACACGTCATCGATATCACCACTGACGGTAGCGGTATCGGCGATCCGTGGCACACTTCTGTAAGTGGGCGCACAGCGGGCGGTCGGGCGCATTCCGGTCGTGGTTGCAGTCGGCCTGATGACCATTGGTGCGATCGGCTTCGTGGTTGCGCTGATTCTCAACGTCTTTGTGCTGGACCGCTACGACGCATACGGCGAGGTGCCGATTCCGGGCACGGGCACCGTGCATCTGCCGGCGGGTGAGGTGACGGTGAATCTGCACGCGCGGGTCATCTCCAGCCCCAGTGGAGGCGGACTGCCGGTCCCACCGATCAGCGTCACGGTGACGCCACCGGAGGGCGTGGCAGAACCGGAGTTCGAGGAGAGCGTCGGGGTGACCACCACGGTCAACAACGACTCGAGGCGACGGCTGTGGCGGGTGTACGTGGCCGAGGCCGGCGACTACCGCATCGTCACCGATGGGCAGGTCGGGGGCTTTATCGCTCCGCGGCTGGCTTTCGGCAAGCCCGCCGGCCAGTCGACCCTGCTGTGGGTGTTTCCGGTGATCTTCGCGCTCGGGTTGCTGGACCTGATCGTCAGCCGGCTGCTGACGGCCGGCCGTCGCCGCCCGTCGGTGGGCCCAGTGGAAATCCGAACGGACGTCAGCCCGGAGCGCTTCGCTCCCGAGGGGGAGAAAATTCGGATCGAGCAGCTCAAAACCATAACGGCGCTGCGTGATTCGGGAGCACTGACCGAGAAGGAGTTCGCCGAAGAGAAGCGGCGGATCCTGCGGGGGCACTGAGCTCTCGGCGCATCGTCAGTGGCCGCGCGCCACCCACTCGTCGTAATGCACCAGCTCGTCACCGATACGGGTGCTGTCGCCGTGCCCGGTGTAGACCACCGTGTCGGCCGGCAGTTTGCCGAGCCGCTCCGAGATCGACGCCAGAATGGTCGGGAAGTCCGAGAACGAGCGCCCGGTCGCCCCCGGACCGCCACAGAACAGCGTGTCGCCGCTGAACACCGCGCCCAGGTCCGGTACATGCCAGCACACCGAGCCCGGCGAGTGACCAGGGGTGTGCAGCGCCCGCAGTTCCAAACCACCGACGGTGAGGGTGTCGCCATCGGCCACCGCCCGAAAGTCGCTGTCCGGGTGCGTCATCTGCCACAGCATGTCGTCGCCGGGATGCAGCAGCACCGGAGCGTCGAGCGCCTGGCGCAGTTCCGGTGCCACCGTGATGTGGTCGTTGTGGCCGTGTGTGCAGACCACCGCCACCACGTTGCGCCCGCCGACTGCCTCGACGATCGGGGCGGCGTCGTGGGCGGCGTCGAAGACCACCACATCGGAATCGTCACCGACGATCCAGATGTTGTTGTCGACTTCCCAACTACCGCCGTCGAGTTCGAAGGTTCCGTGGGTGATGACCCGCTGAATCGGACCGGCGGAGGTCATAGCACCACGACCGACCGCAGCACTTCGCCGCCGTGCATGCGATGGAATGCCTTCTCGACATCGTTCAGTCCGATGCGTTCGGAGACGAATTTGTCCAACGGCAGCCGGCCCTGCAGATACAGGCTGATCAGGGTGGGGAAGTCGCGCTCGGGCAGGCAGTCGCCGTACCAGGAGGACTTCAGCGAACCGCCGCGGGAGAAGAAGTCGATCAGCGGCATCTCCAGCTGCATGTCCGGGGTCGGAACACCTACCAGCACAACGGTTCCAGCCAGGTCGCGTGCGTAGAACGCCTGCTTCCAGGTCTCTGGACGGCCGACGGCGTCGATCACCACATCGGCACCGAAACCGTCGGTGAGCTCCTGGATGGCCTCGACCGGGTCCTGGGTGCGGGCGTTGATGGTGTCGGTGGCACCGAACTCCCGGGCCCAGGTGAGTTTGGTGTCGTCGGTGTCGACGGCGATGATCCGCCGGGCGCCCACCAGGGCCGCGCCGGCGATGGCGGCATCGCCCACACCGCCGCACCCGATCACCGCGACGGTGTCATCGCGGGTGACGCCACCGGTGTTGATCGCGGCACCCAGACCGGCCATCACGCCGCATCCCAGCAGCCCGGCTACCGCCGGGTCAGCGCTCGGATCGACCTTGGTGCACTGGCCTTCGTGCACCAGCGTCTTGTCCGCGAACGCTCCGATGCCCAGCGCCGGGGTGAGCTCGGTGCCGTCGGTCAGGGTCATCGGAACCGAGGCGTTGAAGGTGTCGAAGCACAGGTGCGGGCGGCAGCGCTTGCAGGCGCGGCACTGTCCGCACACCGCGCGCCAGTTCAGGATCACGAAGTCGCCGGGCTCGACCGCGGTGACCGCCGAGCCCACCGACTCGACGGTGCCGGAGGCCTCGTGACCCAGCAGGAACGGGTAGCTGTCGTTGATACCGCCGTCGCGGTAGGTCAAGTCGGTGTGGCACACCCCGCAGGCGGTGATGGCCACGACGACGTCATTGGCACCGGGCTCGGGAATGACGATCTCGGTCACCTCGACCGGCTTGCCCTTCTCGCGGGAGATCACACCGCGCACTGTCTGACTCATGGGGCCAACCTTATGTTGCCGCTGTGGTGTGCGATGCGCTGGCTTGCGCGGCAGGCACGCTCGGGGCCGGAGTACGGGTGTCGGCGCGCAGGAAACTTCCGGTGCGCTGCGTCCCGAGGATGCTGGTGGGCTGACCCTCGAGGACCACCGCTTGGCCGGAGATGAACACCGCGGCGACGGCTTGGTCGTTGCGGTTGACCATTCGTGACATCCCGCCGTAGGGCTCGAAGGACTCCTCGGCGTAGGCCTCCAGAGCGTCGTCGAGATGGGCCGGGTCGATGACCACCACGTCGGCTCGGTCACCGATGCGCAGGTGGCCGGCGTCGACCCGGTACCAGTCGGCCAGTTCACCGGTCAGTCGGTGCACCGCCTGCTCGACCGAGATGAACTCCTGCCCGGACTGCTGGGCGTCGCGGACATGGCGCAGCAACCGCAGTCCCATGTTGTAGAACGCCATATTGCGCAGGTGAGCACCAGCGTCCGAGAATCCCATCTGGATGCCGGGTTCGGCAGCGAGTGTCTTGAGCACCTCGGGCCGGTCGTTGGAGATGGTGGTGCGCCAACGCAGGGCGGTCCCGTGTTCGAGGACGAGATCGAGGAAGGCGTCGACGGGATGCACTCCGCCGCGCTCGATCCCGACCTGCCCGAAGGACTTTCCGACCACCGAGGCGTCCGGACAGCCGACGATCTCGGCGTCGAAGAAATCGCGGTGCCAGACGCGTGGTCCGAACTTGCTTTCGTAGTCCTTGCGGAAGCGTCGCCGGTAGGACGCGTCCCGCATCAATTCGTCACGCTCAACGGTCTCGCGCAGGTGCAGCGCCTCGGCTCCCGAGCCGAACTCTTCGAAGATCACCAGATCGATGCCGTCGGCATAGACCTCGAACGGCACCGGCAGATGCTGCCAGCGGAAGTCGGCGCCCAGCTTGTTGAGCATGCGCGATGTCTTGATGATGGTCGGAACCGCCAGCCGGTTGCTCTTGACGTCGGCGGCAGCCAGCAGTGTGGTCTTGAGTGGCCGGCGGAATATTCCCAGGGCTTGGGCCAGCTGCGACATCACGTCGAGCGGATTCTTGAGGTCCGGCCCGGCCTGCAGAATCCGTCCGCTGCGCCGCAGCTTCGCCTTGAGGCGGCGCAGTTCTCTGGGCTTGGCGTACGTCGAGGGAAGCGTCCGGGAGCGGCAGACTTCGCCGTCCATCTTGTCGAAAAGCAGCTGCTGGGAAGACATCCCGACGAATCCCGCCTGCAATGCTTCGTCCAGCATCTGTTCCATCCGGGCCTGCTCGGCCGCCGTGGGTCTTTCACCGGAGCGGGTGGCGCGGTCCAAGCCCATGGTCGCGGCACGCATGTCGGAGTGCCCGATCAGCGCCGTCACGTTGGGGCCGAGGGGCAGCTTTTCCAGGCTGGCGATGTAGTCCTCACAACTCGACCAGGTCTTGTGCGCATCGATGGTGTCGACCACGTACTGCCGCGGGATGGCCTCCACTCTGCCGAACAGGTCGCCGGCATCCGGGCCGTCGACATGGATGGTGGACAGCGAGCACGAGCCCACCAGCACGGTCGTCACGCCATGGCGCACCGACTCCGACAGTGCGGGCGCCACGAGTATCTCGACGTCGTAGTGCGTGTGGATGTCGAGCAGCCCGGGCAGCACCCACTTGCCGGCCGCGTCGATCACCCGGCCGCAGCCCGACTCGTCGAGCGGTTCGGCGGAGATCGCGGCCACGTGTCCGTCGCGGATACCGATGTTGCGGATCGCCGACGGTGCGCCGGTGCCGTCGAACCACCGGCCGCCACGAATCACGGTGTCAAAGCTCACGGGTGTTCCTTTCCGCCGATTGCCGTTCCAGCATGTCGCGCACGGCGGGTGGCGTCTCGACATCGGCGGACATTTCTTTGACATTTGCGGACATCTCCCGGCCCCGGGCTGATGGCGGCGACCTGCGTCGCCCGGCTTCGCCGCGCTCGCAGTCGCCGCTGGGCTGATGGCGGCGACCTGCGTCGCCCGGCTTCGCCGCGCTCGCAGTCGCCGCTCTAGGCTGGCCTGCGATGCCCACTCTCGCCGCTCTCGACGACTGGCCAGTCGATCACGCCGCCGCTGCCGTGATCGGTCCCACGGGTGTGTTGGCCACCCACGGCGATATCGCGCGGCCGTTCTATCTCGCGTCGGTGACCAAGCCTCTGGTGGCGCGGGCGGTGCAGGTCGCGGTCGAAGAGGGCGCCGTCGACCTGGACACCCCGGCTGGGCCGCCCGGTGCCACGATCCGGCATCTGCTTGCGCACGCCTCCGGGCTTTCGCCGGACTCCGATCGGGTGCTGGCCAAGCCCGGCACGCGGCGGGTGTACTCCAACCACGGTTTCGCGGTGCTGGCGCAGGCCGTGCAGCAGGCCTCCGGCATCGAATTCGGCCGCTACCTGACCGAGGCGGTGTTCGAGCCGCTGGGCATGACCGCCAGCCGGCTGGACGGGGGAGCGTCGGCGGCCGGTTTCGGGGGCACCTCGACCGTCGCTGACCTGGCCGCCTTCGCCGGCGACCTGCTGGTGCCGGTGACGGTGTCGCCGCAGCTGCACGCGGAGGCCACTCGCGTGCAGTTTCCCGGCCTGGACGGTGTGTTGCCGGGCTACGGGCCGCAGCGCCCGAATGACTGGGGGCTGGGATTCGAGATTCGGGATGGGAAGACACCGCACTGGACCGGTGCGGACAATTCGGCGCGGACCTTCGGTCATTTCGGCCAGTCAGGCACCCTGATCTGGGCTGATCCGTCGATTCAGCGCGCACTGGTGGTGCTCACCGATCGCGACTTCGGCGACTGGGTGACCGACCGATGGCCCACGCTGTCCGACGCTGTGGTAGCCGAGTACGGCCGGGACTAGCCAACAGGCGTCACACAAGGCACAATAGACACATACAACACTGAATACTCAGCCGTATCACCGTTCATTTCGGTCCCACCAGGTCGTTGGGGAAGACGTCCCTCGTGGATCCGAAGGAGCAACTGATGCGCGCGACGAATCAATTCGCCGACGTGACCAGCGGCGTGGTGTACATCCATGCCTCGCCGGCGGCGGTGTGCCCGCACGTCGAGTGGGCACTGACCTCGGCTTTGGGTGCCCGAAACGGCCAGTTGAAGCTCAACTGGACGCCGCAGCCCGCCATGCCGGGACAGTTGCGAGCGGTGGTCAACTGGGTTGGTCCGGTGGGCACCGGCGCTCAGCTGGCCAGCGCACTGCGCTCCTGGTCCGTGTTGCGCTTCGAAGTCACCGAAGACCCCAGCGCCGGAGTCGACGGCCAGCGGTTCAGCCACACCCCGCAGCTCGGCCTGTGGAGCGGAACGATGAGCGCCAACGGTGACGTGATGGTCGGGGAGAACCGCCTGCGCACGCTGATGGCGGCGGGTGCCGACGCGCTGGCCGCAGACCTGGAGACGGTGCTGGGCACCGCCTGGGACGAGGCGTTGGAACCCTACCGCGACGGTGGCGAAGGCGCGGAGGTGTCCTGGCTCAGCCGCGGCGTGGGCTGATGCCTGCCAGCGGGTCAGCGGCGGCGCAGGATCTGGAGCGCGCCCGGCACCGCTGACACCGTCACCGGCAGCGGGGCCACGTAGTCGCCGTCGGCGTAGGCATTGATCCCGGGGCACTCCACCCGAATGGACTTCGCCCGCCGGGTGCTCACCTCATCCAGAAGCACATGAGTGCCCTTGAACACGGTGGGGAACAGGCGAATCAGCTTGGTCCGCGAGTCCGAGTGCACCATGGTGACGTCCAGCAGGCCGTCGGCGTGATCGGCGCCCGGGCAGATCAACATGCCTCCGCCGTAGCTGCGGGTGTTGCCGAACGCCGCCAGCGTCAGGTCGATGTCCAGCGGATCGTCATCATCGAAGGTCAGCCGGAACGGCAGCAGGCGCAGCCGGGAAATCTCCGCCACCATGGCGACGTTGTACCGCATCCGGCCGTGTGGCCAGCGCATCCGGTTGACCCGGTCGCTCACCAGGGAATCGAAGCCGGCCGCCATCACGGTGCCGAACCAGGACACCGCGCCGTCGTCCTCGACGATGCGGCCCAGGTCGATCGTCTCGGTGTGGCCTTCGGAGACGACGTCGGCGGCCGCCTCGGGATCGCCGGTGGGCAACCCGTATTCACGGGCGTGATCGTTGCCGGTACCGGCCGGGATGATCCCCAGAGGCACGTCACCGAGCGCCAGCGACTGCAGCGCCAGTGAGATGACGCCGTCGCCGCCGGCCACCACCACCGCGTCCGTTCCGGCCGCCAGCGCCTCCTCGAGCAGCTGGCGCGCATGCTGAGCAGTGGATCCGACGATGTGGTTGACGTTGACCCCGCGCTGCTGGAACCGTGCCAGCGCCCGCTCGGCGGCATGCCGAGCGTTGCCGTGCCCGGCCGCCGGGTTGGTCAGCAGCGTGATCCGGCTGATCTGGCGCGACGTCATGGAATCAGTTTGCCGGGGTTGAGGATTCCGGCCGGGTCCAGTGTGGCCTTGACCGCGCGCAGCACCTGCACCCCCAGCTCGCCCACCTCTTCGCTCATCCACGGCCGGTGATCGGCGCCGACGGCGTGGTGGTGGGTGATGGTTCCGCCGGCTCGCATGATCGCATCGCCCGCAGCGACTTTCGCAGCCCGCCACTGTTCGATGGGATTGCCGCGTTGTCCTGCCACCACGGTGAAGTAGAGCGATGCGCCGGTGGGGTAGACGTGCGAGATGTGGCACATCACCAGCGCGGGCGTCCCGCTGTCGGCCAGCGCGGTGGTCAGCGCCTCGGTGACCGCCGTCTTGAGTGTGGGAACGCGCGCCCAGTCGGTGGCGGTCTCCAGCGTTTCGCACAGCGCCCCGGCGGCCAGCAGTGAATCGCGCAGGTAGGGCGCGGAGAATCGGCCGTGCTCCCAGGCGCGCGCCGGTTCTTCACCCAGCGAGGTACCCCCGTGCGCGGACAGCACCGCCCGGGTCTCGGCGTGCCGGCTTTCGGCGTGCTCGGCAGTCCCCTCGAACAGCGTGATCGCCAGGCAGCCACCGGTGACCTGCTGCTCGCCGATCTGCTCGGCGGTGGCCAGGTTCACCCCGGTCTCCGCTTCGTCGGACAGCCGGATGACGGTGGGGCCGGTGCCGGTCTGCGTGACCGCGCGCAGCGCGGCTGCTCCGGTGGCGAAATCCGGGAACGACCAGGCTTCGTAGCGCGTCGTCGCCGGCACCGGGTGCACCCGCACCCGCACCCGGGTGATGATGCCGAACACGCCCTCCGACCCCAGCAGCAGTTGGCGCAGGTCCGGCCCGGCCGCCGAGGCTGGGGCGCGGCCCAGGTCCAGTACCCCGGCCGGGGTGATCATCCGCAGGCCGCGGACCATGTCGTCGAAGCGGCCGTAGCCGGCCGAGTCCTGACCGGAGGATCGGGTGGCGGCGAAGCCGCCGAGGGTGGCGAACTGGAAGCTCTGCGGAAAGTGGCCCAGCGAAAAGCCGTGCTCGCCGAGCAGTCGCTCGGCGTCCGGCCCGGTCACCCCGGCGCCGAACTCCGCTTCGCCGGAGACCTCGTCGAGGTTGAGCAGTTGATCGAACCGGCGCAGATCCACGCACACCACGGCGGAGAAGTCACCGCGGATCGGGTCGAGTCCACCGACGACGCTGGTGCCGCCGCCGAAGGGCACCACCGCGATCGCATGCTGGCTGCAGTGGCGCAGGATCGCCTGTAACTGGTCCTCGCCGTCGGGGCCGCCGGGCAGCAGCACCGCGTCCGGGGCATCCTGGGTTCCGGAATCATTGCGCCGCAACAGATCCAGGGTGGACTTGCCCCCGGCGTGCAGTAGCCGTGCGGCGTGATCGGTGCGGCAGTGCCGGTCGCCCACGATCGCCGCCAACGCGGCGTGGTCTTCCTCGGTCAAGGCCGACGGAGTGAGCGACACCTGGCTGGGGTCGCGTTCCTGGGTGCTGGCGACGTCCACTCCCAGCGCGGCTTTGAGCAGTTGGCGGATGCCGTCGCTCAAAGGCTTGGCGGCTGCCGGATCTCCCCAGGCATTCCACTTCATCGGAGGGGTCAGGGCGTCGTCGGCGTCGGCCTGCGTCATGCGTTACAGTATTACACATGCTGTCAACCAGTAATGACGAGCAGCTGGATGTCGGGGAGCGCATCCTCGACGCCGCGGCAAGCTGCCTGCTCGCCTTGGGCATGGAGCGGGTCACGCTGGCGGCCATCGCGCGGCGCGCCGGAGTGAGTCGCCCCACGGTCTACCGGCGGTGGCCGGACAGCCGCTCGGTGATCGCCGCACTGCTGACCTCGCGGATCACCGCGACCTGGGCCGAACTCGAGCAACCGGGAACCGGACGTGAGGCACTGGTCATGCGGATCGTCGCGGTGGCGGCGCAGCTGCGCCACGACGAGGTGGTGATGCAGGTGCTGCACCACGCGCCCGATCTGGCGATGGTCTACATCGCCCAGCGGATGGGGGCGAGCCAACGGCGGCTGATCGACCTGGTGGCCGGTGAACTCGGCGCCGCTCAGGCCGCCGGCACCGTGCGGGCCGGCGACCCTCGCGAACTGGCCGCGATGTGTCTGTTGATCACCCAATCGGCGATCCAGTCCGCCCAAGTCGTCGCGCCGATCCTCGACGAGGACGCGCTCTCCACCGAACTGGCCTACACCCTGAACAGGTACCTCTCGTGATGCCCGACAACGCTGCGCTCAACGCCGCGCTCCGCACCGCCGACCTCGAAGCACTTGCCGACGGGGCGACCGTGGACGTCCTGGTGATCGGTGGCGGAATCACCGGTGCCGGCATCGCCCTGGACGCGGCGACTCGCGGCCTGCGGGTGGTGTGCGTGGACAAGCAGGATCTGGCCTTCGGCACCAGCCGGTGGAGCTCCAAACTGGTCCACGGCGGACTGCGCTACCTGGCGACCGGCAATGTGGGCATTGCGCGGCGCAGCGCCGTCGAACGCGGGATTCTGATGACCCGCAACGCACCTCACCTGGTACGGGCGATGCCGCAACTGGTCCCGCTGCTGGGGTCGATGCGGCGGCGCGAACGGGCTCTGGTGCGCACCGGGTTTCTCGCCGGTGACGCGCTGCGCCGGTTGGCCGGCACACCGCCGACGGTATTGCCGCGCTCGCGACGGGTCTCGGCCGCGCACGCCGCGGAGCTGACGCCGACGGTGCGCCGGGACGGCCTCGACGGCGGCCTGTTGGCCTACGACGGGCAGTTGATCGACGACGCCCGCCTGGTCACGGCGGTCGCCCGAACCGCGGCCCAGCACGGCGCGACGATCCTGACCTACGTGGCGGCATCGCAGGCCACCGGCGACACGGTACGGCTGACCGACCAGTTCTCCGGTGAGTCGTTCGACGTCACCGCGCGCGCGGTGATCAACGCGACCGGCGTCTGGGCCGCGGACATCGACGCGGCACTGCGACTGCGTCCGAGCCGCGGCACGCATCTGGTGTTCGACGCCGCCGCCTTCGGCAATCCGACTGCCGCGCTGACCGTGCCGATCCCCGGTGAGCTGAACCGGTTCGTGTTCGCCATGCCCGAACAGCTGGGCCGGGTGTATCTGGGCCTCACCGACGAAGAGGCGCCCGGTCCCATTCCCGATGTGCCGCAACCCACCTCCGCGGAGATCTCCTTCCTGTTGGACACCGTCAACACCGCATTGGGCACCGCGCTGAGCACGGCCGACGTCCGCGGCGCCTACGCCGGGCTGCGACCGCTGATCGACACCGGAGAAGGCCGCACCGCAGACGTCTCACGCAATCACGCCGTCGTGGAATCGGAGACCGGTGTGCTCAGCGTGATCGGGGGCAAACTGACCGAATACCGGCATATGGCCGAAGACGTGCTGGACCGGGCCGTGCGACTGCGGGCGCTGCCGGCCACGCCGTGCCGCACCCGGAACATGCCCTTGATCGGTGCACCCGAGAACCCGGGATCGGACGTTGCGCTGACGGCAGACCTACCCGCGTCGCTGGTGCTGCGCTACGGACAGGAGGCGGCCAACGTGTTGGCAGCCGCCACCTGCGAGCGGCCCGCGGAGCCGGTGGCCCAGGGCATCGACGTGATCCGTGCCGAGTTCGAGTACGCCGTCAGCCACGAGGGTGCACTGACCGCTGACGACATCGTGGATCGCCGGACCCGGATCGGACTGGTGGCCCAAGACCGCGACCGGGTCCTCGACGTCGCTCGGGAGTTCGCAACGCACGAGTGATCGCGCGCAGGACTGACGCGGACGCGACGCTTACAGCGGGATGTTCTTGTGGCGACCGCGACGGGCGGGCGCCTCGGCCAACGCCTGGGTGATCTTGCCGCGGGTGTGCGACGGGTCGATCTTCTCGTCGACAACGCCGATGTCGATGGCGCTGTCCACCCCGCCGGCGATCCGCTCGTGCTCGGCGGCCAGCTCCTCGTGCAGCGCCTCCCGCTCGTGCTCGGCGGCGGCAGCCAGCTTCTTCTTGTGCAGGATGCCGACCGCGGCCTTGGCGCCCATCACCGCGACTTCGGCGTCCGGCCAGGCAAACACCTTGGTGGCGCCCAACGACCGCGAGTTCATCGCGATGTAGGCCCCGCCGTAGGTCTTGCGCGTCACCAGCGTGACCCGGGGGACGGTGGCCTCGCCGAACGCGTGCAGCAGCTTGGCGCCGCGACGCACCACGCCGCCCCATTCCTGGCCGACGCCCGGCAGGTAGCCCGGCACGTCGACGATCACGATCAGTGGAATCCCGAACGCGTCGCACAGCCGTACGAAACGTGCTGCCTTCTCGGCGCTTTCGGAGTTCAGGCACCCACCCAGCCGCAGCGGGTTGTTGGCCAGCACGCCGACGGTGCGGCCCGACAACCGGCCCAGCCCGACCACCATCGACGGCGCCCACTTGGCCTGGAATTCCTCGAAGGAGGGGGCGCCCTCATCAGTGGTGTCGAGCAGCCCGTGCACCAGCGGGTGCACGTCGTAGGCGCGTCGTGACGACTCCGGCAGCAGCGCATGCAGGTCGATCTCGCCCGCTTCGGCCTTGGTGCGGTCGAAATGACCCTGCTGGCAGAACAACCCGACCAGACGGCGGCCCCGCTCGTAGGCGTCGAGCTCGTCGTTGGCGACGATGTGGCAGACGCCGGACTTCTTGTGGTGGGTGTCGGGGCCGCCCAGCGCGGCCATGTCGACGTCCTCACCGGTGACGCTGCGCACCACGTCGGGGCCGGTGACGAACACCCGGCCCTCCGGTGCCATCACGATGACGTCGGTCAGAGCCGGCCCGTAGGCGGCGCCACCGGCCGCGAAACCGACCACCACCGAGATCTGCGGGACGAATCCGGATGCCCGGATCATGGCCTCGAAGACCCGTCCGACCGCGTGCAGGGCCCGCACACCCTCGGCCAACCGGGCACCACCCGAGTGCCACAGGCCCACGATCGGGCTCTGCTCGGCGATCGCGGTGTCGTAGGCGTTGACGATGTGGTCGCAGCCCTCGATGCCCATCGCACCGCCCATCACGGTGCCGTCGGTGCAGAACGCGATGGTGCGTACTCCGTTGACGGTGCCGCTCGCGGCCAGCACGCCGGAGCGGTCGCGCTCGTGCAGCAGTTCCACGGTGCCGTCGTCGAAGAACGTCGACAGACGCAGCAGGGGATCACGCGGGTCGAGCGATTCGCCCACCGTCTCGGGAGCCATTGTCGTCATCGCGCCTCTCCTAGGTCTGATCTTTAGATCGCGGGTCCCGCTGCGGCGGCTATCAGTACCGGCCGAAGACGAGCGCGACGTTGTGCCCGCCGAACCCGAATGAATTGTTGATCGCGTACTCGTAGTTGCCCGGGCGCGCTTCGCCTGCCACCACGTCCAGGTCGATCTCGGGGTCGAGGTTCTCCAGGTTCCGCGTCGGCGGGATGATCTGGTCGCGCAGTGCCAGCACGGTCAGGATGGACTCCACCGCGCCGACCGCACCGACCGAGTGGCCGATTGCCGCCTTGGGTGCGTACACCGCGGCGTTGCCGCCGTGCGGCCCCAGCGCGAGGTTGATCGCGTGGCCCTCGGCCACGTCGCCGACCGACGTTCCGGTGGCGTGCGCGTTGACGTGGGAGATGTCGGCGGGTGTCAGGCCGGCGATCTGGATCGCCCGGGTCATCGCCCGGCCCGCGCTCTGCCCGTCGGGGTCCGGCGCGACGATGTGGTAGCCGTCCGAGGTGATCGAGGCACCCATGATCCGCGCCATGATGTTGGCCCCGCGCGCTTTGGCGTGCTCCTCGGTCTCGATCACCATCAGCGCGGCGGCCTCACCGAACACGAACCCGTTGCGGTCACGGTCGAACGGGCGACACGCCCCCTCGGGGTCGTCGTTGGTGGTGGACAACACGATCCGCATCTGGGCGAACCCGGCGATCGGCACCGCTTCGATCCGGGTCTCCACGCCACCGCAGATCGCCATGTCGGCTTCGCCGAGCACGATCTGCTGCCAGGCGTGGGCGATGCCCTCCGAGCCGGAGGCGCAGGCCGAGATCGGGGTGATCACCCCGGCCTTGGCCTTACGGTCCAGGCCGACCGCTGCGGCCGCACCGTTGGGCATGTACTTCTGCACGACCAGCGGGGAGACCGCTTTCAGGCCGCGTTCCCGCATGCCGTCATAGGCCCAGACGAGCTCCTCGCTGGAGCCCATCCCGGTACCGATCGACACCATGAGGCGCCGAGTGTCGACTTCGGGTGAGCCGGCGTGCTCCCACGCACGCCGGCCCAGCACCAAAGCCATCTTCTGCAGATAGGAAAGCCGACGCAGCTCAGTCCGACTCAGCCCCTCGTCAAAGCACTCCGGGGTCTCGACGAGGTGCCCACCGATGCGAACCGGCAGGTCGAACTCGTCGACGAACGAGTCGGTCAGCTTGCGAATGCCGCTCTGGCCGTCCAGCAGCTTCTTCCAGGTGTCTTCCCCGTCCGCGGCCAATGCCGTCGTCATGGCGTAGCCGGTGACGACGACGTTGGGGAGACCCTTTCCCGTTGCCAGCGATGACATGGCTGTTGCGAACTTCCCTCTCTGATCCGGTGTCAGTACCGTCCAAAGGCGAGCGCGACGTTGTGCCCACCAAACCCGAACGAATTGTTGATGGCGTACTTGTAGTCGCCGTAACGGGGCTCGCCCGCCACAACGTCGAGATCGATCTCGGGGTCGGGCGTCTCGTAGTTCAGCGTCGGCGGGATGACCCCGTCACGCAGTGTGAGCACCGTCAACACCGACTCCAGCGCACCGACCGCTCCAATGGAGTGGCCCAGCGCTGACTTGGGTGCGTAGACCGCGGCGTGCTGGCAACCGGCTTCCCGGATCGCGTTCGCCTCGGCCGTGTCACCGATCGGAGTGGCCGTTCCGTGCGCGTTGACGTGGTCCACGTCCTTGGGGGACAGGCCCGCCAACTCCAGCGCCCGGGTCATCGCACGTCCGGCCCGCTTGCCATCGGGTCCGGGAGCCACCATGTGGAAGGCGTCGGAGGTTATTCCGGCGCCCATCAACCGGGCCAGCGGCTTGGCGCCGCGTGCCAGGGCGTGCTCTTCGGTCTCGATGATCATCAGCGCGCCGGCCTCACCGAACACGAAGCCGTCCCGGTCCTTGTCGAACGGCCGCGACGCACCCTCGGGGTCGTCGTTGCGAGTCGACATGGCCCGCATCATCGAGAACGTGGCGATCGGCAGGGCCTCGATGCCGCCTTCGACACCGCCGCAGACCGCGAAGTCCGCGTCGCCCATCACGATCTGCCGCCACGCGTGCGCGATGGCCTCGGATCCCGAGGAGCAGGCCGACACCGGGGTGATGACCCCGGCGCGGGCGCCGAGCTGCAGGCCCACCACCGCGGCGGCCCCGTTCGGCATGATCATCTGAACGGCCAGCGGCGACACCTTGCGGGGGCCGCCCTCGTTCATCAGGTCATAGGTCTCGACGATCTTCTCGCCGCCACCCAGTCCGGTTCCGACGACGACCGCGAAACGGTCAGGGTCGACCTCGGGGGAGCCGGCGTTCTCCCACAACCGACCGGCGAGCAGCTTGGCCATGCGCTGGACGTAGGACATCCGTCGCAGGTCAAGCCGGCCCATGTGGTCGTCGACCGGGTCCTTGAGGTGTCCGCCGATCTTGACCGGCAGATCCCACTTGGAGACGAAGTCGTCCTCCAACACGTGAATGCCGCTCTCACCGGCGAGCAGGCCCTTCCACGTGCTCTCGATGTCCCCGCTGATTGAAGTGGTGGCCTCAACGGCGGTTACCACGACATTCGGGTAACCGCCGTTGGCCGTAGAAGGCTGCGAAGACACGATTAGCTCTCGGAACCGAACTTCTCGCGCAGCGCGGCGGCGGCCTCGGGGTTCTCGGCCTCGAGCTTCTGGATGTAAGCAACCACGTCACCGACGGTACGCAGACCGGCGAGGTCCTCGTCCGGGATCTTCACGCCGTACTTGTCTTCGGTCTGAACGGCAATCTCCACCATCGACAGCGAGTCGATGTCCAGGTCGTCGACGAAGGACTTCTCGACGGTGACCTCGCTCGGCTCGATACCGGTCACCTCTTCGATGATCTCGGCGAGACCGGCGATGATTTCCTCCTGGCTGGCAGCCACTGTGTTTCCCTTCGGTTGGATCCGCACGGGGTGTGCGGGGGTGATTACTGCGTTTCTGGTTGTGCAGGTTTGGAAGCGGGCGTTAGAGCTCGGGAAGCCCGTCCAGATCTGCGGGAGATTTGACGGCGTGCGTCGGAGTCCCCCGAAGTTCGCGTTTGGCGATTCCGGCCAGGGTACCGGCGGGCGGAAATTCCACGATCGCCGTGACTTCGCGGGCGCGGAGCGTCTCGGTGCACAGATCCCAGCGCACCGGCCGGGTCAGCTGCGCGACCAGGTGCTCCAGCGCCTGCGCCGCCGAGGTCACCGGCTGCCCGTCGCGATTGGACAGCAGGGTGGCGGTGGGCTCTGAGATTCCGGCAGCCTTGACCTGTTCGACGGCGGCGGCGTAGGCCTCCAGCGCCGGTGCCATGTAGTGGGTGTGGAACGCGCCGGCGGTGGCCAGCTTGCGGACCCGGGCCTTGGCCGGCGGGTCTTCGGCGAGCTTGTCCAGGGCGGGCAGCGGACCGGCCGCCACGATCTGGCCGACGGCGTTGCGGTTGGCCGGGGTCAGATCGAGTTGTTCGAGGCGGGCCAGCACCTCGGCCTCGTCACCGCCGAGCACCGCGGCCATGCCGGTGGGCTCGAGTGCGCAGGCCTTCGCCATCTCGCGGCCGCGGGTGGCGGCCAGCATGACGGCGTCGTCGGGTGAGATGACACCGGCGATCGCATAGGCCGCGATCTCGCCGACCGAGTGGCCGGCCACGATGACATCGCCGCCGCTCACCGGGCCGTTGCGGCGCTTGACCAGCTCGGCGTAGGCCAGCAGGGTCGCCGCCACCACCAGCGGCTGGGTGACCGCCGTGTCGGTGATCTCCTCGGCGGTCGCGGTGGTGCCCAGCGCGATCAGGTCCAGGCCGGCGATGTCCGACCAGGCGGCCAACTGCGCGCGCGCGGCATCGGCGCCGGGCGACTCCAGCCACGGCGACAGCATGCCGGGGGTCTGAGATCCCTGTCCGGGAGCGAGCAACGCAATCACGTCTTTAAGAGAACATTGTGAAGAGCGATTTGCAGGATGTCCTAGATTATGAACATTGTCTTATGTTTTTGTGGAGACCCTACAAACCTGCCGTTTGATGCGACGCGTTCGATACCGAACCGCGACAAGTGTCCGCCGTCGGCGCGCATCGGCGGGTGCCTATGCCCGGCGTGTGGCCAGGTGTTCATTGCTGCGGGCTGACCTGAGGTTCATCGGGATCCCCGGCGGGCAGTGGTGCGGCGGCATAGGGCGCGTTGGCACTGCTGAAACTGGCATGCTGCGCTTGGTTCGCCAGGCGCCCGACGGTGGTGGCCACCCGCAGCACATAGGCGTCGCGCGGCACGGCCGGATCGCGCCCGGTGAAGTCGGCGATCCGCTTGAGCCGGTATCGGACGGTGTTTGGATGAACGAACAACTTGCGGGCGCAGGCCTCGACGGCTCCGCCACAGTCCAAATAGGCGTCGAGGGTCTCGGTGAGCGTGGGGCCGGCCTCGGCCAGCGGCCGCATCACATCGGTGTGCAGGGCCGCGATCGCCGACGCATCGCCGATCAGCGCTCGCTCGGGAAGCAGCTCGCGTGCCAGCACCGGTCGCGGCGCCCCGCTCCAGCCCACGACGGCGTTCATTCCCGAGATCGCCTCGCTGGCACTGTGATAGGCGGCGGTAAGGCTGGGAGCCGTCGGCCCGATCACCACCGGCCCGTCGGAGAACGCCCCGAGCAGTTCGGCCAAGAACTTCTGCGTGGGCGTCAGCGGACCGGAGACGATCGCCACCAGCCAGGTGCCGTGCACGTCGGTCAGGGCCGCCCGGCCGTGGCGCTCGGCGACGTCCCGGACGTCCTGGCTGGCCTTCTGTCCGGCGAAGGCGTCCGGGCCCGGTGGTGCGGTGCCCACCACCACGGTGGCCGGGGCGGTGGTGTCCCAGTTCAGCGCGGCTGCGCGGCTCAACAGCTCCGGGCCGGTGTCGCCGCGGACCACGGCGTCGACCACGCTGGCCTCCATCCGCGAGTCCCACGTGCCACGAGCCTCGGCGGCGTCGGCGTAGGCGGAGGCGGCGGTGAAGGCCAGATCCCGGCTGTATTTCAGGATGCCGACCGTCAGCGCGGTCACCTGCTCTTCGGAGCGGGCCAGCAGCGGCACGACCTCCTCGAAGAACTCCATGGTGACCCGCACCATGTCCACGGTGTGCCGCAGCGCGATGTGGCGGGTCAGCTCCTGGGGCACCAACTCGAACGCCTGCGCGGTGTGGCTGACGTTGCCGTGCGGGTCGTGCATCCACTCGGCGAAGTTGACCACCGCCGTCTGCACCACCAGTGCCACACTGGCGCGCTGGGAGGCCTCCAGGTCGGCGAAGAACGGCAGCCGGTCGCCCATCATCGACACCGCTTCGGTGGCCAGCCGGCCCGAGTAGTGCTTGAGCCGGCGCAGCAGGGTGTCCGGGACGGCGCTGAGCAGGTCCAACGTCGAGCGCGGCAGGACGGGACCCGCCGGGTTGTCAACCATGCCTAAAAGCTACGCCACTTTTCTGGTCATAATCCACAACCCCGGCGGTTAGCTGGCTGTAGGTCGAGTCAAGGGGGTGTGTGGTCGTGGTCGGTCGGCGTCCCGTTTGGGGCGTTGGT
>NZ_LQPI01000017.1 GCF_002101775.1 Mycolicibacter nonchromogenicus | reverse complement strand
GGTGCCAGCACCGCGGTGGGGGCTTTCCTCGGGTTTGGTGTGGGGCCGTTGAGTCCTGCGCCGGTGGCGGGGGCGGATTTTGAGGATGTGTTGGTGGAGCTGCTGGGGGAGCAGTTGGGTGCTGCGGTGGCTGATCTGGGGGCTAATTGGGGGGATCAGGCGGCGTGGTCGGTGGTCTTTGATGCCGGTTCGTGGGATGGGGTGTTCGACTCGTGGGCTGATGTGGCGACCTGGGATGGGGTGTGGGATGCGCTGTTGGCGGATCTGAGCCTGTCGGGTGTGGGGGTGGAGTCACTGGATCTGCCGGGTTCGGCGGGGGCGTCGTTTGACTGGGGTGACATCAACTGGTTGAGGCCGTTCGGTGATGGTGCGGATGGCACGGCCGAGAATCCCGATGGTGGTGCGGGGGGCTGGATTTATGGCAATGGTGGCGCGGGCTGGGACGCTGATGGCACCGGGTTGACCGATAACGGTGGCGCGGGTGGTCAGGGTGGTTTGTTCGGTGGTTCCGGTGGTGATGGGGGTGATGGCTGGGGTTCTGGTGATGGTGGTGATGGTGGCGCCGCCGGATTGTTCGCCTGGTTCAGCCGTGGTGGTGATGGTGGTGATGGCGGGGACGCGGTCACCGCCGGTGGGTCTGGTGGCGCCGGTGGTCTCGGTGGGGATGCGGCGTTGTGGGGGTTGTTCTCCACTGCCGGTGCTGGTGGTGATGGTGGGGATGGCCTGGCTGGTTTGGCGGGTGTGAATGCGGGGTTGTTGGGTGCTTCTGGGGGTGCTGGCCAAGATGGTGGTGACGGGGGTAATGGTGGCGCGGGTGGTCGGGCGTCGTTCTGGTTCGGCACGGGTGGTCGGGGTGGTTCGGGTGGTTCCGGTGCCAATGGTGGTGCTGGTGGTGATGGCGCGCATGGTGCTGATGGCACGGTCGAGCATGTGGATGCCACTAATGGTGGCAATGGTGGCGCGGGCGGTAATGGTGGTGCTGCGGGTGCCGCGGGTGCTGGTGGTGCGGGGGGTTGGTTTGCCCGTGAGGGGCTAGCCGGTGCGGTGGGCACTCAGGGTGAGGGTGGTGCCGGGGGTAATGGTGGTTCCGGTGGTGACGGTGCGGATGGTGCTGATGGTGCTGATGGCACCGCGGAGCATGTCGATGGGTTCGCCGGTCAGGCTGGTGGTGCGGGGGGTAACGCCGGTTTGGGTGGTGTCGGGGGTGTCGGGGCTAGTGGCCAGGCCGCCAACGGCATCAGTGGTGTGGCCGGCAATGGCGGTGACGGGGGTAATGGTGGGCGTGGTTTCGATGGGGCTGATGGCACGTTAGGTGCTGCCGATGGTGGTCGCGGCGGCAATGGTGGTGCCGGGGGTGCTGGTGGTCTGGGTGGGTTGCAGGCCGACGGGGTGACGCGGGCGTCCACCGGTGATGGTGGTGATGGTGGTGATGGTGGTGCCGGTGGCGCGGGTTTTGATGCGGTGGGTGCTGGTGCTGCGCCGGGGGTTTCGGGTGGCAATGGTGGTGCCGGTGGTCATGGTGGTGCCGGGGGTGTCGGCACGGTTTCTGGCACGCATGGTGTTGGTGGTGTTGGTGGTGATGGCGGGTCGGGCACCCGCGGTGCTGATGGTGCGGTCGGTGAGGCCGGGACGGCCTCGACGCTGCATGGTGGTGCTGGTGGCGATGGCGGTGCGGGCGGTAATGCGGGTGCCGGTGGCGCGGGTGGTTCCTCAGGTGGTGGAGTCTTTGCGGCCTCGGGTAAGGACGGGGCTGCCGGTGCCGGCGGTCATGGTGGCGCCGGTGGTCAGGGGTATGACGCGGCCAGTGATCCGGGTGCGTTGACCGGTACTGCCGGTGGCAATGGTGGCGTCGGGGGTAACGCGGGTCTGGGTGGGTTGCAGGCTGATGGGGTGACCCGGGCTGCGGCCGGTGTTGCCGGTGTGGGTGGTGATGGTGGTGACGGCAAGCACGGCGCTGATGGTGTTGATGGCACCGCGCTGAATGTCGATGGCACTGATGGTCAGGCCGGTGGCCGTGGTGGCAACGGTGGCCTGGGTGGGTTGCAGGCTGACGGCGTCACGCGGGCGGCCACCGGCAATGGTGGTGATGGTGGTGCCGGCGGTAAGGGCGGCGCCGGTTATGACGCCGTCGGTGCCGGTGCTGCGGCCGGGACCTCCGGTGGCAATGGTGGTGCCGGTGGTAATGGTGGCCTGGCCGGGACCGGCACGATCGCCGGTGTCCACGGTGTCGGTGGTGTCGGTGGTAATGGTGGGTCGGGCACCAACGGGGCCAACGGCGGGGCGGGTGAGGCCGGCACTGCGGTCCATCCCGATGGTGGTGCCGGTGCCCATGGCGGCAATGGTGGTAACGCCGGCGCCGGGGGCGCGGGTGGTGTTTCCGGTGGCGGTATCGCGGCCGCGTCGGGTGTTGATGGTGTCGCCGGTAAGGGCGGCAATGGTGGTGCTGGTGGCGCCGGCTATGACGCGGCTGCTGATGCTGGGGCTGCGGCGGGCACCTCTGGTGGCAATGGTGGTGTCGGGGGTAACGCCGGTCTGGGTGGGTTGCAGGCCGATGGGGTGACCCGCGCGACCGCCGGTGCTGCCGGTGTGGGTGGCAATGGTGGGTCGGGTAAGGACGGGGCTGCGGGTGCGGCCGGTACCGCGCTGAACCCCAACGGCGGCAACGGCACCGACGGCGGTAGCGGCGGTAACGGTGGCCTGGGTGGTTTGCAGGCCGATGGCATCACCCGGGCTGCTTCGGGTAAGGGCGGCAATGGTGGTGCCGGTGGTGCGGGTGGCGCCGGTTATGACGCGGTGTCGGCTGGTGCTGCGGCCGGCACCTCCGGTGGCAACGGTGGCGCCGGTGGTAAGGGTGGTGTGGCCGGGACCGGGTCGACTGCGGGCACCCATGGTGCCGGTGGTGTCGGTGGCAATGGTGGGTCGGGCACCAACGGCGCCAACGGTGACATCGGGGCCGCCGGGACGGCTTTGAGCCCTGATGGTG
The DNA here is from genome assembly GCF_002101775.1 of Mycolicibacter nonchromogenicus. Classification (GTDB taxonomy): domain Bacteria; phylum Actinomycetota; class Actinomycetes; order Mycobacteriales; family Mycobacteriaceae; genus Mycobacterium; species Mycobacterium nonchromogenicum. Next base: position 2,056 of record NZ_LQPI01000017.1, on the reverse strand, counting down.
GTGCCGGTGGTCATGGCGGCACTGGTGGTAACGCCGGTGCTGGTGGCGCGGGTGGTCTTTCCGGTGGCGGCGTCGCGGCCGCGTCGGGCACGAATGGTTCGGCCGGTAAGGGCGGCAATGGTGGTGCCGGTGGCGCCGGGTATGACGCGGCTTCGGATGCTGCTGCTGCGGCCGGGACCTCTGGTGGCAATGGTGGTGTCGGGGGTAACGCCGGTCTGGGTGGGTTGCAGGCCGATGGGGTGACCCGCGCGACCGCCGGTGCTGCCGGTGTGGGTGGCAATGGTGGGTCGGGTAAGGACGGGGCTGCGGGTGCGGCCGGTACCGCGCTGAACCCCAACGGCGGCAACGGCACCGACGGCGGTAACGGCGGTAACGGTGGCCAGGGTGGTTTCCAGGTCAACGGTGTGGATCGGGCTGCTTCGGGTAAGGGCGGCAATGGTGGTGCCGGTGGTGCGGGTGGCGCCGGTTATGACGCGTTGGGTGCTGGTGCTGCCGCCGGCACCTCCGGTGGCAACGGTGGCGCCGGTGGTAAGGGTGGTGTGGCCGGGACCGGGTCGACTGCGGGCACTCATGGTGCCGGTGGGGTCGGTGGCAATGGTGGGTCGGGCACCAACGGCGCCAACGGTGATGTCGGTGTCGCCGGGACCGCGCTCGACCCCCATGGTGGTGCCGGTGGACATGGTGGTGACGGCGGCAACGCCGGCAAGGGTGGTGCCGGCGGTCTCTCCGGTGGCGGTATCCAAGCCGCGTCGGGCACCAATGGTTCAGCCGGTAAGGGCGGCAATGGTGGTGCCGGTGGCGCCGGTTACGACGCGGCCTCCGATGCTGCTGCTGCGGCGGGGACTTCTGGTGGCAACGGCGGTAATGGCGGTAACGCCGGCAAGGGTGGCCTGGAAGCCGACGGGGTGACCCGGGCTGCTTCGGGTCTGGCCGGCAACGGTGGCAACGGTGGTGACGGCAAGGACGGGGCGGACAGCACCACTGCCGGTGTCGACGGCGGTGCCGGTGGTAAGGGCGGCAACGGCGGTGATTCTGGTGAATCCAACGGCTCCTACGCCGCCACCGGCGGCGCTGGTGGCAAGGGCGGCAACGGTGGTGCCGGCTACAACGGTGCGGCTGGGGTGGACGGCAGCCCCGATGGTGGTCACGGCAGCAACGGTGGTGCCGGTGGTAACGGTGGCCACGGCGGCAACGGGCAGTTCGGTGGTGTCGGTGGCGCCGGCGGCAACGGTGGCCAGGGCGGTGACGGTGGCGCCGGGTTCAGTGCCACCACCGGTGACACCGACGGCGGAAAGGGGGGTAACGCCGGTGCCGGTGGTGCCGGTGGCACCGGTGGCTCGGCTGGCCTGCACGCCGTCGGTAGCCCCGATGCGGTGGCCGGCAACGGCGGCAACGGTGGCGATGCCGGTACCGCTGGTGATGGTGGGGATGGCCACGGCGGTGGTGGCGGCGCGGTCGCCGGCAACGGCGGCGATGGTGGTAACGGCGCCGATGGTGGTGCCGGTGGTGCCGCCGGTGCGGGTGCCGGGGCCAGTGCCGGCACTGCTGGGGCGGCCAGTGGTGGTGGTAACGGTGGCGATGGTGGTGACGGTGTCGGCTTCACCGGGGTGGACGCCCAATCCGGTGGTACCGGGGGTACCGGTGGTAACGGTGCAGCTGGAGCGGCCGGTGGTAACGGCGGCAAGGGCGGTAGCGGTGCCGCGGCGGGTCTGGGTGCGGTCGGTGGTGCCGGTGGTGATGGTGGTGCGGGCTACCTCGGTGCCGGCATCGGCTACGGCGGCGGCGGCGGTGGCGGCGGCGGCGGGGCGTTCCTCGGCGGCAGCGGCGACATCAACGGCGTCACCGCAACCGGCGGCAAGGGCGGCAACGGCACCGATGGCACCGACAGCGCCCCCGGCGCCTCAGGCCTGACCGGCGGCGCCGTCAGCGTCGTCGTCTCCGGAACCCTCTCCGACGTGCAGATCACCGGCGGTGACGCCTCGACCGACTTCGCCGGCGGCGCGGCCACGGTCACCGTCGACGCAAACAGCTCGATCGAGAACAGTTCGGTCACCGG
>NZ_LQPI01000016.1 GCF_002101775.1 Mycolicibacter nonchromogenicus | reverse complement strand
GCGGTATCGGCAGCGCCGGCGGAACGGGGGGCGCCGGCGGCAACGGCGGTGACGGCGGTACCAGCAGTGGCACCTTCATCCCCAACAGCTACGCCAGCGGTGCGACCGTCGGCGGACTGAGCGGCCAAGGCGGAGTGGGCGGTACGGGCGGTATTGGCTTCGGAAGCGGCAGCACCGGCGGGGCTGGCGGCGTCGGCGGCAATGGTGGTGACGGCACCGACATCGGGGGAACCGGGTTCGGCCGGGGAGGTTTGGGCGGATCGGGCGGCGACGGCGGCAGCGCCTTCAACGGCGGCACCGGCGGCAACGGCGGCAACGGCGGTGACGGCGGCAACGGCGGCACCGTCTCCTCCACCGACAGCACCTCGGTCGGGCACGTGGCAGAGGGCGGCGACGGCGGCGACGGCGGAAGGGGCGGCACTGCTGACGGTTCCATTGACGCAGGCGGCGACGGCTACAACGACCTTGCCGGCGGCAACGGCGGTGACGGCGGCAACGGCGGCAATGCGTCCAGCATCTCGCAAGGCGGCGCCTGGGGCGGACGGGGCGGCTACGGCGGCGCCGGCGGGGTAGCCCACCCCGGCGCCGATGGTCGCGGCGGTGACGGCGGCGCTGGGCAATCCGTCACTGACGGTTTCAGCGGCGACGGCAACTACGGCGGCCACGGCGGCGACGGCGGTCTCGACGGCACACCCGGCACGCCCGGGGAGCCCGGATGACGCAGCGACATGAACCGCCAAATCCGACAACGACTTCCCCGACTCCAAGGAGCAATCATGTCCGGTCGACGCAACAGCAAACAACACCACGGCATCCGACTGACCGGCCTGGGTAGCGCAGCCGGCGCGGTCCTGGCATTCGGCCTGGCACCGGTAGGCAGCGCACCGGCCCAAGCCGATCCCTTCGACTGGATCGTCGACCTGTTCGATCCGGCCAGCTGGTCATGGCTGAGCGTCGAGAACAACGCCGACCTCGACCTGGCCGACTGGACCGGTTGGCTGTCCAGTCTGGGCGATCCGACGGACCACGGCCTCTCACCGGCTGCCGCCGACCCCAACCCCACCCTGGCCGAATTATTCGACACCTGGATCTACACCCCGATCCACGACGCCGGCCAGGCCTGGCTGGCCACCCCTTCCGGCATCGAGACCAGCACCTGGATCAACACCCTCTTCGGCAACGGCCAACTGCTGATCGGCAACGGCGCCGACGGCATCAGCGGCGGCACCAACGAACAGGCCATGGGCGGCGACGGTGGACTGTGGTTCGGCGACGGCGGACACGGTGGCACGTCTGGCGGCGGTTGGGGCGGCAATGGTGGCAACGCCGGGTTCTTCGGCAACGGCGGCGCGGGCGGCTACGGCGGCGGACCCGGCTCCGGCGACTATCCCGGTGACGGCGGCGACGGCGGCAACGGCGGGTTCTTCATGGGCCACGGCGGCGATGGCGGAGGCGGCGGGGACGGGGCCGCTGGCTTCAACGGCGGTTATGGCGGCGACGGCGGCGACGCGGTGAGCTGGCTGTTCGGTAACGGCGGAGCAGGCGGGCGCGGCGGGGACGGCGGGGACGGCGCGGCCGGTGTAGCGGGCGGCGACGGATGGTACGGCGGCGACGGAGGAAGTACATTCGCACTCTTCGGTGACGGCGGCATTGGCGGAGCCGGCGGAAACGGCGGTGACGGTGGGTCCGGCGGCGACACGGACAACGGCGGCGACGGAGGCTACGGCGGCCTCGGTGGCAACGGCGGTAACACCAGCACCGGCGTCGGCGGCGGTGGCGGTGCGGGCGGCCGCGCCGGCAATGGCGGTGACGGGGGCACCACCTCCGGCAGCGGCGGAAACGGCGGCAGCGGCGGGCACGGCGGCACCGGCGGCTGGGGATTCGACAACTCCGCGCGCAATGCGGGCGTCGGCGGGGACGGCGGCCGCGGCGGCGACGGCGGCACGGGCAACGGTGTCGGCCACGATGCGGGTGCCGGTGGATGGGGCGGCGGGGGCGGCGTCGGCAACATCGGCGGCGCCGGTGTCGGCGTCGGTAGCACCGTCGGTGCGGGCGGCAACGGTGGCCACGGTGGCGATGGCAGCGGTATCGGCGGCCGGGGCGGTGGCTACGGCATCGGCGGTAGCGGCGGCGTGGGTGGCGAGGGTGGCGTTGCCTTCAACGGCGCGACAGGCGGCGCGGGCGGTGACGGCGGCCTCGGCGGCAATGGCACCGGCGGCAGCGTCGCCACCGGGCAGGGCGCCATGGGCGGCGTCGGCGGCGACGGCGGCCGGGGCGGCGACGTCGATGGCTCCATCGATGCGGGCGCCGACGGCTACAACGACCTGCTTGGTGGCGCAGGCGGCGACGGCGGTGTCGGCGGCAACGCGACCACTGCCTCCGCGGGCACCGCTGTCGGCGGGTTCGGTGGCACCGGCGGCCAGGGCGGGGTCGCCCACCCCGGCGCGGATGGCAGCGGAGGTGTGGGCGGCGCGGGCCAAACCGTCACCGACGGCATCGGCGCCGCCGGCGGCGATGGCGGTGCGGGCAGCCCCGACGGGACACCCGGCACGCCGGGTGTGCCGGGCTAATCCAGCCGGGCCATCCAGCCGTGGGTGTCGGCGAAGGTACCGCGCTGAATCCCGGTCAGGGTGTCGCGCAGCGCCATGGTGACCTCGCCGGGCTGGCCGTCGGCGATGGTGAACTCGCCATCCGCGGACTTGACCTGTGACACCGGGGTGATGACCGCGGCGGTGCCGCAGGCGAACACCTCGGTGATCTCACCCGAGGCGGCCTTCTTCTGCCATTCACTGACATCGATCTTGCGTTCTTCGACGCTGAATCCAGCGTCAGTTGCCAACTGCAGCAACGAATCCCGCGTGATACCGGGCAGCAGCGAGCCGGACAACTCCGGAGTGACGAGGCGCGCCGAGCCACCGGTGCCGAACACGAAGAACAGGTTCATCCCGCCCATCTCTTCGACGTAGCGACGCTCGGCCGCATCCAGCCACACCACCTGGTCGCAGCCGTTGTCGGCGGCCTGGGCCTGGGCGACCAGCGACGCCGCGTAGTTGCCGCCGAATTTGGCGGCGCCGGTCCCGCCGGGGCAGGCCCGCACGTACTCCGTCGACAGCCACACACTCACCGGCTTGATGCCGCCCTTGAAGTACGCCCCGGCCGGTGAGCCCATCACCAGGCAGCGGTACTCGTTGGCCGGGCGGACCCCCAGGCCCGGCTCGGTGGCGAAGACGAATGGCCGCAGGTACAGCGACTCCTCACCGCCCGGGGCCGGCACCCAGGCCGCGTCCACGGCGATCAGCTGCCGCAATGACTCGATGAACAGCTCGTCGGGCAGCTCCGGGATGGCCAACCGTCGCGACGACGCCCGCATCCGGGCGGCATTGGCCTCGGGCCGGAACGAGACGATCGATCCGTCGGTCCACCGATAGGCCTTGAGCCCTTCGAAGACCTCCTGCGCGTAGTGCAGGACGATGGCCGACGGGTCCAACTCGATGGGTCCGTAGGGAATGACCCGCGCATTATGCCAACCGGCGTCCACGGTGTAGTCGATCGACACCATGTGGTCGGTGTGGAACTTGCCGAAACCCGGCTCCGCCAAAATGGATTCGCGCACCTCGTCCGGCGTCGGGTTTGCGGTGACCGACACGTGGAACTCGAGGAGGCTGCTCGTCATGCAGCGATTGTATAACCGGTGCGCTAGCGGGTTTTTGCCGCGACGAACGGCGGCGTCACAACCTCGCACTCGACAGCGCGGCCGCGCACGTCAACGGTGAGCTGTGCGCCGTCCGCAACGCCCGCCTCGGTGTCGATGAGTGCCAGCGCAATGCCGGTCTTCAGCGTCGGCGAGAACGTGCCTGACGTGGTGACGCCCACCCGGCGGTCACCGTCGAGCACGGCCAGGTCGGCACGCAACACTCCCCGACCGGTGGCGCGCAGGCCGCGCAGCAACCGCGAGGGTCCGGCGGCCTTCTCCGCCAGCAGCGCGTCCCGGCCGAAGAACGACTCCTTCTTCCAGCCGATCGCCCAGCCGCAGCGCGCCTGCAGCGGCGAGATGGTGGGCGACAGTTCGTGGCCGTGCAACGCGTAGCCCATCTCGGTGCGCAGGGTGTCGCGGGCGCCCAGGCCGGCCGGCTCGCCGCCGATCTCCCGTACCGCCTCGACCAGTGCGTCGAACACTACCCCCGCGGAGTCCCACTCCGGCAGCAGCTCGTAGCCGTGTTCTCCGGTGTATCCGGACCGACACACCCGTACCGGCACCCCGGCGAAGGCGGCATCGGCGAACGCCATGTAGTCCATCTCGGTCGGCAGACCAAGACCCGCCACCACCTCAGCCGATCGTGGGCCCTGCACCGCCAGCACCGCGCGTGAGCGGTGTTCGTCGGTGATCGTCACCCCGGCGGGCGCCGCCTCCTGCAGCACGGCCACCACGGCCGCGGTGTTGGCGGCGTTGGGCACCAGAAAGATCTCGTCGTCGGAGACGTAGTACGCGATCAGGTCGTCGACAACGCCACCGGATTCGTTGCAGCACAACGTGTATTGGGCCTGTCCCGGCGTGATTCTGGTCAGGTCGTTGGTGAGCGTCGCGTTGACGAAGTCCGCCGCGCCCGGACCGCGAACTGTCGCCTTGCCCAGGTGGCTGACGTCGAAAAGACCCACGGCGGCGCGGGTGGCATTGTGCTCGGTGACGGTACCGGCGTAGGACACCGGCATCAGCCACCCGCCGAACTCCGCGAAGCTGGCGCCCAACGCGCGGTGGCGCTCTTCCAGAGGTCCGTGTTGCAGTTCGCTCACGTCGAGCCAGCCTAATCGGCACACTGGAACCAATGGTGGATTGGGATGCGCTTGAAGCTGCCGGTATCGCGGACGCCAGGGACCGTGCGGGCCTGGTCGAGTACCTCGACGGCCTCGGTTTCTCCGTCGAGGAGATGGCCGACGCCGAGCGTCGCGGCCGATTGTTCGGCCTGGCCGGTGACGCGGTGGGACGTTCGGGCCCGCCCGACTACACGCTGCGTACCGCCGCAGAGGCCTTGGGCGTGCCACTCGAAGACGTCGCGCAGGCCTGGCGGATGCTCGGGCTGGCGGTCCCCAGCCCGGACACGCCGGCGCTGAGCCAGGCCGACGTAGACGCGCTGGCCACCTGGGTCCAGATGCGCTCCTACCTCGGCGAGCCCGTCGACGGCTTCCTACGCGTGCTGGGGGCGACCATGGCGCGGCTGGCCGAGGCCGAGTCGTCGATGATCCGGCGCAGCGCACCCGACATGTGGCTGGGACACACCCGCGACGAACTCCGTACCGCCCGGGCCTGGCGATCGGTCGCGGGTTACATCCCGCGCATCGGCGCCATGATCGACGCCGTCCACCGACAACATCAGGTCAGCCACCGCACCTTCCTCGAAGCGCTGGCCGCCGGGCCGGCGCCCAGCCTGATGTGCGGCGTCGGGTTCGCCGACCTGACCGGCTTCACCGCGTTGACCCAGGTCCTCACGTCCGCGGAGCTGGCCACGCTGCTGACCGAGTTCGCCGGCACCGTCGCCGACGTCGTGCATACCGACGGCGGCCGGGTGGTCAAGTTCATCGGCGACGCGGTGATGTGGGTGAGCGCGACCGGAGAACTGCTGGCCAAGGCGGCGATCGACCTTGTCGAACATCCAGAGGCCCGCAGGGCCGGACTGCAGGTACGCGCCGGGGTGGCCTACGGCGAGATGCTGGCGATCAACGGCGACTACTTCGGCACCCCGGTCAATCTGGCCGCCCGCCTGGTGGATGTGGCCGTGCCCGGCCAGGTGCTGGCCTCTACCTGCGTGCGCGAAGAGCTCCCCGACTGGCCGGCCACCCTTCAGGAGCCGTTGACGCTCAAGGGTTTCGACAAGCCCGTCCCGGCATACGTATTGCACCGGAAACCACATCGTTAGGGTTGAGTGCGTGAGCACCGCACCCGGATACCCCGCCCCCTCTGTCACCGTCGCCGCTTCGCTGCCCGCAACCGCCGACGAGGCCGTGTTGATCGTGCCGGTCGTGTCGGCCGGCGACGACTCCGAGTCCGGCGCATCGGTCGCCGCAACCGAGCCGGCGCTGCCCGCCGAGGCAGTCGCCGAGATCGAGGCGGGACTGCGCGCGCTGGGCGCCAAGGGCGGCAATGAGCAGGTGAACCGGCTGGTGGTGGCATCGCTGCCGGTGGCCAGCGTGGTGACCGTCGGGCTGGGCAAGCCACGCGATTCCTGGCCGGCCGACACCGTTCGCAGGGCCGCGGGAAACGCGGCGCGTTCACTCAACGGCACCGCGACGGTGATCAGCGCGCTGAGCGGGCTGCCCGGTGAAGGGCTACTCGCCGCCAGTGTCGAGGGACTGCTGCTGGGTGGCTACCGGTTCACCGCGTTCCGCAGCGCAAAGACCGCCCCCAAGGAGCCGGGCCTGGAGGCGGTGACCGTGCTTTCCGCGGCGGACGACGCCGAGGCACAGGCCGCGCGTGGCGTCGACGTCGCCACCGCGGTGGCCACCGCGCGTGACTTCGTCAACACCCCGCCCAGCCACCTGTTTCCGGCCGAGTTCGCCGACCGCGCCAAGGCTCTGGGAGAGTCCGCGGGGCTGGACGTCGAGGTGCTCGATGAGCAGGCTCTCGCCGAGGCCGGCTACGGCGGGGTGCTCGGAGTGGGACAGGGTTCCTCGCGGCCGCCGCGTCTGGTGCGGTTGATCCACCGTGGGTCGCGCCTGCTCGACAACCCCGGCGGCGCCAAGAAGGTGGCGCTGGTCGGCAAGGGCGTCACCTTCGACACCGGCGGCATCTCGATCAAGCCGGCGGCCTCCATGCACCACATGACCTCCGACATGGGCGGGGCCGCTGCGGTGATCGCGACGGTGGTGCTGGCCGCCCGCCGCGGTCTGCCGATCGACGTGACCGCCACCGTGCCGATGGCCGAAAACATGCCGTCGTCCACCGCGCAGCGCCCAGGCGACGTGCTCACGCAGTACGGCGGCACCACCGTCGAGGTGCTCAACACCGACGCCGAGGGACGGTTGATCCTGGCCGACGCGATCGTGCGGGCGTGTGAGGACAACCCGGACTATCTCATCGAGACCTCGACGCTGACCGGGGCGCAGACGGTGGCGCTGGGCGCCCGCATCCCCGGGGTGATGGGTTCAGACGAGTTCCGTGACCGGGTGGCGAGCATCTCGCAGGCTGTCGGCGAGAACGGTTGGCCGATGCCCTTGCCCGACGAGCTCAAAGAAGATCTGAAGTCGACGGTGGCCGACCTGGCCAACGTCAGTAGTCAACGCTTCGCCGGGATGCTGGTCGCCGGGGTGTACCTGCGTGAGTTCGTGGCAGACGGAGTCGAATGGGTCCACATCGACGTCGCGGGACCGGCGTACAACTCCGGCGGCGCCTGGGGCTACACCGGCAAGGGCGGCACCGGAGTGCCGACCCGCACCATGTTCGCGGTGCTGGAAGACATCGCCGCGAACGGGTGAGCCCCGGCGAGCGTCAGGCGTTCTCGTCCACGCTCTGGGCCTTGCGCACCGGGCTGGGCGGCCGTTCCACGCCCCGCTGAAACGACAGCGCCACGCTTTGCACCAACATCAGCACCGAGAACACGGCAACCCAGAACCAGGATTCCGTCGAATTCAGGTGGGATGACGCATCATTTTTCGGCAACGCCGCCATCGAGCGGACTACGGCCGCGACGATCACAACGGTGCTCAAGTACGGAAACGCGGTCCGAATGCGGCCGGCTACGGGCCCGATCGGCGACTCGCTGCGCCGTCGCGCCCGGCCGAGGATCCAGGCGATCGCGCAGGTCACGGCGATGACGACGGTGACCGGAACCGACAGCCGATTCGCGTCATCCCACAGCGGTTGCAGCGGCTGATGCGTCTGCTGATCGCCGCGCGAAAGCGCCAGGTCCGACAGTGTCGCCTCCACGAAGAACACCGCAATCGGCGGAACCAGAACCGCGACGATGAACACACAGTGCTTGATGAGGGTGCCGGCGCTGCCCGACACGAATTGCACGACGGCGTACAACAAGATGTAGAGCGAAGCCACAAAAGATATGGCGCCCAACAGTTCTGCCGATGCGGCCCGTCCATTGCCGACCGCACATCCCTGCTCGCCGGCCAGCAGGCTGTATTGCACAGCCGTCAGGAACAGCCCCAGAAACGCATTCATCAGCGCGACCCCGGTAAGAGTCTCGTGCTCGACCTCGCGCGGGTCCGGCGAATGACCGTCGCTACGACGCCGGTACGCGCGATCGAGCACCAGATTGATGACGACGAACGCGAAACCGGCCAGCAAACCGGCTAGTTGGGCATAGTTGCGGGCCACGATCGATATGTCGAAGCCGGTCCACAGCTCACAGGCTGCGGCGATCTGTTCTGCGGGCACCCGCGCGATAGTAGTGACGTCTCAGCCTGCCGAAAGCGCTTTGACCGACGGCGCGGTGCGCGACACGGGACGGCGTTGCGGCCACCTCGATGTGTGCCGACGAGACCGCAATGACAGGATGGTTTTCAACAGTCCACCTGGGCACCGCCCTCGCCTCACCACTGACGTGGTATCCAGGGAAATGACGTGCAGCGACCGATCGAGCGAGGAGTCAACAACGATGGCCTTCTCAGTCCAGATGCCCGCCCTCGGTGAGAGCGTCACCGAAGGAACGGTGACCCGCTGGCTCAAGCAGGAAGGCGACACCGTCGAGGTCGACGAGCCGCTCCTGGAGGTCTCCACCGACAAGGTCGACACCGAGATCCCCTCGCCGGTGGCCGGCGTGCTGACCAAGATCATCGCCGGCGAGGACACCACGGTCGAGGTCGGCGGCGAACTGGCCTTGATCGGCGAGGCCGGTGAGAGCGCCGAGGCTCCGTCGGCCCCCGCGGAACCGGCCGAACCGGAGCCGGAACCGGAGCCGGAACCGGAGCCGGAACCGGAGCCCGCTGCGCAGGCCCCGGCTGCTCCCGCACCCGCCGAACCGGCTCCCGCTGCGCAGGCCCCGGCCGGAGACGGCACCCCGGTGCTGATGCCCGAATTGGGTGAGTCGGTGACCGAAGGCACCGTCACGCGCTGGCTCAAGCAGGTCGGCGACACCGTCGAGGTCGACGAGCCGCTGGTGGAGGTCTCCACCGACAAGGTCGACACCGAGATTCCCTCGCCGGTGGCCGGCACCCTGCTCTCGATCACCGCCGGTGAGGACACCACCGTCGAGGTCGGCGGTGAACTGGCCAAGGTCGGCTCGGGTGCCCCGGCGGCCCCCGCCGCGCCCGAGCCGGCCGCTCCCGCTCCTGAACCGGCGGCTCCCGCGCCCGCGCCCGAGCCTGCTCCCGAGCCTGCGCCCGCTGCCCCGGCACCGGCTGCGCAGGCCCAGCCCGAACCCACTCCGGCTCCCCCGGCGGCACCCGCCGCCGCGCCCGCGCCCGAGCAGCCCGCCGCCGAGGCTCCGGCCGGCGACGCCGCACGCTATGTGACCCCGCTGGTGCGCAAGCTCGCCGCCGAGAAGAACGTCGACCTGAGCCTGGTCACCGGCACCGGGGTCGGCGGCCGAATCCGCAAGCAGGACGTGCTGGCCTTCGCCGAGAAGCAGGCCGCACCGCAGCAGGCGCCGGCCGCTCCGGCCGCTGCCGCCGCCCGCCCGGCCGCTGCGGCACCCGCCTCGGCGCTGGCGCACCTGCGTGGCACCACCGCCAAGGCCAACCGGATCCGTCAGATCACCGCCAAGAAGACGCGCGAATCCCTGCAGGCCACTGCCCAGCTCACCCAGGTCCACGAGGTCGACATGACCAAGATCGTGGCGCTGCGGGCCCGGGCGAAGGCGGACTTCGCCGAACGCGAGGGCGTCAACCTGACCTACCTTCCGTTCATCGCCCGCGCGGTGATCGACGCCCTCAAGGCGCACCCCAACGTCAACGCCAGCTACAACGAGGACGCCGGCGAGATCACCTACTACGACGCCGAGCACCTCGGCTTCGCGGTGGACACCGAACAGGGCCTGCTGTCGCCGGTCATCCACAACGCCGGTGACCTGTCGCTGGCCGGACTCGCGCGGGCCATCGCCGACATCGCCGCCCGGGCTCGCTCGGGCAACCTCAAGCCCGACGAACTGTCCGGGGGCACCTTCACGATCACCAACATCGGCAGCCAGGGTGCGTTGTTCGACACCCCCATCCTGGTCCCGCCGCAGGCCGCCATGCTCGGCACCGGAGCCATCGTCAAGCGGCCGCGGGTGATCGTCGACGAGGCCGGCAACGAGTCGATCGGCGTGCGCTCGGTCAGTTATCTGCCGCTGACCTACGACCACCGTTTGATCGACGGCGCCGACGCCGGCCGGTTCGTGACTACGATCAAGAACCGACTCGAAGAAGGTGCGTTCGAGGCGGACCTGGGTCTGTAGCGGCTCGGTGGCTTCTGGCGAAGAGCTGCAAGAGGATTCAGCTGTGAGCAACCGCATTGTCGCGATCGCCGGCTCTTCCGGGCTGATCGGCTCGGCTCTGATCTCGGCGTTGCGCGCCGAAAATCACCAGGTGCTGCGGATCGTGCGGCGGGCGCCGGCCAATGCCGGCGAGCTGCAGTGGGATCCCGAGGCCGGTGACATCGACGTCGGCGCGCTGGCCGGGGTCCACGCGGTGGTCAACCTGTGCGGCATCAGCGTCGGGGACCGCCGCTGGTCAGGGGCGTTCAAGCAACGCCTGCGCGACAGCCGCATCACCCCGACCGAGGTGCTGTCGACGGCAGTCGCCGAGGCCGGGGTGCCGGTGCTGATCAACGCCAGCGGAGTCGGCTATTACGGCGACACCGGCAACCGCACGGTCGACGAATCCGCCCCGGTTGGAACGGATTTTCTGGCGCAGCTATCCGAAGACTGGGAAGGGGCGACGGCCCCCGCCCAGAAGGCGGGAACCCGGGTGGTGCTGGCCCGTACCGGCATCGTGCTGTCGCGGTCGGGCGGCGCCCTGGGCCGGTTGCGTCCGCTGTTCTCGCTGGGACTCGGTGCCCGGATCGGCAACGGCCGGCAGTACATGTCGTGGATCAGCATGGCCGACGAGGTCCGGGCACTGCTGTTCGCGATCTCGCAGGACACGCTGTCGGGCCCGGTGAACCTGACCGGTCCGGCGCCGGTGACCAACGCCGAGTTCACCGCCGCGCTGGGACGTGCCCTCAACCGCCCCACCCCGATGCTGCTGCCCGCGTTCGCGGTCCGCGCCGGGCTCGGCGAATTCGCCGAGAGCCTCCTCACCGGCCAGCGAGCCATTCCCGCCGCGTTGGAGCAGGCCGGCTTCCGTTTTTCCCACCACACCGTCGGCGAGGCGCTCGCCTACGCCACCTCCCGTCCGACCCCGCAGTAGCCACCTGCGCCGAGTAGCCTGCGAACATGGTGTCCATCCGCTCCAGCGCCGCACCGATCGAGGTGCGCCAGCTGGGCACCGTCGACTACAGCGACGCCTGGCAACTGCAACGTGAGCTGGCCGACGCCAGATCAGCCGGCGGCCCGGACACCCTGCTGCTGTTGGAGCATCCCCCGGTCTACACCGCCGGGCGCCGTACCGAGCCGCACGAGCGCCCCACGGACGGCACCCCGGTGATCGACACCGACCGGGGCGGAAAGATCACCTGGCACGGCCCGGGCCAGCTTGTGGGCTATCCGGTGATCGGTCTCGCCGAGCCCTTGGATGTGGTGAATTACGTTCGACGCCTTGAAGAGTCACTCATCGAGGTGTGTAACACATTGGGTCTCAATACGGTTCGGATAGACGGCAGGTCCGGGGTATGGCTGCCGCCGGGCGGCGGCCGGCCCGCCCGCAAGGTCGCCGCGATCGGCGTCCGAGTGGCCCGCGCCACCACATTGCACGGATTCGCGCTCAATTGTGATTGTGATCTCAGTGCGTTCGGCTCGATTGTGCCGTGCGGGATCACCGACGCGGGTGTGACATCACTCTCGGCCGAGCTGGGCTTTGTGACCGGCGTCGAGGATGTTCGGCAAGCCGTGGCCAGAGCGGTCGTCGATGCGCTCGACGGCGTGCTGCCGGTGCGCGAGCATTCCGGTCCGCGCGTAACATCGAACAGGTGAGTGCCGCCCCGGAAGGCCGTAGGTTAAGCCGTGCCGAAGCACGCAACGCCGAAACTCCGATCGAACGCAAGCCCCCGTGGATCAAGACCCGCGCCCGAATGGGTCCGAGCTACACCCAGCTCAAGGTTCTGGTCAAGCAGGAAAAGCTCCACACGGTGTGCGAGGAGGCGGGCTGCCCCAACATCTACGAGTGTTGGGAAGACCGGGAGGCCACCTTTCTGATCGGCGGCGAGGTCTGCACCCGCAACTGTTCGTTCTGTCTCATCAAGTCGGGTAAGCCGCCCGAGCTGGACCGCGACGAGCCGCGCCGGGTGGCCGAGAGCGTGCAGTCCATGGGGCTGCGGTATTCGACGGTCACCGGTGTCGCCCGCGACGATCTGCCCGATCAGGGATCCTGGCTCTACGCCGAGACGGTGCGTGCCATCAAGGCCCTCAACCCGTCAACCGGTGTCGAGCTGTTGATCCCCGACTTCGGCGGACGGCCCGACCTCTTGGGCGAAGTATTCGAATCCCGCCCGGAAGTGCTGGCGCACAACGTCGAAACCGTGCCGCGCATCTTCAGACTGATCCGGCCCGGCTTCAGCTACGAGCGCAGCCTTGACGTGCTGACCCAAGCACGCGATGCCGGGCTGGTGGCCAAGAGCAACCTCATCCTGGGCCTGGGCGAGACCACTGACGAGATCCGAGCGGCACTGTCGGACCTGTACGACGCCGGCGCCGAACTGGTCACCATCACCCAGTACCTGCGCCCCACCGAGCGGCACCATCCCATCGAGCGGTGGGTCAAACCCGAGGAGTTCGTCGAGCACGCCCGCTATGCCGAGGAGCTGGGCTTCTCCGGAGTGATGTCCGGGCCGCTGGTGCGCTCGTCGTACCGGGCCGGGCGGCTCTACCAGCAGGCGCTGGAAAACCGGGCACGCCGCGAACAGGCCCCCGCCACCGCCCACGGCTGACTGACGCCCCGGCCGACGGTAAGCCCCGCTGGGTATCCTTGGTAGCTATGCCCAGACCGCGCACCACCCCCGAGAACAAGGCTGCCCGGGCGGAGGCGAAAGCCGCCCGCAAGGCCGCCAGCCAGCAGCGCCGCACCCAGCTGTGGCAGGCCTTCCAGCTGCAGCGCCAAGAGGACAAGCGGCTGGTGCCCTACATGGTCGGCGCCTTCTTGCTGGTCGCCGGTGTGACGACGGCGCTCGCCCTCAACGGCGGCACGTTCGCCAAGGTGACGACGATTCCGCTGGGCCTGGTGCTGGGCGCCCTGGTCGCATTCGTGATCTTCGGCCGACGGGCTCAGCGGTCGGTCTACCGCAAGGCCGAGGGGCAGGCCGGGGCTGCGGCGTGGGCGCTGGACAACCTGCGCGGCAAATGGCGGGTGACGCCGGGAGTGTCCGCCACCGGCCAGCTCGACGCCGTGCATCGGGTGATCGGGCGGCCGGGCATCATCTTCGTCGCCGAGGGTTCGCCGTCGCGGCTCAAGCCGCTGCTCGCCCAGGAGAAGAAGCGCACCGCCCGGCTGGTCGGTGACGTGCCGATCTATGACGTGGTGGTGGGCACCGGCGAGGGCGAGGTTCCGCTGGCCAAGCTGGAACGTTTCCTGACCAAGCTGCCGGCCAACATCACGACAAAGCAGATGGACTCGCTGGAGTCCAAGCTGGCCGCGCTGGGTTCGCGGACCGGCCCCGCGGCCATGCCCAAGGGTCCGCTGCCCGGCGGCGCAAAGGTGCGTGGCGTCCAGCGCGCGGTGCGCCGACGCTAGTTCCCGCGAAGGTCAGCGGCTGCGCACCACGGCAGTCGCGGTGGCCCGGTCCTGCAGGCCACGGCCGTCGGCGTCGGCGAACAACGCCGGGACCACCAGCGCGATCAGCAATCCGCGGATCGCGGCGCGCCCGACGCCCACGCCCGGGCCCGGGCCGTCGACGGGGACCACTCGCAGCCCGCAGGCGTACTGCCCCGGGGTGAAGCCGAACAGCCGGACCGCGGCCACCCCGAGGACCAGCCACACTCCCAACACCACCGTCGCCAGGTATTCCGGGGTCACCACGCCCGCGGCCACGCCCAGGCCGGCCAGCCCGTAGGCCATCAGCCAGTCCAGAGCCAGGGCCACCATGCGGCGCCCCGTCGGAGCCAGGGAACCCGGGCCGCTGGACGGCAGGCCCAGGCTCTGTCCCGGAGCAGTGTCGGAATGGCTGGGTCCGGCAGACTCCGGCCCGGACAGCCAGGAGGAGAACGTGCGGCTCATGGCCCCCACGATAGGCGGCGGCGTCTCCGAACCCGACATGGACGGGCGCTCCGTGGTTGCGTAACGTCAGCGTCACCTCAACGTCCGACCCGGCAGCGCAGGAGGAAAATTCCGTGACCGACAAGACCGCCGACGACATCGTCAAACTGATCGCCGACGAGTCTGTTGAGTACGTCGATATTCGTTTCTGCGACCTTCCGGGTGTTATGCAGCACTTTTCGATCCCGGCCGCCGCGTTCGACGAGTCGGTGTTCGA
>NZ_LQPI01000015.1 GCF_002101775.1 Mycolicibacter nonchromogenicus | reverse complement strand
CACCACCGCGCACACTCCGCCATCGGAGGCAAACCGCCGATCACCCGGCTGACCAACCTCCCTGGACATCACAGCTAACCGATCAAGTGCGCGTGTAACGGATCGGTGCCAGAGGGCCGCGTCGAGCGATCTAGCAGGCATAATTCGGCTGAGAAGTTTCCGGCCGAGCGGTCTCTTCGAATATGCTCGACAGGGCATCGGCCCGAAGCGATCCCAGGCCTCCTGCGGCCCCCGCGGCTCGCCCGCTGGGCTGCCGGTCTTCGGGGGAAGGACATCGTGGCGGATAGATTGGCGCTGGTCACCTCGATCGCCGCCCAGCTGATGGCCACCACACCAGCGACGGCTGCGGCGGTCAGTGAACGCGTGCTGAAGACGCTGGTGGAGCAGCTAAACGTCGACGCCGGGTTCCTGCGCCACAACGATCACGAGATCAGGGCCTCCAAGCTGGTGGCCGAATGGCCGCCGCGCACCGATCCGCCAGAGCCCGACCCCTTAACGGTCATCCCGTTCACCACGGCCGATCCCGTCTTCACCACGTGTGCGCACGGCAAGCGGGTGGCAATCATCCGGCCGGACCCGGACGAGTCCGCCTATGTGCGCCAGATGGCGACCGACCACGCCATCGAATCGCTGTCGGTGGCCACGGCGCCACTGATCTCCGGCCCGGTGACCATCGGAATGCTGGGGCTGGTCAAGTTTCGCCGACCTAAGTGGCGACCCGAAGAACTCAACACGATCGAGGCGATCGCCTCGCTGTTCGCGCAGTTGCAGGCCCGTGTCGCGGCCGAGGAGCGGCTGCGCTACCTGGCCGACCACGACGATCTGACCGGACTTCACAATCGCCGTGCGCTGGTCGCCCATCTGTCCGAACGACTCGTCGCCGGCAATCCGGGGCCGGTCGGCGTCTTCTACATCGACCTCGACCGGCTCAAACCGATCAACGACTACCTCGGGCATGCCGCCGGCGACTGGTTCATCCGGGATTTCGCCCGACGCCTGCGTGCCTACGCCGGGAACCGCACCATGGCGGCCCGGATCGGCGGCGACGAATTCGTGGTCATCCCGGACTGGCCGATGTCGATGGCCAGCGCCGAGACGTTCGCCGATCGGCTGCAGAGCGCGTTGCGCGAGCGGGTGGAGATCCAGGGCCACACGGTCAACAGCACGGTCAGCGTGGGCGTGACGGTGGGGCTGCCCGGGGAGGACACCAGCGCCGGTCTGCTGCACCGCGCCGACGAGGCCGTCCTGGCAGCCAAGCGCGGCGGCGGCAATCAGACCGTCAGCTCCACCGACGACATGTCGCTGAAGAGCTTGTTCCGCAAGGACATCGAACTCCACATGCAGGGCAAGATCGACGACGAGTCGTTGCTGTTGTACTACCAGCCCGAGGTCGACCTGTGGAGCGGCGCGATCGTCGCCGTAGAGGCGCTGGTCCGCTGGCGCCATCCCACCCGCGGGCTGC
Organism: Mycolicibacter nonchromogenicus; assembly: GCF_002101775.1. Taxonomy (GTDB): domain Bacteria; phylum Actinomycetota; class Actinomycetes; order Mycobacteriales; family Mycobacteriaceae; genus Mycobacterium; species Mycobacterium nonchromogenicum. The sequence goes on along the minus strand of NZ_LQPI01000015.1, from coordinate 12,327 downwards.
TGTTGCCGAGTTCGTTCATCAGCATCGCCGAGTCCGCCAACCTGGCCGATGATCTGGGACGGTGGGTGATGCGCACCGCGTGCGCGGAATTCAGTCAATGGCAGACGAACGGTGTCCGAACCAACGCGACCCTGCGCATCAACGTCTCACCGATCCAGTTGGCCGCTCGCGGTTTCGTTCAGAACGTGGTGGAAACCATCAACGAGTTCGGCCTGCGCCCCGGCTCGCTGTGCCTGGAGATCACCGAGCGCGCGGTGGTGCAGAACATCGAGAACACCCGTCGAACCTTGGCGGAGCTGCGCGAAGCCGGGGTGCAGATCGCCATCGACGACTTCGGCACCGGTTACGCCGTCCTGTCACACCTGAAGGATCTGCCGGTGGACACCCTGAAGATCGACACGGTGTTCGTGCGTGAATTGGGCGTCAATCCGGGTGATCTCGCGATTGTCCGAGCGATCATCGCCCTGGCCGAGGCCTTCGGTCTGCAGGTGGTCGCCGAGGGCGTGGAAACCTCAGCGGCCGCGCTCACCCTGATGCGGCACGGCTGTCATCGAGCGCAGGGATTTCTGTTTTCCCGCCCGGTGCCCGGCCCGGCCGCCGAAGCGATGCTGGCGTCACGCTGGATGGCGATGCCCTTCCTGGCCGACAGCCAGGCTTTGGTGATCTGACAAGAACAACGCCCGGTAGAAAGTGGCACACAACCGCACCCCCATGCGCCTGCCGGCGAGCGCTGCAGTCGGTGCGGTGCACCAACGCGGCTCGGCGTGCGGCGGCAGATGGCGATGCGGACCCCTCAAGGTGCCCCGGGCGAAGCTTGGGGAGGAACTCACCGGTGCCGACTGCGGCGCACGCCTCAGCGCGCCCCCGCCCGACAAACCAGTTCCTCGCATAAACGGAGATAGTACATACCTTTTGGATGGTGTTCAATGCATACAAGACTGTGCGTCACCTCACGTTGGCGGTCGGAGGTAGCCCTCTGCGCCGCGGTCAAGACCCCGGCAGCGGCGAACACCGCCCACGCCGTGCACGGCGCCGGTCATAATCAGATCCATGGAGCGACGGCGCAACGCGCAAACCCCTCTGGAACCGATGGACACGCTGCGGCAGTTGCCGGCCCTGGTCGCACTCGAGCGCATCCCGGTACCGGTCCTGGCGATCGCTGACGACGGCACCATCTTGTTCGCCAACAGCGGGTTCGCCGCCATGCTGGGCTACACCCAGGAGGAGGTGCTGGCGCTGGAGTTCCGGCAGATCTTCGGTCAGGTTCCACCCGCTGAGGAATCGGCCCTGTCGGTGATGCACTCCCTGGCCAATCTGGTTGTCTCCCTGGAACATCGGGACGGCTCCACGGTGCGCGCGCTGATGAGCAAGTCAGCGCTGGAACGTGCGGACGACCGGGTTGCGCTCGCCACCTTCCAAGACCTCACCGAGCAACTCTGGCTGGAGGAGCGTTAGGACCGTCAGCGCTCGGCGGCTGCACCGCCGTCCTGGTAACGCAGCGCATCGCGTGCCAGGAACTGGCGGAAATACGGCAGGGAGTCGGCCGCCACGATCGCGGGCAGCAGCGTCTCCCACATCCGGGCCACCCGGCCGATGCTGTCACCGCTGTAGTGCGTCAGCAGCCACGTGCCGAGCATCGCTGAGGTGATCGACTCGGCCACTTGGCGGGCGTCGAGTTCTTCGCGCAGATCGCCTTCGGCGATCGCACGCGCGGTCTGGGCTGCGACCGCATCGGCCCATTCGCTGCCGAGCTCAGCCCCTAGATCGTTGGACTCGGCCAGCGCAAAGACCAGGTGCCCCGCGGCCCGCGCCTCCTTGTCGACCGACAACACCTCGGTGACGGCGAACATGCCGTGGATCATCCCCTCCAACGCGGGTGAGGACGGCTGGCACATGCCCCGGAACGTGGTCAAGACCGTGGCGAAACCGCCCTCGATGATGGCCGCCACCAACGCATCCATCGAATCGAAGTGGTGGTAGAGCGCTCCCTTGGTCACCCCGGCCCGCTCGATGATCGCGGCCCGCCCGGCAGCGACATACCCGGCCTCACCGAAAACGTCGATGGCCGCATCGAGCAGCTTGCGCCGAGTCGCCTCGGAGCGGACCTGACGCGCCATCAGCCTGCCTCTCCCTCGGGCATCGCCGTCGCCTCCGACGTGGTCCTGATAGCCAACGCAGTACGCCGTCGAACGAACTGAACGAAGTAATCGATGCGATCGGCGGGCACCACGCTGGGCAGCACTATCGACCAGATGCGCTCCAGCTCACGCAGGAACTGTTCGGGCTCACCAAGATTGCCCGCCTGTCGCAGCCCCAGATACAGCGCCACCATCATCCGGGCCACATCCTCCGGATCGCGATCGAGGACGTCCCCTTCCTCGATCGCCCGCTCAGTGACAGCACTCAGTGCCTGAATCGTGTTGTTGAGCACGGTGGCCTGCAGTCCCTCGGCCACTCCGACCACCGGAAGCAGATGCAACATCGCCCGTGCGGTGTCACTGGTGAGGTCTTCGACCGCCATGAGGTAACCCACGTCGAGCAGCGTTTCCAAGCCGGACAGCTTGCGGTCCGCCAACGCCCGGATTGCGGTGCCCGTCTTGGCGAGTTGTTCATCGATGACTGCCAGGGCAAGCGCATGCTTCGAGCGGAAATGGAAATACATCGCGCCCTTGGTCAATTCCGCTTCAGCCAGAATGTCGTCAAGGCCGACGTCGTGAAAGGGCCGCTGGGCGAACTGATGCGCCGCGGCACGGATGATCTGCTGACGCGTCGCATCGGCGCGCCGGTCGGTCGACTCAGCCAACTCGCGATCTCATCCTCGTCGCTGACCAGCAGTCGTACCACACGCGGGTTACGGTATCAGTCGAATGCCGAAGTGGACTGATTTCTATACTTGAAATCGCCAGTCACCTCTGTTGACATTCCGAATACGCCAATTCCGCGAAGCCAGATTGTGTTCAGTCTGCTTGAGACGGTTGCGACCGCAATCACCGTCTCCGGCTAGTCGGCGGGCATCGCGAAGGCGACGAACTGAGTTACCTCGTGTGGCGAGAAGTTGTCATCGCTGACCAAGATCACGCTCTGTCGGCCATCGGGCAGACGCGGCCCCAGCGTCAGCCCCTCGATGTTGTCCAACGGCTCCAGCCCGGGCGTGGTGGACAGGTCTGCCACCAAGGTCTTGGTCATCGGAGTCACGCTCGCGCCGGCCAGCGAGGGCATCCCGAGCACGTCGGTGGCGCCGGCGATCTCGGCGCGAAACAACCGCACCGTCGAACGGTCGCCGAACCCGCGCTCGATCACCAGAAACGCGGTGTCGGACAAGGCCGTCAGATCGGAGAGACCGTTGGTTCCGGATGGTTCGGCGGCAGGTTCCAGTGGGTAGGCGTACTGGGCGACCGGTTCGTCGGAGCTTCCGTCGGAGTCAAGGCGGTAGGCGGTGATTCGGGTCAGCGCGCCGTGAGCGTGGTCCGGCAGCGGGCCGTCGTCGTATCCGGGGCCCTCCATTGCGGCGAACAGCATTCCGCCGTCGGAGGTCACCGTCAGGCCTTCGAGAGTGGTGTTGCGGCGCGGTCCGGTGGGCTGAGCCGACATCGCCAGCTGCGACGGCATGGTGACCTGGCCGAGGTAGCTGCCGTCGAGCCCGGCGGTACGCACCCAGGGGTCGGCCAATATCGCGCCGCGTGGGCCGTCGGTGCGCCGCTCCCCCTCCGATGACCAATACAACCGCTGGCGCCCGGCATCGAACGCGATGCCTTCTGGATCGGGCGGTATGACCGGCGGTGTCGCGTCGAAGGCCGCCGGCTCAAACGGGCGCCCGCCTTGATCCAGCAGCGGGGTCATGGCGGTGATCACCGCGCCGTCGACGCCACGGTCGGACACCGAGAGCCGCACCGTATAGAAGCGGGCCGGCCCGTGGGCCGAGCGATCGTCGCTGATCACGTAGTAGCAGTCGCGCGCCGAGTCGTAGCTGATCCCGGACAGGCCACCCACCACGGTGCCGGCGAAGAGGGTGTTCGGCGCCAGGATTGTCTGGCCCAGATACTGCGCCCCCGCTGTCGCCGTGGCGGTGTCGCACGGTGCGAGACCGGCACACCCAACACCGCCGGTGAGCAGCACAGCGCACAGCGCCGGCAACCGGCTCCACTTCGGACGCACATCCGTAAATCTAAACCCGGTTTACCGGCGGCTCCCGCTGGATACGGTGCATGAGGTGACCACTACCGATTCCCTGCGCGACACCTTGGACGGCCGCTGGCGGACGGTGAAGAACCAGGTCCGGGCCACTCTGCGCGATGAGAAGTTTCGCCCCCACTACACCCCGAACACAGCGATCGCCCGCGCCAAGGTCGCCGAACAAATGCGGATTCTGGCGGGCTCCGGCGTGGCGGCAGACAGTTTCCGCAAAGAACATGGCGGCACCGGCGAGGTCGGTGCCGCGGTCACCATGATCGAGATGCTGGCCATGTCGGATCTGTCGCTGATGGTCAAGGCCGGCGTGCAGTGGGGCCTGTTCGGCGGCGCCGTGGAAAATCTCGGCACCGAGCGCCACCACCGCGCCTACGTCGAGAAGATCATCAACCTCGACCTACTCGGCTGCTTCGCGATGACCGAGACCGGCCACGGCAGCGACGTGCAGTCACTGGAGACGACCGCCACCTACGACCCGGCGACCCAGGAGTTCGTGATCGACTCCGCCACCGGATCCGCCCGCAAGGACTACATCGGTGGGGCCGCGGAAACCGCCACCGTTGCGGCGGTCTTCGCCCAGCTCATCACCGGCGGCGAAAACCACGGCGTGCACTGCTTCCTGGTGCCGATCCGCGACGCGCAGGGCGACGATCTGCCCGGTGTGACCACCTCGGACTGCCATTACAAAGGCGGCCTGCCCGGGGTGGACAACGGCCGCATCGTCTTCGATCACGTCCGAGTGCCCCGAGAGAACCTGCTGAACCGCTACGCCGACGTGGAGCCCGACGGCAGTTACCGATCGCCGATCGAGAGCGACGGCCGGCGGTTCTTCACCATGATCGGCACCCTGATCCGGGGCCGGGTCTCGGTGGGCGGAAGCGCGGGCGCGGCCGCCCGGGTCGCCCTCGACATCGCTACCCGATATGCCTTGCAGCGCAGGCAGTTCAGTGCCCCAAGCGATGACGGGGACGAGGACGAGGTGCTGATCATGGACTACCTGGTTCACCAGCGTCGCCTCTTCCCGCTGATCGCCCGCTCCTATGCGCTGCAATTCGCCCAGAACGAGCTGGTGGGCCGCTGCCATGATCTGCAGACCGCTGACGAGCCCGACGCCGAAGAGCAACTCGAACTGGAGGCACGCGCGGCCGGACTCAAGGCGGCCAACACGTGGCACGCCTCGCGCGCCATCCAGGAGGCGCGCGAGGCCTGCGGCGGCGCCGGCTACATGGCCGAGAATCGCCTGATCGCGCTGCGCGCCGACATCGACGTGTTCACCACGTTCGAGGGCGACAACCACGTGCTGACGCAACTGGTGGCCAAGCAGCTGCTGACCACCTACGCCGACGACATCGCCGATCTGAGCCCGGTCGGATGGGTGCGGTTCGCCGCCGAAACCGTGGGTGATCGGGTGCTCAAGCGCACTGCGGCCGAAACGATCATCCAGACCATCGTGGACGCCAGGCAGGACAGCGAAGAGGAGGGCAGCCTATTCAACCGGGGCACCCAGGTGCACATGTTCGAAGACCGTGAGGAGTACCTGCTGACCTCGGTGGCGCGGCGGCTGCGAGCCAAGGCTGAGGAGATGAGCGACTTCGACGCCTTCAACGCGGTCCAGGACCATATGCTGCACGCGGCCAGCGCTCACATCGACCGCGTGGTGCTGGAGGCGTTCGTGGCCGGAATCGACTCCTGCCCGGATCCCGAAGCCCGTGAACTGCTGGAACTGGTGTGCGACCTGTACGCACTCAGCGTCATCGAGGACGACAAGGCCTGGTACATCGAGCACCGGTATCTGTCCACCGAGCGGGCCAAGGCCGTCACCCGCGGCATCAACGACCGGTGCCGGAAACTGCGCCCGCACGCGCAGACTCTGATCGACGGATTCGGCATCCCCGAAGAACTGCGGTACGCCGAAATGCTGCATCCGGAACACCTGTCGGTACCGCCCGCCGGTGCGCCCACGGGGTCGCCGTCTTTATAGGCTGTCTGAATCCCAGTCCAAACAAAGGAGTACCTCATCATGGCGTGGTTCCTCGCCCTGAATGCCACCCCCACCAAGGGTGTGCAAGCGCCCACCTATGAGCTGCACGAAAGCGCTGATCTCGAGCGGATCACCGAGGAGCTGGCCACCTTCGCGGCCACCGACCGGGCCGTGGCGGTTCCCGCGGTCTTCAGCAACGGCCGGCAGGTCACCGTGTACGTGCGTCCGGCGGCCTGGGGCGCGTGGGCCATCTACGAGCTCAGCGACGAGGAGCGCCGCGAGCTGGTGGCCAACAACCCGCTGGTCAACGCCCTCGCGCAGGCCCGCGCCGCCAAGCAGGGGAACCAGCAGGCACCGTCGATGTTCGCACCGCAGCAGCCGCCTTCACAGGCGGGGCCTTCGTCGATTCCCCGGCTGGACTGACGCCGCCGGTCTCAAGCGTGGCTCCCCCGGGTGGACTCGAACCACCAACCCTCCGGTTAACAGCCGAATGCTCTGCCAATTGAGCTACAGGGGATTGCTGTCCTCGCGGACTTGCAAGACTCTAGCGCATACCGAAACCATCGCCGTGCAACGGGGGTCGCACCCGGCCCCCGTTGCGCCGCGTGAGGCAGGATGGAACCACTGCATCGACTGTTCTAAGGGGCTGCATTGATCAGGTATGTCGTGGTGATGGGGGTCGGCTACGTGCTGGGCACCAAGGCCGGCCGCCGCCGCTACGAGCAGATTGTCGCCACCTATCACGCGATGACGAGCAGCCCCGTGGCCAAGGCATTGATCGACAAGGGCCGGCGCAGCATCGCTGACAGGATCCACCCCGACCCCACGATGGTGACACTGACCGAACTCGAGGACGGCGTCACCGTGGTGCGGCCAGAAGATCCCGAGAACGACGCCCGCGCCTGAGGCACCTCCGGCCGGGATCAGGCGGTCAGATCGTCGCCGCTGGCCTGCTCCAGCAGACTGCGCCGGTAGGCCTCCATGGCCACCAGATCGCCGAAGAGCGCGTGGTATTCGTCGCTGTGCTCCACCGGTGACATGCGCTGCAGTTTGGATTTGACCTCAGCGATCTGTCGGCCCACCCACACCTCCTGCAGCCGGGCCAGCACCCCGCCGATATAGCGCGGCAGCTTGTCCTCGTCGACTCGGATGGCCTCCACGCTCAACTCGTGGATCAGCGCGGTGGTCAGCGAGGAGGCCGTCTGCTCGCGCACCGTCTCGACCCACTGCGCGCCGCCGGTGCCGGCCACCCCGGCCGTGCCCCCGGCGGCATCGATCGCCGAGCGCACCGCGGCATAACCGGGGTGGGTGAAGCTCTCCACCGTCAAGGTGTCGAACACCGGGCCGGCCAACGCGGGGTACTGCAGCGCCGCTTTGAGCGCCTCGCGCTGCGGCCACAACGTGGGGTCGGCCGGATTCGGCCGCGCGACCGCCGGCTGTTCGGCGGAGCCGGTGGCCGCGCGTGACGCCTGACGGTCCCGGGCCGGACCGCTGTGCTTGGCATCGCCCTTGGCCTGCGCACGCACCCGGCCGATCACCTGCGCCACGTCGTCCCAGCCCACCCACCCGGCCAGCTGGCGTGCGTACTCGTCGCGCAGCGTCGGGTCCTTGATCTGGGCGACCATCGGCACGCAGCGGCGCAGTGCCGCGACCCGGCCCTCGGCCGTGTCCAGGTCCATCTCGGTGAGAGCGGTGCGCACCGCGAATTCGAACAGCGGGGTGCGGCGCGCGACCAGATCACGCAGCGCCTCGTCACCGTGCGCCAAGCGCAGATCACACGGATCCATACCGTCGGCGGCGACCGCGACGAACGACTGCCCGGCCAGCTGCTGCTCACCCTCGAGTGCCTTCACCGCGGCGGCACGTCCCGCCGCATCGCCGTCGAAGACGTAGATCAATTCACCCCGAAAGAACTTGTCGTCCATCATGAGTCGGCGCAGCATCGCCAGGTGCTCATCGCCGAAGGCGGTACCGCACGATGCGACCGCGGTGGTCACGCCCGCCAGATGCATGGCCATCACGTCGGTGTAGCCCTCGACGACGATCGCCTGGTGCCCCCGAGCGATGTCTCGTTTGGCCAGGTCGAGGCCGAACAGCACGTTGGACTTCTTGTAGAGCGTGGTTTCGGGGGTGTTGACGTACTTGGCCTCCATCGGGTCGTCGTCGAACAACCGGCGGGCACCGAACCCGATCACCTCCCCGGCCGCCGAACGGATCGGCCACAGCAGCCGGCGATGGAACCGGTCCATCGGACCGCGGCGCCCTTCCCGAGACAGGCCGGCGGCCTCGAGTTCCTTGAATTCGAAGCCCTTGCGCAGCAGGTGTTTGGTCAGACTGTCCCACCCGGATGGGGCGAAGCCGCAGCCGAATCGTTCGGCGGCGGCGGCATCGAAGTTTCGCTCGGTGAGATATTTTCGCGCCGGTGCGGCCTCCGGTGTGCTCAGCGCCGCGGCGTAGAACTCGGCGGCCGCCGCATTGGCGGCGATCAGGCGGCTGCGGCCGCCGCGCTCGCGCTGGATGTTGGTGGCCGACGCACCGGTGTAGGTGATGGTGTGGCCGACCCGATCGGCCAGCAGCTCCACCGCCTCCACAAAGCTGGCGTGCTCGATCTTCTGCACAAAGGCGTAGACGTCGCCGCCTTCCCCACAGCCGAAGCAGTGGAACAGGCCGTGGTTGGGCCGGACGTGGAAGGACGGCGACTTCTCGTTGTGAAACGGGCACAAGCCCTTCAGCGAATCCGCGCCGGCACGCCTGAGCTGCACGTAGTCACCGACAACGTCCTCAATCCGGACACGTTCGCGGATGGCGGCGATGTCGCGATCGGAGATACGGCCTGGCACCGGGTCAGTCTAGAGCGCGCCGCCCGGCCCCGCGGCGATGCGAGCGCGACGGAAGCCGGGTGTACGGGTCGCCGAGCTCGGCTAGCCCGCGACCAGCCGTTCCAGTCGCCCCTCGGTGCACGACGCGATCTGATCAACGATCACCCGCAGCCGCGCATTGTCGTCGGCGGCAGCGTTGAACGCCGGGACGAAGATCGGGTCCAGGCTGTCCGGTGCGGTGGCGAGCAGCCGATGCGCGACCTCGTGTACCTGCTCACGCTGGGCCGCCTGAATCCTGCGGTGCTGATCCGAGGAGATGATGAACTGCACCGCAAGGGTTTTCAGCACAGCTACTTCGGCCCGAACCAGTTCGGGAACTTCCAGGTCCGCCTGGTAGCGGGTCAGCGGCCCCGGTCCGGCGGCAGCGTGGGTGGCGGTGATCGCCGCGGAGGCGAAGCGTCCGACCAGCTCGCTGGTCAGCCGTTTGAGTGCCACCGATGCCGACAGGGTCGCGTCGTAGACGCCCACGGCGGCCACCACCGGCAGTTCAGTGAGCCGGCGCGCCGCCCCAGCCAGATCATGCACTCCGTGGGGATCACCCAGCCGCGTCAGCTCTGCCACGGTCGACGCGTCGGCCAGCACCCGCAGGTCGATGCGGCCCGAGATGACGCCGTCTTCGACATCATGGACCGAATAGGCGACGTCATCGGCCCAGTCCATGATCTGCGACTCCAGGCAGACCCGGCCCTCCGGCGCTCCCCGGCGCATCCACTCCGCGACCTCCCGGTCGTCGTCGTAGAAGCCGAACTTGGCCCGTACCGAGCCGTCTGCCGCGCGACGGTGCCACGGATATTTGGTGACGGCATCCAGCGCCGCCCGGCTCAGATTCAGCCCGGCACTTGCACCGTCGGGTCCCAGAACCTTGGGCTCCAGAGAAGTCAGGATGCGGAAGTTCTGGGCATTTCCCTCGAATCCACCGCAGCTCGCGGCGATTTCGTTGAGTGCCTGCTCACCGTTGTGTCCGTACGGGGGGTGGCCGATGTCGTGAGCCAGCCCGGCCAGGTCCACCAGGTCAGGGTCGCAGCCCAGTCCGATCGCCATCCCCCGGCCGATCTGCGCGACCTCCAGCGAGTGGGTCAGGCGGGTGCGCGGAGTGTCGCCGTCTCGCGGGCCCACCACCTGAGTCTTGTCGGCCAGCCGGCGCAGCGCAGCACTGTGCAGCACCCTGGCCCGGTCGCGGGCAAAGTCGGTGCGGTGCTGGCCGCCGGTTCCGGGCAGTCCGGCGGTTTTCGGCGACTCCGCCACAAGGCGCTCGCGGTCGAGCGCGTCGTAGCTGTCGCAGGAGTTTGTGGCCACCGCGGCCAGTCTATTTTGACCCGGCCCGCAACCATGACACGCCCGCCCGAACTCCCCGATCGCATATGATTTACCGGCATGCGCATCACCCGCCTGGCCGGCGCCGCCCTGTCGTTTCTCACCGCGGTGCTGCTGGTGGCTCCGGGCGCTGCCGCGCAGCCTCCGCTGCGACTGCCCACCCTGATCACCGACAGCGCCGGAGCGCTGTCGCCGTCCGAGCGCACCGGGGTGCAGGACGCGATCGACAGGCTCTACGCCGACCGGCATATCCGGCTGTGGGTGGTCTACGTCGACACGTTCGCCGGGCAGACCGCCGAGGATTGGGGTCGTAGCACGGCGCGGCTCAGTGATCTCGGCAGCAACGACGCCATGCTCGCGGTGGCCGTCGCCGACCGCAGCTACGCCTTCCTGGTTTCCAGCGGGATCTCCGAGATCAGCTCGAACAAGGTCGACGCGTTGCGACGCAATCAGATCGAACCGGCCCTGCACCGCGACGACTGGGCCGGCGCGGCCTCAGCGGCGGCCACCGGTCTGGCTGCCGCCGCCGCACCCGCCGAGGTGAGCTGGGGACCGATCCTGATCGCCCTGGCCACGGTGGCGGCCGCGGGCCTGGTGTTGCTGCTGGTGGTCCGTCAGCTGCGGCGCCGGCGCCGGGCCGCAGCCCTGGCGGCAGCCCGACGGCTGGATCCGACCGACCCCAATGCGCTGGCCGACGTCCCGGTGTTCGCGCTGGACGCCTTGTCGCGGGAGAAAGTCGTCGAGGTCGACAACGCGGTGCGCACCAGCGCCAACGAACTGGAGCTGGCCGTCGAAGAATTCGGGCACGAGCGCACCCGCCCGTTCGCGCAGGCCGTCGCGTCCGCCAAGGCGGCCATGGAACACGCCTTCAATGTGCGCCAACAACTCGACGACGACATCCCCGAGACGCCGGCCCAGCAGCGCGACCTGCTGACCGGGGTGATCGTCACCGCCTCGAAGGCCGACCGCGAGCTGGAGACCCAGCGGGCCGCGTTCGAGCAGCTGCGGGACCTGGTGCTCAACGCCGGCGACCGCCTCGACGCGCTGACCCAGCAACTGGTCGAGCTGACCGGCCGTATTCCGGCCTCCGAGCAGCATCTGGTCGCGTTGCACTCCGAATTCGACGCCAACGCGCTCAGCTCGGTGTCCGGCAACGTCAAGACCGCACAGGACCGGGCCGCCTTCGCCGAGCGCAACATCACCCGCGCCCGCGCTCTGGCCGAGCGCCCGGTGACCGGCGGGCAGAGCGAGCTGGTGGACGCGCTGCGCGCCGCCGAGTCGGGGCTGGGCCAGGGCAGGGCGCTGCTCGATGCAGTCGACAACGCCGCCGGCGACATCCGCCACGCGGTCGCCACACTGCCCGAGACCATCGCCGACGCCGAGGCCGGTGTCGCGGAGGCCAACGCGCAGCTGCAACACGGGGCGGGCAGGCACAAGTCCGAGCTGACCGCCGCTCGCGATGCCGTGGTCAAGGCCGTGGCCGCCGCCCGCACCTCCGGAGATCCGCTCGGCGCCTTCACCGCGTTGATCAGGGCCGACTCCGACCTGGACCGGTTGCTGGCCACGGTGGCCGAGGAGCGAGCAGCCGCGGAGCGGTTGGCCCGGACCCTTGAGCAGGCCCTGATCACCGCGTCGTCGCGCATCCGCGCCGTGTCCGAATACATCGACACTCGTCGCGGCAGCGTCGGCCCGGAGGCACGCACCCGGCTGGCCGAGGCACGCCGCCGCCTCGAAGCCGCCCGCGACAAACGCTCAACCGACGTCGCCGGAGCCATCAGCCAGGCCAACGACGCCGCCACCCTGGCCGCCGCGGCGCAGTCACTGGCCAAGGCCGACGTACAGGACGCGCAGCGCGCTTACTACGGGCGATACGGCAACGATCCCGGCCGCGGCAGCGACACCGGCGCCATGCTCGGCGGCATCATCATCGGCAACATCCTCTCCGGCGGGGGCGGCGGCTTCGGC
>NZ_LQPI01000014.1 GCF_002101775.1 Mycolicibacter nonchromogenicus | reverse complement strand
GGTCTCGGGGGTTCGGGGTCGGTGGCGGGCCTGCAGGGTCTCGGTGGTGCCGGTGGTGCCGGTGGATCCGGCGGCAACGGCGGTGCCGGCGCAGATGGTGCTGACGGCACCGCTGTTCACGTGGATGGTCAGGCCGGTGGCGCTGGTGGTGCCGGTGGTAACGCCGGTGCCGGTGGTGCCGGTGGGGTGGGCCGCACCGGTGCGGCAGCTATCGGGGCTAACGGTGTTGCCGGTGTCGGTGGCGCCGGTGGCGCCGGTGGTGCGGGCCTGGCTGGGGTTGATTCGCACACTGCGGGTCAATCCGGTGGCAATGGTGGTGCTGGTGGCGCCGGTGGTCACGGTGGCCAGGGTGGCCTGAACGTTGGTGGCGTGCGGGCCGCTGACGGTGCTGGTGGTGCTGGTGGCGACGGCGGTAAGGGTGGTGCCGGCTTTGACGCGGTGGCCGAGAATGCCGGCCCCGGTGTGTCGGGTACCGATGGTGGCCGCGGTGGCGATGGTGGTGCCGGTGGTAGCGGTGCCGTAGCGGGCCAGCATGGCGTCGGTGGTGTCGGTGGTGACGGTGGTTCGGGCACGGATGGCGCTGATGGTGCCGCCGGTACCGCCGGTACCGCCGTGGACCGCACCGGTGGCAATGGTGGCAATGGTGGCGATGGAGGTAACGCCGGTGCTGGTGGCGCGGGTGGTTCCTCGGGTGGCGGCAACTTCGCGGCCTCGGGCAGCAATGGTTCGGCCGGTAAGGGCGGCAACGGTGGTGCCGGTGGTGACGGCTATGACGCGGCCGCCGATGCCGCCGCGGCGGCCGGTACTTCCGGTGGCAATGGTGGTGCCGGTGGTAACGCTGGCCTGGGTGGTGTGGAAGTCGGTGGCGGGCGTGCCGACGACGGTGTCGCCGGTGTCGGCGGCAACGGTGGCCACGGTAAGGACGGCGCGGCTGGTGCGGACTCGCACACGGCTGGGGTTGCCGGGGGTCACGGCGGTAAGGGTGGTGCCGGCGGTAACGGTGGTGCGGGTGGTCTTGAAGCTGACGGTGTCACGTATGCGAACCAGGGCAATGGTGGTGATGGTGGTGCCGGCGGTCAGGGTGGTGCCGGCTTTGACGCGGTGCTTGAGGGCGCTGCGGCCGGGACGTCGGGCACCAATGGTGGTGTCGGTGGTGACGGTGGCGCTGGTGGTGCGGGCACGGTCGCTGGTCTGCACGGTGTCGGTGGTGTCGGTGGTAACGGTGGTTCGGGTACCGATGGTGCTCACGGCGCCAACGGTGGTACCGGCACGGCCGAGGACCGCACCGGTGGTGCTGGTGGTCACGGTGGCAATGGTGGTAACGCCGGTGCCGGTGGCGCGGGTGGTTCCTCGGGTGGCGGCAACTTCGCGGCCTCGGGCAGCAATGGTTCGGCCGGTAAGGGCGGCAACGGTGGTGCCGGTGGTGACGGCTATGACGCGGCCGCCGATGCCGCTGCGGCGGCCGGTACTTCCGGTGGCAATGGTGGTGTCGGTGGTAACGCTGGCCTGGGTGGTGTGGAAGTCGGTGGCGGGCGTGCCGACGACGGTGTCGCCGGTGTCGGCGGCAACGGTGGCCACGGTAAGGACGGCGCGGCTGGTGCGGACTCGCACACGGCTGGGGTTGCCGGGGGTAACGGTGGCGCCGGTGGTGCCGGTGGTAACGGTGGTGCGGGTGGTCTTGAAGCTGACGGTGTCACGCACGCGAACCAGGGCAATGGTGGTGATGGTGGTGCCGGCGGCCAGGGTGGTGCTGGTTATGAGGGCTTGTCGGCTGTGGACCCGGGTGGTAACGGGGAGAGCGGCAGCAATGGTGGTGCTGGTGGTGCTGGTGGTGTTGGTGGCACCGGCTTCGTCGGTGGTGCCGGCGGCAAGGGTGGTAACGCCGGTAATGGTGGTAACGGTGGTGATGGTGCTACCGGTGCGGCGGGTTCGTTCGCTAATGGGGGCAGTGGCATCGGGCAGGCCGGTGGCTCTGGTGGCAATGGTGGTACCGGTGGTGATGGCGGCACCGGCGGTGCTGGTGGTGTGTCGACCGGTGGTGGCCCTGATGGCCTCGCCGGTGTCGGCGGTAACGCCGGTGATGGTGGTGATGCGGGCACTGCTGGTGATGGTGGTCGGGGTGCGGATGGCACTGCGGATCATGTTGATGGTGGTGCTGGCGGCGCTGGTGGTGAGGTCGGTGCGGCGGGTAAGGCCGGTACGGCGGGCACGGGTTCGGCCAATGGTGGTGCCGGTACTGATGGTGCGGAGATCACCGGGATAGCCGGTAACGGCGGCGACGGCGGTGATGGTCACAACGGGGTTAATGCCGGGGATCGTGGCGGCAATGGTGGTGCCGGTGGTGCTGGTGGTAGCCGCGGCAGCGGTGGCCAGGGCGGCAATGGTGGTGATGGTGTCGCGGGTGCGCATGGTGAGGACATCGGCAATGTCAACGACCCGGCGCAGGGTCTTCCGGCCAGTGATGCCGGGCGTGCCGGCGGGGCCGGGCAGGCTGGTGGTGCGGGCGGCAATGGTGGCGCCGGTGGTGCCAGTGGTGCGTTGGCCGGTAACGCCGGCAGCGGTGGCCAGGGCGGCAATGGTGCTGCTGGTGGTGATGGTGGTCAGGGTGGTCAGGGCGCTGACCACGCGGTGGGGGCGCTGTACCCGACGGCCAACATCAACGGTGGTGCCGGTGGTGAAGGTGGTGCTGGTGGCGCCGGCGGTAACGGGGGCGCTGCCGGTGTTCTGAACAACGGCACCGGTGCGGCCGGGGTCCAAGGTGATGCCGGTACGGCCGGTGACGGTGGTAACGGTGGCGATGGTGGCCGGGGCGGTACCGGTGGCGATCAGGGCGGCGCTGATGGTGTCGGTGGCATCGGTGGCAACGCCGGACATGGTGGTGCTGGTGGTGCCGGTGGCTCGGGTCGTATCGCCACCGATGGCGGCAACGGCGGCAATGGTGGCATCGGTGGTGCCGGTGGCCGTGGTGGTTCGGGTAACTACGCCGGTGGTTTGGACGGGCTGTCAGCTGGTGAGGCCGGTGCCGGTGGTAACGGTGGCGCCGGGGGCGCCGGGGGTGTGGGCACCAACGCCACCAACGGTGGTTCCGGTGGCAATGGTGGTACCGGTGGTGAGGGTGGCACCGGTGGTGTCGGCAAGTGGGGTTACGGCGGCAACGGTGGTGCGGCCACTGATGGTGGTGTTGGTGGCAACGCCGGTGCTGGTGGTGTCGGCAACAACGGCGGCATCGACGGGGCCAACGGCGTCGGTGGCGATGGTGGCCTGGGTGGCCGCGGTGGCCAGGGCGCGGCCAACAACCAGGTCGATGGTGACGGCAACGGCTTGGCCGGCGGTAAGGGCGGCACGGGCGGCAAGGGTGGTGCCGGTGGTGAAGGCATCGACGGTGTCGGTGGCGGTAACGGTGGCCGTGGTGGCCAGGGTGGTCAGGGTGGCAGCGGCGCGACCGGTAACAGCGCGGCGGCCGGCAGTGGCCTTGACGGTGGTGACGGTGGTGCTGGTGGCGCCGGTGGTGACGCCGGTCTGGGTGGTGCCGGCACTGACGGCGGCAGCAACGGCAACCTGGGCACCGGTGGCTGGGGCGGCAACGGTGGCGCCGGCGGCAATGGTGGTACCGCCACCGCGGGTAGTGGCAAGGCCGGTGGTAGTGGCGGTGATGGTGGTGCCGGTGGTAACGCCGGTGCGGGCACCAATGAGTACGCCACGATCGATGACTACAACCCGGGTAAGGCCGGCAACGGCGGTGCCGGGGGTAACGGCGCCAACGGCTACAACGGTGTCGGCGGGGGTGCTGGAGCCAACGGCACGTCCGGGGGCGATGGCGGTAACGCCGGTTCCGGCGGTAAGGGTGGTTCTGGTGTCATCGGCGGCAACGGTGGTAACGCCGGCAAGGCCGGCACCGGCGGCAACGGCGGCAACGGGGGCAACGCCACCGCGGGCAGCGGTGGCAACGGTGGCAACGGTGGCAACGCCGGTGCCGGTGGCGCTGGCGGCAATGGTGGTAACGGCGGTGATGGATCTGCGGTCAACGGCAACGGCGGCAACGCCAGCAACGGTGGCAACGCCGGCACCGCCGGCAACGGCGGCAACGGTGCCGGCGGTGGCGGTGGTGACGACGCCGGCAAGGGAGGCACGGGTGGTAACGGTGCCAACGGTGGTGCCGCTGGTACGGCCGGTCTGGCCGGAGCCGGTGCGGGCACACCCGGTAACAACGGCAACGCTGGCGTCGACGGTACTGACAGTGCTGGTGGCAAGGGTGGCGCCGGTGGCGATGGGTCCGGGTTCGTCGGTGTCAGCACCGTGGCGCAGAACGGTGGCACGGGCGGTAACGGTGGCGCCGGTGGTGCGCATGCCGACGGTGGCGTGGGTGGTGCCGGCGGTAAGGGCGCAACCGGTGCGGCGGGCCAGAGCGGCGTAGGCGCGGGCGCGTCGGCGACGACTAACGGCGGCGCCGGCGGCAACGGTGGCGCTGGTGGTGTCGGTGGTGCTGGTGGTGCGGTGTCAGGCGTCAGCGGCAACGGTGGTGCTGGTGGGCAGGGCGGCACCGGTGGTGAGGGCGGCAGTGGCGTCGACGGTGCCGCGGGTACGGACAACTCCGGCAACACCGGCGTGGCCGGCGGCAACGGGGGTAAGGGCGGTAATGCGACCGATGGTGGCGCCGGCGGTAAGGGTGGTGCCGGTGGTGCCGCAGGTGTTGCCGGCGGTGGCGGTGTGGGTCAGCACGGCCTGGGCGGCAACGGTGGTGACGGTGGTGCGGGCGGCAACGCCGGCAACGGTGGTCGCGGTGGTGACGGTGGCGACGGCAATGCCGCGTTGAGCATTGAGGCTGGTAAGGGCGGCAACGGCGGAACCGGTGGCCTGGTCGGCAAGGGCGGTACCGGTGGTGCCGGTGGCGACAACGGCGACAGCACCACCGCTGCGGCCGGTGTGCGGGGCGCGGTCGGCCAGGGTGGCGACGGCGGTAACGGCGGTGACGGTGGTGACGGTGTCGGCCAGTACATCGACGGCTCTGGTCAGGCCGGTGCCGGCGGTGGTAACGGTGGCAACGCCGGTACCGGCAGCTACGACGGCTTGTTGGGTGCGGGCAATGGTGGTGCCGGTGGTAAGGGTGGTGCCGGTTCGGACGGGGCGGACAACGCCTTCGGCAATGGTGGCAACGGTGGTGCCGGCGGTGCCGGCGGTAATGGCGGGCAGGGTGGTGCCCAGAACGGTCACGGTGGCAACACCACCGGCCGGGGCGGTGCCGGTGGTGAAGGTGGCGCCGGCGGCAAGGGCGGTGCGGCGACCGGCGCCGTCGGTGACGGTGGCACCGGTGGTGACGGTGGCAAGGGTGGTACCGGTGGATGGGCCGGCGACAACCACAACACCGGCCACACCTACAACGGCTATGACTTCACGTTGGCCGGAGGGACTGCCGGCGACGGTGGTAACGGCGGACAGGCCGGCGCCGGGGGTACGTCGAACGCCGGTACGGGAGGTACCGGTGGCCAGGGTGGTCTGGGCGGTGACGGTGGTCGTGGCGGTTGGGGTTCGGACCTCGGCGCTGACGGTGGTGCCGGCGGTGCGGCCGGTAACGGTGGTAACGGCGGTACTGGCGGCAGCGGCGTCTTCGGTGGCACCGGTGGCGCCGCCGGTGACGGTGGTATCGGTGGTCACGGTGGTCACGGCGGTTACGGCGAGGGCACGACTCCCGGTGACGCCGGCGCTGCGGGTGTTGGCGGTAATGGTGGTACCGGCGGTAAGGGTGGTGCCGGCGCCGATGAGACCAGTGGTGGTGCCGGTGGTGCCGGTGGCAACGGTGGCGAAGGCGGCGAAGGCGGCACCGGGGGCGACGGAGCCGCCGGCAGCGGTATGGACGGTGGTGCGGCCTCCGACGGTGCGACGGGCGGCAACGCGGGCGCTGGCGGGGCCGGTGTGGGCGGCGGCGCAGACGGTGACAATGGCCGCGGCGGCGACGGCGGCTTAGGCGGTCGCGGTGGCAAGGGCGGCTCAGGCGCCAACGGCACCGTGTCGAACCCCGACGGCGGCGCTGCTGGCGCCGGCGGCGCGGGCGGCAACGGTGGTGCCGGGGGTCAGGGCATCAACGGGGTCGGCGGCGGCAACGGTGGCCGCGGCGGTCAGGGTGGCCAGGCCGCCAACGGTGGAACCGGCTTCAACGCCCTGGCAGGCAGCGGCCTCGACGGCGGCAACGGTGGCGCCGGTGGTAACGGTGGTGGGGGTGGCCAAGGCGGTAAAGGCACCGATGGTGGCCAGGACGGCAACCTGGGGACCGGTGGTTGGGCCGGCAGTGGTGGTCAGGGCGGTAGCGGCGCCGCCGGCACCGCTAGCGCGAACGCCGGTAACGGCGGCAAGGGTGGTGCTGGCGGTAACGGTGGCTACGGCAGCAACTACTGGGCCACGCCGGACGACTACCACCCCGGCCAGGCCGGTAACGGCGGTGCCGGTGGCGCCGGCGGTGCCCAGGGCGGCAGCAGCAGCGCTGCCGGTAACGGTGGCGATGGTGGTGCCGGTGGTAACGCGACGGGCGGTATAGCGGGTAACGGCGGTGCCGGTGGTGCCGGCGGCGCCGGTACCACCCAGGCTGGCGGTAACGGCGGTACGGGTGGTGACGGCGGCGACGCTGGGGTGGCTCCCACCTCACCGGCGCCCGGCGAGAACGGGATCGCTGGCGGCAATGGCGGTGCCGGTGGTAAGGGCGGCGACGGCGTTGGCGGCGGCGCAGGTGGCGCGGGTGGCAATGGCGGTAATGGCAGCGACGGTGGCGTCGGCATCGACGCGACTACGTCGGGCGCCGACGGCGGCAGCGGTGGCAATGCCGGCGCCGGCGGTAACGGTGGTGCCGGCGGCAAGGGCGGTGCGGGCCTGCTCGGCAGTGCCGGTGGCGACGGCGGCAACGGCGGTAACGGTGGCGACGCCGGAAAGGCCGGCGATGGCGGTGACGGTGCCGACGGCGGCAGCGGCTTGTTGGCCGGCAAGGGCGGCAACGGCGGCAACGGCGCCAACGGCGGGACTGGCGGCGCGGCCGGTAGCGGCGGCACCGGCGGTACCGCGGGCAGCAGTGGGGCAGCCGGAGCTTCCGGCGCCAGCAGCAACGGCGGCAATGGCGGTGACGGCGGTGATGCCGCGGGCCTGGTGAGCGGATCGGTCCCGCAGTCCGGTGGCACCGGCGGCAACGGTGGCAACGGCGGCGTAGGGGCCAAGGGCGGCAGCGGTGGTGCCGGTGGCGTGGGCGCATCGGTCGGTGCCGGTGCGGTCGGCGGCGACGGCGGTGTCGGCGGTGTGGGCTACGTCGGTGCCGGCATCGGCTACGGCGGCGGTGGCGGTGGCGGTGGCGGTGGCGCCTACGTCGCCGGCAGCGGCACCGGAGTCACTGCGACCGGCGGTAAGGGTGGCGACGGCGCAAACGGCACAGCGAGCGGCGTGGGCGCTGCCGGCAAGACCGGTGGCATCGCCGAGATCATCATCGACGGCAATGCGTCCAACGTGACGATCACCGGCGGAAACAGCTCCGCGGGCTTCGCCGGTGGCGCGGCGACGGTCACCGTCGATGCCAGCAGCTCCATCACCGACAGCTCGGTCACTGGCGGTGACGCCGGCACCGGTGGGGCTGGCGGCGACGCCTCCCTGATCGCCACCAACGGCGGCGCCCTGTCCGGTGCCCAGGCCACGGGTGGCAACGGCAGTGACAGCGCGGCCGGCGGTGCGGCCCTGATCAAGGCCGACGGTGCGGGCAGCAGCGTCACCAACGCGGAGGCCACCGGCGGTACTGCCGGCACCGGTGACGCCAACGGTGGCACCGGCGGCAAGGGCGGCAACGCGAGCATCACGGCCACCAACGGTGGCGACGTGACCGACAGCACCGCCACCGGCGGCGACGGCGGGGCTGGCAGCAACAGCGGCAACGGCGGTGCGGGCGGTACGGGCAGGGTCGCCGCCGACGGCGCCGGAAGCACGGCCAGCGGAGACGCCACCGGAGGTGATGGCGGGAACGCCGACGGCACCAACAGCAAGGGCGGCGCCGGTTCGGACTCCGACGTCACCGCGGCGCTGGGCGGCACTGTCAGCGCAGCCTCTGCCACCGGCGGCTCCGGCGGCAACGCCTCCGCGGGCGGCAAGGGCGGCGCCGGCGGTTACTCCGCCGTGACCGCCGGCGTGGAAGGTGGCACCGGGGGCACCGCCTCCGGCGACGGCAAGGGTGGTAACGGCGGCGACGCCGACGGCGTCGGCAGCGTCGGCGGCAAGGGCGGCAGCGGCAACATTCAGGGCGGCTTCGTCCGCACGGTTATCGGGGGCAACGACGGTTCGGCGAGTGGCTTCGGTTACGGCGGCAACGGTGGTGACGCCACCGGCGGCGGCAAGGGCGGCGACGGCGGCATCGGCAGTGTGGTCGCCGGTGGAACCGGTGCCGTGGCCACCGGCAGTGGCATCGGCGGCGACGGTGGTGCCGGTCTGTTGGGTGGCATTGGCGGTAACGGCAGTTCCGGTCAGATTGCGGCCTTTGCCGCCGGAGCGCATGCCAGTGGTACGGCGACCAGCGGTAGCGGCGGTGATGGCACCGGGGTGGGCAGTGTCGGCGGTGACGGCACCATCGGCAACATCCAGGCCTGGGGTGTCAACAGCAACGCCTCCGGCACGGCGACCGGCGGTAACGGCGGTGATGCCACCAATGGCGGCCATGGCGGAACGGGTGGTCAGGGCCGGATCGCGGCATATGGGACCGGAAGCATCGCCATAGGCAGCAGCGCCACCGCCGGTGACGGCGCCGACCGCGACGTCGCGGGCCCCACGGGCGGTCTCGGCGGCCAGGCGTACGTGTGGGCGGGCACCCAGTACGTCCCGGGCAGCGGCGGCTACATCTCCGGCGGCACCGCGGTCGGCGGCGACGCCGTCGGCACCGTCGGCGGCGGCATCGGCAAGGTCGAGGCGATCCTCGGGACGATCACCGACAGCAAGGCCATCGGCACCGACAGCGGCGGCGCCGCCTTGGGCGGCTACGCCACGGTGTCCGCCACCAACGGTGGTGTCATCTCCGACAGCGACGCGATCGCGGGTGGCAATAGCGGCGGTAACGCCACGCTTACGGTCGACGGCTTGAGCAGCACCATCGCGGGCAGCACCGTCACCGGTGGTGACGCGGGAGCGGGCACCAACGGCGGCGCCGGCGGTGCGGCCGCCCTGACCGTGAGCGGTGGCGGCAGCGTCAACGACGTGCACCTGACCGGTGGTGACGGCGGTGCCGGCGGTGCCGCCGGCACCAACGGTGGCGTCGGCGGCAGCGGCGGCACGGGAGCCGGCGTGAGCCTCACGGTGGGTGCGGGCACCGCATACCAACAAGTCAACCTGCTCGGTGGTGACGGCGGTAAGGGTGGTGCCGGTGGCAACGGCGTCAACGGCGGTATCGGTGGAAGTGGCGGGGCGGCCACCATCAGCGGTGGTATCACCTCGAAGGGCACGGTCACCGGCGGCGATGGCGGTGACGGTGGTGCCGGTGGCAGCTTTGCCGGTGGCAAGGGTGGCAATGGTGGTGCGGCGAGCATCTCCACCAGCACTGGTGGCACCGTGTCGGCGAACAGCTCCGCCACCGGCGGTACCGGTGGTGATGGTGGTGCCGGCTCGGGTATCGGTGCCGGCGGTAACGGTGGTGCCGGTGGTTCGGCGACGGTGTCGGCGACGGCCGGCGGTGCGATCGGCGACGGTCATGTGCTCGGCGGCGATGGTCTTAACGGAGGCCTCAACGGTGTCAATGGCGGCAACGGAGCCAACAACTCCCTGGTCGTCAGTGGGGCGGGGTCGGAGCTGATCAACACCACGATCACCAGTGGGCAGAACAGTGCGAACTTCGCTGGTGGTGCGGCCACGGTCATCCTGGGTGCGGGCAGCACGATTGAGAACAGTTCGGTCACCGGTGGTGACGCGGGTGCTGGTGGTGCTGGTGGGGCGGCGTCGTTGACCGCGACCGGCGGCGGCATCATTTCCGGCAGTCACGCGATCGGCGGTAAGGGCAGTGACAGTGCGGCCGGTGGGGCGGCGAGCATCACCGCGACCGGCGCGGACAGCAAGGTCACCGACTCCACGGCCACCGGCGGCGATGCCGGTACCGGGACCGCCGGTGGCACCGGTGGTGTCGGTGGCGCGGCAGAGATCTACGCCGTTGACGGGGCAGAGGTCACCGACACCGACGCCTACGGGGGCCTAGGCGGTAACGGTACCAACGGTGGCGCGGGTGGGGCCGGCGGCATCGGTACCGTTTTCGCGACCGGTGCTGACAGCACGATCACCGGGGACGCTTTCGGCGGTGACGGCGGGCTCGGCGACGCCGGGATCGGCGGTAACGGCGGCAGCGGCATCTTGCTGGTCGATGTCGCCGGCGGTTCGGTGGGCGGCGGAGGGGTGGCCATCGCCTACGGTGGCGACGGCGGCACTGGATCCAACGGGGGCATCGGCGGGAACGGGTCATGGGGCGAGTTGGAGTCCAACGGTCCCGGCGGCGACTCCTATGGCATCTCGACCGGCGGTAACGGCGGTAACGCCGTCGGGCTGGGCAGCGTCGGTGGTAACGGTGGAAGCTCCGACATCCAGAGCTCGAAGACCACTTTCTTCTTCGGCAACCCGACTGCCGGCGGCGACGGCGGGACGGCCCACGGTGTCTCGACCGGTGGAGACGGCGGTGCAGCGAGCAGCGGTGGTCACGGCGGCAATGGCGGTAAGGCCAGTATCGCCGCCGGCGGGGCGAACGCCGAGGCCAGCGGCACGGCCAACGGCGGCGACGGCGGTGCCGGATCCAACGGCGGCATCGGCGGCAACGCCGGATCCGCCCGGGTCAACGCGCTGGGAGAAAACGCCAGCGCCACCGACGGCACTGCCACCGGTGGTGACGGCGGCGTTGGCAACAGTGGCAATGGCGGCGCCGGTGCCGACGGCAACATTGCGGCGGGCCTGGACAACAGCGGCACACCGGCTGACCATCCGTCGGCCAACGGCGCCACCGCCACAGGCGGCAACGGTGGCAACGGCACTCTGCCCGCGCACACCGGCGGCGGCGGTGCCGAAGGCAACGTCTACGCCGTGAACGCGCAGAACAAGGACGGACAATCGGCCACCGGCGCCAACGGTCCCAACAACCCGTAGCTGCTCGCTAGAACCCCACGGTGTGTTGGGGTGACGGCGGTGGCCGGTGGCAACGGCGGTTCTGCGGATGCGGCCGGTGCTGTGGGCGGCAACGGCGGGGGCGCAAAACTCGACGGCGGATCGCTTGGTCCAGGGTCCGCCGGTCTGGCTCACGGCGCGGTCACCGGTGGTGATGGCGGCGCCGCGAGCGGCCTGAATTCGGTCGGCGGCAAGGGCGGCGGCACCCACATGGCAGCCGGCGGTTCAGGCGCGGAGGTCAGGGTCGGTCACCGGCGGCAACGGGATCGGGATCGGTGGCGACGGTGGGTTCATCCAGCTGTTGGTACAGAATTTTGCCAATGACCCCGGTGGCAGCTCCTGGACCGACGGGAGCGTGCAGGCAGGCAATGGTGGTAACGGCACGGGTGTCAACAACATGGTCTCTTGTCGCCGGCTGCCGGCGGATGGGCTGAGTACCCATCGGATCCAACGAGCACACCACCAACCAGAACATCATCCTTCCGAACGGCGAGAACAAGCCGTAGTCGCCGCCCCGCGACAACCCCGGGTGTGCGGGGGCGTCGGTGGGGTGCCTGCAACTCCTTGGATGTCAGCGCCTAGCTGGTATCGGACCCACAGCAACATCCTGGCGGTCTCATTCGGCTTTCGGGGCGGGTTGCCCCGACGTCCTCAGCGAGCAATTTTGTCGTCGGCGGCAGTAGCGGCACCTAACTCGGGCCAGACCAGCAGGATGCGGGCGGTGCCTGGCGTCAGGTCGTAGAGGTGCGATCAACTGGCGGCTTTCTCCTATAGGGGCCCAGCGGGTCAGTCAGTGCGTGCCGCTCGGCCGCCGCGTTCGGAGCGCGAAGCGGCAAACGTTGAGGACGCGACCGCGTCGGTCGCTGGAGGCTCGACGTGCGGCCCTCAGCAAAACCGGCCAGTCTCTCAGGCGCATAGATCGTCCACATATCTATCGTCTTATTCCGCTCAGACGGTTTGTAATCCGACATTCATGGCCGCCTGGTTGCATTGGTGGGCTATATGCCCTGCAACACGCATGTAGACCTCTATATAGGAATCAACTCCACGAAGAGGATAAGTGGACTTATGTTATCCACTCCAGGGTAGTTACCTAGCTCTCACCGCCATAAAGGTTGACTAGAGATCACATATCGGTACCCTAGGCCTTGCCGAAGAGGCCTTAAGCCGATGCTGTGGAACTAAGGGGTTCGTCTTGTCTCGTAACCGTCGCAATGGTGTCCGTCGTCGTAACCGGTTCTTCGGTGCTTCGTCGGCTGTGAGTGCGTTTCTGGCGTTTGGGTTGGGGCCGTGGTCGGGGGCGCCGTCGGCGAACGCCGACTTCGAGGACTTCTTGGTGGACCTGTTCGGCGACACCCTGGGTGGGGCGGTTGCGGATCTGGGGGCAAATTGGGGGGATCAGGCTGCCTGGTCGGTGCTGTTGGACTCGTCGAG
>NZ_LQPI01000013.1 GCF_002101775.1 Mycolicibacter nonchromogenicus | reverse complement strand
TGTTGACGACGGTCGAAAACTAGGCCAGAAGCGACGGTGAAAAGTAGGCCACGTGGTCGTGGTTATTGTGCCGTGTTGTCGGCTCTGGCGGAGGGCAAGGTGTCGATTCCGGTGTCCTTGAGCCGATAGCTGGAGCCTTTGAGGGTCAAGACGTCGGCGTGGTGCACGATGCGGTCGATCATCGCCGCGGCCACCACTTGATCACCGAACACGTCGCCCCAGCGGGCGAAGGGCAGGTTCGAGGTCAGGATCAGTGAGGCGTGCTCGTAGCGGCTGGAGACCAGTTGAAAGAACAGGTTCGCCGCGTCCTGCTCGAAGGGGATGTAGCCGACCTCGTCGACGACGAGCAGACCGATGCGACGCAGCTTGGCCAGCTCGGCTGGGAGTCGCCCGGCGTTGTGGGCGGCTTTGAGTCGGGCCACCCAATCCACGGCGGTGGCGAACGCGATGCGATGGCCGGTCTGGGCGGCCTTGACCGCCAGCCCGATGGCGAGGTGGGTTTTGCCAGTTCCGGGTGGCCCGAGGAGGACGACGTTGGATGCCTTGGCCAGGAACGCGCCGGTGCCCAGGTGGGCGATCATGTCCCGGTTCAGTGAGGGTTGGTGATCGAAGTTGAAGTCCTCCAATGATTTGCGGGTCGGAAACCCCGCCGAGCGGATGCGCGTCGCCGCGCCGGATGCTTCCCGGGCCGAGACCTCCCGTGACAGGACTGCGGCGAGGTATTCCTCGTGGGTCCAGGCGGCGTCGCGGGCTTGCTCGGCCAGCCGGGCAGCCGAGTCGCGGATGCGCGGCGCCTTGAGCGCTTGGGCGTAGTGCAGGACGGCCTTCATCGGATCCTCGGCCATGCTCATGCCACCTCGTCATCGGAAGTGACTGCGCCCGAGGTGAAGTCCACGCCAAATGCCCGGTCGTAGTCGGCCAGGTCGCGCACCAGCTGATCACCTGCCGCCGGTGGCGGGCCGGCTTGGAACTGGTGACGCAGCACCGCGGCAGCCTGCACGTGGGTGGGATCGGTCAGCGTTTGGCGCGTCGCCCAGCAGCGGTCGTGAGCCGCCAGCAGGCGACCCGACCGGGTCACCGCTACACGGCTCAGGGTGGTGCTCACGTCGACGAGTTGGCCGATCGCATGGGGGTCCACGGAGTAGTCATTGCCGGCCACCCGGACGTAGTAGTCGCGTCCCAACCGCACCGAGGTCACCGTCTCGACGGTCGGTGGGACCGGTGGCAGCGCCAGCATGTGAGCGCGATCGATATCCAAAAAGTCGACCGGACGACCATCCAACACCCGTACCCGTCGGTTGTTGGCAATCGGAAGCCATAGCCCGAGTTGGTCATTGAAGTCGTGCGGTGAGGTGAAGCTGCGACCGGGCAGAAACGAGGTCTCCAGATACCGGTTGGCTCGCTCCACCATTCCTTTGGATTCGGGGTCGTTGGGCTTCATCTGCACCAGTCGGGACCCCAGCGTGCCCACCAAGGCCGTCACGGGCTCGGTCAACCGGCCGCGACGCCCGATCCCGGCTTCGTTGTCCCACCACAACTCGTGGGGCACCGTGGTGAAGTTCTGCGAGAGCAGCTGCCACATCCCGGCCACGAGGTCCATGGTTTGGCGCGAGGGCAGCATCACCGCAGCGACGAACCGGGAGAAGGCGGCCACCATCACCAGCACCGGCAGCATCGCCTCCTGGCCGAACCCGACCGCAATCCTCGGTGCCGGGAACCACAGGTCGCACTGGATCACCCGCCCCGGCGGATGCTCGAGGCGATCGACCGGATCGGCCGGCAGGTACTCCGGGCGGATCGCCCGGACCCGCTCCCGGAACCAGGAGATCGAGCCGGACCAGCCGACCCGCTCGGCGATTACCGTCGCCGGCATACCGGGATACGCCGTCAACAGCGCCCGGATCCGGGGCTCGATCTCGCTGATCGCCGACGGCGCCGCTGCCCGCTCGTACTTCGGTGGACCATCACTGGCCAGTGCACTGGCCACCGTGTCTCGCGCGATGCTCAGCTGCCGTGCGATAGCTCGCTGCGACAATCCTTCGCTGCGATGAAGGTGCCGGATCAAGGCCCAGTCTTCCAAGGAGATCACCCATCCAATCTGATTGGGTGGCCTACTTTTCAACCGTCGCGACTGGCCGGGTTCTCAACCGTCGTTAACA
>NZ_LQPI01000012.1 GCF_002101775.1 Mycolicibacter nonchromogenicus | reverse complement strand
CTTCGCAGCCCAATCCTTCGTCGCCACTGTTGAACACCTCCACAGTCAAGGCGTTGCGACGACCAGTTGAATCCGCCTTGCGACCCGCGATCAGAATGAAGCACGCAGCCAGCGACATCGCCACGGCGGGCGACCGCATTACGCAACGCGGTGACGGCCAGCTGCGATTTCATCCGGTCAGCGATGCTGTAGCCAACAATGCGGTTGGAAAACACGTCCTTGATCGCGCAGCAGTAGAGCTTGCCCTGCTCGGTGCGGTGCTCAGTGATGTCGGCCAGCCACAGCTGATTGGGGGCATCGGCGGTGAAGTTCCGGCCGACCAGGTCGTCGTGCACCGGCGGGCCGGGCTTCTTGCCGTTCTTCCCCCGTTTCTTGCCGAAGGCGCTCCACAACTCGTTGTTTGAGCAGATCCGCCAGGCGGTGCGCTCGGCCATCGGCTGACCGGCAGCGCGGGCTTCATCGACGAGGAACCGGTAGCCGAACTCCGGATCGTCGCGGTGCGCGTCGACTAAAGCGTTGGTGCGGTAGGCCTCGATG
This sequence comes from Mycolicibacter nonchromogenicus, assembly GCF_002101775.1. GTDB lineage: Bacteria > Actinomycetota > Actinomycetes > Mycobacteriales > Mycobacteriaceae > Mycobacterium > Mycobacterium nonchromogenicum. The sequence continues at coordinate 543 of NZ_LQPI01000012.1, read as the reverse complement.
ACCTCGGCATCGGTGATGGGGTTGGCCAGCCATCGGTAGTAGGGCTGGCGAGCAAGCTGCAGTACCCGGCACGTCACCGCCACGGGGATACCGTCGGCGGCGAGTTCGCTCACGAGCGGGTAGAGCCTTTTCCCGGCAGGTTCGCCTGCGACAAATACGCTGCCGCCCGGCGCAGCACCTCGTTTTCCTGCTCCAGCAGCTTGATCCGCTGCCGGGCTGCACGCAGGTCGGTCGACTCTGATGTGGTGGTGCCGGCTTTGATGCCGTCATCGATGTCAGCCTGACGCAGCCACTTGTGCAGCGTCATCGGGTGCACCCCGAAATCGGTGGCGACCTGCTCGATGGTCACCCCGGGATCGCGGTTGCGGGCGACCCGGACGACGTCGTCACGGAACTCTTTCGGATAAGGCCTAGGCACAATGACATCCTTCCAGCCCACCCCACAGGGCAAGCCAACTCAGATGTCTGTCCGTGGCCATGAAAAAGTACCCACTGGTGGCCACGTAGAAGTCCCCGCTGGTGGCCAGATAAAAGTACCCACCC
>NZ_LQPI01000011.1 GCF_002101775.1 Mycolicibacter nonchromogenicus | reverse complement strand
GGTCTCGGGGGTTCGGGGTCGGTGGCGGGCCTGCAGGGTCTCGGTGGTGCCGGTGGTGCCGGTGGATCCGGCGGCAAGGGTGGTGTCGGCGCCACGGGTGCTGACGGCACCGCAGAACACGTGGATGGTCAGGCCGGTGGCGCTGGTGGTGCGGGCGGTAACGCCGGTGCCGGTGGCACCGGTGGGGTGGGCCGCACCGGTGCTGCGGCCAACGGTGCTGACGGCACCGCGGGTGTCGGTGGCGCCGGTGGGGCCGGTGGTGACGGCTTCACAGGGGCCGATTCCACCAGCGCTGGGGTTTCTGGTGGCAATGGTGGCGCCGGTGGTGCCGGTGGTGCTGGTGGCTTGGGTGGTTTGCAGGCCAATGGGGTCACCCGCGCCACCGACGGTGCCGGCGGCGATGGGGGGGACGGCGGTAAGGGCGGTGCCGGCTACAGCGGTCAGGCCGGTGCGCATGCGGTGGACCCGGGTGCTGCCGGTGGTGCCGGTGAGTCGGGCACCAATGGTGGCAATGGTGGTGCCGGTGGCGCCGGGGGTACCGGTTCGGTTGCGGGCCTGCAGGGTCTTGGTGGTGTCGGTGGTGCGGGCGGTTCCGGTGGCGCCGGCGGTAAGGGCGCCGAGGGTGCAGCCGGCACGGTCGATCACGTCGACGGCCAGGCCGGTGGCGCCGGTGGCGCCGGCGGTAACGCCGGAGCCGGCGGTTCAGGTGGGCTGGGCCGCACCGGTGCTGCGGCCGACGGTGCCGATGGCACCGCCGGTCTCGGTGGCGATGGCGGTGCCGGCGGTCAGGGCTTCGCCGGTGCGGACTCGCACACGGCTGGGGTTGCCGGTGGTAACGGTGGCGCCGGTGGTGCCGGTGGTGATGGCGGCCTAGGCGGTCTGCAGGCTGATGGTGTCACCCGTGCTGCGCAGGGCGATGGTGGTGATGGTGGTGCCGGTGGCCAGGGTGGTGACGGCTATGACGCGGTGGCCGAGGGTGCTGCGGCCGGGACGTCGGGCACCGATGGTGGTGTTGGTGGTGCCGGTGGCGCTGGTGGTGCGGGCACGGTCGCTGGTCTGCACGGTGTCGGTGGTGTCGGTGGTAACGGTGGCTCGGGCACCGATGGTGCTCACGGCGCCAACGGTGGTACCGGCACGGCCGAGGACCGCACCGGTGGTGCTGGTGGTCACGGTGGCAATGGTGGTAACGCCGGTGCTGGTGGCGCGGGTGGTTCCTCGGGTGGCGGCAACTTCGCGGCCGCGGGCAGCAATGGTTCGGCCGGTAAGGGCGGCAACGGTGGTGCCGGTGGTGACGGCTATGACGCGGCCGCCGATGCCGCCGCGGCGGCCGGTACTTCCGGTGGCAATGGTGGTGCCGGTGGTAACGCCGGTCTGGGTGGTGTGGAAGTCGGTGGCGGGCGTGCCGACGACGGTGTCGCCGGTGTCGGCGGCAACGGTGGCCACGGTAAGGACGGCGCGGCTGGTGCGGACTCGCACACGGCTGGGGTTGCCGGGGGTCACGGCGGTAAGGGTGGTGCCGGTGGTGATGGCGGCCTAGGTGGTCTGCAGGCCGATGGTGTCACCCGTGCGGCGCAGGGCGATGGTGGCAATGGTGGTGCCGGTGGCCAGGGTGGTGCCGGCTTTGATGCGGTGCTTGAGGGTGCGGCGGCCGGGACGTCGGGCACCAATGGTGGTGTTGGTGGTGACGGTGGCGCTGGTGGTGCGGGCGCGGTCGAGGGTGTGCACGGTGTCGGTGGTGTCGGTGGTAACGGTGGCTCGGGCACCGATGGTGCTCACGGCGCCAACGGTGGTACCGGCACGGCCGAGGACCGCACCGGTGGTGCTGGTGGTCACGGTGGCAATGGTGGTAACGCCGGTGCCGGTGGCGCGGGTGGTTCCTCGGGTGGCGGCAACTTCGCGGCCGCGGGCAGCAATGGTTCGGCCGGTAAGGGCGGCAACGGTGGTGCCGGTGGTGACGGCTATGACGCGGCCGCCGATGCCGCTGCGGCGGCCGGTACTTCCGGTGGCAATGGTGGTGTCGGTGGTAACGCCGGCCTGGGTGGTGTGGAAGTCGGTGGCGGGCGTGCCGACGACGGTGTCGCCGGTGTCGGCGGCAACGGTGGCCACGGTAAAGACGGCGCGGCTGGTGTGGCCGGGACCGCACCCAACATTGATGGCACGGCCGGTGGTAAGGGTGGTGCCGGTGGTAACGGTGGTGCCGGTGGTCTTGAAGCTGACGGCATCACGTACGCGAACCAGGGCAATGGTGGTGATGGTGGTGCCGGCGGTAAGGGCGGCGCCGGTTATGAGGGCCTGTCTGCTGTTGTTGCCGGTGCTAATGGTGAGAGCGGCAGCAATGGTGGTGCTGGTGGCGATGGTGGTGCTGGTGGCACCGGCTTCGTTGGTGGTGCCGGCGGTGCGGGTGGTAACGCCGGCAATGGTGGTAACGGTGGCGATGGTGCGACCGGTTCTGACGGATCGTTCCTCAACGGTGGTAGCGGGGACGGTCAGGCCGGTGGCTCGGGTGGCAACGGTGGTACCGGGGGTGATGGCGGCACCGGCGGTGCTGGTGGTGTGTCAACCGGGGGCGGTGCTGATGGCCTGACCGGCAAGGGCGGGGATGCCGGTAATGGTGGTGATGCGGGCACTGCTGGTGATGGTGGTCAGGGTGCGCATGGCACTGCCGACCATGTCGATGGTGGTAACGGCGGCACCGGTGGTGAGGTCGGCTCGGCGGGCAAGGCCGGCACGGCGGGCACGGGTTCGGCCAATGGTGGTGCCGGTAGTGATGGTGTGGAGATCACCGGGATCGCCGGTAACGGCGGCAATGGTGGTGACGGGTTCAACGGTGTCAATGCCGGGGACCGTGGCGGCAATGGTGGTGCCGGTGGTGACGGTGGTAGCCGCGGCAGCGGCGGTGACGGCGGCAACGGCGGTAATGGTGGTGCGGGCAGTTTCGCCAACGGTGGTGACGGTAACGGTGGTGCCGGTGGTAAGGGCGGCAACGGCGGTGTCTCCGGCCAGTTGACCAATGGCGGTGCCGGTGGTCACGGTGGTGACGGTGGTGCTGGTGCTGCCGGTACCGAGGACCACGTCGATGGCGGCCACGGTGGTGCCGGTGGTGAAGGCGGCGCCGGTGGTATTGCTTACGGCGCTGGTGGGGTCAACGCCGGTGACGGTGGTGCCGGTGGTAACGGTGGTAAGGGCGGCGAAGGCGGTGAGGGCTTCACCCCGACCACCGACGGTGCACACGGTGGTAACGGCGGCAATGGTGGTGTTGGTGGTGCCGGTGGTGCCGGCGGCGCGATCTACAGCACGGGTACCGGCGGTAAGGGCGGTAACGGTGGTGAGGGCGGTGCCTCCGGTAGCGGCGGCGATGGTGCCTTCGGTGGTAGCGGTGACGGCGGTAACGGTGGCAATGGCGGCCAGGCCGGTGCCGGTGGCGCCGGTGGTGCCGGTGGTACCGCGATCCTGCCGGTGGGCACTGATGGTGATGGTGGCGACGGTGGCAACGGTGGCGCCTCCGGTAACGCCGGTCACGGTGGTCACGGTGGTGTCGACGCCTTCGGCCAGGGCCATGACGGTGGTAACGGCGGTAACGGTTCGTTCCAGTCCGGTGTCGGCGGTAAGGGCGGTGCGGCCGGCGGTGCTACCGGTAACGCCGGTAACGACGGTGTCTCCAACGCCACCGGCGGTAACGGCGGTAACGGCGGTAACGGCGGCCACTCCTGGGGCGCGGGCTTGGCCGGCGGTAACGGCGGCAACGGCGGCAACATGGGCGACAGCGGCATCCTGGGTGTCCCGGGCGGTATCGCCGGTTATGGCGGTGACGGCGGTAACGGTGGCGCGGGCGATGCGACCCACAAGGACGGTGGCGCCGGCGGTAACGGCGGCGACGGCGGCGTCGCAGGCCAGTTGGTTGACGGCGGTGCCGGCGGTAAGGGCGGCAAGGGTGGTGCTGGCTTCAGTGCCACAGACCCTGGCGACAGCGCCGGCAACGGTGGCGCCGGAGGTAACGGCGGTAACGGCGGCATCGCGTGGGACGGCGGTGGCAACACCGGCGGTAACGGTGGCGCCGGTGGCGATGCGGGTGACGGTGGCCATGGCGGCAGTGCGGCACTCGATGGTGGTCCCGCTGGTAATGGTGGAGCCGGTGGCAAGGGTGGTGCCGGTGGTGCCGTCTTCAGCGGCGGCCTTGGTGTCGGCGGTGCCGGCGGAAAGGGCGGTGCTGGCGGCAACGGCGGGAGCGGCGGCGGTTCGGCCCAGGCCGGTTCCGGCGGGGCCGGTGGTGAAGGTGGTGCCGGTGGCGCGAATATCAACCCCGGCCACAGTGGCAGCTACGGCGGTGCCGGCGGCGTCGGTGGCGCCGGCGGTGACGGTGGTGACGGGCAGGGCATTGTTGCCGCCTCGTACGGCGGTGAAACCGGTGTGTCGGGCGTCCAGGCCGGCGGTAACGGCGGTGACGGCGGAATCGGCGGACTGGGCAAGAGCGGCGGCGCTCACGGCGGCGGCGGCAACGGTGGATCGGGTGGCACCGGGGCCAGTGTCCTGCAGGACGCGGGCGTGGGCAGTTCCGCAACCGCCGGCACGGGTGGTGCCGGTGGCATCGGCGCTGCGGGCGGCCTGACCGGGCCCGGCCACGGCGGCGGTGGCGGCGGTGGTGGTGGCGGCGCGGCCGTCTCGGCCACCAACGGGGGCTCCGCGAGCGGTGTCGCGGTCGGTGCCAACGGTGGTGCCGGTGGTGCCGGTTCGACCACCGCCACCGGCGGAACCGGAGGCGTGGGCGGCCAAGGCCTCATCTCCGCCGACGGCGCCGGCAGCTCCGCGAGCGGCAACGCATCCGGCGGCACAGGCGGGGCTGCGATCGGCACCGGTACCGGTGGCAATGGCGGCGGCGGCTATGTGGTGACCTATGGCGGCGGTGGCCAGGCGACCGGGTCCGGCCAGGGCGGCGCCGGTGGCGAGGGGATCGACGGCGGCGTCGGCGGTAACGGTGGCGTCGGCCGCGTCACCGTCGGACAGAACGGAACTGGCGACGGTACGGCCGTCGGCGGCTACGGCGGCACCGCGACCGGTGCAGGCAGCATCGGCGGTAACGGCGGTGGCGGTCAGATCGGCACAGGTGTGGCCGGTGTGAGTGACTCCGACGGCATTGCTGTGGGCACCGCCCACGGCGGTAACGGAGGCGAGGCCACCAACGGAGGCGCCGGCGGTAACGGCGGTTATGGATCGGTGCGTGCCGCAGGGACGACCGGTAGTGCCAACGGCGACATGACCGGCGGTAACGGCGGTGACGCCGACGGCGCCGGCGTCAAGGGCGGCGCCGGTGGCACCGCCAACATGGCCGGACTCAATGGCAGTGTCAGCGGGCAAGGCGTCGCCGGCAACGGCGGCGACGGTCTGGGCGGTGACGGTGGCGAGGGCGGTCGCGCCTGGATTCAGGTGACGGACTACGCCGGCTCGACCGGTGCCGCAGTCGTCAACGGCACCGCGATCGGCGGTCACGGCGGTGACGGTGGCCTCAACGGAACCAACGGTGCGCTCGGCGGCGACGGCGGCAATGGTGCGTGGGGCAACGTCCAGGTGTCGAACGGCGTGGTCTCCACCGATGCCACCGGTGTCGGCGGTGTCGGCGGTAACGGCGGTAACGGCGGCGACGGCCTGGGCTCCGACGGTGGTAAGGGCGGCAATGGTATCGGTGGCGGCCTGAACCAGACGGGATCCAGCACCGGCGGTAACGGCGGTAACGGCGGTAACGGTGGCACCAATGGTGGACGCGGCGGTGACGGCGGCATAGGCGGCTACGGCACCTCCACGGTAGGCAGTGGCCACGCCACCGGTGGTAACGGCGGTAACGGTGGTAACGGCGGTGATGGCTTCGACGGCGGCGCGGGCGGCGCCGGTGGCAGTGGCACCATCACCACCACCACAGGTGGCACAGTCGACGTGGACAGCACGGCAACCGGCGGTAACGGCGGTAACGGTGGTAACGGCACGGCGGTCGCCGCCGGCGGCACCGGCGGCACCGGCGGCGCCGGAACCATCACCGCATCCGATGGCGGCAGTGTCACCGACAGCCACGTCGTTGCCGGTAATGCCACCAACGGTGGGGCCAACGGGGTCAACGGGACCAACGGCACGAACGGCTCTATGAACGTCAGCGGTGCGGACAGCAGTATCACCAACACCACGGTCACGGCGGGTAAGAGCTCGGCGAACTTCATTGGTGGTGGGGCGACGGCGGCCGCTTCGGGTGGTGGCTCCATCACCGACAGCTCGGTAACCGGCGGCGACAGTGGTGCCGGCGGTATCGGCGGGACGGCTGAGTTGGTAGCGACCGGCGGTGGTGCTATTGCCTCCAGCTCTGCCACGGGCGGCGAGGGTAGTGACACCGCAGGCGGTGGGGTCGCGTCGGTCACTGCTGATGGCGCGAACAGTGCGGTGACCGGTAGTCACGCGACTGGTGGCAACGCCGGGTTCGGCGATGGCAACGGTGGTACCGGTGGTGTTGGTGGCGATGCGCTGGTCGCCGCCACGTATGGCGGTGCGGTGGTCGGCAGTGATGCTGTCGGTGGTAACGGCGGTAACGGCAGCGGTGGCGGGGCCGGTGGTAGCGGTGGCGTGGGTTATGTCGCCGCGGCCGGTACGAATTCTTCGGTGACGGACAGCAGCGCCACCGGCGGTAATGGCGGAAATGGGGTTGACCAGGGTCAGGGCGGTGACGGCCAATGGGCGCAGGTCACGGCGGGAATCGACCAGAACAACGATCATCTGCCCAACAACACTGTCCTGCGTGGTGACGCGGTCGGTGGTTCCGGTGGGCAGGGCACGGGTCTGGGCAGCACCGGCGGTGACGGTGGCGGCGCTGTGATCCAGGGCGGTAATGGCTTGTCGATTACCGACGGTCTCGCTAGTGGCGGTGGCGGCGGTGCGGGCACTGGCGGGGGTACCGGTGGTGAGGGCGGTATTGCTCAGATCATCGCCTTGAGCCAGGGCAAGGTCGATGTGGCCACGGCGACCGGCGGCGATGGCGGTGCGGGCAGTGTTGCCGGCGCGACGGGCGGCAACGGTGGTCTGGCTCAGGTCGTGTCCTGGAACAGTGGGACGGCCACCGGTAGCGCGACGGGTGGCAATGGTGGCAAGGGTCTGGGCGGTGACGGCGGTAACGGCGGCATCGGCTCGGTCCAGGGCACCTCGGCTGCCGGCGCGGGCAACAGTGTCAGTGGCACTGCAGTGGGTGGCAACGGCGGCGACGGTGGCGTGAACGGCACGGACGGCGCCGTCGGCGGTAAGGGCGGCGACGGTGGTCGCGGCAATGTGCAGGCGACCTCGGCGGCTGATGCGCATGTTCACGCCGACGGCACCGGTGGTAACGGTGGTAACGGCGGCAACGGCGGCACCGGTGCCGACGGCGGTGACGGTGGTAAGGGCGGTATCGGCAACGCCAGCGGGACCAGCAGCGGCACCGGTGGTGCCGGCGGTGCCGGTGGTGCCGGTGGCTCGCTGGGAGCCAGCGTCGATGGTGGTCAGGGTGGCGCCGGTGGTGACGGCGGCAACGGCACTGCGGGCACTGGTGGCGCTGGTGGCGCGGGCGGTGCTGGTGGTGATGGTGGCAACGGCGGTAACGGCGGCGACGGTGGAGTCGGTACCGGTACCCGCCACGGTGGTGCCGCGGGTGTCGGTGGTGCTGGTGGCACCGGCGGGCAGGGCGGTACGTACGTGGACGCCGTTCTTGATGGTCAGGGCGGCGACGGCGGCAACGGTGGTGCCGGCTTGGCCAACGCGATCAACGGTGGCACTGCGTCGGGGACTGCGACCGGTGGCGCCGGCGGTGCCGGTGGTGCCGGTGACCTGGCGGGCAACGCCGGTGGTGTCGGTGGTGTCGGTGGTAGTGCGACGATGACCGCTGACGGCGGCACCATCACCAATGGCCAGGTCAACGGTGGTGCTGCCACCAACGGTGGGGCCAACGGGGTCAACGGGACCAACGGCACGAACGGCTCTATGAACGTCAGCGGTGCGGACAGCAGTATCACCAACACCACGGTCACGGCGGGTAAGAGCTCGGCGAACTTCATTGGTGGTGGGGCGACGGCGACCGCCTCGGGTGGTGGCTCCATCACCGACAGCTCGGTAACCGGCGGCGACAGTGGTGCCGGCGGTATCGGCGGGACGGCTTCGATCTCGGCGACCAATGGCGGCGCCGTTGACCAGAGTCATGTTGCTGGTGGTGCTTCGTCGGATACTGCGGTGGGTGGCGCGGCCACGATTACGGCTAGTGGGGTCAACGGTGCTCAGCACACCACGGTCACGAAGGCAGTGGTGACCGGTGGTAATGCTGGGTTCGGCGATGCCGACGGTGGCAAGGGTGGTGCCGGTGGTGCGGCGACGGTGGAGGCGTCCAGCGGCGCTAAGGCCCACGACCTGGTGGTGAAGGGCGGCAATGGTGGCACCGGGTCTGATGGAGGTCAAGGTGGTGCCGGCAATTACGGCAAGGTGACCGCCCAGGGGCTGGCCGACGTGACCGGTGCGGCGATCGGTGGTACCGGTGGTATCGGTGACGGCAGCAACAGCAAGGGTGGAACCGGCGGGTTTGCCTGGCTGCTGATGAATGACCCGAACGGAACCATCAACGGTCATGCTGTTGGCGGCACCGGTGGCCTCGGACAAGACGGAGGCACCGGCGGCAACGGTGGCTATGGCGCCCTGCAGACCCAGACCAATGGGTATGGCACCGGCAAGGCTGTGGGTAATGCGACCGGCGGTGACGGTGGTGACGGCTTTGACGGTGGCAAGGGCGGCAATGGTCGTGAAGGCCTGATCTCTGGTCTGGCGGGCTATGCCAAGGGCAATGCGACCGGCGGTGACGGTGGTGACGGCTTTGACGGCGGCAAGGGCGGAGAAGCCGGTTACGGGTCTATCTATGCCAAGAACGGCAGCTATGTCGACGACACCCCGGACGGTGACACCAGCTACGGCTTCGGTGGTAACGGTGGCGATGGCTACGACGGTGGCCAGGGCGGCCGGGGCGGTCACGGCTGGGTGTATGCCGACGGCAGCCATGGCGGTACCGCCAGTGGTGTCGGCACCGGGGGTAACGGCGGCGACGGTTACGGCACTGGTAAGGGTGGAGACGGCGCTCTGGGCCAGGTTCAGGGCCTCTACGGGGGCTATGGCGATCCGGGCACGGTCACTGGCACCGCTAACGGCGGCAACGGCGGCACCGGTGGTCTGAGTAGCGGGAGCGGCGTCGGCGGTAACGGTGGTGTCGGGGAGGTGATCGGCGGTCCTCGGGCGGCTATCGAGGGCAGTGCTACCGGTGGTAACGGCGGGGCCGCCGAATCCGGTGGTACCGGTGGTGTCGGTGGTAATGCCAAGGTCACCGGGTCCACTGCGGACGCGGAGCCGCCGGGCACGTTGACCACGGTGACCGGTGAGGCCGTGGCCGGGTCCGGTGGTGTCGGCGACGCCGGCACCGGTGGTGACGGCGGCGCAGCCACCGTGCAGGGCTCGGCCGGAGCCACCATCACCGCTAGTGACGCCACAGGCGCGGCCGGCGCCGCCCGGACTGGCAGCGGCGTAGGCGGCAAGGGCGGTTCGGCAACCATCACCGCTGCAGGGAGTGGTTCGGAAGTGTCGGACAGCTGGGCGACCGGTGGTGCGGCGGGCGAGAGTGGCGTCAATGGCAACGGCGGTGACGGCGGCACCGGTGGTGCTGGGGGCGACGCCAGCCTCAGCGCCACGGCCGGCGGCAAGATAACCGAAAGCTCCGCCACCGGTGGTGACGGTGGACGTGGTGGCGACGGGACAGGGACGAGTGCTGGCGGCAAGGGTGGTGCTGGCGGCTCGGCGACACTGTCGGCGTCGAACGGCGGCGAGATCGATGACGCGCATGTGTTCGGCGGCCTCGGTCCTGACGGTGGCCTCAACGGTGTGAATGGTTCGAACGGTGCTAACAACTCCCTGACTGTCAGTGGGGCGGGGAGCACCTTCGTCAACACCACGATCACCAGCGGGCAGAACAGCGAGCACTTCGCCGGTGGTGCGGCCACGGTCACCCTCGGTGCCGGCAGCACGATTGAGAACAGTTCGGTCACCGGTGGTAACGCCGGAACCGGCGGTGATGGTGGTGCGGCGTCGTTGACCGCGACCGGCGGCGGCACGATCTCTGACAGTCACGCGATCGGCGGTAAGGGCAGTGACAGTGCGGCCGGTGGGGCGGCGAGCATCACCGCGACCGGCGCGGACAGCAAGGTCACCGATTCCACGGCCACCGGCGGCGATGCCGGTGTCGGGATCGATGGCGGTGCCGGTGGTCAAGGTGGTGTGGCTGCCGTCGTCGCTGATGGTGGCGGCACCGTGACCGACGCGGTGGCAACCGGCGGCAGCGGCGGTGAGGGCAAAGGCATCGGTAGCACCGGTGGACTGGGAGGCAATGCCCTGGTGACTGCGATGAGCGGTGGCAGTGTGACCGCTAATGGTGTGGTGGACAGTTCGGCGACCGGTGGTGCTGGTGGTGACGCGCTCAACGGTGGCACCGGCGGTAACGGCGGTAACACGTTCATCGAGGGGCAGCGTGACGGCACGTCCTATGGTCAGACGACTGGTGGTGCCGGTGGGTCGGCTGATGGGGTCGGCGCGGTCGGCGGCAACGGCGGTGGCGG
>NZ_LQPI01000010.1 GCF_002101775.1 Mycolicibacter nonchromogenicus | reverse complement strand
TCCCTACCTGCCCCCCGGCGGCTATCTGCCGCCCGCATCGCCCGCCCCGGGCGAATACCCGGGCTCTGGCGCCCCGCCCGGCTATCCCCCGCCGGGTTATGGCAATCCCCCCGGTTACCAGGGCTACGGCACGCCGTATCCGAGCAGCTACTTCAATCCGGGGCAGGCGCAGAAGACCAACGTCTTGGCGGTCAGCTCCCTGGTGGTGTCGCTGCTCGGCCTGGTGTTCTGGCCGCTGGGGGTGGCCGGTGTCATCCTGGGCGGCGTGGCGTTGAGCCAGATCAGGTCAACCGGCGAAGCCGGCCACGGCATGGCGGTGGCCGGGACCGCGATAGGCGGTGTCGCCGTGACCCTCTCGATCATTCTCGCGATGATCACCCTGAGCTAGGCGATGGTCGCTGCCCAGCCCCGAACCGGGGCTGCCGCCCGCTAGTCCGAGGACGGCGGCGTGAACGGCGGTGCCTCACGGCGCATTCCGGCCGCCCGGCCCTTGCCCGCCACCACCAAGGCCATCTTGCGGCTGGCCTCGTCGAGCATCTCGTCGCCGAGCATCACCGCGCCGCGGGCTCCGCCGGCCTGCGAGGTGTGCCACGCATAGGCTTCCAGGATCAGCTCAGCGTGGTCGTACTCGGATTGACGCGGGCTGAAGATCTCGTTGCCCGCCGCGATCTGGTCGGGATGCAGCACCCACTTGCCGTCGTAACCGAGCGCAGCCGAGCGACCGGCCACCCGCCGAAACGCGTCGACATCACGCACTTTCAGATACGGCCCGTCGATGGCCGCCACCCCGTGGGCGCGCGCCGCCACCAGGATCGTCATCAACACATGGTGGTAGGCGTCGCCCTCGGTATAACCCTCCGGCTGCTCGCCGACCTCCAGGGTGCGGGTGTTGAGGCTCGCCATCAGGTCGGCCGGACCGAGCACCAGCGCCTGCACCCGGGGCGCCGCGGCGATCGCGTTGATATTCGTCAGGCCGCGAGCATCCTCGATCTGGACGTCGATGCCGATCTGGCCGACCGGCAGCCCGTGGATGGTCTCCAGCTGGGTCAGCAACAGATCGAGTGCCTGCACATGCGAGGCGTCAGACACCTTCGGCAGCACGATCACATCCAGGCGGGCGCCGACCGCGCCGACCGCCGAGACCACCTCGATCAGGTCGGCATGGGTCCACGGTGTGGTCCAGTCGTTGACCCGCACCCCGAGCAGCGGCGCCGTCCAGTCCCGCGCGGTGAGCGCTTGGGCGACCAGGGTCCGGGCCTGCTCCTTTGCCGCCGGCGCGACGGCGTCCTCCAAATCGAGGAATACCTCATCTGCGGAAAGTCCCTTGGCCTTGTCGATCATCTTCTGGCTGCTGCCAGGCACCGACAGGCAGGTACGGCGGGGGCGATACACGTTGGTCACCTAAATACTCCTACCCTTTCAACCATGGCGTCGAGCAACAGGGTTTACGCAGCGCGTCTTGCGCGACTGCTCGTGCTGGGCCCGTTCGGCGAATCCGTCGGCCGGGTCCGCGATGTGGTGGTCAGCCTCAGCATCGTGCGTCAGCAGCCGCGTGTCTTGGGACTCGTAGTCGAACTGCCCACCCGCAGACGCATCTTCGTGCCGATTCTGCGGGTCGCGTCGATCGAACCCAATGCGGTCACCCTCAACACCGGGTCGGTGTCACTGCGCAAGTTCAAGCAACGGCCCGGCGAAGCACTCGTTCTCGGTCAGGTCCTCGACACCAAGGTCCGCGTCACCGACCCGGAGCTGCCCGAGCTGGCCGGCGTCGATGTGACCATCACCGACCTGGCCATCGAGCAGACCCGCACCCGCGACTGGCTGGTGACCCGGGTCGCGGTGCGGCACTCCCGGCGGTTGGGCCGGCGCGCCGCCGTGCACATCGTGGACTGGCACCACATCCAGGGCCTGACCCCGTCCGCGCTGGCGATGCCGGGACAGGGCGTGGCGCAGCTGCTGCAGCAGTTCGAGGGCTGGCGGCCGATCGAGGTCGCCGACGCCATCCGCGAGCTGCCGCCCAAGCGCCGCTACGAGGTGTTCAAGGCGCTGGACAACGCCCGCTTGGCCGACATCCTGCAGGAGCTGCCCGAAGAACGTCAGGCCGTCGTGCTGGCCCAGTTGGGCACCGACCGGGCTGCCGACGTGCTGGAGGAGATGGACCCCGACGACGCCGCCGACCTGCTGGGTGTGATGAACCCCGCCGAGGCCGAGACGTTGCTGGCGCGGATGGACCCCGACGACTCCGACCCGGTGCGCCGGCTGCTGGAGCACTCCCCCAACACCGCCGGGGGCCTGATGACCACCGATCCGGTGGTGCTGACCGCCGACACCTCGGTCGCCGAGGCGCTGGCCCGCGTGCGCGACCCCGACCTGACTCCGGCGCTGTCGTCGCTGGTTTTCGTGACGCGGGCCCCCACCGCCACCCCGACGGGGCGCTACCTGGGCTCCGTCCCCCTGCAGCGGCTGCTGCGGGTGCCACCGGCCGAGCTCATCGGCGGGTTCGTCGACTCCGACCTGCCGGCATTGAACCCGGACGTGTCCCTGGCGGAGCTGACCCGCTACTTCGCCGCATACAACCTGGTCTGCGGCCCGGTGCTCGACGAGCAGAACCACCTGCTGGGCGCGGTGACAGTCGACGACGTGCTGGACCACCTGCTGCCCGACGACTGGCGTGAGACCCCCGAGCCAGACCTTGGGCCGAAACTGGCCGGGAGGCAGTCGTGACCGACCGCCCCGCATCGCAGCGGCTCTCCACGCCCCGCACCTCGCGGCTGCCCAGCCTGAACCTGGACCCCGACGCGCTGGGCCGGTTCACCGAGTCGGTGGCGCGGTTCTTCGGCACCGGGCGCTACCTGGCCATTCAGACCGTGATCGTGGTGGCCTGGATCCTGCTGAACGTCTACGCGTTCCGGCTGCAGTGGGACCCCTACCCATTCATCCTGCTCAACCTGGCCTTTTCCACCCAGGCCGCCTACGCGGCCCCGCTGATCCTGCTGGCCCAGAACCGGCAGGAGAACCGCGACCGGGTCAGTCTGGACGAGGACCGCCGCCGCGCCGCGCAGACCAAAGCCGACACCGAGTACCTGGCCCGGGAGCTGGCGTCGCTGCGCCTGGCGGTGGGCGAGGTCGCCACTCGCGACTACCTGCACCATGAGCTGGAGCGGCTCCGGGAGCTTCTGGAGGCCCTGCGTCCCGAACCCGATACCGCCACCGAGTCCGCACCCCGGCACCCTGACAGGTGACGCGGACCGGATAACGACCATCGACAGGGCCGCGGTTGGGTATGGTGACCTAGTTCACGAAGCCCGAGCGGTTTCTCCACAGCGGACTAGGGACGGACGAGTGCCAACAGGGGGCGGCGCACCGGAACGCGTGTCCCGCACTGCCAAGTGGCGGCGGGCGGCCCGATCGGCCCTGCGGCCGGCCTTCGGCCTGGCCTTCATCACCCCGTTGGTGTTTGCCGGAGCCGTGGGTGCCACTCCCCGCTCGTCGACCGCGCTGCCGTTGCGCAACTCCGCGGTCACTCACTTGGCTTCGGTGCACACGCCCGGCCACTCCTCGGGCCCCTCCGTCGTCGCGGTGCGGCGCCCACAGCCGAATCTGCACGTGGCCGCCGGTGCGCCGTCGGCGCCACCGGCCGCCGTCGTCTATGCGCCGGGCACCTTGGGGATCCCCAAGACGGCGCTGGCGGCCTACCGCAACGCCGAGCAGCAGATGGCGGTTGCCGCGCCCGACTGTGGGGTCAGCTGGAACCTGCTGGCCGGGATCGGACGTATCGAATCGGGGCACGCCAACGGTGGGGCCACCGACGCGCGCGGCAACGCGCTGCAGCCCATCTACGGGCCGGCACTGGACGGCACCCTGCCGGGAAACGAAGTCATCGTGGCCAGCAGCGCCCCCGGCCGGGTGGTCTATGCCCGCGCCCTGGGCCCCATGCAGTTCCTGCCGGGAACGTGGTCGCGGTACGCCGCTGACGGCGACGGCGATGGTCGGGCGGACCCGCAGAACATCTACGACGCGACGCTGGCGGCAGCGCGGTACCTGTGCAGCGGCGGGTTGAACCTGCGCGAACAGTCGCAGGTCCTGACGGCGATCCTGCGCTACAACAACTCGATGGCCTACGCCGAGAACGTCATGGGGTGGGCGGCGGCCTACGCCACCGGGGTGGCGCCCGTCGATCTGCCGCCCATCGTGGGCCCCGCACCGCCGATCGCGGACCTTCATCTGGAGCACCTGGAACATCCGGAAGGGCTCGGGCCGGAGTCACTGAGCCTGCATGGGATGTCTCGGCTCGATCACCCGGCCGAATCGTCCCTGATCGACCTGGGTCAGCAGAGCTTGGAGACCCAGTTGGCGAACCTGCCCTGGCTGCCACCGTGGATGACCGCCAACGAACCGCAGCAGCAGCCACTGCCGCGTCCCTCTGCGGCCTGCCGGATGATCTGTCTGGAGCCGCAGGCTGTGCCGGGCCCCGAAGCGGCGCCCAACGGCTTCCCGCCGGCTCCGATGGCACCCAACGGCTTCCCGCCGGCCCCCATGGCGCCCAACGGCCTCCCGCCTGCGCCGATGGCACCCAACGGCCTGCCGCCGGCCCCGTTTGCTCCACCGGACGCCCCGCCGGCCCCGCCCGCGCCGATGCCGGCCTATGCCGTCGCACCGGCGCCGCCGGACGTACCGGGCGCGCCACCATCACCGGCGCCTGCCGGTACACCGCAGAACGGGCCGCAGGCCGTCCCGCCGGCCTGACGTATCTCCCAGGAAAAGGCCCTGCCGTACTGGCCTAGACTCGATTGCGATGTCCGAGAATC
Organism: Mycolicibacter nonchromogenicus; assembly: GCF_002101775.1. Classification (GTDB taxonomy): domain Bacteria; phylum Actinomycetota; class Actinomycetes; order Mycobacteriales; family Mycobacteriaceae; genus Mycobacterium; species Mycobacterium nonchromogenicum. Next base: position 5,483 of record NZ_LQPI01000010.1, on the reverse strand, counting down.
AGGATGACACCGCAGCCCTGCACGACGCCATCTACGCAGCGTTGGGCACCGTGCTCGACCCCGACATTCGGCGTCCGATCACCGATCTGGGCATGGTCAAAAGCATCGAGATCGCGGACGACCGCAGTGTCCACGTCACGATCTACTTGACGATCGCCGGCTGTCCGATGAAAGCCGAGATCACCAACAACGTGACCACGGCGATCAGCGACGTGCCCGGCACCGGACCCGTGAAGGTCAGCCTGGATGTCTTCAGCGACGAGCAGCGGGCCGAGCTGCGCAAACAGCTGCGGGGCGACACCCCAGAGCCGGTTATCCCGTTCGCCCAGCCGGGGTCGCTGACCAAGGTGTACGCGATCGCGTCCGGCAAGGGCGGGGTCGGCAAGTCGAGTGTGACGGTCAATCTCGCGGTCGCCCTGGCCGAGCGGGGTCTGTCCGTCGGGGTGCTCGACGCCGACATCTACGGCCACTCGGTACCCCGGATGATGGGCGTCACCGCGCTGCCCACGCAGGTCGACTCGATGATCATGCCGCCGATCGGCTACGGCGTGAAGGTGATCTCGATCGCGATGTTCACCCAGGGCAACACCCCGGTGGTGTGGCGGGGCCCGATGCTGCACCGGGCATTGCAGCAGTTCCTGGCCGACGTCTACTGGGGCGACCTGGACGTGCTGCTGCTGGATCTGCCACCGGGCACCGGCGACATCGCGATCTCAGTGGCCCAGTTGGTGCCCTCAGCGGAGATCCTGGTGGTGACCACTCCGCAGCTGGCTGCCGCGGAGGTTGCCGAGCGGGCCGGGGCGATCGCCCTGCAGACCCGCCAGCAGGTGGTCGGGGTGGTGGAGAACATGGCCGGCCTGGCCATGCCCGACGGCTCCACCATGCATCTGTTCGGCGAGGGCGGCGGCGAGCGGGTTGCCGAGCGGCTGACCCGGGCGATGGGCCGTGACGTGCCGTTGCTGGGCCAGGTGCCGATCGACAGCGAGATGGTGACCGGCGGCGACTCCGGATCCCCGGTCGTGCTCTCGCCGGACTCGGCCGCGGGCAAGGAGCTGCGCCGGATCGCCGAGCAGCTGGCCGGCCGCCGACGCGGACTGGTGGGGATGTCGCTGGGGCTGGACACCGGCGGCTCGCGCCGCTGAACCGGCCTGGCGGCTGCCGCGCGGGGGTCTAGGTGGCGTCGGTGTCGAAGGGAGCCGGGGCGCCCGGCTCGGGCACCACCGCCGGTATCGGCGGCATCGGACGGGGATCCGCGGCCAGCGCACCCACCGCGGTGAACAGCGAGTCGTCGCCGTCGAGCAGGTGCCGGGTCAGGGCCGCGCGCGGTGTCATGCCACGCAACTTCTGCAGTTCACTCAGCGGAGCCCGCAGGTCATCGAACTCCGGACCGATTTCGTCGCGCAGCTGCTCGGTGGCGTTGCTGACGTAGTCACGGGCCTGGCGTAGCGCACCAGCGGTCCACCGGATAGCTCCCGGCAACCGCTCCGGGCCCAGGATCACCAACCCGAGCACCACCAGGACCAGCATCTCGCCCCAGCCGACATTGGCAAACATCGAGTCGGGCTTCTAACTGTCCGGGGTGGGGGTCACCATCAGCGTAACGTTGCGCCCGTCCCGAACCACCTCGACGGGCGCTTCCTGGCCGATGGTCAGGTTGCGGACCGCCACCACGAACTCGTTGGCGTCGGCGACGCTGCGGTCGCCGATCTTGACCACCACGTCGTTCTCGAGCATGCCGCCCTTCTCCGCGGCGCTGCCCACCTTGACGTTGGCGATCTGCGCGCCGGAGGCGATGGCGTTGCTGACCGAGCGGGCGCTCACCCCCAGCGTGGGGTGCACGATCTTGCCGTCCTTGATCAGCGCCTCGGCCACGACCTTCATCTCGTTGACCGGGATCGCGAATCCCAGACCGCTGGCGCTGTCGGACAACGACTTTCCGGCGGTGTTGATTCCGACCAGCTGGGCATCCATGTCGATCAGCGCACCGCCGGAGTTGCCGTGGTTGATCGAGGCGTCGGTCTGGACCGCGTCGATCACGGTGTCGGTGTCGGAGTCGTCTCCGGACAGCGGCACCGGCCGGTGCACGGCACTGATGATGCCGTGGGTCACGGTGCTGCGCAGGCCCAGCGGAGCTCCCGCTGCGATCACTTCGTCGCCGACCCGGATCTTGTCGGAGTCACCGAGCCGGGCCACCGACAGATTGTCGACGTTGTCGACCTTGAGCACGGCCAGGTCGGTCTTCGGGTCGCGGCCGACCAGGTTGGCCAGCACCTCTTTGCCGTCGTTGAACACCACCGTGGTCTTGAACTTGCTGGGGTTGTTGGCGGCTTCGGAGATGACGTGGTTGTTGGTGACGATGTAGCCCTTGCCGTCGATGACCACGCCCGAGCCCTGCATGCCCTGGTCGTCGCTGACGGACTCGATGGTCACCACGGAGTTGGCGATGGCCTCGGCCACCTTGGCGAATCGTCCGGCCGGCTCCTCGGCGTTGCCCTTGGTGGACAGCGTCACCTTCGACGTCGTGAAGGCCTGCACGACCTGCGCGGTGGTACGTCCGACCCAGCCGCCCACCAAGCCGATCGCCAGCGCGATCGCGGCCAGCGTGGCCAGTGCACGGTAGGAGATCCGGTCGCCGAACAGCACGTCGCGCACGCCCAGGCGACCGCCCAGGTCCCCGGCGGTCCGCGGAGCGGGCGGGACCACGGCCGGCGCGCCCAGCGCGGCACCGGCGGCGGGGTCACGCCACGGGTCACCGGTGTCTTCCAGCCCCTCTGGTTTGCCGTTGCGGTTGAGAGCGCCGGCGTCGGCGGGATGACGCTGCAACGAGGGGCCGGTGCCGTAAGGACGGCTGAATGCCTCCTTGAGCACCGGGTCCGGCGGCAGGTCACGCGGTGTGAACTCGCCCTGCTCGCGGTACTTCTTGGGCCGTATCTCAGCGGGAATGAAAGAACCGGACACTCCGGCAGGCCGGCCGAAAGCCTTCTTGGACGCCTGGTCCACGGGGGGCCGGTAGACGGGTCGCGGAGCCAAGCGGTTACCGCCGGCGTTCTCGTTGTTGGAGCTCACCTATTCCTCTTCCGGGTCCAGCCCTGGGGCGCTTCCAGGCTCCGCGAGCACGCCATCACCGGGCGCTCGCGCCGCTGGAGATCCACCTTACCGACGTTTGCGGCGTTCTTGAGCTTTGCCGTCGTCGAACCGGGCCGGCACGGGCCGGGTGGGCTCGTCCGGCGCACACTCGGGCGGGGACTCGGGGATCTGGGCCAGCAGGCCCAGCAGCGCGGAGGGGATCCGGATCGGATGCGAATCGCGCAGAGCCGAGCGTGCCCGACTCTGGTATTCCACTTCGGCCGCGCAGTCGGGACACAGCGACAGGTGGTGCGCGGCGCGCAGGTGGGCGTTCATCCGCAGCTCGCCGTCCACGTAGGCGGCGATCGCCTCACTGCAGAGATGCTCGGTGGAGCCGAACTGCCGCGGGGCACCGACCGGCGCGTCACTCTGGGAGGCGAACTGAGCGGGCAGCCAGGAGAACGCGCGACGGAAAACACCTCCGCGGTCCGTCACACCGGACTCCTCTCCCACGCACCCAGATCGGCATTCGCTCGGGCCAAAATAAAGGCCCAATAAGAATGTAGCGCGATACCGCCCGCAGGCGTGGAAACCGGCCGTCGAGCCGAGGTCAGCCGGTCGCTGCAGCGCCGTCACGCTGCGCGGTCCGGGCGGCCAGATAGTCCCGCAGCGCCTGCCGGCCCCGGTGAATACGGCTGCGCACAGTGCCCAGCTTCACCCCGAGGGTGGCTCCGACTTCCTCGTAGGACAGACCTTCGATGTCGCACAGTACGACCGCGGCCCGAAACTCCGGCGCCAATGAGTCCAGCGCCGCCTGCAGGTCGGGATCCAGCCGCGCGTCGTGGTAGATCTGCTCGGGGTCCGGCTCATCGGCGGGCACCCGGTCGTAATCCTCGGGAAGTGCCTCCATGCGGACGCGACCCCGCCGGCGCACCATGTCCAGGAACAGGTTGGTGGTGATGCGGTGCAGCCAGCCTTCGAAAGTTCCCGGCTGGTAGTTGTGCACCGAGCGGAACACGCGAATAAAGGTCTCTTGGGTGAGATCCTCTGCGTCTTGCTGGTTTCCGGAGAGTCGGTATGCCAGCCGGTAGACCCGGTCGGCGTGCTGGCGCACCAGTTCGTCCCACGACGGCATGGCCGCGAGGTCTCCGGTGGCGTCGAACACCGCAGTGCCCTGCGGCTCCTCGGACGGTTCAACCCAGTCGGTTTCGGTGTAGCGGTCCGAGTGGGTGGTCGGATGCGACATGGCGACCGGGGGCAGCAAAGTGGTTATGGCGACGTCCTCTGGTCCAGGGCCGCCGTCCGGCGACGGCAGCGCACTATCGCGGTCAACGCGCGACGGGCCCCTCGTATTCCGAGCGTCTCGAGGCCGGTTCATACCTCGTTCCATGCGGATACCGTTGCCTATCGCTGTATGCCCGCTCTGTGCTGTAACTGAACACCGACTGTGAACCTGTGTTCGAATACCCCGCGCACTGCGGTTATGCGGCCAGGTAACAGTTCGGACACGGCCCCCGCCCCGGGCGTGTCGGGCGGGCGCGCCGGTGCGCGGGCCGCCAGGGCGGTGTCCTACGCTGCGGACATGGCCAGCACCGACGACACTTCCGGGGAGCCGCCGCGCAGTCGAGCCGACGCTCTGTTGGCGCACGCCGAGGACTCCATGACCGAGGACGCGGTCTTGGCGGCCGCCCGCGACCGGGCCGGTGAGATCGGCGTCGCGTCGATCAGCGCCGCGGTCGGCGCGCTGCTGAGCCTGCTGACCAAGCTCAGCGGCGGCAAAGCGGTGGTCGAGGTGGGCACCGGGGCCGGAGTCAGCGGACTGTGGCTGCTCTCGGGCATGGGCGAAGACGGTGTGCTGACCACGATCGACATCGAGCCCGAGCATCAGCGCACCGCCAAGCAGGCGTTCAGCGACGCCGGTATCGGACCCGGGCGGACCCGCTTCATCAGCGGGCGCGCCCAAGAGGTGCTGACCCGTCTGGCCGACGAGTCCTACGACCTGGTGTTCATCGACGCCGATCCGATCGACCAACCCGGCTACGTGCCGGAAGCCGTGCGGTTGCTGCGGCCCGGTGGCGTGGTCGTGCTGCACCGCGCCGCCCTGGGCGGGCGGGCCGGCGATCCGACGGCCAACGACGCCGAGGTGATCGCGGTGCGCGAAGCCGCCCGGCTGATCGCTGAGGATGAGCGGCTGACCCCGGCGCTGATTCCGCTGGGAGACGGCCTGCTGGCCGCCGTCCGCGACTAGTCCGTATTCCCAGATCCCCCGCGAATCCCCCGCTCATCCCCTGCCCCCCGCGAGCGTGCGTGTTGGTACGCGACACACCGCGGTCTGGCGTACAAACACTCAGTGTCAGGGTGACAGGTGCCGCTGTGCGGTGGTTGGGTTCTTCTCACCCGGTGTCTGACTCTTGCAA
>NZ_LQPI01000009.1 GCF_002101775.1 Mycolicibacter nonchromogenicus | reverse complement strand
CCCCGAGTTGATCCGTATCTCGCCCTGCAAGCGGGTTGCTATGAACCACTGGACTCAACTCACCCTGACACGCAGGGGTGCGATCTCGCTAAAGTCATGACGCAGTGCTGATCTGCGACACCACCGAAATGGTGCGCGCTCTTAACCGCCGTCTCCAGGAACAACGGTTCGGCAGCTTCCACGTGGGCGGCTTCCGCGGGACGTGCCGATCGTCTTCCAGGCGCAGCACCCGTCGTGGATCTAGCGCCAGCACGATGACGAGCTTGAGAAGCGGTACACCCAGGACCTCGCTGCGGCCATCGGGTGGGGCTTCGGGCAACCGGCCACTACGGAGGTCGGGTAGCGGCTCAGCTCCCACCGCCGAAGAGGTCCTACTCGCGGGTACCTACCTGGGCGTGCGGTTTCTCGAGCTACAGCGGCCGTCAGCCCCGACAGCGCCCGCCCTCAGGACGGCAGACGGTGGTCTGCTCGCACGTGATCGATCCCCAGATCGTGGTGGAGAATCCCCGGCGCGCTGGCTCGCACTGGGGCGATGGCAGCCAGGATGCCCCAGCAGGTGAGGTGGACAGCAGGATGCACGGCGTCGGGTGCGTCCCCGGCGTGGAACGTGAACCGCGTGTTGCCGCGGGCGTCGCCTGACTCGGTTTGCAGGCGCCACTGCAGGGGAGCGTCAGTGTCGGGGAGATCAGTGCCAAGCACAGCGCGCTCGTCGGCGCCTCCGGTCCGGAAGACGGCGTCGCCCAGGAGAGCCCGAGCGCGCTCCAGCGACGGCTCGTCGGCCGGATACTCGGTGACCGCCTGGGAGAGCGTCACCGACTGCGTGCCGCGACTGATCCCGGAGAGCGCCCGCATGACGTAGCCCGGCAGGGCAGTCGCATGTCCTCCGGTGGCGTGGTACGTGGAGCCACCGGCGCGACAGGCCGCGAGCACGGCCGCGGTATCGGCAACGGGGGAGACGGAGATGACGTCCGTGCCGGACGCCAGTGCCTCGAGCACCGCTTGGGAGTCCGGTGGCCCGTCGGTGGCGAACACGAGCAGATCCGCCGAATCACCCTTGGCAGTGCCGAGTTCGGCGCGCTCGGTGATCCGGTGGGTCAGGTGTTCAGCGACAGCGCCGTCGCCCACCACGGCGACTGTGATGGGCGTCGCGGCATCGGGCGGCGTGGTGTCAGTTGCCGGCTCCAGCCGGTAGCGGGGTGCGAGATCGGGGATGACGACTCCGGGCGGCGACGCGATGAGCGCAGGCGCCGCAGCCAGCATGGCGTTGACCGAGATGTCGGTGACGGCGTACCAGTCGGCGTTGAACGCTTCATCGTCGGGCTCGCTGCGCATCTCGACCCTGCCGGGCTTTCCCTCCAGGGTGATCAGGTGGCCGCCGGCGAGGCTGTTCGGATGATCGGGCCCCAGGTGCGCGTTGCCGCCGCCCACGTGCCAGCACTCCTCGTTGGTCATGAAGAGCCGGTCACCGATGTAGCCGCGGTAGGTCATGTGGATCGCGCCGACCGTGCCGGGTCGGATCACCGTGCCACCGGCAGCCACCTCCACCCGCGCGGGGACCGGGTAGACGTGACGTTCGACGCGCACCTGCTCCGGGGGCACACCCCATAGCTCCCAAGCGACGTTGCCGAGCACTGCGTCGAAGTAGAAGTGCTGCATCCAGGCAATCGCGTGGTCGTTGTCGACGGCGCTAAGCGGCTCTCCGAAGCCCAGGCTGGACAGGCCGCCCCACATGCCGTCGGGAGCCGCGGAGAGGTCTCCGACTTCGAGGAACCGCACCTCCTCGACCTCCTCCATGAGAAGGGCGAGCCGGAGCAGCACCTGCTCGACCATCAGGCCGGGGTGCAGCCCCGTTCCGTGCAGCGAGACGCCACCGTTCAGGCAGGCCTTCTGCAGGCGGGCGCCGTCGGCCCGTTGGTGGATCGCACGGCCGACGACGCCCCGCGCGAGCAGTTCGGCTCCGGGCCGCAGCGCGAAACCAACGGGGGAGTTGACGGCCCGCATGGTGGCGGCCAATCCCTTGAGCGCTCGCTTCTCGGCTGCGCCGAAGACGTTTCCAGTGACCTTGAGACGGGCCAGCGAGCGGAGTATCGACAGCGGCGAATGCGACTCGGAGAGCCAGGTCGGCTGGGCTGGATTGTGGAAGGCCGCCGCGGAGACGACGTTCTTGCCTGACTCCAGCAGTTCGATCACGTCCTCATCCGCCCCCTGCAGGAGTGCAGGCGTGGTGGGAGTGTGGATCACCAGGTCGGCGTCCAGCGCGAGGATCGCCTCCTTCGACGTGGTGGCGTGGATACCTACCGGGTCGCGGCCGGCGAGGACGCCGATGTCCACTCCGTTCTTGTGCGGGCTGAACACCTTCACACCCACGACGTCATAGTCGGGAGAGTCCAAGGTGGTTTGAAGGGCCCGTCCGCCCATGTCGCCGGGACCCCAGATCACGACCCGGATGGGTTGCTGCGCTGCCATGCTCGAAATGTAGACGAGAGCCGCTTCCCGGATGCCTTCGGTCCCGGCTGCGGACGTTTACTCACCAATCGCACCGGTCGCGCCCCAGCGGCGCCTGGGTTTGCAGCATCTTCGATTAGCAGTCGGCGGCAGTGAACTGGCCAGTGCACCACCTGCACCAATGCCATAGGCAGAGCCGAGCCGATCTGGAGGTCGGACAGGCCGGGTTGTTCACTTAGGGTCGGACTGCGGACTGCTCGGGAAATCCTTAAATATTCCTCGGCCGATTTGGTGTGCGGCGAAGCAGTGCTTCGGCTCCCTGGCGCCTTTCGCCAGGACGAGGTCTATCTCGCCTGCGCGGGGTGTCGAATAGTCCCACATGTCGGGACGATAGAGAAGCAATACGTTATCTGCGGCCGCCGTGATTGGGCCAACGGAGGGAAGGTGTTCGACCCAATCGGTCCGTTCCATGCCTATGCCAGCCTTTACCGCGAACGTAGTGGTAGCGATGATCGCGATGTTTTCGTCTAGAGCGATGCCTTTCAGGTGGCGGCAGAAGTCAACCATCACCGCTGAATGGGTCTTGGGTGATCGGGGAAAGGAGAGATCGTCGCCGTCGACGCCCACCATGTTGAGTGAATCGATGACGATCAGGTTCGCGCGGGGCTCGCTCGTCCAGAGTTCAAGTGTGAGATTTTGGAGGATCGCTCGGGGCTGACGGGTGTGGGTTCCGTATATGCGCATCCGCCCTTCGTATAGCTCGCGTCTTCCTACGACGAAGGAAGTTTCGGCCGGCGGATCTGTTGCTGCCCGAATTCGGTGTTCAAGTCGGTCCCGGGTGGTGTCGAGCGACATGATGTTGGCTGCCGCCCCGACTTCGGTGACCAACTGCTTGGCGATGTGCGTTGCCAGGGCGGTGACTCCGGATCCGGTGAAGCCGGCGATCACGGTCAGGGTTCCTGGCTGGAGTCCGTTGCCGAGCGCTGTGTCGATTTCACGAAAACCTGTGGGGACGGCACCGATCCCGTCGCCTGGCTGGTCATCGGTGTCGGTTTCGCTGCGTTCGATCCGGCGGGGGCGTTCGAATGGGTGTATGACTCGCACGTGTCGCACCGTAGCGGCCAGGTGTGACAGCTCTGGATCGCCAAGGCTCTGTCAGCGGGACACCACTTGCGTTCACTACACCTCGCTCCGTCAAGTCAACAAGACAGCGTTGATTCGCGTTGAAGCTCCCCGGGTTTCGTGCGCACCTTCTTTTGAGGGAAGGATGGCACGATGCCAACGAAGTACGACCAGGACATGAAGGCCAAGGCGGTTCGGCTGGTCCGCGAGCACCGCGACGAGTACGACACCGAGTGGGCGGCGATGCGGGCCATCTCGGCGCGGCTGGGGATGAGCGCGGAGACGCTGCGCAAGTGGGTGCGCCAGGCCGAGATCGACGAGGGTCAGGCCGCCGGGGTATCGACGGCGGAGAGCCGGGAGCTGCGCGAGCTGCGTAAGAAGAATCGCGAGCTTGAGCAGACTATCGAAATCCTCAAGGCCGCAACGAGTTTCTTCGCGCGGGAGAGCGACCCACGACACCGCTGATCTGTGAGTTCATCGCCGAGCATCGGGCTTGGTTCGGGGTCGCTCCGATCTGCCGCGTGCTCTCTGAGCACGGGTGCAAGATCGCCCCGAGAACCTTCTACGCCTGGCAGTCCCGGCCACCGTCGAAGCGAGCCCTGTGGGACATGACCCTCACCGAAATCCTGGCCGGCTACTACCAGGCTGATGCCGAGGGGCGGCGTAAGCCCGAGTCGCTCTACGGGGCGGCCAAGATGTGGGCTCACCTGCGACGCCAGGGCATCCCGGTGGCCCGATGCACCGTGGAGCGTCTGATGCGGGCTAATGGGTGGCAGGGGGTGCGGCGGGTCAAGAAGGTCCGCACCACGATCGCTGATCCCGCCGCCACCCGGGCGCCGGATCTGGTGGATCGCCAGTTCGGTGTCGATGCCCCCAATCGGCTGCTGGTTGCCGATTTCACCTATGTCAGGTTGGTGACCGGGGTGTTCGTCTATGTCGCGTTCGTCATCGACGCCTACGCCGGGCGGATCCTGGGCTGGGAGTGCTCGGCGACCAAGCACACCCGCTTCGTCGAGTCTGCGATCCGCCAGGCCGCAGCGTTGCGGGCTCGTGAAGGCCATCCATTGGCCGGGTCGACGGTGCATCACTCCGATGCCGGGTCGCAGGGCGGATTCAACTGGTCGTCGCAACGCCTTGACTGTGGAGGTGTTCAACAGTGGCGACGAAGGATTGGGCTGCGAAG
>NZ_LQPI01000008.1 GCF_002101775.1 Mycolicibacter nonchromogenicus | reverse complement strand
AAGTGGGGGCGGGCGCAGGCCCGAACGGGCCCAGGTCAGGAGCCGGCTCCTCCCCTTCCGCGGGGGTCTGCTGCAGTATTTCAGGCGGCGGAACCACCAGGATCGTCGTCGCCGGCGACGGGGTCGGCGTCGGTTCGTTGGTGGGAACCGACGGAGGACGCCGGGTCTGGCGGGGCGGCGGCAACGGGGTTCCGTTGTCCGGCATCGCGGCGATCAGCGAGGCCACCAGGGTTCCGTGCGCATCGCAGTCCGACAGCCCGTCACCGCCGGCCATCACGTAGTCACCGCCCGGGATCAGGTTGGGCAGCCGCGGGTGCGGGGTCACACCGGTGTCGATGACCGCGACGGTGACGCCCTCCCCGCGACCGAACTTCCAGGCCTCTTCCAGGTTGAGCATGTCCATGTAGGCCGGCTGCACCCGGAAGTCGGTGTCGGGAAGCACCCCGACCTCTGTGCAGTAGGCGGTCTGCCGCATGGCCTGCGGCGGCCCGGGAGTGCCGTCCGGCGGCAGCGCAGCGGGGTCGATGCCGGGCGGCTCGATTGCGCCGCTGGCCGGCATGCCGGCCAGCGAGCCGCCGGTCATCATGATCATCACGGCGCAGGTGGCCGCGGTGCGCTGCAGCCGACGCACCCCCCTACCGGTACCGGATCGCTTCATAGGTATTCATCAACCACAGCGCCAGCGGGAACAACGGCATCAAGCACAGGTATTCGATCCACTCGACGAACTTGCGGAACAGCGGGCTGTAGACGGTGTTCGGCACGATGACCGCAGACAACATTCCGAACATCGGCACCAGCACCAGCACGGCCACGCTCACCACCAGGGCGGTAGGCGTCCACAGCACCACTGCGAAGCGCACCGCCACGGCTGCGATGATCACCAGGCCGGTCAGCGTCACCGTGACTGCCTGCACGCGGTCCCGGAACGAACGCCCCCGCAGCACCAGGAATCCGGCGGTCAGACCGGCCAGCAGCAACGGCAGCCAGGACCGGTCGGAGTGGGGGTCGCACAACCCGGTCATGCACACCGCCACCAGCACACCGAGCCCGGTGAGGATGCCGGTCAGGAACGAGCGCGCCCGCTCCGCCCGCAGCACCACCTCGCGGATCGACTCCGGCCCCTCCAGGGACGGCGGCTCACCGGGAGTCTTGACCACCGTGGTCGGCAGGTCGGGACGGGCTTCGAACACCCAGCGGCTGGTGGCCGACGGGAAGACCGGCAGCCGCAGGCCGGCCAGCCAGCGCGACAGCGATGGGGCCCACTGGTAAGCCAGCACGCAGGCCAGGTAAGTGCAGGTCAGCAGGGTCACGGCGCCGGTCAGGAACAGCATCCGCAAGACCCCGCCGAACATCACAGCCACGCTGATGACGGCAACGGCCGCGTAGGCGGCCAGCTGCCGCCCGGTGAGCCGGATGACGGCCAGCGCCCCGATACCGGCGACGCCGAAGCCCAGCGCCGCATGCGCGGCGCCCACCTCGCCGGGCACGGCTGCCGCGGCCGCCACCACCAGCGGAACGAGCCCGGTGGCCAGCAGCACATCACCGACGAGCCGGTCGGAGGCTTTGCGGGCCTGCATCAGGACCAGTGCGGCGGCGATCAACACCATGAAGGCCAGGCCGGCGCTGAAGCCCGCGGTCAGCCAGCTGTCGTGCTGGACGCGCCAGGCCGCGAGCAGCCCGGTGGCCAGCAGCACACCCAGCGCCAGGATCGACACCCCGACGTGGACCGCCGTCGCAGCGGTGACCGGGGCGAATCGCTTCGCCAGGTTGACCGACACCGCGGTGGAGATGTGCTCGATGACCGGCGAGCGCCGCTCCTGGTCTTCGAGGAACCGCAGCCACAGCCGGTCGCCGTCGTAGACGCCCTGTTCGGTCAGCGACTGGTTCGGTCGCAGCACTGTGCCATCGACGAGGCTCAGCACCCAACGGCCACGGCCCTGGGGCTGCAGCGCAGGTTCGTCCAGCTCCTGCAGCCGGCCGTTGATCACCGTCAGCAACGGGTCCAGCATCACCGAGAGTGGCGCGTCGGCGTCGAGCAGCGTCCCGATCTGGACGCCGTCGCCCGCCATGACCCCGACCACTACTCCCCGGGGGCCCGACGGCGCGAGATCGCCGCCCGACTGTCCCGACTCGATCGCCGCGGTCATGATTGCATCACCCGACCGACGAACTCTGAACCCAGAGAACGTGTAGAACCCATTGGTGCCGCCTCGTAATTTGTCATTTCTAAAGTCAATCCAATTCTAAAGGCAGTTCATGCAATTCGCACGATCGCGTTTAGCCGCCGATTTCCACTGCGGCACTTGACATTCAGCCGTAGGCTTTGCCGGCCGGCCGCTAAACCCTCCGATGCGTTTTCCAGGCGCCGTAGGGCAGCGTGTCCAGGACGGTCTTGACCCCCACCTGAACCAGCTGCGGAGTCGCCGGGCAGATCGCCAGCCATGCTTCGCCCGAACCGGCGGTACGCGCCTGCTGGTACAGGGCGATCCGGCCGCCTGACCCGTCTTTGAGCGACAGCACCGAAGCGCTGGGCCCCTTGGCGTCGTCGCGGTACTGCCGCGCGTACACCGCGGCTTCGGCCGCCGGCTCCGAAAGCGCCTGCCCCAGCGCCGCGACGGTGGCGGCACTGATGCCCATCCGGCGGAGGTCTCCCCCGGTGAAGATGTTGAAGCCCGAGTCCTGCCAGCTCTGGGTGGCCTCCAGCATCTCCTCCATCGGCACGTTGACCGCGGTGATCTGAGCCGGGTCGGCGTGGTGGATGGACTCCATGCCGTCGATCACCAGCGCGGCGATCGAGGCGGGGTCGGTCACCGCGACATCGTCGACGGTGATGTCGGTGCCCACGCGTACCGCTGACACCCAGTGCTCACCGCTGCGCGCCAGCAGCACCCGGAACTCGTTGTCGGGGATGTCGCGGGTGCCCGGCTCCTGGTCTTCTTCGTCGAGGACGCCGTAACGCAGCTTGCCCAGTGACAGCAGTGCGATCACCTCGAGGTCGGGCGCGGCGAGCACCCGCATGCGCGCCGCGACGGCCTCGTTCACCTTGTCGTCGACGACGATGCCCTGTTCGCGCATCACCGCTATGCCGGGGTGTTCCCACAGCCAGTCGTTTGAGTCGGTGGATACGTAAGGACGGCACCGCAACTCGGGAGCGACATGGCGGATGTCCAGGAGTGCCTGAAGCAGCCAGAATCCCTCTACGTTGACGGTGATGTCGGTGCGAGTGCTTGGGTCCATCACTACCCTCCTCTGCCGGGTTGGTCGATGTACGTGGCTATTGGATCACGCGGGACGGCATAACCGCTCGGCACCACCCGCTCATCGCAGCGCGCGACAGCACACCCATGGATTGGGTGTGCTGCCGCGCTGCGAAATTGCGGGGCGCTCAGGCCCAGCTGGATCCGACCGACGCGTCGGTGTTGGCCATGTTGTGGCCGGCCGACTGCACCTTCTGACCGTGAG
>NZ_LQPI01000007.1 GCF_002101775.1 Mycolicibacter nonchromogenicus | reverse complement strand
CCCTCCAGAAGACCTGCCCCCGCCTCCCGAAGACGCTCCCCCGCCGCAGGCTTGGGGACTGCCACTCCCCGACTTCATGAATTGGGCCGTGCCCGCCCCGCAGTCGCTGCCACCGGGGATCGCCAACGAAAACGGTATGCAGGTCAAGACAATCCTGGTCGAGCGCAGCATCAGCGAAGCATTCCCACAGATCCACGACATGATCGGCGTGCGCCCCGACGGCCGGCGCTGGCATCCCTCCGGCCTGGCGATCGACGTGATGATCCCCAACCCCGGCAGCCCAGAGGGCATCGCGCTTGGAGACCAGATCGTCGAGTACGTCCGGCAGAACGCCGACCGGTTCGCCATGCAGGACGCGATCTGGCGGGGCACCTACTACACACCGGCCGGGCCCAGCGGTAGCGGCAACGGCCACTACGATCACGTGCACATCACCACGTTCGGCGGGGGTTACCCCGACGGCAACGAGGAATACCGGCGCGAGGAAGCCGGACCCCCGCCGGCTTGGTGACCCGGCTTGGTGACTCGGCTTGGTGACGCCTACCGCGTCAGCGCGCCGAATCCTTGGCGTTGCCGGCCTTCCACTCCGGCCACGGCACATTCCAGTCGCCGAGGCCCTCGTTGCCGGGCAGCGGCGAGCCGATGGTGTTGTTGACCTGCACCACATCGCCGCGCTTGACGTGGTCGTAGAACCACAACGCGTTGCTGGGACTGACGTTGATGCAGCCGTGGCTGGTGTTGGAGTAGCCCTGAGCTCCCACCGACCACGGGGCCGAATGCACGAAAATGCCGCTGTAGGAGATCTGGGTGGCCCAGTCGACGTCGGTGCGATACCCGTTGGGCGAGTTGACCGGCACCCCGTAGGTCGATGAGTCCATCACGATGTGGGCGAACCGGTCCCCGACGATGTAGGTGCCGTTGTTGGTCGGAGTGCTGTCCTTGCCCATCGACACCGGCATGGTCTTGGCCACTTCGCCGTTGATGCGCACGACCATCGACTTGGTGTCGTCGTCGACGGTGGCGATCACCTCGTCGCCGATCACGAAGTGGCTGGCCGCGTTGTCCTGTCCGTAGACGCCGTTGCCCAAGTCCACGCCGTAGGTGTTGACCTGCACGTCGACGTTGGTTCCGGGCTTCCAGAAGGCCTGCGGCCGCCAGCGCACCTCGCGATTGTTCAGCCAGTAGAACGCGCCCACCACCGGAGGATCGGTGGTGATGGTGATCGCCTTCTCGGCCGCCTCGCGGTCGACGATGTTCTCGTCGAACCGGATTGCCACCGGCTGACCGACGCCGACGACCTCGCCGTCGCGTGGCATGACATAGGGCATGGTCAGGTTCTGCGGCGAGTGCGTCTGAAAGGTCATCTGCCGGCTGGTCACCCCACCGAGCCCCAGCGCCTTGGCGTTGAGCGTGTAGCGCTTGTTGTAGCCGAGCTGCTCGGAGGTCGCCCAAGTCAGCCCGTCGGGACTGATCTTGCCGTCGACGACCGCGCCGTACTCGTTGACCATGGTGACCGAATCAAGCACGCCGTCTTCAGCGATGACTGTCACCGGTGCGTCCACGGCCACACCGACAGCCTTGTCCGTGACCGACGCGGTGACCTTGGGAATCAGCAGGTCAGCGAAGGGCGTGCCCTTGTCGGTGATGATTTTGACCGCTTCGGCGTCGGCATTGCTGCCACACGCACTCAAGCTCATCACCGCGGCCGTAACCGTCAGCAATGCCGCCGCCCGGGTCCCGAACCCCCGGCAGCGTTGTGCCAAACCAACCTGCCCCATGCTTTTCCCACCTGAAGTGCTGATACTGCTCGCAGGGCAGTCTAGTGGGTAATCGGAACTGCCGCTGATCCGTGCGGGCGTGCGCTCTGACGTCGCGATTTCGTCTCCCGGTGCGGCGCCTGTTATTGTCACTTTCGCGGTTCTCGACCGCACAGCGCCGTTAGCTCAGTTGGTAGAGCAGCTGACTCTTAATCAGCGGGTCCGGGGTTCGAAACCCTGACGGCGCACAACAAAACCCCTGTCAACCAGGGGTTTTTCTGTTCCAAACGCCTGCGCCCACCACGGGTGGCGACAAAAGGTGCAGTCGTGCGCGCGCCTTCCAAGCGACTCGGCGTCGACGACTGCTCCACCCGTGCGTGTGGAGGACTTCCTCATGCACGCCGCTCTTGTTGGCAGATGGGGCCGACCGCAAACGGCACCTATGGGCCGGCGTCGGCAGATCGGTTTCCGACCCCGCGCGTTCCCCTGCGTCCGATCGTGTTGTCGCCGGGCACGCGTACCGTGCGCGAGATGTCTACCGAAATCATCGTGCGCGGTGCGTTCTCCGCATTTCATCCCGCCGAGCGTGGCACTGCCTCCGCCACCATTTCCTATCAAGGGCCAGAGATGGACCCCGTATATCGGGGGGTCGCGCAGGAGTTGGAAGAGGTGAAGCGATCGGCCGCCTCGTTGCAGGAGAGCGGTGCAGTCACGTTGTTAACGACGGTTGAGAACCCGGCCAGTCGCGACGGTTGAAAAGTAGGCCACCCAATCAGATTGGATGGGTGATCT
>NZ_LQPI01000006.1 GCF_002101775.1 Mycolicibacter nonchromogenicus | reverse complement strand
ACACTCAGTGTCAGGGTGACAGGTGCCGCTGTGCGGTGGTTGGGTTCTTCTCACCCGGTGTCTGACTCTTGCAAACACTGCTTTCGTGGCGATCGTGCGTTGTGTCGTCATCGGGTGGGAAGGACCGACCGGCAATTGACCTGATAGGAGCGTGGCACCGCCCCCACTGAGATATGTCCTGCCGGCCGGCCCGACCTTCACTGCTCCCTGTTGAGAAGGAAGGCACCATCCATGGTGATCGTTGGCACCGATGTCCACAAGCGCACCCACACCTTCGTCGCCGTCGACGAGGTCGGCCGACAACTCGGCCACAAAGTCGTCCCCGCCACCACCCCCGGCCATCTCAAAGCTCTGAACTGGGCCCGTGAACAGTTCGGCGAGCATCTGTTGTGGGGCATCGAAGACTGCCGCAACCTGTCTGCCCGGCTGGAACGCGACCTGTTGTCGATGGGCCAGGCTGTGGTCCGTGTCGCCCCGAAACTGACCGCCCAGACCCGCGCCAGCGCCCGCACCCGCGGCAAGTCCGACCCCATCGATGCCTTGGCCGTCGCCCGGGCGGTGCTACGCGAACCCGACCTGCCCACCGCCTGCCACGACACCGTCTCCCGCGAACTCAAACTGCTCGTCGATCGCCGCGAAGACCTTGTTGCCCAACGCACCTCAACCATCAACCGGCTGCGCCAACGCGTCCATGAACTCGACCCTGCCGCAGAACCCGCACCCAAATCCCTGGACCGGGCGCGTCCCTGCGCAACACTGGCGTCCTGGCTAGACACACAGACCGGGATCCTGGCTGAGCTGGCCCGCGACGAGCTGGCCGACATCATCCGCCTCAACGACACCATCAACGCATTGACCGTCCGCATCGAAGACCGCGTCAACGACGTCGCCCCGGCCCTGTTGACGCTGCCGGGCTGCGGGGCCCTGACCGCGGCCAAGATCGTCGGCGAGGCCGCCACCGTGACCCGGTTCCGCAGTGAGGCCGCCTTCGCCCGCCACTGCGGCACCGCCCCCATCCCAGTGTGGTCGGGCAACACCGCCGGCCGAGTCCGGCTCAACCGGTCAGGAAACCGTCAACTCAACGCCGCCCTGCACCGCATCGCCATCACCCAACTGCGCATCCCCGACAGTGCCGG
>NZ_LQPI01000005.1 GCF_002101775.1 Mycolicibacter nonchromogenicus | reverse complement strand
GGCTGGCTCTTCGGTGACGGCGGCAACGGCTGGAACAGCACCACCGACGGCGTCGCCGGCGGCGCCGGCGGCTCGGCCATCGGACTGTTCGGCAACGGCGGCGCAGGCGGCTCCGGCGGCCAAGGCGCCGCCGGAGGCGACGGCGGCACCGGTGGCTGGCTGTGGGGCAACGGCGGCGACGGCGGAGACGCCGGCGACGGCGCCACCCTGGCCGGACTGCCCGCGCTCGGCGGCGCCGGCGGCGTCGCCGGCCTGCTCTACGGCACCCACGGCGACGTCGGCCAGTTCGGCACCCTGCCCGGCGGCTACACCGGAATCGTCGACGCGCCGGTCCAGGTCTCCAACGGCTGGTTCACCAACGCCGACGGCCAGGTGGTGATCTGGCACGGACTCAACCAGGTCTACAAGGTTGCGCCGTACGAGCCGTCCGCCGGCGGCTTCAGCGAGGAAGACGCGGCCTTCCTGGCCGCCAACGGCTTCAACGCCGTGCGGCTAGGGGTCATCTGGGCTGGGGTGGAACCCGAGCCCGGCGTGATCGACTACGCCTACCTGGCCTCGATCCAGCAGACCGTCCAGATGCTGGCCAACCACAAGATCGTTGCGATTCTGGACATGCACCAAGACCTCTACAGCGGCAGTTTGGGCGGGGACGGCGCTCCGGACTGGGCGGTCTTGACCGGCGGGCTGCCCAATGTCGACGCCGGTTTCCCGGGCAGCTACTTCGTCAGCCCGGCGCAGAACTATGCCTGGGACGCGTTCTGGGCCAATGAGAAGGCCCCGGACGGCATCGGCCTGCAGAACCACTACGCGCTCATGTGGCAGGCCGTGGCCGACTACTTCAAGGGCGACCCCAACGTCGCGGGCTACGAGATCATGAACGAACCGTGGTCCGGCACTCAGACGCTGGGGAGCCTGTTGGGCAATCCGTACTTCGACGCCCAGCAGTTGACGCCGTTCTACAACCAGATCGACGCGGCCATCCGATCGGTCGACCCGAACAAGACCGTGTTCTTCGGTCCCAGCACCCTGGAGGCCAGCCTCCCGGTACGGAACCACCTCGGCACCGTGGACGACCCGAACACGGCCTTCTCGTTCCACCACTACTGCATGGTGAACGCGCTGTTCCCGGGCTTGAGCTTCGGCTGTGACTGGAACGCCGATGTGGTTCTCGGGTTCGCGGCGGAATACGCGCAAGAGCACAACATCCCGGGCTGGCTCAGTGAATTCGGCGCGACCAACAATCTTCCGACCATCGGTGCGAGCCTGGAGGCCGCGAACCGCTATCTGTTCGGCTGGACCGAATGGGCTTACACCGGCAAGGACATCACCAGCACGTCTCCGGAAGATCAGGCACTGGTCTATGACCTGACCAAACCGCCGGACGGCGACAACGTGAACTGGGGCAAGCTCGATGTCCTGGCTCAGCCCTACCCGCAGGCGATCTCGGGCATCCCGACCTCGTGGTCATTCACCAACGGCGTCTTCTCCCTCAGCTACTCCACGGACCAGGCCGACGGATCTGGAACCTTCGGGGCCGGTTCGCAGACCACCATCTCGGTTCCGGCCAGCCAATATCCGAACGGCTACACCGTGGACGTCATCGGCGGGCAGGTCACCTCCGGGCCCAACGCTTCGGTGCTGACCATCGCATCCGACCCCGGCGCCGCCACCATCAAGGTGACGGTCACGGCGGCCTAGGCGTCAGTGCGGGCCGGGTCCACGGCGGGGCTCTCCGGCTCTCCGGCGCAACCTTGCGTCGGCTAAGTAACTCGTTTACCTTCTCAGAAACGCTTAAGAAACCGGGCAGGTCCACGAGAAGGGTTCGTCGAGATGTCTCGTCACCGCAGCAGGGGTGTGGCCAGCAAGGTTGTCGGGATCGCCGCGGTTATGACGATCGCCCCCCTTACCGCGCCGGCGCACGCCGATCTCGAGGACATGTTCGACGCCCTGTTCACACCGTTCGTCACCACCGAAGGCACCCTC
>NZ_LQPI01000004.1 GCF_002101775.1 Mycolicibacter nonchromogenicus | reverse complement strand
CAGCGGCACTGACCGCCTGAACCATCACATCGAAGAATCACACGACGACGTCGTACACCACGTCCGTGGACTTGACCCATCCGCGCCGAGATGAGACGGCCGCGCCGTTGTTCTGCTCAGTCACGCTCAAAGCGGCCAAACCGACCGGGAGGTCGGCCGTTGATGCTGACGGGAATAGGATCATACCGACAGCTCTCGACGCGTTGGCCCGCCTGTCGGTCAGCGAAGCGGCTGACCGTTTGGTACTGGACTGGTCCGCCCCCATTCGTCATCAGACGTTCTACAAGGCCGTGTTTCGGCCCGCGGTCCTGCGCACCAACCGCCTCGGTGGTGATGTGCTGATCCTTCCGCCAGCGCTGAAGTTCCATGCACTTCGGCATACCTACGCTAGCTTGTGCGTTGCGGCGGGAATCCCGCCGTTACAACTCAGCCGATTCATGGGGCACGCAAAAGTCACCACAACACTGTCGATCTATACGCATCTTTTCGATGACGATCATGCTGAAACTATGGCCGCGCTGGAGGCAATGAGCCGACCGGCCGAGACAACCAACATCACGCCGATACGACAACGACGATCGCAGTAGTGTTTCCGAACAGAGCGAGGCTTGATTTGTGACTAGGCCTTGTTTTGGAGCCTTAGCGCGTCAATCTCGTCCAGACTCCTATTAAGCACATTGTTGATGTCCGTTGTGCAGTCGAGTTCCAGGACGCGCCTTGACTTGGACCACCATGCCATCGTGGCGATAAGTGAGTCGTATCCAATCCTATTGTGATCGATACCGCGTTTCTCCTTCGCGCTCATAGTTGCGACACCGCGGCTGAGCACACGGTTCCATAACAAGTCGAACGGTGCGTTAAGAAATATCGTCAGGTCGAGTTGAAAGCGCTTCAATGCGAGGTCAAATAGTTCTTTGTGCGAGTCTCTGATCTGCTCGTCGAGGCGTGACAAATCGTACGCAACAAATCGATCAAGAATAATGAGTTCTGCGCTCGTTTCGAGAATCAATTTGATGCGCTCGTGCGTCCGAGCTAATCTGACGAAGACATCTGCGGATGGGTCGAGCGGCACTTCTCCTCCGTCGGACAACTTGATTAGATCGGTGAGGGTGCTGATAGCCGCGTTACTGTTGGCGGCACCTCTGCCCACCTCGATCGCACTTAGGCCCCGCGACTCAAACGCTTCCCGCAGGCCTCTGGTCAACGTTGTCTTGCCCGCGCCGTCGTACCCTTCGACGGCAACAACGATTGGCCGATGCTCGTCACGATGTCGCATTGACCTGCCCTTCAAGTAGTCAGAGTTTCTAAAACGCGGAGTTCGTAGGCGCTCATTGATGGTATCCACACTAAACCCTGCAACATGCTTGAATACTTCTCGAGCATATGCCACGATTGGTAAATCGAAATGTGTGTGTCTATTCCTGAGAAGTGCTGCACGGCCTGTCGCAGCAGACGTATAAGGTCATCATTTAGATAATGATTGAAGCTTAGGGTGGTCGACTGAGAGCGGTCTGCTGCGAAGTAAAATTGCACGATATCTTTGAGGCCAACACAGACCCGCGGGATACCACGGTATGAGATGAAGTCACCGAAGAACGCAGGAGTCTCGACGAACGGAATTATCGGGGAAACGTCGAAAGCGTGGCCGTATCGATCCAAGAACTCTTCAAAGCCAGTAGCCGAATCGATAAATGGTGCGGCATAGATCAAACGATCGCAATGCGCGTGTCGAATGACTTTACTTATCAGCTCCATCCACTCTGGGTGATCGAGTAGAAATCGCGTACCATGATTACCCAATTCAGGATTGGATTCCACCGCTCCGGAATGAAAAAGTGCCCCGAGGAGAACGTCGTCGCTTCGCACATCGACTCCGCGAAAAACGATATGTACGTGCGGTGGGCACCCAGATAGATAGCTGTCCAATGCGGACTCAATAATTGATGCTACTCGTTGCCGCGATGGTCCGGCGTGGTTAATCTCCTTGGCTACCGGGTAGAGCAAGTGTTCCATTCGGACAAACACAGTCTCGATGCGATCGAAGTTCAGGCCCACCAAGTCTTGGGGATCGTACACAGATGCCTGAAACTTGTTTGGGAATGACCGGTAAGCATCGATCGCACTGCTGGGAATCTCTTCGTGGTGCTGAACGCTGGTCTCGGCGCCCTCAACAAAGCTGAGATCATCAACTTGAATGATAGGGATTCCCTTAATGCGGCATGCCACCTCGATGTGACTGTTGTGTCCCCGTCTCCGACAAAAAATAGCCTTTATCTTGTCGATGTATGCGAGATCGACTTCCGCGATGCTATCAACATATAACAATAGCTGGTCACTAGATGTCGTGTATCGCGTTTGAATCCCGCGAATATGTCGTTGTATTACGATCTCCTTTTTCTGGCCTAATCAGCTCAATCCAATGGTCTTTTAACAATACGCCGCCCAGGTCGCCAGCGCGGGATCTTAACCGAATCGCGGATGTCGACCCAGCGAACTCTCGTTGCCTGCGGTAGTGAGCGAAGCATGCTGGCATTCATGGTCACGTTCTGGGTGATCGGGTGGTCAGCACCAAGGATTCTTTCGAAATCCGACTTAGCGCGTGCTAGCGACTCGAATGCCCCGTGCGTATTGGACATCAAGAATTGCGCGATGCCTAGGTCGTGGCGGGCGACGATGCTATCTGGATATTCGTCGCCTAGAAGATGCTGCCGGGCAACGAACACCTTGCTGAAACGATCCACGGCATCGCTGGGGGCGTCATTGGCCAACCTGCACCAAGCCGACGTACTCAAAAGGTTGATTGCGTTCGGATGCCCTTCTCCGAGGATCGCATTTGCGCGCGCGGAAACATCGCAACAGATTTGCTCGGCGGTATCGAGTTGCCCTAGTAGGAAAGCTGAAAAAGCCAGGTCGTCCCATGACGATATGGTGTCTGGGTGATCTTGGCCGAGAATTCTCGTCCGGTCCTCTGCATTTTGTCTATAAAGCAAGTTCGCGTCGTCGAGTCGACCGTTGGACTCGTAGGCATGGGCGAGGTCATTCCAGGAAATTAGCGTGTGTGGATGATCGACTCCAAGAACCGACTGGCGCTGCGCTAGCGTCGTCTGAAACAAATCGATCGCTTCCTGGGTACGTCCTGCCGACTCGTAAGCCGCGGCGAGATGTTTCCGCGCGCTCAGAGTGTGGGAGTGGAGATCGCCCAGTACGGCGATGCGCTGTTGTAGCCCAGCTTCGAAAAGGGGGATCGCCTCCGCGAGTCGCCCGACTGACTCATAGGTGCCAGCGAGGTCGATTCTTGTCGCGATGGTGGCCCGGTGCGCATCTCCTAGGACCTCCTCGCGCGCAGGAAGTACTTGCTCAAACATTTGCATGGCATCATGAATGCGGCCGGCCGACCGGAGCGCTGCCGCTAGCTGCTGTTTCGCCTCAAGCGTCTCCGCACTTGCCGCTCCGTGGAGCTCCTCTTGACTTTCGGCTACACGCTCCAGGAGGGGGATCGCCTGTCGGAGCCTGCCAGCGGATTCGTAACACAGCGCGAGATTGAACGCAGCAGTGATAGATCGGGGATCTGCGTCGCCTTTGACCCGGCTGCTGTCGGCGACGACCTGCTCACCCAGCCGCACGGCAAATGCCAGGTCAGCAGATTTCCATAATTGTCGGACTGACCAAAACCGTAAGCTAAGCAGGCGATCTACAAGTTCTCCGGCGCCCCGGACTGCACCGTTGTCGAGCAGGTGCCCGGCAGCCGTCCAAAGGGCTTCGATCTGGCTCGCCAACTGGGCGCCGAAATCGCGCTGCGACCAGGCTTGGTCTTCCGGTATCGTCTGGCCCTCCAAAAGAGCCGCGCAATCCGCTAGTACGTCGTTCAATCGGCCCTTTGCGATAGCAGCTTCTCGCATCACCCTCGCGGTTAGGCGGTGCATGATGACTAGATGGCCATCCTCTGACCACTGGAGAAGCGATGAGCCGACGCAGGATTCGAGTGTCTGATCGATGACTGACTCTGTCAGATTCGCTCCATCGTTCTCGGCTATCCGATAAAGGACCTCGCGAGGGACACCCTCGGGGGAGAGGCACGCGATGATCTCTAATACGCGCCTAGTGTGTTCGCCTGACCTTCCGCCGGTCACCGATTCGAGCGAAAGTAGGAACGCCGACGCCACACCGATTGGATAATCTAAACTTGCTTGCGGGCTCAGCAGTATCGCGACCGGAACAGAGGCGAGCTTTTGTAGATAGGCCGCATAATTGAGTCGCTGGCCAATTATCGTGCCGGCGGCCAAGGCGAGTGCCAGCGGAAGATCACCTAGTTCATGAGCGATCGCGTTAGCGCCTGCAGAATCGTCGATTGCCGTCCGCTTACGAAGAAAATCGACCGATTCGCCTCTTGTGAATTCAATTACATCAAATGAGGGCCCAAGGCCGGCGTAAGACTTCTCGGTTGTTGTAATCACTATCCGAGATGGTCCGACTGCTGGGATGAAGTCACGAATAACGCGAGGCTCCACCTGTGCGTTGTCGAACACGAATAAGCAGTCTGTGGGCCATGACTGGAGGTGTTCGCGAAGAAGCAGCGCATTGGTTAATGAATCGCCTTCTGAATCGCCAACCCCTAATCGACGTGCGATCCGAGACAGGCCAGCCACCATTTCCTGCTGTGTCTCAGCGTTCACCCAGCCGACTAACGGACAGCCATTCGCAATTTCTGACCGAGCGTAGGCCGCGGCTGCTTGTGTCTTTCCTACACCTCGCGGCCCCGTTAATGAGCACACCACGGCAACGTTCCCTTTGGAGAATGTTTCTGCGAGCACCTGCGCGGAGGTCCGCGTGATGAATCCGAGCGGTCTGTGGGGGATCGCGCCGATGATCACCTGGCTATGGGGCTCTGATGGGGAATGCGGCGGCAGAGCTTCGGCTTCTGGGTACTGACGCGCGGCGAATGACATCAAATGTTTGCGGATGACGTCGTAGTTCATCGAGTCAGGTTTCTGGAAGTGCAGGATGCTGAAGTGATCTCCATCGATAATTCCGTGCCGCTTGAATTGTGCTATTGCTGAGGCGCTCTTGACTATCTTGTCCTTCTCGCCAGCGTATGCTGTGATTGGGATCGGGCATTTGGTTTCCGAGACTTCGGTGGCATACACGATGCGGTCTAAGATATCGGCTCGCGCCTGTTCGACCTCCTTATATATCGGCTGTAGTGAATTGACTTGTGGATTGCGGCGTAGTGGGGTGTATCGGCGAAGAGTTAGAAATAGGTCCGATCCAGAATTTGGACAGGCTAAGAGAACGATCTGGTCGATGATCTTCAGTGCTTCGGCATTCGCGCTGCGGGTCTGGTTGGCCAACATTCGCTGCACAACAAGGCCACCTTGGCTGTGCGTAATAATCATCACTTTCTCGCATGACTCTAGCTTCGCCGTAATCCATGTCCAAAGTTTCTTCGCAACGTCGTCATAATCGGGAATCGCTTTGAGTGGACTGAAGTGCAGCTTGGGCGAATAGTATTCGAACTCGTAAATCGGAAGGCCGGCCAACTCAGGGTCGCCTTCAATCTGCGTTCGAAGCTTCGACCACGTCTTCCGGGAAGAGAAGAGACCGTGTATAAGCACGAGTGCCCTGTCCATTCCGCACGTCTCCCTTCGAGACACTCGGAGGCAGCGAACGGCCCCACCTGGGCGGATTCTAGGGTCACGCAGTTGACTTCGCCCGGCGCCCTGGCCGTTATCACCGCGGGATCTTCCATTGATAGTCGGGTCAAGTCCACGGACGTGGTGTACGACGTCGTCGTGTGATTCTTCGATGTGATGGTTCAGGCGGTCAGTGCCGCTG
>NZ_LQPI01000003.1 GCF_002101775.1 Mycolicibacter nonchromogenicus | reverse complement strand
CCCGAGCAGGTGGCGGAGCCGCTTCGGGGACGGCCGCCGGGGCCGGGGCCTGCTGGGTGGGGACCACGATGTGCCCGGAGGGCGGCGGGTGATCGGCGGCGGTGGGCCGGATGCTCACCGCCAGTGCCACCACCAGGCTGGAGACCCCGACCACGAAGAACGCCGCCAGACCGCTGCCGGCCAGCAGGAAGGGGTTGCGGCGCCGCAGTGGCTTGCTGTCGGCGAACTCATCCACCGCGGCACTCGGTGGGATGTCGTCGATGATGGTGCCGTCGTAGCCGTCTGTGTCGAACAGGCTCAGATAGCCGCTGTCAGCGGCGTCGTCGGGAACCGCACTGTAGGCCAGCGCGTACTCGCCCTGAGTGGCGTCGTAGTCGGCTTGATAGGCGTAGCCGAGGGCGACCAGCTCCGGATCGATCACTCCGGTGCCCGGGTCGCGGGCCCACGCCAGCGCCGAGGTCGAGGAGTCGAACAGCGGCGTGTGGGCGCTGGCCAGCGCCGCGCCGCGCGCCAGCGCGGTCTCGGGCTCCTCGGGCACGCTGACCGGGATGGCACTGACCGCGTCCAACTCGGCCTTGACCAGACCGACGTTGACTCCGGAACCGACCACGAACAGGCCGTCGGGGCGTGATGGCAGGCGGCCCGCCTGGGCGGCAAGACGGGTCAGCTCACCCACCGCGGCGGCGTCGTCGGAAGGCAGGGCCACCCGCTGCACCTCGGCGATCGACCCGTCGGAGGAGTCGACGACGGCCAGGGTCGCCCCCTCGGGCTCGATGAACATCAGGGCGGTCCGCTCGTAGCCGACCGACCCGCCCACGGTCTGCGCCAGTGCGGCCGCCGCCAAGAACGCCGACACCAGCATCACGTTCTCGACCCGGTGATCGGCCAGTGCGTCACGCAGCTGGCCCGCCTGCAGCTGGTTGGCGACGGTCACTCCGGTCGAGGACAGCCGGTAGCCGCTCTCCCGCGCACTTTCCTGGGTCCCCAGGATGGCCGACACGACCTGCTCGGGGAACGCCCTCGCGTCGGCGTCCACCTCGAATCCGTCTTCATCGACGGTCACGCCACCGGCGCGTTCCCCCTCGACGAGGACCATGCGTACCGATGGCGGCGCCATCGAGACCCCCAGAACGATGTCCACCGCACCTCCTCCACTAGGGCCGGCGAATTATTAGCCCATCTTACGACTGTTGGGTCCGCATGCCCACTCAGAAACGGAACCCCGGCAACGGGAACGGGAACCCGCCGCCGCCGCGTCCGTGGCCGCCGCCATGGCCACCGCCGTGCTTACCGCCGGGACCGCCGCCGGGACCACGGCCAGGTGCTTTGCCTCCGCCGCCTGGGCCCCACCCGCCCCGGGGCGGACTGAAGAGCGGCGGACCGCCCGGCAATCCCGGAATCCCCAGGTTAGGCAGCGGTGGTGGCGGGAGCGCCGGTGGCGGCAGAGCCGGCGGCGGGAGCGCCGGTGGCGGTGCCGGGGCCGGTGCCACCGGCAGGGGCGCCGGGGCCTGCGGGGCGGGTGCGGCCGGGACTGGAGCGGGAGCGCGCGGCGGAGCCGGTTCGCCGGCCGGGGCCGGCGGGGCCGCCGGCGGAGGGGGCGCCGGGGTGACGACAGCCGCGGGCGGCGG
>NZ_LQPI01000002.1 GCF_002101775.1 Mycolicibacter nonchromogenicus | reverse complement strand
CGGAATTTGTCAAGGTGTTTGAGTCCAACGGGTGTTAAGCGGCTGCCGTCTGGTCCTCCTGTTCGATGGGTTTTGGTGGGTTGATGGCGGCGACCTCGGGTAGGTCGATGATCTTGGGTGCCTGATCGCGGCCGTAGCGCTGCGGGTGGCGTGCGCGGGCGTCGGCGAGCACGGCCCGGCGCTGGGTGTCCTTGGCGGCGGCCAGGTCGTAGAACACGTCGGCGGGGGTGTGCAGGCCGATGCCGCTGTGCCGGTGCTCGTGGTTGTACCAGGCCACGAAGGAGTCCATGAAATCTCTTGCGTGGTGGATGGATTCGAAGCGATCCGGGAAAGTCGGAGCGTACTTGAGCGTCTTGAACCAGGCTTCGCTGTAGGGATTGTCATTGGAGACCTTCGGCCGCGAATGCGAGCGGGTCACACCCAGCTCCGCCAGCAGTCCGGCGACACTGTTGCTGGTCATCGAGGTGCCCCGGTCGGCGTGCACGACGTGCGGGATGCCGTAGGTGCCGAAGATCTGCTCCATCATCTCCTTGGCCAGCACCCCGCATTCGCGGGCGTGCACGTGCACGCCGACGATGTAGCGCGAGTAGATGTCGATCATCACGTAGGCGTCGTAGTAGACGCCTTTGACCGGGCCAGCCAGTTTGGTGATGTCCCACGAGTACACCTGCCGCGGGGCGGTGGCCACCAGTTCCGGGCAGACCGCTTTGCGGTGCCGGGCCAGCCGGCGCCGTTCCTTGACCTGCTTGTTGGCGTTGAGGAGCCGATACATCGTCGAGATCGAGCACAGGTAGGTGTCTTCGTCGAGCAGGGTGGCCCACGCCTGCATCGGGGTGGTGTCGACGAACCGGTCGCTGTTGAGCACCTCAACCACGCGGGCGCATTCGGCGGCGGTGAGCTTGTTGACCGGCACCCGCACCACCGGATCACGTGGCGCCGGAGCCGGCTTGGCCCGCCGCAGGGCCGTCGAGCGGTGCATGCCGGTCAACGCCGCCGCCTTCCGAGTGGTGATCCCGTGGCCGCGCAGATCGGTCCAGGCTTCCATCAGCGCTTGGTCGGCTTGCTGTCCGGCTCCGCGCTCTCGGAGAGACTTTCCAAGAGCGCGTGAGCTTTTCCCATGATCTCCAGGGCGACCTCGGTGGTGGACAGGCGCTTGTTCGTCTTGTCGAGTTCGCGCTTGAGCCGGGCGATCTCGGCCTGCTCGGCGGTGAGCTTGCCGAGCTTCGCCCCGGCCGGCTTGCCGTCGAGCACGCCGGCGTCGCGTTGCTTGCGCCACTCGCTGATCTGAGATGAGTACAGGCCCTCGCGGCGCAGGTAGGCGCCACCATCGCCGCTGGAGCGGGCCTGCTCGTAAGCAGCCAGGTGCGCCAGCTTGTCGGCCGGGCTAAACGAGCGCCGCCGCTGCGGGCCACCACCACGTGGACGTGTTGAATCCATGTACGCATTCTCCCCGGCCACAGCCGGGCTGGAAATCGTCATCT
>NZ_LQPI01000001.1 GCF_002101775.1 Mycolicibacter nonchromogenicus | reverse complement strand
CTCCACACCGACGAAGCAGCCCGAACCACCCCACCAACCAACGACCTCCACACCGCCGCTTGACATAGGAGCAATGCACGTTCGCGCGAGAAGGGGCTCGCGGGAGGAAGGGGCTCGCGGGAGGAGGGCCGGTCACAAAGGACCGGGCTGTCTCGTCTAAGGGGTATGACTACAAAACCTCGCATCGACCCATTGCCACCGAAAAAGACCAACATGCTGGTACGCGCGATGTACCGCTACGCCAAGCGGCGCTTCGGCGAAGTGCCGGAACCGTTCGCCGTCGCCGCGCATCATCCGCGGCTACTTGTTGCCAATGCGGTGCACGAGGGCCTGCTGCAGTCCGCGTCGCGCAAGCTGCCCGCCGGCCCGCGGGATCTCGCGGTGTTCTGGACCGCACGCACCGTCGGTTGCTCGTGGTGTGTGGACTTCGGCGCCATGCTGCAGCGCCTGGAGGGCATCGACACCGACCGGCTCAAGCAGATCGACGACTACGCGACCTCCCCGCTGTACAGCGACGACGAGCGGGCCGCGATCGCCTACGCCGACGCGGTGACCACCGATCCGCATTCGGTCACCGACGAACAGGTCGACGATCTGCGGCACCGCTTCGGTGACGCCGGGGTAATCGAGCTGACCTATCAGATCGGTGTGGAGAACATGCGAGCCCGGATGTACTCGGCGCTGGGAATCACCGAGCAGGGCTTCAACTCCGGGGACGCCTGCCGGGTGCCCTGGCTCAACGAGGCCGGCTCGCCGGGGTGATCTCGATGTAGGCGATCGGGATGCCGGCTACCGCACTGCCCTTGTCCAGACCGCGCTCGAAGATCCGCATCGCCGGACTCCAGTTGGCGGCGATCACCCGCTCGGCGAGTGCCTGATCGGACTCGGGCAGAATCCGCGCAATTCCGGCCACCGGTTGCCCCTGAGGCTTCCCGCGCAGACTGCACGGCACCACGACGACGTTGGGGTTGTTGCGAATGCGTTTGACCTTGCCGGTGGATGCGTCGGAGCGAACGTAGAGCTTCCCGTCATCGACACCGTGGTTGATCGGACTCGGCATCGCTTCGCCCGAGCGTTTGAACGTGACCAGCAGGATCTGCCTCGACTTGTCGAAGCCGGTGAAGTCCGTGCCGGTGGCCTCGCCGATGCCGAAGGCGTCGCGGTGGCGCATCTTGTCCATCGCGCGAAACATCAACGCGCCCAACTTCGTCGAGATGTCATTGGCCACGCTCGTCCTCCTGCGCTCTGGGCCGCAGCGGCGACCCGGTGAACTTGTCCGGGTTGGCGATATCCCAGATCGCCACCACTCGTCCGTCGCGCACCGTCATCGCGGTGACGCGCGGCAGCAGTTCGGGGAAGCCGTCGGCGCCGGGCGCACCCGGGGTGTAGGCGCCGAGCTCGCCATTGACCAGCGCCAGTTGATTCGCCGTAAGCAGGGTGGGGCCGTAGCGGCGTGCCAGGCCGAACAGGAATCGGGCCACCTTTTCCGGACCGCGAATGACCCGCGGCGCGGTCGGCGCCCGGCGATTCGCGTCGCCGGTGAACGTCACGTCGGGGTGCAGCAGCGCCACCACGGCCGCCAGGTCGCCGGCCGCCATCGCAGCCATCAGTGCCCCGACCGCCTCATCGTGGCGCGGATCAGGCTGCGG
This sequence comes from Mycolicibacter nonchromogenicus, assembly GCF_002101775.1. Lineage (GTDB taxonomy): Bacteria > Actinomycetota > Actinomycetes > Mycobacteriales > Mycobacteriaceae > Mycobacterium > Mycobacterium nonchromogenicum. The sequence goes on along the minus strand of NZ_LQPI01000001.1, from coordinate 39,281 downwards.
CGCCGGATCAGCCGCGACGGCCTTGCGGGCACGCGATGCCAGTTGGCGGGCCGCGGCCTCGGTGGTGTTCAGCACCCCGGCCACCTCGCCGAACGGCATCGCGAACCCGTCGTGCAGCACAAACGCCACGCGTTGGTCGGGAGTCAGCCGCTCCAGCACCACCATCGCGGCGAACCGGGCGTCTTCACCGGCCACCACCGTCGACAACGGATCGGTGTCGTCGACGCCGGTCACCACCGGCTCGGGCAGCCACTCGCCGACATAGGACTCGCGGCGCCGCGCCGCCGAACGCAGCCGGTCCAGGCCGAGCCGACTCACGACCGTGGTCAACCACGCCCGCGGGTCGACGATGTGGTCGCGCTCGGCGGCGTCGAATCGAAGCCAGGCGTCCTGCACGATGTCCTCGGCGTCGGCGAACATGCCGGTGAGCCGGTAGGCCACCGCCAGCAGGTGAGGCCGCAGCGCCTCGAAGTCCTCCACCGAAGCGGTCATCGCCACCAGCCTAGGCGCGGATGCGTGCCCCCAGAAGCGTCGTCCATTCGGCGAGGTACTCCTCGTCGTCCAGCTGCTCCCCCACGCCCGGCTCCCCCACGCCGCGATAGAGCATCCGCCCGGCCCGGTTGCCCAGCAGCGCATTGACCGCGACCACGGCGATCCGATGGGCGTCGGCGGCGTCCAGGTGCGGCGCCCACCCGGCGATCCAGTCGGCCAGCTCGGCGCAGAGGCCGTCGACGAGTGCGGCGTAGGCCGCCGCCACCCGAGCCGACTGATCGGCCGGCGTGCGGGCAGCGATCTGCAGCAGCTGCGTCTCCTCGTCGAGCACAGCGAACAGGTACCTGCCCAACAGGGTCAACTCGGTGTCGAGGTCTCCCAGCCCGGCAAACAGCCTCCGCACGTCGCGCATCGCCTCGCGGCGGTCCAACTGCCGGTCGATCCCGGCGGCCAGCAGAGATTCCTTCGATTTGAAGTGGTGGTACAGCGCGCCGGAGCCCGGCGCAAGCCCGGCCGCCGCCTCGATCTGGGCGACGCTGGTGGCGCGGTACCCCTGCTCGCTGAACAGCCTCATCGCCGCGGTGACCAGCCGGTCACGTGTCATTGTTGCCGCCATTGACCGCCCCCAAGTGGCCACTTAGTCTTGCAAAGTGTTCACTTTAGCAGCGGTCAGCCGGGAGTGACGGTGGCAGATCCGGTACCACAGGGCCGTATGCGTCGGACGATGCCGCTGGCCGGCTTCACCGCACGCGCCGCCGGAGGCCGCATGGTGGCGACACTTCGGGAGAAGGTCGGCGACACCGGCGCCGTCGAGAAATTCCACGAGCGCACCGCCGAGCGATATGCCGAACTGCTCGGACACTCCAAGGGCGTGCTGATGAAAGTCGGGCAGATGTTCTCGCTGTTCGACGCCGGCGCGGTCGGCGGTGGCGAGCTGTCGCCGTACCAGAAGGCGCTCACCAAGCTGCAGGCCGACGCCCCGCCGATGGCGCCCGAATTGGCCCGGGAGGTGTTCCGGACCGAACTGGGACGATCGGTCGACGAGGTGTTCACCGAGTTCACCGATGAACCCATGGCCGCGGCCTCCATCGGGCAGGTCCACCGGGCGGTACTACCCGACGGCCGCCAGGTCGCAGTCAAGGTGCAATACCCCGGCGTGGCCGAAGCGATCCGCGCCGATTTGGCCAACACCGAGTTGTTGACGACGGTGATCCGTTTCGCCTCGGCCGCCAGCGGGCCGGCACCCGACCTGCGGCAGAACGCACGGGAGGTCGCCGAGCGGATCACCGAGGAGATCGACTACCGCCACGAGGCCGCCAACATCACCACGTTCGCCACCTTGTATCGCGATCATCCGTTCATCCGGGTTCCCGAGCTGATACCCGAGGTGTCCAGCGACCGCGTCCTGACCATGACCTACCTCGATGGATTGGACTGGGCCACGGCACGGCAGGCGGATCAGGATCTGAAGAACACCTGGGCCGAGGTGATCTGCCGCATGGTGACCGGCTCCTATCGGCACGCGAATCTCTTTCACGCCGACCCACACCCCGGCAACTACCGGTTCGGGCCGGACGGCACAGTGGGCTTCGTCGACTTCGGCTGCGTCAAGGTGCTGTCGGAGCCGGTACGCAGGGGCCTGACCGGGACGCTGCGAGCGGCGTTGGACGACGACCGGGCGGCGCTGCTCGATTGGATGCCCGCACTCGGCTTCTCGTCCACCGATTCCACACTCAGCGGCGACGAGGCATATCGATGGTGGACGGCGATTGTCCACGAGCTGCTGCAACCTCAGCCGGTGACCTATTCCCCGGAGACTGTCAGCCGGACGCTCCGCTCGCTCGTCGACATCGTCTCCGCCGATCAACCGACGCGCCGCGTCACGCTGCCCCCGGACCTGGTGCTCTTCTCCCGCCTCACCCTCTCGATGAATGCAGTCTTCGCCGCCCTGGGTTCCACCTTCGACGTGCGATCGACCATCGATGACATGGACGGGGCAGCCGAGCCGACCACGGCACTGGGAAAGCAGCACCGCGCGTGGGTCACCGGCCGCGGCCTGCCGTCCGGTCTGGACGATCATGACGCTTCCTGAGGTGTGGCCGCGCCGCACCCGGCCGTTCGGGGACCGCTGAGGGTGCCGGTGGTCTTCGGAAAGTAGCGGTTGCCCGGCGGTCCCGGCGGCGCCGCGACACAATTGCGCAGTGCCCAAGCCGCGTATCGACCCCGTCCGCTGGCAGCCCCCGGGATCAAGGCCACTGCCTCCGCCGGATGCCACGCCGGAGCTGCGGCTGGTCGAGATTCCCGGTACCGCGCCGGAGGACGTGGTGGCCGCGGCCGACGGAAGCATCTGGACCGGGGTCGAAGACGGCCGCATCATCGCCGTCGACCCGGCCGGCGGCGCGGCCCGGGTGGTGACCAACACCGGCGGGCGTCCGCTGGGCCTGGCCTTCACCCGCGATCACCGGCTGCTGATCTGTGACAGCCACCGCGGCCTGCTGCGCTATGACCCGCAGACCGAGCAGCTGGAGACCCTGGTCGGCGAGGTCAACGGGCGGCCCCTGACGTTCTGCTCCAATGCGGTTGAATCTTCCGATGGCACAATCTATTTCACCGAATCCACCAGCCGTTTCCACTACGAGCACTACAAGGGCTCGGTGATCGAGGCCCGCGGCAGCGGGTCGCTGATGCAACGCAGTCCCGACGGCACGGTGAGCGTGCTGGCGACGGGACTGCACTTCGCCAACGGGGTGACGCTGACCGCCGACGAATCGGCCGTGGTGTTCGCCGAGAGCACCGGCCGGCGACTGTCCAAGTATTGGTTGACCGGTTCCCGCCACGGCTCGATCACCGCGCTGGTCGAGGAACTTCCCGGCCATCCCGACAACATCTCCACCGGGGCCGACGGACGGATCTGGGTCGCCATGGTCTCGGACCGCAACGCGTTGTCGGACTGGCTGAGTCCGCGCGCGCCGATACTGCGCCGCATGATGTGGCGACTGCTGCCGTATCGCTGGTTGCCCGACCCGACCCCGGTGGTGTGGGTGGTCGGCTTCGACGCCGACGATGGGCGGGTGCTGGCCCAGTACCGCACCGAACACCCCGACTTCGGCCTGGCCACCGGCGTGGTGGAGGCCGACGGCCGGTTGTGGATGGGCCGGATCGCCGGACCGGGCCTGGCGTATTTCCGGCTGTAGCCTCCCGCTGTAACTTCCGTCCCACCAGCCACAGCGTGCCTCCCCGGTTTTGCCCCGCCCCTGCCCTACCCTGCACACACGATGACTTCTCTGCGCTCGGTGTCAGCCCTGGTGGCGGCGGGTTTCCTCGCCACCGCCGCACCCCTGGCGACTGCGGATCCCACCCCCGGCCTGAATGCCGGCACCGCCAGTTGCCCGTATCAGGTCAACACGCCCCCGGCGGTGGACTCCTCCGAGGTGCCCGAAGCCGGCGACCCCCCGCTGCCGCTGCCCGTGCCGGCCACTCCGGTCGGCGGCGAGGCCCTGGGTAGCTGCGGGATCGTGACGGCACCCGGCACACCGCCGGTGCCCACCGAGGTCTCCGCGGAATCGTGGCTGGTGGCAGACCTGGACACCGGGGCGGTGATCGCCGCCCGGGATCCCCACGGCCGGCACCGGCCCGCCAGCGTGATCAAGGTGCTGACCGCCATGGCGTCGCTCAACGAGCTGGACCCGAACATGGTGGTGATCGGCACCCAGGACGACGCCAACGCCGAAGGCACCCGGGTGGGCGTCGGCCCCGGCGGCCGCTTCACCGTCGACCAGTTGCTGCACGGCCTGTTGATGGGATCCGGCAACGACGCGGCGCACGCCCTGGCCATGCAACTCGGCGGCTGGGACGTCGCACTGCACAAGATCAACACCCTGGCCGCCCGGCTCGGCGGTCGCGACACTCGCGCCGCCACCCCGTCCGGGCTGGACGGTCCGGGCATGAGCACCTCGGCCTATGACATCGGACTGTTCTACCGCTACGCCTGGAACAACCCGGCCTTCGCCAACATCGTCGCGACCCGCACCTTCGACTTCCCGGGCTACGGCGATACGCCCGGCTACGAGCTGGAGAACGACAACCAGCTGCTCTACAACTACCCGGGCGCGTTGGGCGGCAAGACCGGCTACACCGATGACGCCGGACAGACCTTCGTCGGCGCCGCAGCCCGGGACGGCCGCCGGTTGGTGGCGGTGCTGTTGCGCGGCACCCGGCAGCCGATCCCGCCCTGGCAACAGGCCGCCCAGCTACTCGACTACGGCTTCTCCGTTCCCCCAGGAACTCGAGTGGGGACATTGATCGAGCCCGACCCGTCACTGGTTGCGACCCGCGAGCCGGACAACGTCCCGAACCCGCAGGCCATGCTGCTGCCGCCCTCCGACAACACGGTGCCGGTGCGCGTCGGGGTGGGCATCTTCGGGACGATTGTGGTGTTCGCGCTGATCATGGGTGCCAAGGCGGTGAATCGCCGCCCCGGCAGGGGCTCGGCATGGTGATCCGATCCCTACGGGTCTTCGGCTGGCTCACCGGCTTGTTGTTGATCGGGATCGGGATCAGCCGGATGGCCTTCTCGCTGGACTCCATACCCGGCGGCCAGGCCGTCAACCCGACCGTGGACAGTGAGACCCGCGCGGCCGGTGCCCTGCTGATCGGTTTCGGAGTCGGCTACCTCGAAACCTTTCGGCGCTTCCCGATCCCGGCCACAGCGGTACGTCTGCTGGCCGCCGTTATGGCACTGCTCGGGTTGTCCCGGCTGATGTCCATGGCCGACGTCGGCATGCCGCATCCGGTGTTCACCGCGGCGTGCGCCGTCGAATTCGTCGCGGCCGGTCTGACGTACTGGTACGCGAGCCTGGCCAAGCACATCGAGCCTCGCGGAACAGTCACAGTGGGGACACCGCCGGGCACCCATCCCCTACCGTGAGCCACATGGGCCGATTCGAGGAACTTCGCCGCTCCTCGCCCTTGGCGCTGCTGGTGGGAGTGGCCGCCGCCAGCGTCGGCGTCATCTACGGCTATGACCTGTCCAACATCGCCGGCGCCCTGTTGTTCATCGAGCGGGATTTCGGGCTGACCGAGGCCCAGCAGGAGATGATCACAACCGCGACGGTGATCGGCGAGATCGTCGGCGCCATGGCCGGCGGGTGGCTGGCCAACGCGGTCGGACGCAAACGCGCGATGGTCTCGGTAGCGCTGGGCTACGCGGTGTTCGCCGCGCTGGCTACGGCGGCGACATCGGTGTCGACGCTGACCGTGGCACGGCTGCTGCTGGGCGTCACCATCGGGGTATCGGTGGTAGTGGTTCCGGTGTTCGTGGCCGAGTCGGCGCCGGCCCACGCCCGCGGCGCCCTGCTGGTGGCCTACGGGGTGGCGACGGTGATCGGGATCATCGCCGGTTATCTGTGCGCTTATCTGTTGGCAGGCACCGGCAACTGGCGGGCCATGCTGGGCCTGGGAGCGATCCCGGCGGTGTTCGTCGCCCTGCTGTTGGCACGGATCCCCGACACCGCCCGCTGGTATCTGCTCAAGGGCCGCACCGACGAGGCGGAGCGGACCCTGCGACGCATCGAGCCGGGTGCCGACGCACAGCGCGAACTGGTCGAGATCGGCCGCACCATGGCCGAGGAACAGGCCGGCGGGCTGGGCGTGCTGCGGGAGATGCTGCGGCCGCCCTACCTGCGGGCGACGCTGTTCGTGGTGACGCTGGGCTTCTTCATCCAGATCACCGGCATCAATGCGATCGTCTACTACAGCCCACGACTGTTCGAGAAGATGGGCTTCGAGGGCGATTTCGCGTTGCTGGTGCTGCCGGCGCTGGTACAGGTCGCCGCACTGGCCGCGATGATCGTCTCGCTGGCGATCATCGACCGGGTCGGCCGGCGGCCGATCCTGCTGTCCGGAATCGCCGCGATGGTGGTGGCCAACCTGCTGCTGGTCGCGGTGTTCGCCGCGGGCGAGACGTTCGGCGAGGCGCTGGCGGCGGTCAAGTTCTGCGGAGTGCTGCTGTTCACCGTCGGCTACACCTTCGGGTTCGGCTCCCTGGTCTGGGTGTACGCCGGTGAGAGCCTGCCGGCCCGGATGCGAGCCATGGGTTCCTCGGCGATGCTGACCTCCGACTTGGTGGCCAATGCACTGGTCGCGGCGGTGTTCTTGACCATGCTCACCTCGCTCGGTGGCGCCGGAACGTTCGCGGTCTTCGGCGTGCTGGCGGTGCTGAGCTTGGGCTTCGTGTACCGCTACGCCCCCGAGACCAAGGGCCGCCAATTGGAAGACATCCGGCACTTCTGGGAGAACGAGGGACGCTGGCCATCCGAGGACGCTCGGGACACCGGTGCCCTGCTTCCCGACAGCGAGACGTCGGCATGACCGTCATCGCCGCGGGCACCGTCGTGCTCGACGGCGCAGTGCACCGGCCCGGCTGGGTGTCGGTGACCGGCGAGCGGATCGCCGATTGCGGGACCGGGCCACCGGCGGTTCGGCCGGACGTCGAATTCGGTGACGGTGTACTGGTTCCCGGCTTCATCGACATGCACTCCCACGGCGGCGCCGGCGTCTCCTATGCCGACGATCCGGACCGCGCGGCGGCGTTGCACGCAACGCACGGCACCACCGGAGGCCTGGCCAGTTTGGTGACCGCCTCGCCGGAAACCCTGCTGGCCCAGGTGCACACGCTGGCTGCCGCGACCCGGCGCGGTGTGGTCGACGGCATCCACCTGGAGGGGCCCTGGCTGAGCCGGCTGCACTGCGGTGCACACGACAGCGGTCAACTGCGTGCCCCCTCCGACGCCGAGCTCGACGCATTGCTGAATGCCGGCGCGGGCACGATCCGCATGGTCACGCTGGCCCCCGAACTGCCCGGGGCCATCGCAACCATTCGGCGCCTGGTGGATGCGGGAATCGTTGTGGCCGTTGGGCATACCGACGCAAGCTACGAGCTGACACAGGAGGCCCTCGAGGCCGGAGCCAGCGTCGGCACCCACCTGTTCAACGCGATGCGGGCGCTGCACCACCGCGAGCCGGGACCGATTCCCGCGCTGTTGTCCGATCCTCGGGTGATCGTGGAGTTGATCGCCGACGGTGTGCATTTGCACCCGGGAACAGTCCGGCACGTGGTGGCCGCCGCCGGCCCGGACCGGGTCGCGCTGGTCACCGATGCGATGGCTGCCGCCGGAGTCGGGGACGGCGCGTTCACCCTGGGCGGGCTCGACGTCGATGTCGCCGACGGGGTGGCCCGGCTGCGCGACACCGCGACGATCGCCGGCAGCACCGCCACCATGGACCGGCTGTTCGCGACCGCGGTGCGACTTCTCGGGACGGACGACGCCGCCCTGATCGGCGCGGTACGCATGACCTCGTCCACCCCGGCGCACATCCTCGGGCTGCAGCGGACGGGCGTCCTGGCGCCCGGACGTGATGCCGACCTGGTTGTGTTGGATCGGGATTGGCGGGTCTGGCGAGTAATGCGGCGCGGCGCCTGGCTCGGCTAGGCTGCGAAGATGAGCGAACCGACGGTCACCCACGACAACCGGCAGTACCAGATCAGCGTCGACGGCGAGAAGGCCGGGTTCGCCGATTACGTCGAGAAGGGCGATCAGCGGATCTTCCACCACACCGTGATCGACAAGGCGTTCGGTGGGCGCGGACTGGCCAGCACGCTGATCGGCGCGGCCCTGGCCGATACCCGCGCCGCCGGCAAACGCGTGGTGCCGACCTGCTCCTTCGTCGAGGCCTACATCACCAAACACCCGGAGTTCGCCGACCTGGTCGACCCGGTCGACCACTGATCTCACCCGGGTGCCGGTTCCGGCGCAGAGGTGCGACGGCGGCGTCAGCCGGTGCGCAGATTGTCCGCCGACGTCGCCGCCCATGCGGTGGCAAAGAGGATGAGCCGAGTGGTGACATAGGCGAACACCAGCAGGCCTAGGACCGGCCCGAACACCGCCCCGGCCGGGCCGTTGACCACCGACTGCAGATACACCGAGCCGGCCTGCTTGAACAGTTCGTAGCCCACCGCAGCGATAGCTCCGGCCTGCATCGCGCTGCGGAAGCTCACCGATTCCCGCGGCAGCCGGGCGATCATCCAGGTGAACAACAGCCACGACACCGCGGCCGCCATCGTCAGCGACGCGACGCGCAGCAGCCCACCCAGCAGGGTGAAGTCGGGAACGCCTAACCAGCGCAGCATGTTTCGCATCAGCTTTGGGTCGGACATGGCGGTCAACGCGACGGTGACCAGCATGGCGCCGAACGCCCACACCATGGCGAGCAGGTCCGACAGCTTGGATTTGACGAAACTCTTTCGGTCCGAGCGTGTTTCCCACATCTCCGAGAGCGCCTCGCGCAGGTTGGCCATCCAGGTCAGCCCCACCCAGGCGGCGGCCGCCAGACCGATCAGCCCGACGGAGGCACGCGAGGCGATCGCGCTGTCCATCAGTGCGACGAGCTCGCTGCCGAATTCGCCGGGGATGGAATGCTTGATCCGGCGCTCGATCTCGTCGAGCACCTCGGGCCGCCGCGACAGCAGGAAGCCGCCGACGGAGAAGCCGACCATCGCCAGCGGGAACAGCGCGAAGATGGTGTAGTAGCTCATCCCGGCCGCGAAGAAATTCCCCTGGCGGGAGTCGTAGCGTTCCTGGGCGCGCACCGCGTGGTCGAACCAGCCGTACCGGGCCCGCAGCCGGTCGATGACGCCCGGCTTGGACTTGTCGGTCACGGCTTTGCTCATGCCTGTGCCGGAAGGAATCCCACCCGGTCGTACACCCGTGCCAGCGTGGCGGTGGCCACCTCGCGTGCCCGGCTCGCACCGGCGGTCAGCACCGCCTCCAGCTCGGCCGGGTCGGCGAGCAGCTCATCGACCCGGGCCTTGATCGGGGTGACGAACTCGGCGACGGCCTCGGCGGTCTCCTTCTTCAGGTCACCGTAGCCGCGCCCGGCATAGCCGTTCACCAACGACTCGATATCGGTACCGGTTACCGCGGCCTGGATTGTCAACAGGTTGGAGATTCCGGGTTTGGCCTCCGGGTCGTAGCGGATCTCCCGCTCGGAGTCGGTGACCGCCGAACGAATCTTCTTGGCGCTTTTCGCGGGGTCGTCAAGCAGGCTGATCAGACCGGCGTCGGTGGCTGCCGATTTGCTCATCTTGGCGGTCGGGTCCTGCAAGTCGTAGATCTTGGCGGTGGCCTTGGGGATCATCGGCTCGGGGACGACGAAAGTCTCCGGGAACCGCGCGTTGACGCGCTGGGCGACGTCACGCGCCAGCTCCAGGTGCTGGCGCTGGTCTTCCCCGACCGGTACCACCTCGGTGTCGTAGAGCAGGACGTCGGCGGCCATCAGCACCGGATAGGTGAACAGCCCCACGGTGGTGGAGTCGGCGCCCTGCTTCTGCGACTTGTCTTTGAACTGCGTCATCCGGGAGGCCTGCCCGAAGCCGGTGAAACACCCCAGCACCCACGCCAGTTCAGCATGGGCCGGCACGTGGCTCTGCACGAAGACGGTGCTGCGGGCCGGGTCGATACCCAGCGCCAGATATTGGGCGGCCGTCACCAGGGTGCGGCGGCGCAGCGTCGCGGGGTCCTGGGTGACGGTGATGGCGTGCAGGTCGACGACGCAGAAGAACGCCTCGTGATCGTCCTGCAGGCTGGTCCACTGAGCGACCGCACCGAGGGCGTTTCCGAGGTGAAGCGAGTCGGACGTCGGCTGGGCGCCGGAGAATACGACGGGACGGGATCCGGGAGTGCTCATGATGGCTCGATCCTGTCACGCCGCCGCCGGGATGACCGCACCTGGCCTGGTAACAGAGCGCTCGCTCCGTTACGGTGTCGACCATGCCCCGCCCGCGCGTGTATGACCCCGCGCAGGTGCTCGACGCCGTGGAATCGCTCACCGCGCGGTCTGGTCCCGCGGCGGTGACGATTCGCGCGGTCAGCGAGGCCACCGGCGCCTCCAACGGCGCGCTCTACCACGGGTTCGGTTCGCGGGCAGGGTTGATTTCCGCCGCCTGGTTGCGGGCCACCCGCCGCTTCCTGGCGGTACAGGCTGAGCTGGTGAACGCTGTCGCGGACCCCGTCGAAGCGGTGGTTGCCACCGCCGACGCCCCGGTGGTCTTCGCCGAGCGTCATCCCGGTGCCTGCCGGCTGCTCTTGGCGATCCAGCGCGACGACCTGCCCGACGACGCGGTGTCCCCGGAGGTGGCCGCGCAGCTGCGCGGCGCCGACACCGAACTGATCGGTCTGCTGATCCGACTCGCAGACGCCCTGTGGGGGCGCCGCGACACCGCCGCCGTCGACACCATCACCACCTGCGTCGTCGATCTGCCCACCGCTGTCATGCTCAGCCGCAACCGGTTGGGCAGCACGCTCGCCCGCGCCCACCTGCATGCGGCGGTTCGCGCCGTGCTGGCAGTCGGGCCACCCCGCATGAATCAGAAAGGATCCGCCCCATGAACCTGACCTATGACGACACGATCGCCGTGTTGGACCTGGGAGACGACGAAAACCGGTTCTCCCCCGGCTTTCTCGACGAGATCAACCGCGTGCTCGACGACGTGCTGGCCGCCAACGCCGCGGGCAGGGCCCAGGGCCTGGTGACCACCGCCGGCGGCAAGTTCTACACCAACGGCCTGGACCTGGACTGGCTGATGGCCAACGGCGACCGCACGCAGGAGTACGTCGGCCGGGTGCACGCACTGTTGGCGCGGGTGCTGACGTTTCCCATCCCCACCGCGGCGGCGGTGGTCGGCCACGCGTTCGGCGCGGGCGCCATGCTGGCGCTGGCCCACGACTACCGAGTGATGCGCGCAGATCGCGGCTTCTTCTGCCTGCCCGAGGTCGACATCCGGATCCCGTTCACGCCGGGCATGGCCGCCCTCATCCAGGCAAAGTTGACCCCACAGGCTCAGGTGGCGTCGATGACCACCGGTCGCCGGTTCGGCGGGGTGGACGCCGCGACCTTCGGCATTGTGGACAGCACCGCCGGCGAGGGTGCGGTGACACCGGCCGCCACCGAGTATCTGCGACCGCTGGCCGGCAAGGACCCGGGGACGTTGGGCGCGATCAAGAACACCATGTTCGGCCCCGCGGTGGCGGCACTGACCGCAATCGGCTGACTCTGCGCGCACCAGGCAAGAGTGCGAGTAACCCGCCGGGTAGACGCAGAATCAACGGCTTAACCTGGTCCACCATGAGGACCCGGACCGACCGGTGCCCGGGCGTTTTGCGGCCCTGGGTGGCCGACGACGGCCTGCTGGTGCGGCTGCGACTGGTGGGCGGTCGACTGCCGACACCAGCACTAGCCCGGTTGTTGCAGGTCAGCTCCGAGTTCGCCGACGGGTCGATCTACCTGACCAGTCGCGCCAACCTCCAGTTGCGCGGCCTGCATGGCAAAGACGGGCGGCTCGCCCCCAACCTGGTAGCCGCCCTAGAGTCGACCGGGCTGCTGCCGTCGCGCAGTCATGAACTGGTTCGCAACATCCTGGTCTCGCCGCAGAGCGGCTACGTTGGCGGCCGAGCCGACCTGCGCCCCGTGGCGGCCCGGCTGGATGCGCTGCTGTGCAACGACCCACGCCTGGCCCGGCTACCCGGGCGTTTCCTGTTCACCCTCGACGACGGCCGCGGCGACCTGCTCGACCGCTCAGCTGACGCCGGCCTGGTTGCACTCGGCGGCACCTGCGCGCAGCTGCGGATAGGCGATCACTGGGGGCCGGTGATCGAGGTCGACGATGCCGCCCGCCGGCTCACCCAGCTGGCAGTTGCGTTCCAGGATGCCCGCGGTGACGGGCCGGATGCGCCCTGGCACATCCGGGAACTCGAGCGCCCCCTGTACCCGCGAGTTGCCCCCGACACCCGCATCCCAGCCCCGTCGGATCCGTTACCGTTTGGCAGCGTGCCCGGCGGCACGCATGCGCGCGTGCCCGACGGTGTCCTCACGCCGGACCTCGGACGATCCCTGATCGAGCATGCCGAGCTTGTGGTCACGCCGTGGCAGGGCGTCTTCATCCCCCAGTCTCAGGAGGCGAATCGGTGAGCAGGCCTACGCGCCCGTCCAGGCACTACGACTACATCGACGACGGTCCCGCCATCTACGTCGAATCGTTTGCGACCATCCGCCGGGAATCCGACCTGTCGCACATCCCCGCGGGCGCCGAGCGGCTCGCGGTACGGATGATTCACGGCGCCGGCCAGACCGACGTCGCCCAGGACCTGCTGATCCACCCGGAAGCGGTACCGGCCGGGCGCGCCGCACTCGACAACGGCGCACCCATCTTCTGCGATGCCCGCATGGTGGCCGTCGGGGTGACTGCCGGCCGACTGCCGGCCGGCAATGAGGTGCGCTGCCACCTGCGTGACGAGCGTGTGCCCGGGTTGGCGAAGGAATGGGGAACCACCCGCTCGGCCGCAGCCGTCTCCCTGTGGGGACCCGAACTGGCCGGCGCCGTCGTCGCGATCGGCAACGCGCCCACCGCCCTGTTCCACCTGCTGGAGATGATCCTCGACGGCGGGCCGCGCCCGGCGGTGATCGTCGGCTGTCCAGTCGGATTCATCGGCGCCGCCGAGTCCAAGTCAGCGCTGGCCGCGCTGCATCGCGACCACGGTGTCGACATCCCGTTCGTAACCGTCCGCGGCAGGCGCGGCGGTTCGGCGATCACCTCGTCGGCGCTGAACGCACTGGCATCGGACGCCGAATGAGGGGCACCGCATGACCGGCCGTTTTTATGGGGTGGGCCTGGGGCCCGGCGACCCCGAACTGATCACCCTCAAGGCCGCCCGGATCATCGCGGACGCCGACGTGGTCGCCTATCACGCCGGGGTCAACAAAAACTCGTATGCGCGCAGCATCGCCGAAGACCTGATCCGGCCCGGCGTCCTTGAAGAGGAGCTGCGCTACCCCGTCACCACCGGTGTCACCGACCACCCCGGCGGCTACGCCGGCGCGCTCGCCGACTTCTACGAGGCCTCCGCCGCGCGGCTGGCCGCCCACCTGGACGCTGGCCGCACGGTGGCGTTGCTCACCGAGGGCGACCCACTGTTCTACGGCTCGTTCATGTACATGCATGACCGGCTCTCGACCCGGTTCGACACCGAGATCATTCCCGGAGTCCCGGCGTTCAGCGCCGCCACAGCCGCTCTCGGCATGCCGCTGGTACGCCAGACCGACGTGCTGACGGTGCTGCCGGGCACGCTGAGCGAGCACGAGCTGGCGATGCGGCTGGCCGACACCGACGGCGCCATCATCATGAAACTGGGCCGCACATTTCCGGCCGTGCGCCGGGCCCTGGCCGCGGCCGGACGGCTCGAGCACGCCTACTACGTCGAGCGCGCCAGCCATCCGCAACAACGCTGGATGCCGGTGGCCGACATCGACGAAGCGCAGGAGGCCGCCATTCCCTACCTGTCGTTGATCGTGGTCGACGGCGATTCCCGCAACGGGCAACGCTCACGCACCTCAGCCGAGCCGCAACCTACTCAGGCCGCCGCGGCGGCGCAGCCCGCCGAACTGCTGGTGATCGGGCTGGGCCCGGGTCCCGAGGGGTGGCTGACCGCCGAGGCATCCGCGGCGCTGGCCACCGTCGACCACGTGGTGGGCTATGGCCCCTACGTCGCCCGGGTGCCGCAGCGCGAAGGGCTGCAACGCCACACCTCGGGCAACACCGTGGAGCTGGAGCGGGCCCGATTCGCACTGGATCTGGCCGCCCGCGGCGAAAAGGTGGCCGTGGTGTCCGGTGGTGACGCCGGGGTGTTCGGGATGGCTGCCGCGGTGTTCGAGGCTGCCTCCGATCCCGATACGGCCGAGCACTATCGGGACGTGCCGGTGCGGGTGCTGCCGGCGGTCTCGGCGGTGCAGGCGGTGGCCGCGGCGGCGGGCGCCCCGATCGGGGCGGACTTCGCGGTGCTGAGCCTGTCCGACCGGCTCAAGCCATGGGCGGTGATCGAGTCCCGGCTGCGCGCGATCGCCGAGGCCGATCTGGTGCTCGCGATCTACAACCCTGCCTCGCGCGCCCGGCCCGATCAGATCGCGGTCGCGCGCAAGGTGCTGTTGGAGCATCGAGACGCCCAGACCGTGGTGGTGGTGGGCCGCGATGTCGGACGGGAGTCCGAGGAACTCACCGTGACCACCCTGGGCGACCTGGACACCGACACCATCGACATGAAATGCCTTGTTCTGGTGGGCTCCTCGTCGACCCGGGCGACCCCGTCGGGAAGGGTGTGGACACCGAGATGGGTGCGGTAGCGGTCCAGTTCGTCGGCGCCGGCCCGGGCGCCGCGGATCTGCTGACGGTGCGCGCCACCCGACTGCTGGCCGCCGCCGACGTGGTGCTCTACCCAGGCAGCTACCTGGACCCGAAGGTGCTGGCGCACTGTTCACCGGAGGCCGAACTGGTCGACACCGCCGATCTCGATCTGGATGACATCATCGACCGGCTGGTCGCCGCGCATCGAGCCGGGCGCGCCGTGGTGCGGTTGGTGTCCGGGGATCCGTCGCTGTACAGCGCGGTCTTCGAGCAGACCCGCCGCCTCGATGCCGCCGGGGTGGCGTGGGCGGTGACCCCCGGGGTGCCGGCCTACGCGGCGGCGGCCGCGGCCCTCGGCCGGGAGCTCACGGTGCCGCTCGTGGCGCAGTCGGTGGTGCTCACCCGCACTCAGGCTGCCTCCACCGCGATGCCACAGCGCGAAGCACTTCGGGCCTTCGCCGCGACCCAGGCGACACTGGTGTTGCACCTGGCGATCACCCGCATCCGCGAACTGATGGCGGAACTGGCGCCCGAGTACGGCCCGGACTGCCCGGTGGCGGTGGTCTACCGCGCCTCGCAGCCCGCCGAGCTGGTGTTGCGCGACACGATCGCCGGAATCGCCGACGCCGTCGAGGCTGCGGGCCTGCGGTCGGCTGCGGTCATCCTGGTCGGCCGGGCGGTCGCGGATCTGCCGGATCCGTGCGGCGGCGAAAGCCATCTCTACGACCCGGGGCGGGACCGCTCAGGACCGGGCTAAAGCCCACTGGGTGACCGCCCGACCGGGTGTCCAGCCGGTGAAAGAGCCCAGCGGCGCGGCGTGTTCGACCTGGATGCGGGTCAGCTCGCCGCCGTGCTCGCGGTAGGCGGCCAGCAGCAGCGTCTCGCTTTCCAGGGTGACGCCGTGGGCCACCAAGCGGCCGCCGGGCGCGAGGGCCGCCAGGACCGCATCCAGCACACCAGCTCGGCTCAACCCGCCGCCGATGAACACGGCGTCGGGCGCGGGCAGATCCGCCAGCGCCTGTGGGGCCGCGCCGCAGACCACCTGCAGCGCGGGCACCCCGAGGCTACGGGCGTTCTGCGAGACCCGTTGGGCCCGTGATTCATTCGCCTCGACGGCGACGGCACGACAGGTCGGGTGAGCCCGCATCCATTCGATGCTCACCGAGCCGGCACCCGCGCCGACGTCCCACAGCAGCTGCCCAGGGGCAGGGGCGAGTCGGGCCAGCGCGGCCGCCCGCTGGTCGCGTTTGGTGAGCTGACCGTCGTGGTCATAGGCGTCGTCGGGCAGCCCCGCCACCCAGCCGGCGGTGAGCGGGCCGGCCAGATCCAGTGCCACGATGTTCAGCCGCGGGACGGGGCCGGTGTACGTCGCCGCGGTGGTGTCCAGCCGGAATTCGGCCGCACCCCCGAGATCCCCCAGGACCGTCATGCGACTTGCCCCGTAGCCACGGTCGACCAGCAGATCGGCCAACTGTTGCGGCGTGCCCTCATCGGAGGAGAGCACCAGCACCCGCCGCTGGGGCGCCAGCTCACGCAGCACCGCGTGCACGTCGCGACCGACCACGCTGACCACCGCGGCGGCTTCGGCGGGCCAGCCCAGCCGAGCACGGGCCAGAGCCACCGACGAGACCGCCGGCACCACCGTCACCCGTTCGGCACCGAACAACCCGATCAGCGTGGTGCCGATGCCGCTGAGCAGGGGGTCACCCGATGCCAGCGCCACAACCCGCTGGCCCGCCAGATCGTCGAACAGGGCAGGCAGGCCGGCGTGCAGCGGAGTCGGCCATCGGAGCCGTCGCTGACCGTCGGCGTGCGGCAGCAGGTCCAACTGGCGGGGTGCGCCGAGCACGACCTCGGCCGCCAGCACGATCTCGCGTGCCGGCTGGGGCAGACCGGCCCAGCCGTCGGCACCGATCCCGACGACGGCGATACGTTCGTCGACGGGCACCGCTACGTCAGGCGTTCGGTCAGGAACTGCACCACCCGCTTACGCGCCTCGTAGGCCGGGTGACCGTCGACTTCGCGGACCTGGTCGGTGAGCACCGAATGCGCCATCCGCGACAGACCGTGCGGGTTACCCGACGACGAGTCGATCTCGATCACTTCGAAGGCGTCCCCGAGCCGGGCCTTGAGCGTCGCGAAGCGGTCACCGGGTGCCATCTTGTCCTCACTGAACCGCAGACCCAGCGCGCACAGGCCTTCTCCTGCGGCCCGGTCGGCGACGATGCCCAGTTCCACCTCCGAGAGGCCGGGGTCGCGACGCTGCTTCGGCGTGAGCGGGATCGGCACGGACGGCTGGCTGAGCACCGGAGCCAGCACGGCATCGTCGACGGCCGCGGCCAGGGCGAAGCCGCCGGTGAAGCACTGACCGATCACCCCGACTCCCTTTCCGGGGGTCTTCTCGTTGAGGTCACGCGCCAGCGCCCGCAGAAACTGAGTGACCGGCCGCTGCTTGTCGGTGGCGAATGCGGCGAACTCGCGCGTCACGCAGGCACGGGCGATGGTCGCCAATGCGTAGCCGGGGGTGATCGCCTTGCCGGGCTGGCCGAACAGTGAGGGAATGGCGACGGTGAAACCGTTGTCCACCAAGTGATTTCCCAGTGCCAGCACGCCGGGGTGCGCGCCGGGGATCTCTGGAATCAACACCACCCCGGGGCCCTGGCCCTTGCGGTATACGTCGTGGGTGAACTCGCCGCTGGTGAACGGCTCGGCGATCCATCCGGTCAAGTCTGCTTCGGGTGCACTCACTGGTCTGGTGCCCTTTCTCTCGGTCGAGGCCAAAGGCCCCGGGTGTTAGGGTATCGGCGCGAAGTACCAGGGAAGTCGGTGTGAGTCCGACACAGGCCCGCTACGGTGTTCCGCGGCGCATTCCGATGCGCCCCGGTCAGTCCGAATACCGGCTTCGCGTCGCCAACGCAGGTGTTGGCCACACGAGCGGAGCCTCAATGCAACAGCTGTACCCCTTTCCTGCCGTCCTCGGTGCGGACCCGGACGATCCGGCCGGCCTCGACGATATGGCGCTGGCGCTTGTCCTGAGCACGATCTCCCCCGGTATCGGCGGCGTGCTGATCCGTGGCGAG
This sequence comes from Mycolicibacter nonchromogenicus, assembly GCF_002101775.1. GTDB lineage: Bacteria > Actinomycetota > Actinomycetes > Mycobacteriales > Mycobacteriaceae > Mycobacterium > Mycobacterium nonchromogenicum. The sequence goes on along the minus strand of NZ_LQPI01000001.1, from coordinate 21,479 downwards.
AAGGGCACCGCCAAGTCGACGCTGGTCCGGGCGCTGGCCCAGGTGCTGCCGCCGATCGACGTGGTGGCCGGTGACCGGTTCTCTTCGGATCCCACTGAGCCGAATCCCCTGTCGCCCGACGGCCCGTTTCCCAGCGGCACCCCGGTGCAGACCCGCCCGGTTCGCCTGGTGGAGCTGCCGGTCGGCGCCACCGAGGACCGGGTGGTGGGCTCCATCCACCTGGAGCGAGCGCTCGGCGGTGGCACCGTGGAATTTGAGCCCGGTCTGCTGGCCCGCGCCAACCGCGGAATTCTCTACGTCGACGAGGTCAACCTGCTGGCAGACCATCTGGTGGACCTGCTGCTGGATGCCGCCGCGATGGGGCGCCTGACCGTGGAGCGCGACTCGATCTCGGTGACCCACGCGGCACGTTTCGTGATCGTTGGGACCATGAACCCCGAAGAGGGCGAACTGCGTCCGCAACTGCTCGATCGCTTCGGACTGACCGTCGAGGTCTGTGCTCCGCGCGATCCGGTGCTGCGGGCCGAAGCGGTGCGCCGGCGGCTGGCCTTCGACGCCGATCCGGCCGGTTTCGCCGCGACCTATGCGGCGGCCGAAGAGCGGGTGCGGTCCCGGATCCGGCAGGCCCAACAGCTGCTGCCGCAGGTGGCACTCACCGACGCCGTATTGGTGAAGATCGGTGAGATCTGCGCGGCGCTGGACGTCGACGGTCTGCGCGGCGACATCGTCTGTGCCCGCACCGCGGTCGCGCATGCGGCGTGGCAGGGGCGTGATGCGGTGACGCTGGAGGATCTGCGGGTGGCGGCCAGGCTGGCACTGCCGCATCGGCGCAGGCGCAAGCCCTTCGATGCCCCGGGGCTGGACGAGTCCGAGCTCGACGAGTTGCTGCCGCCGGACAGCGGCCCCGAGCCGGATCCCGATCCAGATCCCGACCCCGATCCGGACGGTCCGCAGCCCGAGGGGCCACCCGAGGGCGGGCACGTCCCGCCCGGTTCGGATCAGTCCGGCACGCCCCAGCCGACACCCGGCTCTACCTCGACGGTGGGCGCCGACTCCCCTTACCGGGCAAGGCTTTTCTCGGTAGCCGGTGTGGGCCAGGGACGCTCCGGACGGCGCAGCAGGGCGCGCACCCGTTCCGGACGCCGGGTGGGTGCCACCGCGGGCGCCGGCACGGGTGGCCTGCACCTGTTCGAGACGCTGCGTGCCGCCGCACCGCATCAGGGCGCCCGGGGCCGCGACCAGGGTCCGATGATTCTGGCGGCCGGCGACCTGCGGCGAGCGGTCCGCGAGGGCCGGGAGGCCAACCTGGTGCTGTTCGTGGTCGACACCTCCGGTTCGATGGCCGCCGCCGAGCGGATGCGCCACGTCAAGACCGCGATCGTGTCTTTGCTGTTGGACGCCTACCGGCGCCGCGACCGGGTGGCCGTGGTGACCTTCCGCGATACCCGGGCGGAGTTGGTGTTGCCCGCCACCGGGTCGGTGGAGGTGGCCGCCGTCCGGCTGGACGAGTTGCCCGCCGGTGGCCGCACTCCCCTGGCCGAGGGGCTGCTGGAGGCCACCGAGCTGATACGCCGGGAACGCCTGCGCGAACCGGCCTGCCGCCCACTGCTGGTGGTGCTCACAGACGGCCGGGCCACTTCCGGCCCCGACCCGGTTAAGCGATCCCTGCTGGCCGCCGACAACATTGCCCGACAAGGCTTTTCGTCGGTGGTGGTGGATTGCGAGAGTGGCCGGATGCGGCTCGGGCTGGCCCGCACCCTGGCCGAGCGCCTGCGGGCCGAATACGTCCCCCTGCCCCAGGTGAGCGCCGAGGCACTGACCGGCGTCGTACGCGACGCCACCGGAAGAGGAGCCGCCTGATGCCGCAGGGACAACCGTTGACGGTGCCCGACGACAACCTGACCACCCGCCAGCGCCGCAACCGGCCGCTGCTGATGGTGCACACCGGTGACGGCAAGGGGAAGTCAACGGCCGCCTTCGGCTTGGCACTGCGCGGCTGGAATCAGGGCTTTGACATCGGCGTCTTCCAGTTCGTCAAGTCGGCGAAATGGCGGGTCGGCGAACAGAGCGTGCTGGAGCGCCTGGGAACACTGCACGCCGAGACCGGTGAGGGCGGCCCGGTGCAGTGGCACAAGATGGGGTCGGGCTGGTCATGGAGCCGCAAGGCCGGCGGCGTGGAGGATCACGCCGGCGACGCGGCCGAGGGTTGGGCGCAGATCAAGGAACGCCTGGCGGCGCAGACCCATGATCTCTACATCCTGGACGAGTTCACCTATCCGATGGGCTGGGGATGGGTGGACGTCGACGACGTCGTGGAGACGTTGGCCAACCGTCCGGGCCATCAGCACGTCGTCATCACCGGCAGACGTGCGGACCCGAGGCTGATCGAGATCGCCGACCTGGTCACCGAGATGGGCAACATCAAGCATCCGATGGACGCCGGCCAGAAGGGCCAGCGCGGCATCGAATGGTGAGCGTGGTGGGCACCTCCCTGCCCCGTCTGGTCGTCGCTGCGCCCGCATCCGGGCACGGCAAGACCACGGTGGCGGTCGGGCTGATGGCCGCGCTGTCCGCCCGCGGCATGCAGGTCAGCGGCCACAAGGTCGGCCCGGACTACATCGACCCCGGCTATCACGCGCTGGCCACCGGACGGCCGGCCCGCAACCTGGATCCCTACCTGGTGGGGCCGCAGCGCATCGTGCCCTTGTTGCTGCACGGCGCGGCGGGCGCGGATGTCGCGGTGATCGAAGGCGTCATGGGGCTCTTCGACGGGCGCCTGGGCACCGGCGGCGAGGCCTCCACCGCCCATGTCGCTGCGCTGACGGCTACGCCGGTGGTGCTGGTGGTCGACATCTCGCACGCCTCGCGGACGCATGCGGCGGTGGTGGCCGGCCTGGCGGGTTTCGATCCGGCGGTCCACGTCGCCGGGGTGGTGCTGAACAAGGCCGGCAGCTCTCGACACGCCGAGGAAGTGGTTGCCGCGTTGCGCCCCAGCGGCATTCCGGTGCTCGGGGTGCTGCCGCGCGACACAGCAGTTCACACGCCGTCGCGGCATCTGGGCCTGGTGCCGGCGGCCGAGCGCGACGAGTCGGCCGCCATGATCACTCGGCTGGCCGAGCTCATGCGGCAGTGTGTGGATCTGGACACGCTGCTGGAACTGGCAGGGCGGGCTCCGGGTTTGGCTGGCAGCGCCTGGGACCCCGCAGCTCAGATCACTGCCGCGTCGGGGCGCCGGCCGGTGGTGGCCGTCGCTGCCGGGCGGGCGTTCACGTTCGGCTACACCGAGACGTTCGAGCTGCTGCGCGCCGCCGGTTGCGAGGTGGTGAGCTTCGACCCACTCACCGACACGCGCCTGCCGACCGGCACCGCGGGCATCTACCTGGGGGGCGGGTTCCCCGAGGTCTACGCGGAGCACCTGGGCGCCAACACCGCGTTGCTGGGTGCGCTGCGGGCCGCGATCGCGGCGGGAGTGCCAACCGTCGCCGAGTGTGGCGGGCTGGCGTACCTGTGCCGGCGAGTTGGTGACGACGACGGGGTCGGGGCCTTGCCGGGCTGTGCCGCGATGACCCCGCGTCTGACGCTGGGCTACCGGGAGGCCACTGCGGCGACCGATAATCTGCTGGCGCGAGCCGGCGATCCGGTCACCGGCCACGAATTCCACCGCACTGAAGTCACTTTCGATCGCGCCGTCGACGCGGCCTGGCAACTTCCCGGCGGGCCGGACGGCTACGCCTCCGCGAGCCTGCATGCCTCCTACCTGCACACGCATTGGGCCGGGCACCCAACGCTGCCGCAGCGTTTCACCGAGGCGGTGCACGGCTTCGGCGGCCCCGATCTGCACCATCACGGCGATGTCGAGGCGGCACCTGGTCTGCTCGATTTCGCAGTCAACGTCTACGCCGGACCACGCCCGGACTGGCTCGAGCGCGCCCTGCACGCCTCAATCGACGATGCAGTGGCGTACCCGCAGGCATCGGCGGCCCGCGCTGCGTTGGCCGCCCGGCATGGTGTCACCGCCGCGCAGGTACTGCCCACTGCGGGCGCGTCGGAGGCCTTCGACCTGGTGGCCCGCATGCGGCCGTGGCGTTGCCCGGTGGTGGTACATCCGCAGTACACCGGACCGCATGCCGCGCTGACCGCCGCGGGTCACAGCGTCACCACCGTGATGTGCCGGGCCGACGACGACTTCGCGCTGCACCCCGATGCGGTGCCCGCCGACGCCGACCTCGTGGTCGTGGGCAACCCGACCAACCCCACCGGCGTGTTGCATCCGGCGCAGACACTGCGCCAACTGCTGCGCCCCGGCCGGGTGGTGCTGGTCGATGAGGCCTTCCTCGATGCGGTCCCCGGTGAGCCGGAGACTCTCTGCGGACATCGGCATCCGGGGCTGCTGGTGAGCCGCAGCCTGACCAAGCACTGGTCGATTCCCGGGATTCGCGCGGGATACCTGCTCGGTGACCCCGCGCTGCTCTCCGAGGCGGCCCGACTGCAGATCCCGTGGTCGGTGTCGGCCCCGGCGCTGGCCGCCATGCGCGCCTGCTCGGATGAGCGGGCGGCGCGCGAAAGTGACCGCCGGGCCCAGCAGTTGGCGTCCTGGCGGGCGCACCTGGCTGCGGGCCTGGCCGCACGCGAGGTGCGATTCGTCGCAGGCCCGGCTCCATTTGTGCTGGCCCAGGCCGGCCCCGGCGCGCACACGGCGTTGCGCGAGAGCGGCATCGCCGTGCGACGTGCGGACACCTTTCCGGGCCTGGACGACAGGTGGGTGCGGATCGCGGTGCGGCAGCCGGACCTGACCGATCAGCTGCTGGCCGCACTCGACCGGGTTCGGCAGTGAATGCGGGCCGGGCGCTGGGCCTGGCGCTTGGATTCGCCGCCGACCGAGTCTGGGGTGATCCACGACGGCTGCATCCGGTCGCCGGATTCGGGGCGTGCGCGCTGACAATGGAGCGGCGGACCTATCGCGACACCAGGGCGAGCGGGATCGCCCATGTTCTGATGCTCGTCGGCGGCGCCGTCGGACTGGCATATGCGGCCGAGCACGCCGCACGAACGCCCTGCGCGCGCACGGTACTGACCGCCGCAGCCACCTGGGCAGTCCTGGGCGGGCGATCACTGGAGCGCGAAGCCGACGCCGTACACGCCTTTTTGGCCGCCGGCGACCTGGACTCGGCCCGTGCCCGCGTGCGCAACCTGGTCGGGCGCGACACCACAGCGCTGGAACCCGATGAGATCGCCCGGGCCGTCGTCGAATCCGTGGCGGAGAACACCTCCGACGCGGTGGTGGCGTCGTTGGTGTGGGGGGCGGTGGCGGGCGTTCCGGGGCTGGTCGCGCACCGCTGCGCCAACACACTGGATGCCATGATCGGCCACCGCAATGCCCACTACGGCCGGTTCGGCTGGGCAGCAGCGCGGCTGGATGATCTGCTGGGCCTGCCGGCTGCCCGGTTCAGCGGTGTCCTGGCGGCTGCCCTGGGCCCTGATCCCGCAGGCGCGCTGCGGGCGTGGCACCGCGACGCCCGGCGTCATCCCAGTCCCAATGCGGGGGTAGTCGAGGCCTCGTTTGCCGGGGCGCTGGGCCTACAGCTCGGTGGGGTGAACACCTACTACGGGAATCGGCGGGAAGATCGGGCACGGCTGGGTTGCGGTCGGGCCCCCGTGCCGTCGGATATCCCGCGGACGACCCGGCTGGCCCGGCGGGTGGGCGTCGGCGCCCTCATGGCTGCGGTGACGTGGTGCCTGGCATCGGGGACCAAGAGGTAACAAACAATTGACGGCCCCTCCGGCCGCGACTGCGGGCGCCCGTCGACGGCCTGGCAAATATGCCCGGACCCGAATTGGGCCTGTCACACGTCTGTAACAGCGCCGCCATCAAATCTTCCTAGGGTGAAGCAACTCACGCACATGTAACGATAGGAACTCCATTGAGTGGAAACAGCACCCGCTCCCAGGCGATTGCACAAGTCGAAGCCCGTGTGCCCCCCGCCTGCAGCTTCGACCCCGAGCAGGCCCCGGGTGAGATCTTCGGCGCCAACGTGTTCACCAAGGCGGAGATGCAACGTCGGCTGCCCAAGGCGATCTACAAATCGGTGATAGCGACCATCGAAAAGGGCGCCAAGCTTGACCCGACGGTGGCCGACGCGGTTGCCGCCGCGATGAAGGACTGGGCGTTGGAGCGGGGCGCGACCCACTACGCGCACGTGTTCTATCCGATGACGGGGCTGACCGCCGAGAAGCATGACAGCTTCCTCGAACCGGTTTCGGACGGGCAGGCGCTGGCTGAATTCGCCGGCAAGACCCTGACCCAGGGCGAGCCGGACGCCTCCAGCTTCCCGTCCGGTGGCCTGCGATCGACGTTTGAGGCCCGCGGCTACACCGGCTGGGATGTGACCAGCCCCGCCTACATCCTGGAGAACCCGAACGGCAACACGCTGTGCATCCCCACGGTGTTCGTCTCGATGACCGGTGAGGCGCTGGACTACAAGACGCCTCTGCTGCGCAGCCAACAGGCCATGGGCGTGCACGCCGAGCGCATCCTGAAACTCTTCGGGCACACCAACCTGGAAAAGGTGGTCTCATTCTGTGGCCCCGAGCAGGAGTACTTCCTGGTCGACCGGCACTTCTTCGTGGCGCGGCCCGACCTGCTCACCGCCGGGCGCACCCTGTTCGGCGCCAAGCCGCCCAAGGGGCAGGAGTTCGACGACCACTACTTCGGCGCGATCCCCGAGCGGGTGCTGGGTTTCATGATGGACACCGAGCGGGAGCTGTTCAAGCTCGGCATTCCGGCCAAGACTCGCCACAATGAGGTCGCCCCGGCTCAGTTCGAGGTGGCCCCGATGTTCGAGCGGGCCAATATCGCCTCGGATCACCAGCAGTTGATGATGACGGTGTTCAAGACCGTCGCCAAGAGGCACGGTATGGAGTGCCTGTTCCACGAGAAGCCCTTTGCCGGGGTGAACGGCTCCGGAAAGCACGTCAACTTCTCGGTGGGTAATGCCGACTTGGGCTCGCTTCTGGTGCCGGGTGACACTCCGCACGAGAACGCTCAGTTCCTGGTGTTCTGCGCGGCGGTCATCCGTGCCGTCCACAAGTTCGCCGGGCTGCTGCGCGTTTCGGTGGCATCGGCCACCAACGACCACCGACTGGGCGCCAATGAGGCGCCGCCGGCGATCATCTCGATCTTCCTCGGCGATCAGCTCGCAGATGTCTTCGAGCAGATCGCCAAGGGCGCTGCGACGTCGTCAAAGGGCAAGGGCAGCATGATCATCGGCGTCGACACGCTGCCGGAGCTGCCCACCGACCCGGGCGACCGCAACCGCACCAGCCCCTTTGCCTTCACCGGCAACCGATTTGAATTCCGGGCACCCGGTGCAAATCAGACCGTGGCCGTGCCGATGATCATCCTGAACACGATCATGGCCGACTCGTTCGACTACATGGCCACCGTCTTGGAGAAGGCCGTGGCCGGTGGCGAAGACTTCGACAGCGCGGTGCAGAAGCTGCTGACGGACATCATCACCGAACACGGCGCGGTGGTCTTCAACGGGGACGGCTACTCGGAGAACTGGCAGGCTGAGGCCGCCGCGCGCGGGCTGCCCAACCTCAAGACCACCCTGGACGCCATCCCGGAACTGATCAAGCCGGAGGCGATCGAGGTCTTCGAGAAGTACGGCGTCTTCAACGAGCGCGAGCTGCAGAGCCGCTACGAAGTGCGTCTGGAGCAGTACGCGCTGACCATCGGTGTCGAGGCCAAGCTGGCACTGGAAATCGGGTCGACCATCATCCTGCCGGCCGCGGTCCGCTATCAGACCGAGCTGGCGCAGAACGTCGCAGCATTGACGGCGGCCGGTGTGACACCGAATCTGACGCTCCTGCAGTCGGTCTCGGAGCCGATCGATGCGCTGACCGAGGCCCTGGGCGCCTTGAAGGCGGCACTGTCCGATCATTCGGCGGAGTCCGCGCTCGAAGAGGCCACGCATGCCCAGAAGGCGCTGTTGCCGGCCATGGAGGCTGTCCGGGCCGCCGCCGACACGTTGGAGAGTGTCGTGGCAGACGACCTGTGGCCGCTGCCGACCTATCAGGAGATGCTCTACATCCTCTAGATCCGCGGGGATTGGTCTGAATTCTTCGCCTGGGGTGGGTCTCTATGAGAGACGCACCCCAGGCGAAGTCATTTCTTGATCAGCTCGACGACCGGGATGACCCGCTGGGTGCGTTCGCGGTAGGTGGCGAAGCCGGGATAGCGCTTGGCTTGGATCCCATAGAGCCGGTCATGCTCGGCGCCGGTGATCTCGACCGCCGTGACCGCAAAGGTGTCGGTGCCGAGTTCGACCGTCGCCGAGGGATTGGCCCGCAGGTTGTGATACCAGCTCGGATGATTGTCCTTGCCCTCGTTGGACGCGAACACGAAGATCCGATCGCCCTCCGGGAGATACATCATCGGGCTGGTGCGCGGCTGTCCCGATTTGGCCCCGGTGGTGGTCAGCAGCAGGACCGGGGCCCCTTCGAATGGACCGCCCAGCTTTCCTCCGCTGCTGCGGAACTCCGCGATGTTACGGGCGTTGAACTCCAGGGTGCGCTGTGCGTCCACGGGCGACCATCTCCTTAGTCGATACCCACGAAGTGCTCGATCACCGGCGGCGATTCGTAGAAGCCGTGCAACAGCGCACGCCACTGCTCGAACTCCGGCGACTTCCGGAACCCCTCGGTGTGCGCCTCAATGTTCTCCCACTGCACCAACAAGAGGTACAGATTCGGCGACTCGACCGACCGGGACATCGAAATCCCGAGGAATCCGGGCGCAGCGGAGATCAACGGTCGTGCCTTGGCGAAGGCTGCTTCGAAGTCGGCTTCGCTGCCGGGCCGGATGGGCAGTACTCCATGTTCCACAATCACGCCTGCCAGTCTGCCCGACGGCGTCGGTGGCCGGGATTACCGCCTAAAGACCCTTGTCTGTTACCGAATGACACAGATACGTTGGCCGCGACAGCCACAGATTTCCCTGGAGGTGATGGGATGAACGCCCTGGCAGCGGCAGTCGTCTTTGTCTGGTTGGGCATGGTGCTGGCGATCTCCTTCCTGGAGGCGCCACTGAAGTTCCGAGCTCCGGGGATCACCCTCGCGCTGGGGCTCGGTATCGGCCGGCTGGTGTTCCGGGCCCTCAACGCGGTGGAGATCGTGTTCGCCGCGGTGGTGGTGTTCGCGGTGGCCACCGCCGCCCCGGGGCCGATCGCGCTGGCCGGAGTCGCCGTAGCGGTGGCGGTGCTGAGCGGGCAGATTCTTCTGGTCCGGCCCCGATTGCGCCGCCGCTCGGATGCGGTGCTGGCCGCGCAGACCGCACCACCAGGCGGAATCATCGAGCGCTCCCGCGCTCACTACGCCTACGCGGGACTGGAGGTGGTCAAGGTCGCCGCACTGTTGACCGCGGGCGTCGCCCTGCAGCTCGCCTCAATCGCCGGCTAGCACCCAGGCCACCACGCGCTCGACGTCGTTCACCGTGGGCACTCCCGCCGGCCGGGCCGGGCGGCGCACGACGACCACCGGCAGGCCGAGTTGTTCAGCGGCCAACATCTTCGGCCAGGTGTATTCGCCCCCCGAGTCTTTGGTGACGATGACGTCCGCGCCGTGATCGCGCAGCAGGGCGAGTTCTCCGGGCAGCGCATAGGGCCCCCGGTCCCTGATCACCGACCAGCTGGGCGGCAGGCCGATCGACGGGGGCGCGACCACGCGCGCTACAACCGCCGCGCCGGCCAGCGCCGGCAGGTATGACGACAGGTGCTGACGCCCAATGGTCAGCACGGGCCGGTTCCCCAGCCGGGCTGCGAGCTGGCCGGCGTGGGCGTGCGAGTCTGCCCAGTGCCACGCCTGGCCGGCCCGCTGAACCCAGCCGGGCCGTTCCAGCCGCAGCAGTGGCCGGTCGGCCGCGGCGCACGCGGCGGCCGCATTGGCTGACATCGTCGTCGCGAACGGATGGGTGGCGTCCACAACGGCGTCGTAGTCGGCCAACGCCGCTCGCAGACCCTGGATGCCGCCGAAGCCACCGATCCGTACCGCCCCGACCGGCAACCGTGGATCGGCGACCCGGCCGGCCAACGACGTTGTGACGTCGACACCCGCGGCAACCAATTGATCGGCCAGTGCCCGTGCCTCGGCGGTACCGCCGAGCAGCAAGAGGCGCGTCACGGTGCCCCCGGCGCCAGGAACGGCAGCCTGGACGGCGCCCCGCCCAAGGCCAGCTGCAGCAGGGCATCGACGTCCAGGTGCTCCTCGATCAGATCCCCGAGCAGATCCAGCCGGCGTTCCCGGGCGGCGGGAAAAGCGACCGGCGACGCCGCCAGCCCCAAAGCCTCGGCCAGGAACGCCGCCCGCCATGCGTCGGCCTCCAGGCACCCGTGCCGCATGGTGCCGAAAACCTGGCCGGTGCGGACACCACCGGGAAACGCCTCGTCGGTCCCGGCTGCTGGGCCACGGGTGATCTGACCGTGGTGGATCTCGTAGCCGCCGTCGGAAAGCCGCAGGATTTTGGCGGCGGAAAAGCGGGTTTCGATGTCGAGCAGGCCCAGCCCTGTCACTTCGGCGGGCGCGCCCTCGATACCGTCAGGGTCACGGATCTTCTTCCCCAGCATCTGGAAACCTCCGCAGATCCCCAACACGGGCTTGCCCGCGGCGACGTGCGCGGCGATCGCGGCATCGATTCCGCGCGAGCGCAGCCATGCCAGATCGTGGATCGTGGCGCGAGTTCCCGGCAACACCACCAGATCAGCGTCGGAGACCCCACGCGGGTCGGCGGCGAACACCACGTCCAGGTCGGGTTCTAGGCCCAGTGCGTCGAGGTCGGTGAAGTTGCTGATCCGGGGCAGCCGGATGACCGCGACCCGTCGCGCCCCAGCCCGCACCGAGCGTCGACCGTCCAGATCGAGTGCGTCCTCGGAGTCCAGCCACAGCTCTGGATGCCACGGCAAGGTGCCGAAGACACGCCGGCCGGTGAGGTGCTCCAGATCCGCCAGGCCGGGCTCCAATAGACGCAGCCGGCCCCGGAACTTGTTCACGATGAACCCCGCCACCAGCGACTGGTCCTCGCTCGACAGCAGCGCGACGGTGCCGAAGAACGCCGCGAACACCCCGCCGCGGTCGACGTCACCGACGACTACCACCGGCAGACCGGCGTGCCGCGCCAAGCCCATGTTCACGTAGTCGCCGGCGCGCAGGTTGATCTCGGTGGGACTGCCCGCCCCTTCGGCGACGATCACGTCGTAGCGCCCGGCGAGATCGTCGTAGGCACGGTGCGCGGCCGCAGCCAGCTCGGCGCGGCCGTGCATCCAGTTCGACGACGACAGGGTGCCCCACGGCCGGCCCATGAGCACCACATGGCTCTGCTGATCACTGCCGGGTTTGAGGAGTACCGGGTTCATCGTGGGATCCGGCGTGGCGCGCGCGGCGAGCGCTTGAATCCACTGCGCCCGGCCGATTTCCGTGGGCAAGCCATCGGCGTCGACACACACCATGGAGTTATTCGACATGTTCTGCGCCTTGTAGGGCGCCACCCGCACCCCGCGGCGGGCCAGCGCCCGACACACCCCGGTGGCCACTACGGTCTTGCCGGCATCGCTGGTGGTTCCGGCGATCAAGATTCCGGCCATCAGATCCGCCGCACCAGGAACACATCCATCACCCAGCCCGCCTCGGCCTTGGCTGAGGCTCGGGCGGCCGCGATCTGGCCCACGACATCGCGGACCCGGCCGCTGACTAACCGTTCCCCCGCCGCCCCGAGGTTGGCGGCCCACCAGATCGTCCAGTCGCCCAGCGCGGACAGGTCGAGCTCATCCGGGTTTAGCATCGCGACGATGTTGTCCTGACCGGCAGCAGCAGCCTGCGGCAGCCGGCGTCCGGTGGTGATGTGCACCGGACGGCCCACCTCATGCAGCACGATCCGATGCCGGGCGGCCAGCAGTTGCGGGGCGCTGATCCCCGGCAGCACGTCGTAATCCAGATCTACCCCAAGGTCTTTCACCCGATCGACGATGCGGATGGTCGAGTCGTACAGGGCGGGGTCGCCCCAGACCAGGAAGGCGGCCACCCCACCGCGGGCCCGCAGCACGTCGGCGTAGCACTGTGCCCGGGCGGCATGCCAGTCGGCCACCGCGCGGGCATAGTCGGGCTCCGTGAGCGCCGGGGAGCGGTCGCGCACCGGGTCGGCGACCGCGACGATGGGAACAGAAGGTACGTAGGTGTCGACGACGGCACGGCGCACTGCCAGAAGACCGTCGTCGGAGGACTTCTCGGAGGCGACGACATAGTCGGCCGACCGCAGCGCGCTGGCGACCTCGGCGGTGACGTGCTGCGGTCCCATACCGATGCCGAGAATCCAGACTTTCACCGATCCTCCAGGTCGCCCTCAACGTCTAAGTAAGCCTGCCGCAACGCCGCCATGGTCTCGGGGTCGGGGTGCTCCCACAGCCCGCGGTCGACGGCCTCGGTCAACCGTTCCACGATGCCCTGCAGCGCCCAGGGGTTGGACTTGTCGAGGAACTCGCGTGTCTGCGGGTCCAGCACATACTCGGCCGCGAGCCTTTCGTACATCCAGTCGTGCACCACACCGGCGGTGGCGTCGAACCCGAACAGGTAGTCGACGGTGGCGGCCAGCTCGAAGGCGCCCTTGTAGCCGTGCCGTCGCATCGCGGAGATCCAGCGCGGGTTGACCACCCGGGCCCGAAACACCCGGGCGGTCTCCTCGGCCAGGGTGCGGGTCCGGATGGCATCCGGCGAGGTCGAGTCCCCCACATAGGCTTTCGGGTCGGCACCGGACAACGCCCGCACGGTGGCGATCATGCCGCCGTGGTAGACGAAGTAGTCGTCGGAGTCGGCGATGTCATGCTCGCGGGTGTCGATGTTCTTGGCGGCCACCTTGATCCGGCGGTAGTTGGTGCGCATGTCCTCGGTTGCGGGCGCGCCGGCCAATCCACGTCCGTAGGCGAAGCCACCCCAGGTGGTGTAGACCTCGGCAAGGTCCTTGTCGTCGCGCCAAGTACCGGCCTCGATCACCTGCAGGATGCCCGCCCCGTAGGAACCGGGCGCCGAGCCGAAGATCCGGATGGTAGCGCGGCGCTGATCGCCGTGTTCGGCCAGGTCGGCCCGAGCATGCGCGGCAACGAAGTTGACGTCCGCGGGCTCATCCAGAGTGGCGACCATCTGCACCGCGTCATCGAGCATCGCCACCACGTGCGGGAAGGCATCCCGGAAGAACCCGGAAATGCGCACCGTCACATCGATTCTGGGACGCCCCAACTCCTCCAGAGACATGACCTCCAGCCCCGACACGCGTCGAGACGCCTCGTCCCACTCGGGTCGCACTCCGAGCAGGGCCAGCACCTCGGCGACGTCGTCGCCCGAAGTACGCATCGCCGAGGTCCCCCAGACCGACAACCCGACAGACTCCGGGTAGCCACCGGTGTCATCGAGGTAGCGACGCACCAGCGAATCCGCCATCGCCTGCCCGGTCTGCCACGCCAGCCGCGACGGCACGGCGCGCGGGTCGACGGTGTAGAAGTTGCGGCCCGTCGGCAACACATTGACCAAGCCCCGCAGCGGCGACCCGGACGGTCCAGGCCGGACAAAGCCGCCGGCCAGCGCATGCAGCACCGACCCCAGCTCTCCCGACGTTCCGGCCAGACGCGGAACCACTTCAGTGGCAGCGAATCTGAGCACTCGGCACACCTGCGGGTCGGGATGCAGTGTGTCGGCCGCCCCGGCCTCCCAGCCGGCGGCCTCCATGGCCTCGACCAGCTGCCGTGCGCGGCCCTCGATCTCGTCGACGGCGGCCGCGGTGGCGTCGTCCTTGAGTCCCAGCGCAGCCCGCAGGCCGGGCACCGCGCGGTCCACCCCACCCCAGACCTGGGCGGCGCGCAAGATCGCCAGCACCAGATTCACCCGCGCCGGGCCCACCGGGGCACCGCCCAACACATGCAGCCCGTCCCGAATCTGGGCGTCTTTGATCTCACAGAGCCAACCGTCGACGTGCAGCAGGAAGTCGTCGAACTCGTCATCGTCGGGCCGCTCGTCCAGGCCCAGGTCGCGGTGCATCTCCGCGGCCCGCATGAGGTTCCAGATCTCGCCCCGGATCGCCGGCAGCTTGGCCGGGTCCATGCTCGCGATGTTGCCGTACTCATCGAGCAGCTGTTCGAGCCGCGCGATGTCGCCGTAAGACTCGGCGCGCGCCATCGGCGGAATCAGGTGATCGACGATGATGGCGTGCGCCCGCCGTTTGGCCTGGGCACCCTCGCCGGGGTCATTGACCAGGAACGGGTAGATCAGGGGCAGGTCGGCGATCATCGCATCGGTGGCGCAGGCCGACGACAGCGCAGCGGTCTTGCCGGGCAGCCACTCCATCGATCCGTGCTTGCCCAGGTGGATCACCGCGTGCGCACCGAAACCTCTTCCCAGCCAACGGTATGCGGCCAGGTAGTGGTGACTCGGGGGCAGCTCCGGGTCGTGGTAGATCGCCACCGGGTTCTCCCCGAAGCCGCGGGGCGGCTGAATCATCAGCACGATGTTGCCGGATTGCAGCGCGGCCACCACGATCTCGCCGGCGTCATTGACGAACAGCTTGCCCGGCGCCGGCCCCCACGCGGTCGCCATCGCGTCGCGCAGCTCATCAGGCAGCTGGGCGGTCCACTGGGCATACTGCTGCGCGGTGACCCGCACCTGAGCATCGGCAAGCTGCGCGGCAGACAACCAGTTCTCGTCCTGGCCCCCAGCATCGATCAGGCTGTGGATCAGCCGATCCCCGGCCGCAGCCTCGTCTGCGATGTCCAACACCCCAAAGCCGTCGCCGACGTCATATCCCTCTTCAGCCAGCCGGCGCAGCAGCCGCACCGCCGAGACGGGCGTGTCCAGACCGACCGCGTTGCCCACCCGGGAATGCTTGGTGGGGTACGCCGACAGCACCAAGGCCAGCTTCTTTTGTCCATTCGGGATACGCCGCAGCGCAGCGTGATTCACCGCGATCGCCGCCACCCGGGCGCAGCGCTCAGTATCGGCGACGTAGTGCGGCAGCCCGTCGTCGTCGATCTCCTTGAAAGAGAACGGAACCGTGATGATCCGGCCGTCGAATTCCGGGATGGCGATCTGGGTGGCCGAGTCCAGCGGACTGACGCCGTCATCGTTGGCCGCCCAATCCGCCCGCGACGATCCCAGGCACAGACCCTGGAACACCGGCATGTCCAGTGCCGCGATGCGTTCGATGTCCCAGGCGCCGTCGTCGTCGCCGGCACTGACACTGGCAGTGGCGTTCATCGCTCCACCGGCGGCCAGCATGCTCACCACCACCGCATCCAGCCCGCCGAGCGCCTCGAAGAGCTCATCGGGGGCATTGCGCAGCGACGCGGCGAAGATCGGCACCCCGACCGCGCGGCCGGTGGCGTCGATCGCGTCGGCCAATGCGTGCGCGAAACCGGCATTGCCGCTGACCTCGTGGGCCCGGTAGTAGAGCACCCCGACCCGCAGCGCGTCCGGGCCGCCCACCGTCGTCCGCTGGCCGTACCCCCAATCCGGGATCACCGCCGGCTCTTCGAAACCCTCCCCGGTCAGCAGCACCGTGTCACACAGGAATGCGTGTAATTGAGCGAGGTTGGCCGGCCCGCCTTCGGCGAGATACGCGTGCGCCTGTGCGGCCAGCCCGATCGGGACGGTGGAGCACTCCATGAGCTCGGCGCTGGGTGACCGCTCCCCTCCCAGCACCACCAGCGGCAGCCCGGTGGCGCGCAGCAGGCCCAGCTCGTCGGTGATCTCGGCGGACGAGCCCAGGATGCGCAGCACCACGACATCGACGCCGTCGAGCAGCGGTTCGATGTCGTGACGCGACGGGTTCCCGAGGCGATACGCCGCGCCGCTGGCCCGCGCGGACAGCAGATCGGTGTCGGACGTGGACAGCAACGCGATGCGCCGTGCCTGAAGCATCGAAGGACCTCCTCGGGGTTCTCGCCCCTCGTCGTCGGATGCCTCGTGACCGTATCTGGCTGGGGGCGCGCTGTGCCCATGGCGTTGACCTGCTGCGCCCGGCTTCGCCGCGCTGGCAGTCAACGCGTGCCCCATCACAGTGGCGGAACCGCCCCGGAATCACACCGGGTTCCTGACGCCACGAGACGGCGGCCAGCCTAACCCAGAACGGCATGCGAGAATGTCGCCGGTAAGGCGATGACGATTGAGGAAGCCGGTGCGAATCCGGCGCGGTCCCGCCACTGTCATCGGGGAGCGACCCTCATCAGCCACGGCCCGCCACACGTGGGGCTGGAAGGCGAGGCGAGCAGTGATCCGAGAGCCAGGAGACTCACGTCATCGCGTCCTGCGTACCGGGGCGGTGTACCCCGAGGAAGCTGACTCACGCCCATGCTCCATGCGCTGCGGGTAGTCCCCGCGCTGTTGACGGCGCTGGCCACCGTGTTGGCCAGCTGCTCCGATGCACCCTCCTCCCAGGTGCACGAGGCGCGTGCCGGCTGCATAACCGACTTCGATCCGGCCGCCGACTACTTCCCGGTCAAATCGACGCTGACCGAGGCCACCAATTTCGCCATCAGCTACCACGGCAGCTATCAGGTGTTGACCGTCGAACGTCCGTACCTGGGCGGCAAACCGGTGACCTACGTGCTGGTGCGCTGCGGGGCTCCAGCGCCGGCCCTGACCGGTGAGCTCGCCCACGCCCCGCGGATCACCGTGCCGGTGCACAGTCTCTACTCGGGCTCGACGACGCACCTGGCGATGATCACCGAGCTCGGCCAGGCCGGTGTGGTCACCGGGGTGGCAAGCCCGGCCGCGGTCGCCGACCCGCAGATCCGCGCGCGGATCGCGGCTGGCCAAATCGTCGGGTATGCCTCCGGTGGGCAGATCAACGTCGAGAGCGTGATCGGCGCCGGCCCCGACGTGGTAGTCACCGAGGGAGTCGACGATCCCGGCCATCCCAAGCTGCGCGACGCCGGAATCCCCGTGGTGGCCGACGCCGAATGGCTGGAATCCACGCCGCTGGGCAGGGCCGAGTGGATCAAGGTGTTCGCCGCGCTGACCGGCACCGAGCAGCAGGCCGGGCAGATCTACGCGTCGATCCGCGGCAGCTACCAGGCCCTGGCGGCCCAAGCCGCCTCCGCCCAGCCCGTCGATGTTCTGGTCGGCACCATGTATTCGGGCACCTGGTCGATGCCCACCGGTGACAGCTATTCGGGCAGGCTGGTCGCCGACGCCGGCGGTAGCTACCCATGGCTGTCTGCTACCGGCTCCGAGAGCAGGCAGTTGAACTTCGAGTCGGTGTACGCCCAGGTCGGCACCGCGCCATTGTGGTTGGTGACCGAAAACTGGCAGAGCCTCGATGACGCGGTGGCACGCGACAGCAGATACGGCGAACTGAGCGCGGTGCGTACCGGCCAGGTGTGGTCGGCGACCAAGGCGGTGACTCCCGACGGCGGCAACCTCTACTGGGAACGCGGCACCGCGCGACCGGATCTGCTGCTCGGCGACCTGGTCGCGATCCTGCACCCCGAGCTGGCCGGGCGCCACGAGTTCGAGTTCTATCGGCGGGTGCAGCGGTGAAGCCGCGTATCGCCGTGGTGCTGACCGCGCTCGCCGCCGCGGTGGCGTTGTTGGCCCTGCTGGGGCTGGTACTGGGCCCGGTGCGGGTGCCGATGGCCGACACCGTCCGGGTGCTGGTGGGCGCCGAGGCGTCCGATCCGCGCTGGCAGGTGATCGTGTGGAACATGCGCCTACCGCGGGTCCTGACCGCGCTGGCGGCCGGCTCGGCACTGGGGGTCGCGGGCCTGCAACTGCAGACCCTGTTCCGCAACACCCTCGCCGACCCCTACATCCTGGGCGTCAGTTCCGGCGCCAGCCTGGGCGTCGCCCTGGTGGTGCTGCTCGGTGGTGCGGCCGGCGGGGGTTTCACCACCGCGGTTGCCGGTGCCAGCCGTGCCGCGGAGGTGCTCGCCGCGGCGCTGGGGGCAGCGGCCATGCTCACGCTGGTCCTGGTGCTCTCGCGGTGGACCCGCTCGGCGGCCACCCTGCTGCTGATCGGTGTGATGATCGGCGCGGCCAGCACGGCACTGGTGAGCCTGGCGATGGTGTACTCCGATCCGCAGCGGGTCCAGCAGTATCTGTTGTGGGGCCTGGGCAGCTTCGCCGGAACAGGATGGGCCGATCTTCGGCTGCTGCTGCCGCTGGTCGCCATCGGCCTGGTGACCGCGACCCTGACCATCCGGCCCCTCAATGCCCTGCTGCTCGGTGAGAGCTACGCGGCGACCATGGGCATCCATGTGCACCGGGCCCGGGTAGCCACGGTGGTGTCCGCATCGCTGCTGGCGGGAGTCACGACCGCGTTCTGCGGGCCGATCGCGTTCCTAGGTCTGGTGGTGCCGCACGTGGCTCGCATCCTGGCCCGCACCTCCGATCACCGCGTGGTGGTGCCGACGGTCATGTTGCTGGGTGCGGTCGCCGCGCTGGGCTGCGGGATCATCAGCCAGGTGCCCGGCAGTGACTTGGTCATCCCGATCAATGCGGTGACCGCGCTGGTCGGAGCCCCAGTGGTGATCACCGTGCTGTTGCGGGGTCGTCGCGGCCCGGGGTTGGCATCATGAACCCGGCGCCGGCGGTGGAGCTTGCCGGGCTGGCGATCGGCTACCGCAACCGCCGTCGGCCGGTGACGGTGGCGGCCGGACTGGCCGCCCAGGCCAGCCGAGGCGAGCTGACCGTGCTGATCGGCCCCAACGGCGCCGGCAAATCCACCCTGATCCGCACCCTGGCCGGGCTGCAGCCCGCGCTGGGCGGACGTGTGCTGCTCGACGGCGCAGACCTGACCGCCCTGCCGCGCGACGAGCTGGCGCGCCGGGTTGCGGTGGTGCTGACCGAGCGCATCGATCCGGGTTTCCTGTCGGCACGGGAGTTGGTCGGACTGGGCCGCATCCCGCACCTGGGCCTGGGTGGACGGTTACGCCCGGCCGACGAGCAGATCATCGACTGGGCGCTGGCGGCGACCGGAGCCCAACATCTGGCCGCACGGCCGGCCGCCGAACTGTCCGACGGCGAATGCCAGCGCGTCCTGACCGCGCGGGCACTGGCCCAGCAGCCCGGTCTGCTGATCCTCGACGAGCCGACCGCATTCCTGGACGTGTCCTCGCGGGCCGCGCTGTTCGGGCTGCTGCGCACGCTGGCCCGCGAGCAGCAGCTGGCGGTGGTGCTCAGCACGCACGATCTGGAGTTGGCACTGCGGGTGGCCGACCGGGTGTGGCTGATGGATCCGGCGGGTGCTCTGTTGGACGCCGTCGGCGAGGAGCTGATGCTGTCCGGCCGGATCGGCGAGATGTTCGGCAACGACACCTTGCGCTTCGATGTGGCCAGCGGCATGTTCGAGCTCAGTTCCCGAGCCGACCGCGACGGTGCAGCGCGCACCGCCCGTGTCGATGCCGACGAGCCGTTGCGTTCGGCGCTGGCCCGGGTGCTGTCCCGGGAGGGCTGGGAAATTGGCGAATCCGCCGAGATCGTGCTCTCTGCATCCGATCCCGGCACCATCACGGTGCACAGCGCGGACACCGAGCAGGTCAGCTCACTGCGCGATCTGCCCCAGCGGTTGCGCGCACTGGCGACATCCCCGCATCGCTGCGCTCCGACGCAGCAGACGATCACGGCCTTAGCCGAATTGACTTCCGTCAGTTCCTATTTCGCGGTCTCGACGGGAGTTGCCGACAAAGCCGACTGGCGACCGGTGGCGCAGCTCTATTCCGACCCGGAGTTATTGGCGGGCACGCTCTCCCACGTGCAGGAACGGATCCGCGCTTCGGACCTCCGGGTGGCGGCGTCCACTTTTTTCCTGGGGTACGCCGCACGCCTGTGGTCGATCGGACTGGGCGGGCTGGCCGAGCACGGGCTGCTGATCGATCTGGACCCCGAGCAGCTCTGCTACGCCGCTTCGGCAGGCACTATCCAGCTGCACCTGACCGATCCCCTTGCCTGGCAGAGCTCTACGGGTTCTGAGGCGCTTGAAGTGTCGCTGGCCGACATGATCGTGACACAGCATCTCAAGCCGCTGGTCGCCGCGGTGCGAGTGATCACTCCGATCTCCGAGCGGCTCCTGCTGGGCAACGCCGCCAGCGCCGCCCTGGGCGCCGCCCGGGCCTTGAGTTGGCACCACGGGGCAGACCTTGCGACCGAACCGAGTTGGGCTCTGGCCCGCCGCATGTGCGAGCACGAATACCTCAACAGCGCGGTATGTTTCAGCGACTCCGGCACCGACTACCGGCGCAACAGTTGCTGCCTGTTCTATCGCACACCCGGTGGCGGACTGTGCGGCGACTGCGCACTGACCCACAAACCGCAGACCCGTATAACCCTGTGAAAGAAGGGATCTCCATGACCGAGAACACCGGCACCGTCGTCGCCGATCCTCCGATCGTCGATACCGAAGACCGCGGCCGCGAACAGCTCTGGCCGTTGCCCACCGACCAGCAGAGCCTGCTGGATCTGCTGCATTTGTGCTTCGACGAATACTGGGACCAGATCTGGTTCGGCATCATCATGGAAGGCGCCGCGTGGGAGGTGGCGGCCCCCAACCCACCGCGCAAGATCGGCATGCTCGACGGCTACGCCACCATCGATTTCGGCCGCTGGCACTTTCACCTGTGCATCGGCAAGCATCGCGCCAGCGGCTCGGAGCTGGGCCGCATCCGCCGCTGCCGCCGGGCCGAGCTGTACCGCCGTATCGGCAAGGATGGCAACCCGCAGTCGTGGGGCGTGCGGCTCTACAACGGGCGCGACGAGCAGATGATGACGGTGATGCTGCCCAACCCGTTCCTCACCAACGACCAGCAGATGCGCGACGAGCCCGAATGGGCGCAGCTGGAGCTGTGGGACAGGCTGCGCGAGAAGTACCTGGGGCTGGGGCCCGACCCGCTGGACCGCGGCGGGAATCGGATTCGCTGCGGCGAGTCCGGGGCAAGGTGATGTTGAGTTTGCGTCCAGGGCTGTGCGCGGAGAGCGGGAACAGCCCTGGACCCAATTTCATCGCCGCCGTCCCGTCTAGTCCGGTTCGGTCGGCCAGGTGTTCGGCATCATCGGGCTGACCGCGCCGCTGCCGAACCCGTCGTCGGCCAGCGCGGTCAGGCCGCCCGGCCGCGCACTGGGCACCTGACGGGCGCCACCGGCGACGCCGTGCGCCCCGACACCGCGACTGGAGGCGACCACGCTCACCGGCTCGGGTTCGAGGTCCATGTACTCGTGGCCGCGGCCCAGCATTCCGACCTTCGCCCGACGCCGCCTCCGATGCTGAGTCGCCTGCTGCGCCGGCTCCTCCGCGGGCGCCGCGGCACTGTCGGGTTTCGGGGCCGCCTTCTTCCGGGAGCTGGTGCCCGAGCCGCGTCGCGCACCCATGTCCAGACCGCCGACCAGGTACATGTAGGCCGGCATGGTGACCGATGGTGGCCCGGCCGGGGTCGGTGGCGGGGCCACCATCGGTC